>DAIDHD010000021.1 GCA_027459765.1 Gammaproteobacteria bacterium | reverse complement strand
CAGCCTGCCGGGCACGGGCGAGACCCCGGTGGCCCCGGTTTACGAGGACGGGGAGAAGACCGTGACGCTCAAGGGAGAACGCATCGCCGAGGACTTCCAGGAACTGGTGGAACGCTACGTCGAGCGCACGTACGCGCGGGTGGCGTCGTGAGCGGCGCGCAGTCCGGGGGCGCACCGAACACGGCGGCGGCGGCGGAGCTGGCGGCGCGCAAGTGCGTACCCTGCGAGGGCGGGGTGCCGCCGCTCACGCTGGCCCAGGCGCGCGAACTGCTCGCCGGGCTCGATCCGGCCTGGCGGTTGTCGGATGACGGCAAGAAGCTGCAGCGCGCGTTCAAGTTCCGCGACTTCTACCGCACCATGAGTTTCGTCAACGCCGTCGCCCACGTCGCCAATGCCGAAGACCACCACCCGGACCTGGAGGTGGGCTACGACTATTGCCGGATGACCTTCTCGACCCACTCCATCGGCGGCCTGTCGCACAACGACTTCATCTGCGCGGCCAAGGTCGATCGTCTCTGAGGAATTCCGGCACGTCGCCGCCCAGGCCGAGCGCGTGGGCGGCGAAGCGCCGTTTCAGCAGCCCCGAGCGGCCCACCCAGTCGAGGCCCATCGCGCGCACGGTCGCCACCGCCGTGTTGGCGGCACCGAACAGACGCTCCAACCCGTCGAACACCCCGGCAGCCAGCTGATTTTCGCTGCGGCGCCAACGCTCGTAGCGACGCAACAGCCGTAGTTCGCCGAACTCGGCGGGAGCGCGCGCGGCGCCGAGCACGTCGACGAGGGCCGCGGCGTCCAGCAGACCGAGGTTCAGGCCCTGCCCCGCCAGCGGGTGCACGGCGTGCGCGGCATCGCCGACCAACGCGACGTGCGGCCGCACGTACGCAAGCGCGTGCGTCAGGCGCAGCGGAAAGCGTGCAATCGGCGTGGCGAGCGTGCAGCGACCGAGCACGCCGCCGCTCGCGGCCGCCAGTTCGTCGGCGAACTCCCCGGGCGGCATCGCGGCGAGCCGCTCCGCTTCCCGGGTCGCCGTGCTCCAGACGATCGACACGACACCGTCGGGCAGCGGCAGCAGCGCGAGCGGCCCGGAGGGCAAAAACCGCTGCCAGGCGGTGGCGCGATGCGGCTTCTCGGTGCGCACGTGCGCCACGAGCGCATCCTGGTGGTACGAGTGCCCGCTGGTGCCGATGCCGAGGGCGGCACGCACCCGCGACTCGTTGCCGTCGGCGCCGACCAGCAGCGGCGCGGCGAACTCGCGGCCGTCCTCGAGCGTCGCGCACGCCTGCGAATCGGACGCATCCACGGCGGCGAGCCGTCCCTCGATGAAGACCACCCCGGCGTCGCGCGCCGCCGCCACGCTCGCGCGGGCGAGCGCGCCGCCGTCGACGATGTGCCCGAGGTCGGGCTCGCCGAGTTCCGCGCAGTCGAACGAGATCGATCCGGATCCGCCGGGCTCGCCGCTCGCGTCCCAGACGCACATGCGCTCGTAGCCGTAGCGGCGTTCCGCCGGCAGCGCCTCCCATATCCCGCAACCCGCGAGCAGACGCTGCGAGGCGCGCCCGAGCGCGTACACCCGCAGATCCCAGTCGGCGCTGGCCACCGGATCGGGCAGGCGGTCCGCGATCACCGCGACGCGTCCGGCGGCGACCAGGCCGCGGGCGATGGCGAGCCGCGCGGTGACGGCGCCGACGACGCCGGCACCGACCACGATCAGATCGAGCGAACGACCGCGCACGGCGCTCACGTCAGCGGCACTCCGCGCGCGAGCTTGGGCACCCGCCCCGCGGCGCCGGTGCTCAGGCGCGAGAGCGCGGCCTTGGCCGGCGGCAACAGGTCGAACGCGAGCAAGCCTAAGTTGCGCAACCCGCCGACGCCCGGCAGGTCGCTCCCGAAGGTGCGCACCAGTCCGTCCGTGAAGCCGATGATTCCCCGCCGATCCTCGGCACGCCATGCATCGTAGGCGTCGAGCAGATCGCGCGCGCCCGGATCGAATCCACCGTCGCGAACGCGCTCGACCAGCAATTCGGCGAGGCAGGCGACATCGCGCAAGCCGAGATTGAACCCCATGCCCGCGACCGGATGCAGCCCCTGCGCCGCATTGCCGATGATGGCGCAGCGCCCGGCGCTGGTGCGCCGCGACTGCGTGAGCGAGAGCGGGTAGGACACCCGGCGCCCCACCTTGAGGAAGCGGCCCAGCCGGAAGCCGAAGCGATCCTGAACCTCGGCGAGGAAGCGCTCGTCCGGCCAGGCGATGGCGGCGCGCGCGGCCTCGTGCGTGAGCGTGAGCACCAGCGTGCAGCGCCCGTCGGCGAGCGGCAGCAGCGCGAGCGGACCGGTCTGCGTGAAGCGTTCGTACGCGACGTGCTCGTGGAACCGCTGCGGCAGCACCGCGGTGATCACCGCCGTCTGGCCGTAATCGCGCACCTCGGCGTCGACGCCGAATGCGGTGCGCACCGCCGATCGCGCGCCGTCGGCGGCCACGACCAGCCGCGCACGCAACCGTCGAACGACACCGTCCGCGCAGGCGAGTTCGAGCGTCGCCGCGTCCGGGCCGGGAGTGGCCGCGCTCACGGTCGCCGGGCAGAACGACTGCACGTCGCCGCCCGTGCCGATCCGCGACCAGAGCGCGCTGCCGAGCAGGCGGTTCGGCACCACGTAGCCGAGCGCCGCCAGTCCCTGTTCACGAGCGTCGATGCGCGCGAAACCGAAGCGTCCCCGGTCGGAGACGTGGATCCTGGCGATGGGCGTGGCGCCCGCCGCGACCGCCGGCCAGACGCCGAGCGTCTCGAGGATTCGCCGGCTACCGTTGGAGAGCGCGGTGGTGCGTTCGTCGAAACTCGGCTGTTCGGCCGAATCGTGCGGCACCGCCTCGATCAGCGCGACGCGTAGACCCGCGGACCGCAAGGCGACGGCGAGGCTCGCCCCCACCATGCCGCCACCCACGATCGCGACGTCGACGGCCTCGGTCACGATCCCTGCACCTCACGCTCCACCGCGTCGGGATCCTTCGGCAACGCCGCCGACAGCACCTCGGGCGCGCCGCGGGTCACGAGCACGTCGTCCTCGATGCGCACGCCGAGATTCCAGAACTCGCGCGCAATGCCCGGCCCCGGCCGGACATAGACCCCGGGCTCCACCGTGAGCGCCATGCCCGGCTCGAGCACGCGCCACTCGCCGCCGACCTTGTAGTCGCCGACGTCGTGCACGTCCAACCCGAGCCAGTGTCCGGTGCGGTGCGCGAAGAACGGCGTGTAGGCCGCACGCTTCAGCGCCCGCGCCGGCGGTCCCTCGACGAGGCCCAGGCGCACCAGACCGTGGGTGATCACGCGCACCGCCTCCTGATGCGGATCGTCCCAGTGATTGCCCGCTCGCACCTTGTCGATGGCGGCGATTTGCGCCTCGAGCACGACCTCGTAGAGGGCGCGTTGGGCCGGAGTGAAGCGCCCGCCGACCGGAAAGGTGCGCGTGACGTCGGCGGCATAGCACTCGTACTCGCAGCCGGCGTCGAGCAGCAGCAGATCCCCCTCCTCGAGCCGGCGGTCGTTGCGGCGATAGTGCATGACGCACGCATTGGCCCCGCCGGCGACGATCGGGGGATACGCGGCTTCCGTGTTGTGCGCGCGGAATTCATGCGTCAATTCTGCCATGACCTCGTATTCCATCAGTCCGGGACGCGCAAAGCGCATCGCCCTGCGGTGCGCGCCGACCGTGATGCGGGCGGCCTGGCGCAACCGCGACTGCTCCGGGCGGCTCTTGTAGAGCCGCATGTCGTCGAGCAGGTGGTGCGGGGAGACGAACTCCTGCGGACCGCCCATGCCGTCGCGCGCATAGGCGCGCAGGCCGTTCACCCAGCCGAGCACGCGCGAGTCGAATTCCGGATGCATCCCCATGGCGTAGAAGATGCGCGCCCGCCCCTCCATCAATCCGGGGACGATCTCGTCGATGTCCTCAACAGGAAAGGCATCGTCGGCACCGTGGTCCGCCACCGCCCCCTCGGTGCCGGCCCACGATCCGTCCCAGGCCTCGCGCTGCGGATCACGCTCGCGCACGAACAGCAGGTACTCGCCCTGCGCCCGCCCTGGAATCAATACCGCGACGGCCTCGGGTTCCGGAAAGCCGGTGAGGTAGTGGAAGTGGCTGTCCTGCCGGTAGGGGTATTCGATGTCGGCATTGCGGTGCCGAACCGGTGCGGCCGGCAGGATGGCGATGGCATCGCGCCCCATCATGCGCATGAGCTGGCTGCGCCGCCGGGCGAACTCCCGTCGATCCATGGCGGCGTTCAATGCAGCCGTGCGGGAGCGGCGGACTCGCTCTGCGCGCGCAGCGGCAGGAGCTCCTCGAACACGACCTGGGCGGCCACGCGAATGAACTCGACCAGTTCCGCGTACGCCTGTTCGCTGGTTTCGTCGCCGTCGGTCTCCTCGCCGGTCGCGCGCGATATCTCGGTGAAGTCGCGCACGATCTCACCCACCTCGCCGTTGAGTGCGTCGAGATCGGCGATCTGTCCCGTACCGAGCCCATACAGGAATCCGCTGCACCAGGAGGCGAGCGCCTGAGCCCGGCCGGTGAGCGGCTGGGCGTCGTCGGGGAGCAGCGGCTCGAAGCTCATCGCCTGATCCGCGAATGCCGTCGAGGTGACGGCATAGACCCGCTCGAGCATGGCGGCGGACTCCTCCGACAGCGTCGCCCGGTCGGGAAGGATCTCGTTCACCCAGTCTTGCATTCGATACGAGGTGACGGCGCACAATGCGCCGCACAATGAACCGTGCGCCTCGGCGGCGTTGGCGAGGCTGCCCGCCGCGGCGAGCACCTCCTCGAAATCCTTGAAGCGAACCGCGAGCGCCATGCGCGCGATGATACCGTAGCCGGCGCCCACGCCGCGCGTCGTCCGCGCCCGCCGCGCGGTGCGCACGCGCGGCGCGCGCCTTTGCAATGCCGTAGGGCGCGCTCTATATTGAGCGCCCATGAGCGAGCACTCGCCAAAGTCGGCCGTCGAACTCGAATTGAAGCGCCTGGAAAAGCGCGTCGAGGACTTGATCGCGACCATCCAGCAGATCAAGGAAGAGAATCGCGCCTTGCGCCAGCGGCAGGAGGTGCTGACCGCCGAACGCGCGAACCTGCTGCAGAAGAACGAACAGGTGCGTGCGCGGGTGGAGGCGATGATCGGCCGGCTGAAGTCCATGGAGCAGGCATGAGCGAGGAAGTGGCGCGCGTGAGCGTGCGGATCCTGGAAAAGGAGTACCACATCGCCTGTCCCGCCGAGGAGAAGGCGGATCTGCTCGAATCGGCCGAATTCCTCAACGGCAAGATGCGCGAGATCCGTGACGGCGGCAAGGTGGTGGGATTGGACCGGATCGCCGTGATCGCGGCGCTCAACCTCGCCAACGAGTTGCTGCGTCTGCGCAACCAGGGAAGCTCTCACGAATCCGATCTCGGCGGCCGCTTGCGTATCCTGCGGGAGCGCGTAGAGTCGGCATTGGAGAAGGGCCGGCAGCTCGAGTTCTGACCGGTCCGACGACGATTGAATTTGGCGCCGCCTGCGGTGTTCGATGCGGATCGGGTTACCTCCTGACCCTAAGTTTGTAAACCCCAGGGGCCGTGCTTGCTGGCAACATTGTGCAAGTCCGCCGCGAGCGGAAAGCCTTAAGTGCCGCAGCTAGTCCCACCTGTTGCTCAGGTCGGGAGCAACGGTCCAAGACGGCACATGCGGGTGGCGCCATCCCCTCCGACCCCCCGGATTCTTCCATGACGACGGATTTGAAGAGCGCGCTGCGCAAGCGCTTGCGCAGAGCTCGCCGCGCGTTGGCGCCCGCCGAGCACGCCACCAAGTCGGCACTGGCGGCCAGCGCCCTGCGCAAGTCGCCGCGCTTCGCCTGCGGACGGCGCGTGGCGGTATACCTGCCCTTCGACGGCGAGACCGACACCGCCCCGCTGATCGCCGCCGCGCGCAGGCGCGGAGTGCGGCTGTACGCGCCGGTGGTGGTCGATCGCCGCCACGCGCGTATCCGCTTCCATCCGCTCGCGGGCGCGGTTCGCCGCGGAGCCTTCGGCATCGCGGCTCCGGCACGCACCTCGCCCCCC
Source organism: Gammaproteobacteria bacterium (assembly GCA_027459765.1). GTDB lineage: Bacteria > Pseudomonadota > Gammaproteobacteria > Steroidobacterales > Steroidobacteraceae > Bog-1198. The sequence goes on along the minus strand of DAIDHD010000021.1, from coordinate 126,571 downwards.
GTGCCGCCGCGCTGGTTCGACCTCGTGGTCGTACCGCTGGTGGGCGTGGACGCGCAGGGCCGCCGACTCGGCATGGGCGGCGGGTTCTACGATCGGGCGTTCGCCTTCAGGCGCCTGCACCGCCGCTGGCGGGGCCCCGAACTCGTCGGCTATTGCTTCGACTGTCAGCGTGTCGGACAACGGTTCGCCGACCACTGGGACCTCGCGCTCGACGCGCTGGCCACGGAATCGGGGTTCGCGCCCTTCACGAACACGGAACCGGCCGCAGGGAGGGCCGAATGAATCACTGGCTGTTCAAATCCGAACCGGACACCTTCGGGATCGACGATCTCGCCGCCGCGCCACGGCGCACCACCCCCTGGGACGGCGTGCGCAATTACCAGGCGCGCAACATGCTGCGCGACGCGATGAAGCGGGGCGACACCGGCTTCTTCTATCACTCGAACTGCGAGGTGCCCGGCATCGTGGGCATCGTGCGCGTCGCGCGCGAGGGCTACCCGGACGCGAGCGCTTTCGACCGCAAGCACCGCTACCACGATCCGGACAGCGATCCCGAAGCGCCGCGCTGGTACGCGGTGGACGTGGCGCTGGTGCGCAAGTTCGCTCGCGTGATCTCGCTCGACGAATTGCGAGCGCACGCGGGCGGCGCGCTCGCGCAGATGCTCATACTCAGGCGCGGCAACCGTTTGTCGGTGACGCCGGTGAGTCGGACCGAGTGGGACTTCATCCTGTCGCTCGAGTGATGTGGATCACAACGACGACGCACGCGCAAGCAACGAAGGCGACTTATTGCTTGTAAATTAAATAATCGTGTATATACTCGGTCCCCGGACTAACCCGACAACGGAGTTTCAACATGGCAGCGAAAGCAAAGAAAGCGAAGAAGAAGGTGGCCAAGAAGAAGGCCGCCAAGAAGAAGTAATCCTTCTTTCTTAAGCAACTGTGCCCGCGAAAGCGGGCACAGTTGTTTCTGGGGTACGAACATTCCGACGTCCACTGAAAAAAAGCGTCTCGCGGCTCGCGCCGCCACGCGCTACATCGAAGAAGGCATGGTGCTCGGCGTCGGCACCGGATCGACGGTCGAGCAACTCATCGAGGAGATCGTCGAGCGGCGCATCCCGCTCGCCGGCGCCGTCTCCAGTTCGGATCGCACCTCGCAGCGCCTCGCGGCGGCGCGCATTCCGCTGTTGGATCTCAATGCCGCGGGCCCCCTCGCCCTCTACGTGGACGGGGCCGACGAGGCGACCGAGCGCGGCGAACTCATCAAGGGCGGCGGCGCGGCGTTGACGCGCGAGAAGATCGTCGCCGCGGCCTCGGACCGCTTCGTCTGCATCGTCGATGATTCCAAGCTGGTCGGGCGGCTGGGCCGCTTCCCATTGCCGGTCGAGGTCATTCCCCTGGCCCGTTCCTACGTGGCGCGGCGCATCGTCGAGCTCGGCGGGCAGCCGGTCTGGCGCGAAGGGGTGGTGACGGACAACGGCAACGTCATCCTCGACGTGCACCATCTTCCCATCGACGATCCGGCGGGCATGGAAGCCGCGTTCGACGGTATCGCCGGGGTGGTGACCGTGGGCATCTTCGCGCGGCGCGGCGCCGACGTGCTGATCGTCGCGGGTGACGCGGGCGTCAAGACCATCGAACCGGCGCGCCGCTGAACGGCGGCCGGCTCAGATCTCCACTCGGGTGCCGATCTCCACGACGCGGCTCGGCGGCAGGCCGTAGTAGTCCGCGATCACCTGGGCGTTGCGCGCCATCTGCATGAACGCCCGGCGGCGCAGCGGCGGCAATTCCGAGCGCTGTCCCGGGAGGAGCTCCTCGCGGCTCAGGAAGAACGTGGTGTGCTCCGGATCGTGGGGAACGCCGTGCGCTTCCGCGTCGCGCAGGATCTCGAGCACGTCGGGCTTCTCCATGAAGCCGAACTGCGCCACGATGCGCAGGATCCCGTCGTACACCGGCGTCACCGTCAGCCGCTTCGCCCGCGGTATGCGCGGCTCTTCGCGCGTCACCAGGGTGAGCAGCACCACGTGCTCGTGCATCACCCGGTTGAACTTGATGTTGTTGAGCAGGGCGCGAGGCACGCCGGACGCCTTGGCGTCCAGGAAGATCGCGGTTCCCGGCACCCGCACGGGCGGATCGCGCTTCAGGTCCTCGAGGAAGTCCCGAACCGGCTTCTGTTCACGCAGCAAGCGGGTGAGCAGCGAGCCGCGGCCGCGCTGCCAGGTCTGCATGATCCAGTAGAACGTCAGACCGGCGCTGAGCGGCAGCCATCCGCCCTCCTGCAACTTGGTCAGATTGGCGAGCAGGAACGCGAGATCGACCACGAAGAGCAGCGACAGCGCGGCGCGCAGGGGACGGCTCTCGCTGCCGGTGCGGGACTTGATCAGGCTCAAGGTCAGGGGCGTGACGATGGTCATCGCACCGGAGACGGCGAGTCCGTAGGCGCCGGCGAGTGCCGCCGAACTCCCGAAGCCGACGATCAGGGCGAGGCAGCCGGCGAGCAGGAGCCAATTCATGATGGGCACGTAGATCTGTCCGGCGTGCTCGGCCGAGGAGTGTTCGACCCGCACCCGCGGCAGGAGTCCGAGGCTGACCGCCTGGGTGGTCACCGAGAACACCCCCGAGATCACCGCCTGCGAGGCGATCACCGTGGCCGCGGTGGCGAGTATCACCATCGGGTACAACGACCACGCGGGCGCCATGAGATAGAACGGGTTGCTCACCGCGGCGGGATTCTCGATGAGCAACGCCCCCTGACCGAAGTAGTTGAGCACCAGCGCCGGCATCACGACCAGCGACCAGCTCAGCCGGATGGGCCGTCTGCCGAAGTGGCCCATGTCGGCGTACAGCGCCTCGCCGCCGGTGACGGTCAGGAATACGCCGGCGAGTACCGCCAGCGCACCGACCTGGTGCTGGGCGAGCATGCCGATCGCGCGCACGGGATTCAGTGCGCCGAGCACGGCCGGCTCGCGCACGATCCAGCCGACCCCGAGTACCGTCAGTATCAGGAACCAGCCGAGCATGACCGGCCCGAATACCCGGCCCACCGAGCCGGTGCCGTGGCGCTGGATGACGAACAGCCCGATCAGGACCACGACGGTGATCGGCAACACCGGAATCTGCGCGTCCGGCGCCGCCACGTGCAGCCCTTCCACGGCGCTCAGCACGGAGATCGCCGGGGTAATCGCGCCGTCCGCGAAGAACAGCGACGCGCCGAGGATGCCGAGCGTTCCGTACAGCTTGCGGCGCGGACTGACCCGGTCGGTGTTCATGACGAGCGCAGTGAGCGCGAGCACGCCGCCCTCGCCCTTGTTGTCGGCGTTGAGCACCACGCCGACGTACTTCACGAGGATGACCAGCACCAGTGACCAGAAGACCAGGGAGAGCACGCCCAGGACGTGGTCCGGCGTGACGGTGAGTTGCGGCCCGGTGAAACAGGACGACAGTGCGTAGAGCGGACTGGTGCCGATGTCGCCGAACACCACGCCGAGCGCGCCGAGCGCCATCGGCGCGATGCGCGCACCCGATTTGCCTTCGCCCGACATCGTGTTCGCCTGTTCCGTCAAGAAAAAGGGCCCACGTCAATGGGCCCTTGATTTGGCTGGGGGACTAGGATTCGAACCTAGGTAAACGGAGTCAGAGTCCGTTGTCCTACCGCTAGACGATCCCCCAAAACCCTTCGATCCACAGGGACCCTTGCGTGACGAAACAAGGTCCCCGGTACGATCAACGCTTGGAGAACTGGGTGCCGCGGCGAGCCTTGCGGCGGCCGACCTTCTTGCGCTCCACTTCGCGCGCGTCGCGGGTCACGAAGCCCGCCTGGCGCAGCGGCGAGCGCAGCGTCTCGTCGTAGGCCATCAGCGCGCGCGTGATGCCGAGCCGGATGGCGCCGGCCTGGCCGGTGATGCCGCCGCCGGCCACGTGCACGTCCACATCGAACTTGCCGTCGAGCTGCGCGGCGCCGAAGGGCTGCTGCACGATCATCCGGCCGGTTTCGCGGCCGAAGAACTCTTCCAGGGTGCGACCGTTGATGGAAACCCGGCCGGTGCCGGGGCGCAGGTACACCCGGGCGCTCGACGTCTTGCGACGTCCGGTGCCGTAGAAAGCGTTCGAGGCGGAATTCGATGCCATGGCTGTGCGGTGTCCTGGTGAAACGTTAGAGGTCGAGCGCCTTGGGCTGCTGCGCCTGGTGCGGGTGGTCCTTGCCGCCGAACACGTGCAGCTTGCGCGCCATGCGCCGGCCGAGCGGGCCCTTCGGCAGCATGCCGATGACGGCGAATTCGATGGCGCGCTCCGGGTGTTCCTTCAGCAGCTTGCCGAGCGAGGTGCTCTTCAGGTTGCCGACGTAACCCGTGTGCCGGTGGTAGAACTTGTCGGTCAGCTTCGCTCCCGTGACCCGCACGTCGCCGGCATTGATCACCACGATGTGATCGCCGAGATCCTGGTGCGGGGCGTAGGTCGGCTTGTGCTTGCCCTTGAGCCGATGAGCGATGCCGGAGGCGAGGCGGCCGAGGGTCTTGCCCGCCGCGTCGACCACATACCAATCGCCACGAATTTCATCGGGCTTCGAGAATACGGTGTACATGGGCTTGTTCTGAAATTCCGTGACGTTCGTGAATTGGGTCGAAACCGAAAGGCGCGAAAGTCTACAGAACGTCGGGCTCCGATGCCAGCCCCCCGTCGATCGGCAGCAGGCTCAGGGCCCAAGGCCAAAATCCATACCTCGGCAGGGCTCCGCGCCGGTACATTATATAATGTCCGGATGAGCACACGAAGTTTTACACCGCTCGACCGCGTCTTGTGCGAAATAGACAAGGCGATCAAGGTGTTAGCCGCGCCTGCGCACGCCTCGCGGGCGCTGCCCGGGAGCACGGCCCCGGAGCCGGAGCTGACCGCGTTGCAGCGCAGCGAAGCGGCCCGGCTGATGCGGGTCAATCATTCGGGCGAAGTCGCCGCCCAAGCCCTGTACCGCGGCCAGGCCATCTTCGCCCGCGATCCACAGGTCGAGGCGAGTCTGCGCGAGGCCGCCCGCGAGGAGATGGACCACCTCGCCTGGTGCGAAGCGAGGCTCGGTGAACTCGGCGGACGCACCAGCTGGCTGAACCCGCTCTGGTACGCGGGATCTTTCGCGCTCGGCGCCATCGCCGGAACGCTCGGCGATGCCCGCAGCCTCGGCTTCATCACCGAGACCGAGGCTCAGGTCGAGAACCACCTGCGCGACCACCTGGGGCGACTGCCGGCCGAGGATCAGCGCAGCCGTGCCATCCTTGCGCAGATGACCCACGACGAGGCCCGACACGGGGCCAACGCCGAGTCCCTCGGCGGCACCCGGCTGCCCCGGCCGGTGCGTGCACTGATGCACCTCGGCGGTCGCGTGATGACGCGCAGCGCCTACTGGATCTGAGGCCGGCGCCGCGAGCCTCGGCCGGACGCAGCGAGCGGCCGGATAGTTCTTGCGATACCGGTACTTATGTAATACAACGTGCGGCATCGTGCGTGCAGAACGCACAGCCTCAAGTTGTAGGGAGAGACCATGGAAGAAGGCGCCAAGGCCCTGAGCGACATTCCGGCGATAAACCGGTTCTTGAGCTACTGCCGAATCCGCACGGTGCCTTCCAAGACGGTCATCATCCACGCCGGCGACCTTCCCGACATTCTCTACTACATCATCAGCGGTTCGGTCGAGGTGATGATCGAGGACGAGGACGGCAACGAGATGGTGCTCGCCTACCTCAACAAGGGACAATTCTTCGGCGAGATGGGCCTGTTCTACGAACAGCCCACGCGCAGCGCCTGGGTGCGCACGCGCCAGCAATCCGAGCTCGCCGAGATGACCTACCCGCGCTTTCGGCAGATCGCGGCCGAGAGCCCCGGCCTGATCTTCGAACTCGCGACTCAGCTCGCGACCCGGCTCGACCGCACCAATCGCAAGCTCGGCGATCTGGCATTCGTCGACGTCACGGGGCGCGTCGCGCACGCCATCATGGATCTGTGCGGCGAGCCCGACGCCATGACCCACCCGGAAGGCATGCAGATCAAGGTCAGCCGCCAGGAGCTGTCGCGACTGGTCGGCTGCTCGCGCGAGATGGCGGGACGCGTGCTCAAGGTGCTCGAGGAACAGGGTCTGCTGCGCGCGACCGGCAAGACCATCGTGGTGTTCAACGCCCGACCGAAGGTCAAGACTCGTCCGCTCGTCGTGCCGGTGAAGTCCGGCGCTGGCGGCGCGGTGAAGAACGCGCGTCCGGACGTGGACGACGAAGACGAGGACGAGGACGACGAGGACTGACGCGCGCCGGCCGCGGCGCGCGTCAGCGCGACCGGCCGAGCGCGATCTGCGCGCGCATCTCGGCGATGGTCTTCGCGTAGTCGGCGCTGCCGAATATCGCGGACCCGGCGACGAAGGTGTCGGCGCCGGCGGCGGCGATGCGCGCCACGTTGTCCACCTTCACGCCTCCATCGACCTCCAGCCTCACCGCCCGCCCCGAGGAATCGATGCGCGCGCGCGTCTCCGCGATCTTGCCGAGCACCCGCGGGATGAACTGTTGTCCGCCGAAGCCGGGGTTCACCGACATCAGCAACACCATGTCGATCTCCTCGATCACGTAATCCAGCCAGTCGAGCGGCGTCGCCGGATTGAAGACCAGACCGGGGCTCGCACCGTGGTCGCGAATCAGGCGGATGGTGCGGTCGACGTGCTGCGTCGCCTCCGGGTGGAAGCTGATGCGGGTCGCGCCGGCCTTCGCGAATTCCGGCACCAGCGCGTCCACGGGCGACACCATGAGGTGCACGTCGATGGGCGCGCCGATTCCTGCCTTGCGCAGCGCCTCGCACACCAGCGGACCGATGGTCAGATTGGGCACGTAATGGTTGTCCATCACGTCGAAGTGCACCCAGTCCGCGCCTGCCGCGAGGACTGCGCGCACGTCGTCGCCGAGGCGGGCGAAGTCCGCCGACAGAATGGAAGGCGCGATGACGGGGTCCATGCGCCATGGTATCACCGGCACAGCAACCCACGTCACCGGCGCCGCAACCCGCGTCACCGGCGCCGACCCGAAGTCGCGGGTCGAGCACCGTCCCACCCGCGTCAGCGCATTCCGCGCGCCAACCGGATGGCCTCGTAGGCCTCCTGAATGCGCTGCGTCTTCTCCTTGGCGATTTGCGCCATCGACTCCGGCAGGCCCTTGGCCACCAGCTTGTCCGGGTGATGCCGGCTCATCTGGCGCCGATAGGCCTTGACCACTTCCTGATCGCTGCTCGATTCGGCGACGTCGAGTTCGCGGTAGCAATCCGCGAGCACGGGCGCGCGCCGAGCGCCGCGCGCGTCGCCGCGCTGGCGGGCGCGCGCCAGCGACTCCAGTTGCGCGAACTCGATCGCGCCGAAACCGAGTCTCGCGGCGATGGTGGCGAGCAGCGTGCGCGCCGGCGGCGACAGGCCGTTGCCCGCGAGCGCAGCGCGCAGCTGCAGTTCGAGGAACGCGCGCAGCAGATCCGGACGGTCGACGCAGGCCGCGCGCAGCGCGTCGGCGGCGGCTGCGGCGTCGTACTCGGCGGCCTTGCCGGTCCGGAAGCAGGCGATGGCGGCCTCGACGTCGCGCGGCCCGAGCGCGAGTTCCCGCATCAGCGCCCGCGCCGCCGCGATCTCGGCCTCGGAGACCCGGCCGTCCGACTTCGCCACCCGCCCCATGACCTCGAAGGTGGTGCGGAAGAACAGCGCCGAGACCGCGCGCACGCCGTCGCGCCCCCGGCCGCTGCCGTAACCACCGCCACCGTACCCGCCGCCGCCGCGCGCAGTGCCGGCGCTGTCGAGGGCATGCCCTATCGCCGCGCCCAGCAACGCCCCCCAGGGGCTGTGGGTCGCCGCGAAGCCGATCAGGGCACCGATGATCTTTCCCGTCCACCCCATGTGTGTTTGACCTGGGCTGCCACTGCCGCCAGAATCGGCGGCTCACTCTGGCAATGGTAACAGCCGACCGGCAGGCCACCGATGGACAGCGCAAACCCGTCTGCACCGATGTTCGAATCGCACGTCGGCGGCCTCAAGAAGGTGCACCAGGGCAAGGTGCGCGACATCTACGAGGTCGATGCACGGCACCTGCTGATCGTGACCACCGACCGTCTGTCCGCGTTCGACGTGGTGATGTCGGATCCGATACCGCGCAAGGGCGAGGTGCTGACCCAGGTCTCCCTGTTCTGGTTCGACCGCACCCGCCACATCGTGCCGAACCACCTGTCGAGTCTGCGTCTGGAGGACGTGGTGGCCGACCCGGGCGAGCGCGCCGCGCTCGTCGGCCGGTCGATGGTGGTGAAGAAGCTGCGCGCGCTGCCGCTCGAGGCGGTGGTGCGCGGTTACCTGATCGGCTCGGGCTTCAAGGACTATCAGCGCACGGGCAGCGTGTGCGGCATCGAGCTGCCGGCGGGACTGGTCATGGCCGACCGCCTGCCGGAGCCGATTTTCACGCCCGCCTCCAAGGCGCCGGCCGGGCAGCACGACGAGAACATCGATTTCGATGCCATCGTCGCGCTGGTGGGCCGTGATCTCGCGCAGGAGATCCGCCGCGTGTCGCTCGAGATCTACCGCTTCGCGGCGGAGCACGCGCGCGCGCGCGGCATCATCATCGCCGACACCAAGTTCGAGTTCGGCCTCGATCAGGAAGGGCGGCTCACGCTGATCGACGAAGTGCTGACGCCCGACTCCTCGCGCTTCTGGCCGGCCGTCTCCTACCGGCCGGGATCGAGTCCGCCGAGTTTCGACAAGCAATTCGTGCGCGACTACCTCGAGTCCCTGGACTGGGACAAGAGGCCGCCGGCGCCGCGCCTGCCGCCGGACGTGATCGCACGCACCAGCGCGAACTATCTCGAGGCGCTGCGGCTGCTGACCGGCTGAATCACCGCGTGGCGCCCGACGCGCCTTGCCACGGCCGCAACGCCCGTGTAACTGTGCCGCGATGGTGAGTTTCGTCGAACGCCTGGAAACGGGCATCTTCGTCCGGTCGCGATCGTTGCCGCCGCCCTGGGGACCGGTGCTGCGCCTGCTGCGCTACCCGGCGGCCGTGCTGCGCGACTGGATGACCGGCGATTTGAGCGTGCGCGCCACCAGTCTCGCCTACACCACGCTGCTCTCCATCGTGCCGCTGCTCGCCTTCAGCTTCTCGGTGCTGAAGGGCCTCGGAGCCCGCGGCAACCCGCAGCTCCTGCTGCGCGAATTCTTCCGCCCGGTCGGCGCCGCGGGCGACCAGCTCAGCACGGCGGTGCTGCAGTTCGTGGCCAACGTGCGCGGCGACGTGCTCGGCTCGGTCGGCTTGGTGTTCCTGCTGTACACGGTGATCAGCACCATCCAGAAGGTCGAGGCGAGCTTCAACGTCGTCTGGCGCATCGACCGGCCGCGCGGGATGGGACGCCGGCTGGTCGAGTATCTCGGCGCCATCGTGCTCGCACCGATCCTGTTCGCCGCCACGCTCGGGCTGCTCGCGGCGGCGGCTCACGGCCCCCTGGCACAGTGGATCGGCACGATGCCGGCGCTGTCCTGGCTCGCCACCGCCATCGGCAGGCTGGTGCCGACCGTCGTGGTCACCGCCGTGTTCACCTCGATGTACGTGTTCGTGCCCAACACGCGCGTCGACCCGCGAGCCGCACTCACCGGGGGCGTGGCAGCGGGCGTTCTCTGGGCCATCGTCGGGCGCGCGTTCACCGCCTTCCTGGTGTATTCGTCACAGCTGATGGCGGTGTACACGGGGTTCGCGATACTCCTCAGCACGCTCGTCTGGGTGTACGTGAGCTGGCTGATACTGTTCATCGGCGCCCAGCTCGCCTTCTACGTGCAATTCCCGCAGTGCCTGCGCCCGGGCCGCCAGAGCACCGTCGCGCACGGCCGCGCCGCAGAACGCGCGGCGCTCGCCGCCATGATCGCGCTCGCCCGCCGGCACTCGGCCGGCGGCGGTCTTGCGGATGCCGCGCGCCTCGCCGCGGAACTGGACCTGCCGGTGCAGACGGTGAGCGCGGCGCTCGATCGCCTGGAGCGAGCCGGACTGGTCGCGCGCACCGACCGTGGCGAGTGGCTGCCGGCGCGCGCACCGCAGAGCATCGGTGTCGCCGAGGTCCTCGAGGCGGCGCGCGGGGCGCCGGGCGACGACGGACGTCAGGCCTTGGCGCCCGCGTCCGGCCCGAGCGCCACGGCGGCCGCGGTGGTGCAAACGGCGGAAGAGGCGGTGCGCGCGCGGCTGGGCGGGCGCCGCGTCCAGGATCTGATGTCCGACGGCTGATCCGCCGCTCGCCGCGTCACTCTCCGGCGATCGTCATCTCTTCGATCAGGAGAGATCCCACGCGCGTGCCGCCGCGCGTGTCGACGTCGTCGCCCACCGCGAGAATGCGCGCGTACATGTCCTTGAGATTGCCGGCGATGGTGATCTCGGCCACCGGGTGGCGAATCTCGCCGCCTTCGACCCAGAAGCCGGCCGCGCCGCGCGAATAGTCGCCCGTCACCGGATTGACGCCCTGCCCCATGAGCTCCGTGACCAGCAGGCCGGTGCCGAGCCGCGCGAGCATGGCCGGCAAGCCGCCCTGGAGCGTCGGCCGCACGATCAGATTGTGCGCGCCGCCGGCATTGCCGGTGGTGGGCAGGCCGAGGCGACGCGCCGAATAGCTCGACAGGATGTAGCCCTCCACGACCCCGTCGACCACCAGTTCCCGGTCGCGGGTCGCGACGCCCTCGTCGTCGAATGGCGCGCTGGCAATTCCCTTGTGCAGGTGGGGCCGCTCCGCAATGCAAAATCCGCGCGGGAACACCGACTCCCCGGCGCAGCCGAGCAGGAACGACGACTCGCGATACTGGCTGCTGCCGCGAATCGCGGCGGTGAAGTGCCCCACCACGCCACGCGCCAGTTCGGGCGCGAACAGCACGGGAGCGCGCCGCGTCGCCAGCCGGCGCGGGCCGAGTCGCGACACGGTGCGGCGCGCGCTCTCCCGTCCGACGCTCTGCGGATCCTCGAGGTCGCGCCAGTCGCGCGCGCTCGTGTACCAGTAGTCGCGCTGCATGTCGTCGCCCGAGCCGGCGAGCACGACGCAGCTGACGCTGTGCGAGCTGGTCGGATAGCCGCCGATGAATCCGTGACTGTTGCCGTAGACGTGCAGTCCCTCGTGCGTGGAGACGGAGGCGCCCTCGGAATTGTTGATGCGCGGGTCGGCCGCGAGCGCGGCCGACTCGCAGGCGCGCGCGATCTCGATGGCGCCGTCGGCGCCGATCGCCCAGGGGTGGTGCAAGTCGAGGTCGGGCGGCGACTTCGCCATCAACGCCGCATCGGCGAGCCCCGCGTATTCGTCCTCCGCCGTGAAGCGGGCGATGCTGCACGCCTTGGCGACGGTGGCGCGCACGGCTTCGGGCGAGAAATCCGCGGTGCTCGCCGAGCCCTTGCGCGCACCGAAGTAGACCGTGACGCCCATGCTGCGGTCCCGCTGGTGCTCCAGCGTCTCGACCTCGCCGAGGCGCACGCTCACCGACAGACCGGTGTCCTGGCTGACGGCGGCCTCGGCCTGCGAGGCGCCGCGTGAACGCGCCTCTTCGAGGGCGCGCTCGATGATCGTGGCGAGGTCGCTCGGCGACGGCCGGGAGGGCCGGTGGGAATCGACGGCGGTCGACATGTGCTGGCGGATTCCTGCTGTGAAGGGATTTCGCCGCCGGATTTTACCGACCTTCGGTGTAGCATGGGCAACATGAATTCGAACGAACCGGAAGAGCCGCCCAGCAAGAGCGCGCGCAAACGCGAGGCGACGGCACTGCAGGACCTCGGCGTGGAGCTGGCGGACCTGCCCGACGAGGAACTCGCCGCGCTCGAATTGCCGGAGAACCTGCGCGATGCGATCGGCGCCCTGAAGCGCATGAGCTCGAACGGCGCCCGCCTCAGGCAGCGCCAGTACATCGGCAAGCTCATGCGCAAGACCGATCCCGAACCGATTCGCGCCAGGCTCGCCGAGCGCAAGCGGCGGCACGACGTCGAGGTGCGCCGCTTCCAGGAGATCGAGCGCTGGCGGGACCGGCTGCTGCGCGAGCCGGACGGGGCGCTCGAGGAACTGCTGCGCGAGCGGCCGAAGGCGGACGCCGACGGGCTGCGTGCGCTGCTGCGGCGCGCGGCCGGCGCCTCCGGCAACGGCGCCCAGGCGGCTTCGCGCGAGCTGTTCGCTCACTTGAGGCGGCTATTCGAATAGCCTTTGGTAGACTAGTGCGATGAGCAGCCTCGTCGGCATCGTCATGGGCTCTACGTCCGACTGGGAAACCATGCAGGAGTCGGCGCATTTGCTCGCCTCGCTCGGCATCGCGCACGAGGTGCGCGTGGTGTCGGCGCACCGCACCCCGGACCTGATGTTCGAGTACGCGCAGAGCGCGCGGGCGCGCGGCCTGAAGGCCATCATCGCCGGCGCCGGCGGCGCCGCGCACCTGCCGGGCATGCTGGCGGCGAAGACCTCGGTCCCGGTGCTCGGCGTGCCGGTGCAGTCCAAGGCCCTTAAGGGCATCGATTCGCTGCTGTCGATCGCGCAGATGCCGGGAGGCGTGCCCGTGGCGACCTTCGCCATCGGCCCCGCCGGCGCCAAGAACGCGGCGTTGTTCGCCGCCGCCATTCTCGCCGTCGAATCGGCACCGGTGCGCGCCGCGCTCGACGCCTTTCGAGCGGCTCAGACCGAGGCGGTGCTGGCCAAGCCGGACCCGCGGCAGCCTTGAGCCGCATGCGCGTCGGCATCGTCGGCGCCGGCCAGCTCGGCCAGATGATGGCCCTGGCCGGATACCCGCTCGGCGTGCGCTGCACGTTCCTCGACCGTGCGGCGGACTCCCCCGGCGCGCAGGTCGCACCGATCCTGATCGGCGACCTGGACGATCCCGCCCGCCTCGCCGATCTCGCCTCGCGCAGCGACGTGCTCACCTTCGACTGGGAGAACGTTCCAGGATCGGCGCTCGCGCCGCTCGAGGGCACCACGTCGATCCGGCCGCCGCGGGCCGCGCTGGAAGCCTCCCAGGACCGGCTGGCGGAGAAGGCGCTGTTCTCGCGCCTGCGCATCCCGGTCGCCGCGCACGCCGCCGTCGACGACGAGGCGCAGCTGCTCGCCGCGACCCGCAAGCTCGGCCTGCCCGGCGTTCTCAAGACCCGGCGGCTCGGCTACGACGGCAAGGGCCAGTTCGTCATACGCACCCCGGATGACGTCGACGTCGCCTGGTCGCGGATGGGCGGCGCGGGCCTCATCTACGAACGGTTCCAGGATTTCTCCCGGGAGGTGTCGATCGTCGGCGCGCGCTCCGTGCGCGGCGAGATCGTCTATTACCCGCTCGCCGCCAATACCCACGGCGGCGGAATCCTGCGTTACAGCGTGGCGCCTCATGCGAACGCCGCGCTCGAACGCACCGCGCGCACCTACCTGAAGCGCGTGATGTCGGCCCTGTCCTACGTCGGCGTGCTGACGATCGAGTTCTTCGTGGTCAAGGGCAGGCTGGTGGCCAATGAAATGGCGCCGCGCGTGCACAATTCGGGACACTGGACCATCGAAGGCTGCGTCACCAGCCAGTTCGAGAACCACCTGCGCGCGATCTGCGGCATGCCGCTCGGCAGCACGCGCCCGCTGGGGCACGCGGCGATGATCAATTTCCTCGGCCGGGTACCCGACCGCGACCGGCTGCTCGCGCTGGAGGGACTTGCGTTCCACGACTACGGCAAGGAACCGCGGCCGGGCCGCAAGGTCGGACACTGCACCATCCTGCGCAAGACGGCCACGGAACGTAACCGGGTCCTGCAGCAGGCCCTGAGATCGATCGAATGGAGCTGACGGCCGCCGGCGTCCCCTCGAGATCCGTGAACGGATTCACGCCATGTACCTAGAACTCTTCAAGCTGCACGACCTGCCGTTTCGGCTGAGCCCGGATCCGCAGTTCCTGTACCTGAGCAAGCACCATGCGCGCGCCAAGGCGTACATGGAGTCGACGATCTGGTTCAACGACGGGTTCGTGGTGATCACGGGCGAGATCGGCGCCGGCAAGACCACGCTCATCGAGACCTTCCTGCGCGAACTGCAGGGGGACGTGGTGGTCGCGCAGATTAACCAGACTCAGCTGTCGCCGACCGCATTCCTGCAGACCGTCCTGGTGCAGTTCGGATTCTCGCCGTTCAACATGCGCAAGCCCGAGGTGCTGTCGACCCTCAACCAGTTCCTGATGGAACAGCACGCCGCCGGCCGCAAGGTGCTGCTCATCGTCGACGAGGCGCAGAACCTGAGCTACCGCGTGCTCGAGGAGGTCCGCATGCTCTCGGGCATCGAGACGGCACGCGACAAGACGCTGCGGATCATCCTCGCCGGCCAGCCCGAACTCAACGACAAGCTCGACTCGGCGGAACTGCGTCAGCTGACGCAGCGGGTGCGGCTGCGCTTCCACCTCACCGCGCTGTCGCCGGCCGAGACCACGGCCTACGTGGACCACCGCCTCGAAGTGGCCGGTTCGCAGGGGCGACGCATATTCGCCGAGGAGACCTACCCGACGATCTACCAACAGACGGGCGGCGTGCCCCGGCTCATCAACACGTTGTGCGACACCGCGATGATGGCGGCATTCGGGTCGGATCGCGACCTGGTCACGGCCGAAGATCTGCAGGCGGCACTGCGCGAGTTGCAGTGGGAGGAGCACGCGTCGCGCACCAGTCGCCTGCGCGCAGCACCGACGCCGGCGCGGGCGGACTCCGCTCCGACCACGGGCCAGCCGCTCGGCCGGATACTGCTCGCGAGCGAAGGCCGCACCGTCATCGAACGCGAGTTGCACCCCGGACGTCTCGTGATCGGCCGGACCCCCGACAACGATCTACAGATCGACAGCAAGTACATCAGCCGCCACCACTGTCAGATCGTCACCCAGCGGGACGCCTGCACGATCGAGGACCTGAACAGCACCAATGGCATCTACGTGCAGTCGCGGCGCGTGCGCAAGCACCACTTGAACGACGGCGACGTCGTGCAGATCGGCCAGCACGAGATCATGTACGTCGACGAGCGGCCGCCGCGGGAGCCGAGCGCGGCCGAGTAGACCCTCGCCGGCTCAATCCTTGCCGACGAGCAGCTCCGACAGACGGGTCAGCCACGAGGGCCGCCAGGTCTCGACGCGGTATTCCTCTCCCTTGCGCCGGGGCGGGCGGGTTGCCGCCGCCAGCAGATCCCGCGGCAAATCGACCTGAAACTCTCCGGTCAGCGTGTCGTCCGTCATGTCGCCTCCTGCGCGGATGATCCCGCCCGCTGAGGCTAACGGGAATGGCGTCCCGGGCTCCGCGACGGCGCTCACGCTCCGCGCGACCGGCGAATCTTATGTCCAACGGCGGCGCCGTGGCACAATGCGCGCCCCTCGGATTCTCGAGGTGCATCACGGGGAAGCCGCAGTCCATGAGCCGCGCCGGTCACCGGTTGGGAGTGTTGTACGTGAGCGCGTCGGCGCTCGCGTGGAGCCTGGGCGGCCTGTTCACCCGCGCGGTTCACATCGACGGCTGGACGCTGCAAGCCTGGCGCGGTCTGTTCGGCGCCGTCGGTCTCGCGGCGATCCTGCCTTTCATGCCCGAGCGCACCGCCTGGACACGGCTGCGGGCCATGGGCGCGATGGGCTGGATGTTCGTCGTGCAATCCGCCGCCGGCATGACCTTCTACCTGGCCGCGCTCGAGCGCACCTCGGTCGCCAACGTCGCGGTGATCTACGCGACGGCGCCGTTCCTGGCCGCGGTGGTGGGTTGGCGGGTGCTGCGCGAGAAGCCGGCCTCCAGCGCCGTGCTCGCGAGCCTGATCGCGCTCGCCGGGGTGGCGGTCATGGTGGGCTTCGGCGGCCGCGGCGGGCTGGTCGGCGACCTTCTCGCGCTCGGCATGACCATCACCATGGCGGTGACCACGGTGGTCGCGCGCAGCTTCCCGCAGGTGCCCATCCTTTTGACCGCGGCGCTGGCGTCGCTGCTGAGCGCGGCGGTGTCCTGGCCGCTCGGCTCGCCGCTCGCGGCGAGCGGCCGCGACCTCGCGCTCGCCGCGGGCTTCGGCGTCGTCAACTTCGCCATCGGCCTGCCGCTCTTCACGCTCGGCGCGCGCCGCCTGCCGCCGATCGAGACCGCGCTCATAGGCGCGCTCGACGCGCCGCTCGCGCCGCTCTGGGTGTGGCTGGTGTTCGGTGAAACGCCGGCGCGAAGCACCTTGGTGGGCGGCACGGTCGTGTTCGCCGCGGTCGCACTGCACCTGCTGGCCGCGGAGACGCGAGTCACGCTTCGGCCCGAACCGCCCGCGGACTGACCGGCGCGCCGGCCGGACCCCTGTCGGCTCAGGCGGTACCGCCCACCGTCAGTCCGTCGACGCGCAGCGTCGGCTGGCCGACGCCGACGGGCACGGATTGGCCTTCCTTGCCGCAGGTGCCCACCCCGGCGTCGAGGCGCATGTCGTTGCCGACCATGCTCACCCGAGTCAGCACGTCCGGCCCGTTGCCGATGAGCGTGGCTCCCTTCACCGGCGCACCGACGCGGCCGTTCTCGATGAGGTAGGCCTCGCTCGCCGAGAAGACGAACTTGCCCGACGTGATGTCCACCTGGCCGCCGCCGAAATTCACGGCGTAGAGGCCCTTCTTCACCGAGGCGATGATCTCCTCCGGCGCGCGCGTGCCGGCGCGCATGTAGGTGTTGGTCATGCGCGGCAAGGTCATGTGCGCGAAGGACTCGCGTCGGCCGTTGCCGGTCGGCTGCTGGCCCATCAGGCGCGCGTTCAGCTTGTCCTGCAGGTAGCCGCGCAGGACGCCGTTCTCGATCAGCACGGTGCAGCGGGTCGGCGTGCCTTCGTCGTCGACATTGAGGGAACCACGGCGACGGTCGATGGTGCCGTCGTCGACCACCGTGATTTCGTCCGCCGCCACCTTCTGGCCGATGCGGTTCGAGAACGCCGAGGTGCCCTTGCGGTTGAAGTCGCCCTCCAGTCCGTGGCCGATGGCCTCGTGCAGCAGGATGCCCGGCCAGCCGGCGCCCAGCACCACGGTCATGGGTCCCGCGGGCGCAGCGGTGGCTTCCAGGTTCACCAGCGCCTGGCGCACCGCCTCGCGCGCGTGCTCGAGCGGCGCCTCGCCGCGCAGCAGCTCGTCGAGCCCGAATCGTCCGCCGCCGCCGCTGTATCCCTGCTCGCGGCGGCCGTTCTGCTCGACGATGACCGACACATTGAGGCGCACCAGCGGACGCACGTCGGCCGCGAAGGTGCCGTCGCTCGCCGCGATCAGCACCACCTCGTGCACCGCCGCCAGCGACGCCATGACCCGCTTGACCCGCGGATCGATGCGGCGCGTCTCGGTGTCGATGCGCATCAGGCAGGCCACCTTCTCGTCGTCGCGCACGGTTTCCAGCGGATCGAGCGGCAGGTACAGGCGGTGCGTGGAGGGTCGCTGCCAGGCGTGGACCGCTCCGCTTGCGCCGCTGCGCGCGATCGCCTTGGCGGCGCTCGAAGCCTCCAGCAGCGCCGGTTGCAGCACCTCGTCGGTGTAGGCGAAGCCGGTCTTCTCGCCGGCCAGCGCACGCACCCCGACGCCCTGCTCGATGGAGTGCGATCCTTCCTTGACGATGCCGTCCTCCAGCGCCCAGGACTCCTCGCGGGAGAGCTGGAAGTAGAGGTCGGCATAATCCACGCCGCGGCTCATCAGCGACCCGAGCACGTCCGAGAGACGGCCCTCGTCGAGCCCGGAGGGCCGCAGGATCGCGTCCTCGGCGATCACCAGCGCGGATGCGCCACCCGCCACCACCGCGCTCACGCGCTCACCGCGCCCGCGACGGGCATACCGAGCCGGCGGTTGTCGAGCGCGGGGAAGCGCGCGCGCGTCTCGGCCTGCCGGACGAGGTCGAACTCGGCGACGATCACGCCGCTGCCCTTGGGCATGCGCGCGGTCACCTGTCCCCAGTAATCGACGATCAGCGAGTCGCCGTACGTCTCGCGACCGCTCGTGTGCGTGCCGGACTGCGCCGGGGCCACCACGTAGCAGAGATTCTCGATCGCGCGCGCGCGCAGCAGCGTCTCCCAGTGAGCACGACCGGTCGGCACGGTGAACGCGGCCGGCATGGCCAGCCACTCGGCGCCGCGGGCCACGAGCTCGCGATAGAGTTCCGGGAAGCGCATGTCGTAGCAGACGGACATCCCGAGACGCCCGACGGGGGTGTCCGCCACGACGGTCTCGAGTCCCGCGACCACGTGCGCCGATTCGCGGTATTGCTCGTCGCGACCCGGGATGGTCACGTCGAACAGGTGAATCTTGTCGTAGCGCGCCACGCGCGCGCCGCGATCGTCGAACAGCAGCGAGGCGTTCGCGACCCGCCCGGCGGCGCCGCTGCGCAGCGGCACGGTACCCCCGAGGATCCACAGCGACAATTCACGCGCGGTGGCGGCGAGGAAATCCTGCGCCGGTCCCTCGCCCTCGCTCTCGGCCGCCGCCAGCTTGTCCGCGTCCTTGAGGCCGATGAAGGAGAAGTTCTCGGGCAGGCAGGCAATGTCGGCGCCCGCCTCCTTCGCCGCGCGCAGCAACTGGCCGGCGGCGCGCAGATTGTCGGCCACGACGTGGCCCGAGGTCATTTGAATCGCGGCTACTCTACCCATGTACTCTCTTCGTTCCGTTGCCCTGACCCGGCGCCCGTCGGCCGCGCGGCACGGCCGTCAATGCGGCTTCGCGTCACTCTTGGACGATTCCGCGGCCGGCGCCTCGCTGCCCTTGATGCGCTCCACCACCGGATTATCCCAGCTTCCGGTGATTCGATAATAGCCTCGCGCCAGCCCGCGCAGCGGCTGTTTGAAGACCTGGGTGAACAGCAGCACCGCCGTGCCGATCACCGGTCCGCCCGCGAAGGCCGCGAGGGGCAGCGAATTGCCGATGCTGCCGGTGACCACCGCGGTTTGGTCGTAGTCGCGGTTCTTGAGGCCGACCCGTCCGATCAGCCCGATTTCCGCCGCCGGCCCCTTCACGAGCAGGTCGTCGGTGTAGGCGTCGCCGTTGCGCAGATCGAAGGTGCCGCGAACCGTGTCGAACGCGAGCCCCTTGTCGGTCAGGTCGCTGAAGTCGAGGCTGAGGCGCCGCTTGAGCTCCGCGACGCTGGCGAGCCCCAGGAGCCTGCCCGCGCCGGGCTTGAGCCCGACGATCTGACCGTCGTCGAGCGCGACCTGCACCCGCCCCTTGGCGCGCGTCAGCGCGTCGGCCGTGGGCGCGCCGGGCCAGTCGAGCGCGAAGTCCAGGCGCCCGGATTTGGCGGTGATCACGTCGGCGAAGCCGAGCTGGCGCAGCGTATCGTCGACGTCGGTGCTGGTCAGGGCGCCCGACAGGTGGCCCGCGCCGGGAGCCTTGCCGCGCCAATCGCCTTGCGCGCTCACGGAGAAGCTCGCGCCGGTGAGCCGGATCTCCGGTGCGGTGATCCCGTCCTCGGCGCGGCGCAGGATGGCACGTGCGTCGCCGATGTGCCGATCGTTCCAGGTCAGGTCGGCGACGTGGAAATCGATCGCCGGCACGGCGCGCGGATCGGGGACGTCCGCTCCGGGCCCGGCGCCGGCCGCCCCGCCGCCGGCCGCATCGGCGCCCGCGGGCGCATCGGCGAACCGCAGCCGCGTGAACTCGATTCGCCACGGTCGCGCCGCATCGTCCGCGGGCGGCACCGTCACGCGCCCGCTCGCGTCAGGGCCTTCGATCCCGATCGAGAGCCCCTCATCGCCGGTCTGCAGGTGCACGTGCAGGTCGCGGAAACGCTCTCCCAGGTAATCGAGGCGCCGAACGTCCGCATCGGCGGTGCGAAGATAGGCCTCCATCGGCTTGCCGCCCTTGGCGGCGGCCGCGAAACGCAGCCAGCCGCCGAGATCGAGTTGCTCGACGCTGCCGCCCACCGCGAGCACCTGTGAATCGCTGAAGACGGCCTCGCCGGGCCCGAAGTTCAGCGCCGCGCGCACCAGTCGCAGACCGGCGCCGTCACGCTGCAGATCGGCCGCCGCACGCCCCACCGAGCCGAGCACGGCGCGCACCTGAACTGCGCCGCCGGCGGGCCAGTGGACCTCGACCTGCGTCGGCCAGGCGTCGTCCGCCGGCTTGAACAGGGGCGCGGGCAGCCCGACGGCGAGCCCCTCGAGCGTGCTCGACAGACGCAGCGTGCGCTCGCGCGCCGGATCGGGCGCGATCCGCAGCGCCGCGCGCCAATCGGTCTCGCCACCGAGCGCGACGCCCGTCGGCAGTCCGAGCGCGGCGCGCAGCGCGTCGCCATTGAAGCTGCCGCGAAAATCGAGCGCGGTGCGCGTGGACGCGCGCCGCCGCGACGCGTGCGCCTGCATCTGGAAGGCGCCGCCGAGCAGACTGCCGCGCACGTCCGCCCGCGACACGCGCGCACCGTCCACGTCGGCTTCGCCGACGAGGTCGCTGGCGGCGAGCGCTGTGCCCGTCGGATTGACGCTGACGCCGTCGAGACGGGTGCGCACCAGCACCCGGCGTTTGGCGAATTCCTTGAACGGGAAGAAGAGATGCACCTCCGCCTGCACCGGACCGCGCGCGTCGACCGCGGAGAAGGCGCCGTCGGTCATCGCGTCGAGCGGCGTGGCGCGCAGATACCCGAGCGCCTGCACGGCGTCGCCGCGCGCGGTGCCGTCGACGCTGAGCTCGCCGTTCTTGAAGTCCTCGAAGCGCGCTTGTGCCGCCGCGATCGGCAAAGGCCCGATCCTTCCGCCGGTGGCATGCACGGTCAGGCCGGCGTTGCGGAATTCCGCTTCGCAATCGAGTTGCTCGATGCGCGGCCAGCCGTGGAAATAATCGAGCACGCCGCCGCGAAGTTCGAGGCGCGCGACGAACGTGCCGCCGCCGTCACGGAACGGAAAGCTCCTCACGGGACCGTCGAACACCGCCTCGGCGTGGGTCACCGTGCCGGCGACGAAGGCGTGGTTCAGCCAATCGAGGGCGTGCGGCGCGATGTGCTGCCGCGGCAGGTAGTTGGGAGCCGCCGCCACGTCGCCACGCTGCACGCGAGCGGCCAGGGTGAGCCGCGGCGAGGAGCCGTCGCTCGGCTGCCGCCATGCGAATTTGGCCGTGAGCGCGGCGTCGCGGTTCTCCATTCGGACGTCACTGCTCGCGATCAGGATGCCGCCGGCATCGCGCGCCCAGTACACGGTGGCGCCGAGCGAATCGATCGGCACGGTCTTCGGAAATTGCGCCGCCCAGTCGAAGGTCGCCTGGCGGGCGTCGAGGTCCACCCGACCGGCGGTCTCGTTGCCCACGACCGACCCGGACAGGCCGCGCAGCCCCGGCGCGCGGCCCAGGGGCGCGAAGCCGACGTCGCGCAAGCGGGCCGAGATGCTGAATCGGAGCGGCTCGTCGGCTGCGGCGCGGGCGAGTTGCAGACGCGTGTCGATCCACTCGCCGCTCGGCTCGATCTCCCGCAGCCGATCGCGCAGCGCCTTGTCGGGCAGCGCGCCGGCGAGCGGCAGCAAGGCCTCCGCGCGCAGGTAGCTCGCGCGCGCGCGAACGTCGAGCGCTCCCGTCCCGCCGCCGCGCCAGGTGACGTCGAATTCCGTGGTCGGATCGGCGTGACCGGCGCGCTGCGTGCGGATGTCGCGGCCGATCAGCGTCCAGCGGTCACCGCCGTGCGTGAGGGTGAGCGTGCCGCCGATCTGGTCGAAGCGCGTGCTCGGCTCGTCGGTGAGGCGCGCGACCACGCCCTGGGCCGCGAATTCCAGGTCGGCGCGCGCGAGGGAGCCCGACTCGCCGCGCGCGCTCAGGCGCAGGCTCGCGCGGCCTGCCTCCAGGTGCTTGACGTACTCCGGCAGGAACTGGCTCCAGCCGGCGATCGACACGTCGCGCGCCGCGACGGTCGCATTCCACGACAGCGTCGGGAGCTGGCCGAGGCCGCGCGCCGCGCCGCTGGCGCTCACGCCGCCGCCGAGCGCGTCCGGCAGGCGCGCCGTCGCCGCCAGCGTCACGCCGTCGCCGTCGCGGCGCAGATCGAGATTCACGCCGCGCAGCGTCAGCCGCGGCAGCGCCGGATTCCAGCCGAGCAGCCTGACCACGCCGCCGCGAATGGCGAGCGTGCCGGCGGGCAGATCCTGCAGCGTGAGCGTTTCGGCGCCCGCGCCCTGCTCGCCGAGCACGATGTCGGAGGCGATCGCGAAGTGGTTCTGGTCTATCCGGGTGATGGCGAGGTTCGGGGCGTCGAGTTCGACGCGGCCGGCGAGCAGCTTGCCGCTGGCGATCAGCCGCCAGACGTCGACCGCGACTCGGCCGCCGGCCGCGCGCGCCAGCACCCGCTCGCCGTCGCGTGAACGCAGCTCGAGACGGTCCAGGTACAGCTCCGGCCCGTACCAGCGAAGCTTCGGCTGTACGGCGGCGAAGGCGATGTGGAATCCGATCTGCCGGTGCACCCAGTCTTCGATCTCGGCCTGGTAGCTCGGCACGCGGTCCAGCGCGATTTTCAGGCCCAGCATGGCCGTGCCCAGCAGCAGCAGCAGCAGCGCGATGGTGGCCAGCAGCCACTTGCCGAGACGACGCAGCGACATCTACATCAGCACGACGTCGTATTGGTCCACCGTGTACAGGGCCTCGGTCTGCAGGCGAATCGGCTTGCCGACCACGAGCTCCAGTTCGCCGAGCGCCGCGGACTCCTCGTCGAGCAGCCGCTCGATGACGTCCTGGTGGGCGAGGACCATGAGTTGCTGGCACTCGAACTGGCGTGCCTGGCGGACTATCTCGCGAAACACCTCGTAGCACACGGTCTCCGCGGTCTTGACGAAGCCGCGCCCCTCGCAGGTGGGGCAGGGCTCGCAGAGCCAGTGCTCCAGGCTCTCGCGGGTGCGCTTGCGCGTCATCTCGACGAGCCCCAGCGGCGACACCGAGGAGATGCTGCTCTTGACGTGGTCGTCCCTGAGCGCCTTTTCGAGCGCCTGCAGCACCTGGCGGCGGTGCTCGGCCTCCTCCATGTCGATGAAGTCGATGATGATGATTCCACCGAGGTTGCGCAGGCGCAGCTGCCGCGCGATCGCCACCGCCGCCTCGAGGTTCGTGCGGAAGATCGTCTCCTCGAGGTTGCGATGTCCGACGAAGGCGCCGGTGTTCACGTCGATGGTGGTCATCGCCTCGGTCTGGTCGATGACGAGGTGGCCTCCCGACTTCAGGGGCACCTTGCGTTCCAGGGCCTTCTGGATCTCCTCCTCGACGTGGTGCAATTCGAAGATCGGGCGCGGCTCGCGGTAAAGCTCGATGCGCGGCAGCGCGTCGGGCATGAAGGTGCTCGCAAACTCCTGCATGTCGCGGTGTGCGGCGGCCTGGTCGACCAGCACCCGCTCCACGTCCGGGCGCAGCAGGTCGCGCAGCACGCGCAGGTGCAGCGGCAGGTCCGCGTGCACGAGCTCGCCCGCGCGCGTGCGCAGGCCCCGCTCGCGCACCACCAGCCAGAGCTTGCGCAGGAACTGCATGTCCGCGCGCAGCGCCTCCGCCGGCGCGTCCTCGGCCGCGGTACGCACGATGAAGCCGGCGTGCTCGCCCGCTTGCAGGCCGTCCTGCACGGCCGAGCGCAACCGCTCGCGCTCCGCCTCGTTCTCGATGCGCGCCGACACGCCGATGCCGCTGCCCTGCGGCATGTACACGAGGTACCGGGAGGGCAGCGTGACGTAGGTCGTCAGGCGCGCCCCCTTGGTGCCGAGCGGATCCTTGACCACCTGCACCAGGATCTCGTTGCCCTCCGCGACCAGCGCCCGGATGTTGTCGGTTCGCGGCGGCTCGATGCCCGTGTCCGCGTGCCGCGGATCGACGATGTCGGATGCGTGCAGGAACGCCGTGCGCTCCAGTCCGATCTCCACGAACGCGGCCTGCATGCCCGGCAGCACGCGCGAAACCCGTCCCTTGTAGATGTTGCTGATCAGCCCGCGGCGGCTCGCCCGCTCGAGGAACAGCTCCTGCAGCACGCCATTGTCCACGACCGCGGCGCGCGCCTCGTGGGAGCTCGCGTTGATGAGGATCTCGGTGCTCACGCGGACGTGGCGGCGTCGGTGCGCCAGCGCGGCACGCCGGCGCGTTCCAGCAGCGCCGCCGCCTCGAACAAGGGCAGGCCCATGACGCCCGAGAAGCTGCCCTCGAGGTCGGCCACGAACACGGCGGCCGCGCCCTGGATCGCATAGCCGCCCGCCTTGTCGCACGGCTCGCCGGTTTCCCAGTAGGCCCGCGCCTCGTCGGCGCCGATGGCGCGAAAGGTCACCCGGCTGCGGCTGAGCGCGGTCTCCATGCCCTGCGGCGAGAGCACCGCCACGGCCGTCAGCACCTGGTGCGAACGTCCGCCCAGCGCGAGCAGCATGCGCTGCCCGTCCGCGGCGTCGGCCGGCTTGCCGAGGATGCGTCCGTCGAGCACGACGGCCGTGTCGGCGGCGATCACCGGCGTCTCGCCCCCGGCGCGCGCGCGCCCGTCGAGCGCCTTCGCCTCGGCCACGCGGGTGACGTAGCCCTCCGGCGACTCGGACGGCCCGGCACGCTCGTCGACCGCGACGTCGAGGGTGCGGAACGGCACGCCGATCTGGCGCAGCAGCTCGCGCCGCCGGGGTGATATCGAGGCCAGCCAGACGAATTGCGCGGTCATCCCGCGAGGATACCGAACCGCAGGCCGTTTTACGCGCACCTACGCCCGTGGCGGACGTGGCCCGTCAGGCGCGGTGGTAGGGGTGTCCGGCGAGCAGGCTCGCCGCCCGGTAGATCTGCTCGGCGACGATCACGCGCACCAGGGCGTGCGGCAGCGTCAGCGGCGAGAGCGACCAGCGCCGATCGGCGCGCGCCCGCACCTGCGGCGCCAGGCCGTCCGGTCCACCGATGAGCAGCGCGAGCGGCCGGGCGTCGCGCGCGCGCTCGGCGAGCCAGGCGGCGAGGCTGGCCGTGCTCATGGCGGGAGCCTCGATTTCCAGCGTCACCACGTGGTCGTCGCGCCCGAGCAGCGCGAGCATCGCGGCGCCCTCGCGCGCCACGGCGCGCCCGGGATCCTCGCCGCCACGCCGCGTGGCCACCGGCACTTCGAGCAGTTCGAGGGAGAACGGCGTGCGCAGTCGCTTCTGGTACTCGCGAAAGCCCGTCTCGACCCAGGCGGGCATGCGCGTGCCCGCGGCGATCAGCCGCAGCTTCATCGCCGCCTCCGGCGGCTCAAGGACGCGCCGTGCGCTGCGCCTCGGACAGATCCCACAGCTTCTCGAGCGCGTAGAACTCGCGCGCCTTGGGCAGCATCACGTGCACGATCACGTCCGACAGGTCGATGAGCACCCAATTGCCGTCCTGCTGGCCCTCGACGCCGTGCGGGCGGTAACCAGCCTCCTTGGCCTTCTCCACCACGCGCTGCGCCATCGAGCGCACGTGACGGTCGGAGGTGCCGCTGGCGATGACCATGTAATCCGAGACGTCGGTCATGCCGCGCACGTCGAGCGCCTTGACGTCGACCGCCTTCATGTCCTCGAGCGCGGCCAGCGCGACCCGCAGGGCGGCCGGAGTGGAGGCCTTGGCCGCCGCGGACCTGCGCCGCTTCGGCGGCGACTCGCCGGCGGTCGCGGTCGGCGCCGCCGCCGGCGGCTTGACGCGCGCCGCGCGGGCGGACTTGGGCTTGGTGCTGGCGGTGGCGCCGGCGCGCTTCTTGGCCGCGGCGGTCCCGGTCCTGGTCTTGGTCTTGGGAGTCTTGGCTTGCACTAGGTGTTCCGCGGTTTTGCGTAGACTTGCGTCTCCAGCAGCAGTTTACGCACCGAATCCGGCATGAGGAAGCGCGGGTCCCGGCCCATGGCGATCAGCTGGCGCACCTCGGTGGAGGAAATCTCGAGCTGCGTCACCGCGTGGATGTAGATGCAGCCGGCCTTCTGTTCGTGCAGATCGCCGATCCGGCCGGTGCCGCGGTCGACCAGCAGCTCGCCCAGCGGCCCCATGCTCGGCGCCCGCCAACCCGGCCGGTGCGCCACGACGAGGTGGGCGAGTTGCAGCAGGTCCTGCCACTGGTGCCACTTGGGCAGGCTGAGAAACGCGTCCATGCCCACGATCAGGCAGAGACTTCGGTCCGGATACTCGTGCCGCAGCTCGGCCAGCGTCTCCACGGAGTACGACGGCCCCGCCTTGCGCACCTCGCGGTCGTCGACCACGAACCCGGGCTGTCCCTCGGTGGCGAGCTGCACCATGCGCAGCCGCAGCTGGGGGTCGGCGACCGGGCGCTCGCGGTGCGGCGGATTGCCGGCCGGCAGGAATCGAATCTCCTTCAGACGCAGGGCCTGTTGCAGCTCGAACGCGGTGCGCAAGTGCGCGTAGTGGATCGGATCGAACGTGCCGCCGAAGATTCCCATCGGATTCATTTCACTACCCTGCCTGATTCGTTTGTCGCTTGCAAAGCGCCGGCGAGCGCAGCCGCGAGGCCCGTGAGCGCGCTCCAGGCGTCGCCGTGCTCGACGCCCTTGACGATTCGATCCACCCGGCTCGCCTGCAGCAGCAGCCGGCCGAGCGGCAGCCGGTTCATGCGCGAGAGCGCGCGCTGCGAGGGCGTCGCCGCGAGGTTCCAGCCGCTGCCGCGCGTGCTCGAGCGGTTGCGATTGCGCTCGCGCGCCTGCCACAGCCCGCGGATCTCGCGCGCGAGCGCCCACAACGCCAGCGTCGGCTCCGCGCCCTCGCTCTTCAGCCCGACCAGCACGCGCAGCGTCCGCTCGGCGTCGCCGGCTGCGGCAGCCTCCGCGAGCTGGAACACGTCGTAGCGGGCGCTGCTACCGACCGTCCGCAGCACGAGTTCAGGGCCGATCGGCCGGCCGTCCGCAAGCAGGCGCAGGGTCTCCAGTTCCTGCTGCGCGGCGAGGAGGTTGCCCTCCACGCGTTCGCAGATGAGTTCCGCGGCCTCCGCTTCCAGCTCCACGCCGAGCGCGGCCGCGCGCGCGCGCAGCCAGCCGGGCAGCGCTTGCGCATCCACGGCGCGCACCGTCACCCACACGCCATGGGCCTCCACCGCGCGCACCCAGGCGGCATCGCTCGCCTTCTTGTCGAGCTGGTCGGTGAGGATGAGGAGCACCGCGTCGGGCGGGGGCCGGACCGCGATCTGCTCGAGCAGCGCCGCGCCCTTGTCGGGCTTGCCGGACGGCATGCGCAGCTCGAACAGCCGCCGCTCGGCGAACAGCGACAGCGACTGGGTCGCACCCCGCAACTCGTCCCACGAGAACCCGCGCTCCACGAAGAATACGCTGCGCTCGACGTAGCCCGCGGCGCGGGCCGCCGCACGCACGGCGTCCGCCGCCTCGCCCACCAGCAGCGGTTCGTCACCCGAGACCAGATAGGTCGTGCCGAGCCCCCGGCGCAGCGCCGCGGGAAGTTGTTCGAGACTCACTCGCATGGTCGCGCGGCGCCCGCGGGCCGTCGGAAGGCGAATTGCCGCACGCTAGTTGCCGTTCACACGCGAAAGCGCGGCGGCGTATTCGTGCGCCAGGCGATCGACCAGCGCCGCGACCGGCTCGACGGAGCCGATGCCGCTCACGCTCTGTCCCGCGCTCCAGATGTCCTTCCAGGCCTTGAGTTCGGTTCCCTCGCGCGACACGGCGCGAAAGTCCATGGAGCGCTTGTCGCCCTCCGGCAGCGCGTCCGGATCGAGTCCCGTGCGCGCAACGCTCGCCTTGAGGTAGTTGCCCGGGACTCCGCTGAACAGCGAGGTGTACACGATGTCCTCGGCGCGCGCCTCGACCAGCATGCGCTTGTACTCGTCGCTCGCGTTCGCCTCGGCGGTGGCGATGAACCTCGTGCCGAGATATGCGAGATCGGCGCCGAGAGCGCGCGCCGCGAGCACGTCCGCGCCGCTGCTCATGGCGCCGGACAGTATCAGCGTGCCGCGGTAGAACTCGCGGATCTCCTTGACCAGCGCGAACGGACTCAGCCGGCCCGCGTGGCCGCCGGCGCCCGCGCACACGGCGACGATGCCGTCGACGCCCTGCTCCGCGGCCTTCTCGGCGTGCCGCCGGTTGATGACGTCGTGGAACACGATGCCGCCGTACGCGTGCACGGCCGCGACCACTTCGGCCGGCGGACGCAGACTGGTGATGACGATGGGGACGCGGTGCTTCACGCACAGCTCGAGGTCGTGTTCCAGCCGGTCGTTGCTCGCGTGCACGATCTGATTGACCGCGAACGGCGCGACCTTCGCGCCGGGGTGGGCGCGCCGGTGGGCGGCGAGTTCCGCGGTGATTTGGGCCAGCCAGTCGTCGAGCTGGGCGGCGGGACGGGCATTGAGGGCCGGAAACGAGCCGACGATGCCCGCCTTGCACTGTTCTATGACGAGCCGCGGCGTCGAGACGATGAACATCGGCGCGCCGATCACCGGCAGTCGCACGTTGTCGGCGATGATGGCTGGAATGGGCATGGGCGTTGCGCGGCCTCGGGTGCAGGGAGTGGCGCGCCGGCGAGCGCGCTGCGGCCCGGATTATACTTGAAGCCCGGGTACCGAACCGCCGCGAGCGCGCACCGGTTCGGGCCCATGCCAGCCGAGGCGCCCGCGCATGTCCTACACCCGCCTGTCCTTCGAGCGCAGCGACGCGGTCGCGTGCGTCACGCTCGATCGTCCCGAACGTCTCAACGCACTGGACCGCCCGCTGGTCGACGAATTGCGTGCCGCCGCGGCGCAGATCTCGGCCGACCCGGACGTGCGCGCGGTGCTGCTCACCGGCCGAGGGCGGGGATTCTGCTCGGGCGCGGATCTCGCCGACGAGACCCTGCTCACCGGCGGCGACACCGGCCGCGGCGAACGTGTCGGCGGCAGCCTCGCCCGGCACTTCAATCCCATGGTAAGTGCCTGGCACTCGCTGCCGGTTCCCGTGGTCGTGGCCGTAAACGGCGTCGCCGCGGGCGCCGGCGCCAATCTGGCGCTGGTGGGCGACCTGGTGCTCGCCGCGCGTTCGGCCACTTTCGTGCAGCTGTTCGCCCCCCGCTTGGGCCTGTTGCCCGATCTCGGCGGTACCTTCCACCTGCCGCGCGCCATCGGCACCGCCCGCGCGAAGGGGCTGGCGATGCTCGGCGAGCCGCTCAGCGCAGCCGACGCCGCCTCCTGGGGATTGATCTGGGCTTGTGTCGAGGACGACGCGCTCGCGTCCACCGCGCTTGCGCTCGCGACGCGGCTCGCCGCGGGTCCGACGCGCGCGCTGGCGCAGATCAAGGCCGCGCTCAACCGCCCGCCCCTGGAGTCGCTCGACGCGCAGCTCGACCTGGAGGCACGCGCGCAGGCGGCGCTTGCGGACAGCGAGGATTTCGCCGAGGGCGTACGCGCATTCCACGAGAAGCGGCCGCCGCGATTTCGCGGCCGCTGATGCTTCAGCGGCGGCCGATGCGCGAGACCGCGACCCGCGTCTCGCCGGCGGCCGGAGGCCGCGAATCGGCGCAGGAGCCGCAGCCGCCGCAACCGCCGGCCTGCGACGCGCGCGCAAGTCGCGCGCCGAGGGTGGCAGCGCCGGGCAGCCAGGAGAGCCGAGCGGCGAACGCGGCGGCCGACACGTACAGCCGCCGCCGCCACCCGCGCGGCCCGAGCGCGAGCGCGGCGTAGCCGACACTGAACGCGACCAGCGCGCCGACCACGAGGCGATCCAGCCAGAAGCTCACGCCGTTCTCCGAAGAATCATGCGCCGAACCCCGACGCCACGCGGTAGGTGATCCAGGACCCTGCGTACGCCAGTGCGAACATGTAGGCCGCCATGATCAGAGGATAGCGCCAGCTGCCGGTCTCGCGGCGCACGGTGGCGAGCGTCGACAGACACTGCGGCGCGAACACGTACCAGGCGAGCAGCGACAAGGCGGTCGCGAGACTCCAGGACCGGGCGATGATGGGCGTCAGGGCGTCGCTCACGTCGGCGCCGCTCGCCGACAGCGCATACACCGTGCCGAGGGCGCCGACGGCGACTTCGCGGGCCGCAAGGCCCGGCACCAGCGCGACCGCGATTTGCCAGTTGAAGCCGACGGGCGCCAAAAGCACCGCGAGCCCCGCGCCCAGTCGACCTGCGATGCTGTACTGAATGGCGGGCCCGGTGGCGCCCGCGGGTGGCGCCGGGAACGAACTCAAGGCCCATAGAATCACCATCAGTGCGAGGATGATGGTGCCGACTCGCGTCAGGAAGATCTCCACGCGCTGCCACAGGCCGAGCGCGAGATTGCGCAGGTTCGGCCAATGGTAGGCGGGCAGCTCGAGCAACAGCGCCTGGAAGCGGCCGCGACCGCCGCCGCGCTTGAGCACGTAGGCGACGCCCATCGCGCTCACGACTCCCGCGACGTAGAGCGCGAACAGCACCAGCCCCTGCAGCTCCAGCACGCCCCAAACCCGCCGCTCGGGAATGAAGGCGCCGATGATCAGAGCGTACACCGGCAGGCGCGCCGAACAGGTCATGAGCGGCGCGATCATGATGGTCGCGAGCCGGTCGCGCGGATTCTGGATGGTGCGCGTGGCCATGATGCCGGGGATGGCGCAGGCGAAGCTGGACAGCAGCGGGATGAAGGCCCGCCCGGAGAGTCCGACGCTGCCCATGATGCGGTCGAGCAGGAACGCGGCGCGCGGCAGGTAGCCCGAGTCCTCGAGCAGGAGGATGAAGAAGAACAGGATCAGGATCTGCGGCAGGAACACCAGCACGCTGCCGAGGCCGGCGAGGACCCCGTTGACCAGCAGGTCCTTGAACGCGCTCGCCGGCAGATGGGTCGCGAGCGTCGCGGCCAGCGCGGCGACGCCGTTCTTGATCGCGTCCATCGGCCACTGTGCCCACGCGAACACGGCCTGGAACACCAGGAACAGGATGGTGGCGAGGATCAGCGGCCCGAGCAGCGGGTGCAGCACCACCGCGTCGACGCGGTCGCTCAACGTCACGCCGTCGGCGCGATCACCGTCGACCGCGGCGAGCAGCCGGCGCACCTCGGCCTGATCGTGCGCGACCTCGGCCGCCGTCAGCGGTTGCCAGGATGCGTTCGGACGCGACTCCGGTATCGAGATCCGGTCGAGTGCTTCTGCCAGCGCGCGCACACCGGAGGCCTTCACCCCCACGGTCTCCACCACCGGCACGCCGAGCTCGCGCGCCAGGCGTTGCGCGTCGACCAGGATGCCCTTGCGGCGCGCGATGTCGGCCATGTTGAGCGCCACCACCAGCGGCAGGCCGAGGCGCTTCAAGCTGAGCACCAGGCGCAGGTTCTGGCGCAGATTCGACGCATCGGTGACGCAGACGACGAGGTCCGGGGGCGCCTCGCCCGCACGGCGGCCGAGCAGCACGTCGGCGGTGACCTGCTCGTCGGGCGTGACGGGATCCAGGCTGTACGCACCCGGTAGATCCAGCACGCGCAGGCGGCGGCCGCCGGGCGTGACGAAGCTGCCCTCCTTGCGCTCCACGGTCACCCCGGCGTAATTCGCGACCTTCTGGCGACTGCCGGTGAGCACGTTGAACAGCGCCGTCTTTCCGCAGTTGGGATTGCCCACCAACGCGATCAGCGGAGTCCGTGCCGTAGCGGAAGTCTCCATGCGCGTCAGCCCGCGAGCACCGGCTCCAAGGTCACACGAACGCAGGCTGCCTCGAAGCGTCGCAGCGCGAAGGTCCCGGTGCCGATGCGCACCGCGAGCGGCTCGCGCGAAAGAAAGCCCCGCGCGACGACGCGCACCGCTTCGCCCGGCAGGAAGCCGAGTTCGGCCAGCCGCTTGTGCAGCTCGGCGGGCGCCTCCGCGTGGGCCATGCGCAGGCCGAGCACCCGTGCCGGCGTGCCGAGCGGCAGATCGGTGAGGGCGAGGTCGGTGGCGGACTCGGTGGCAGCGAACGGTGTTGGCTCTGGCATGGGGTGGATTCTATATGAGAATCATTCCCATTACCATCGGTGCGGCGAGCCTATTCATGCTCACCTGCCCCTCCCCTGCCCACCACTCCCACCCGACCCGACCGACTCCGGCCCGCCATTCCCCCGGGGCACTCTGGGCAGGCGCTGCGTTCCTGCTACTCTTGGCGCTTCACCACGAACGAGGCGGTTGCCGATCATGCCGACGCTGTTCGAGAAGATCATCGCGGGCGAGTTGCCGGCGACCGTGGTGCATCGCGACGCGCGGGTCACGGCTTTCCTCGACATCCGGCCTGCTGCGCCGGTACACATTCTCGTGGTGCCGAACAAGGTCATTCCGACCGCGGACGACATCGCCGACGAGGACGAATCCTTGATCGGCCACATGGTCATCGTCGCCCGGGATCTCGCGCGCCAGCATGGTATCGCCAAGAGTGGCTACCGGCTGATCGTCAATTGCAATCCGGACAGCGGGCAGGAGGTCTATCACCTGCACCTGCACGTGCTCGGCGGACGGCCCCTGGGGCCGTTGTTGCAGCGCGCCTCGCTTTGAGTGGACGATACAGAGGAACGAGCGATGAAGAAGAAGAAAGGCGCCGCGGCCGGCCGGTCGCGGACGCAGGGATCCAAGAGCGCGGGGGGAAAGACGGCTTCGGCAGCGAAGCGCGCCACGAGCGTGCGCGCCGCGGCCGCACGCAAGTCGCCAGCCAAGGTGTCGAAGCGCAGTGCGGCGGCCAAGCAACCCGCAGTGAAGCGGCCCGCAGCCAAGCGGCCCGCGGCCAAGCGGCCCGCGGCCGGCGCCAACCGCGGCGGTACGAGTCCCGGCCGCGCGCGCTCGAGCCTGCCGGCCGCCGCGGCGCGACGCGATCTGTATCCGGCCATCGAGCCTTACCGGCAGGGCTACCTGCGCGTCTCCGACGTGCACGAGATCTATTACGAAGAGTGCGGCAATCCGGCCGGCAAGCCGGCCGTGTTCCTGCACGGCGGCCCGGGCGCGGGTTCCGACAAGCGCGCGCGCCGATTCTTCGATCCGCAGCACTACCGCATCGTGGTGTTCGACCAGCGCGGCTGCGGGCGCAGCCGGCCGAGCGCCAGCCTGATCGAGAACACCACCTGGCACCTGGTGGCCGACATCGAGCGGCTGCGTAAGCACCTGGGAATCGAGCGCTGGCTGGTGTTCGGCGGCTCCTGGGGCAGCACGCTCGCGCTCGCCTATTCGGAAGCGCATCCCGAACGCGTCACCGAACTCGTGCTGCGCGGCATATTCCTGTTGCGCTACCAGGAAATTCGCTGGATGTACCAGCACGGCGCCTCGGAGATATTCCCGGATCAGTGGGAGGCCTATCGCGACGTCATTCCGCCCGACGATCGCGACGACTATCTGAGCGCCTACTATCGCCTGCTCACCGGCAACGACCGGCGGGCCGCGCTCGCCGCGGCGCGCGCCTGGTCCGTGTGGGAGGCCTCGACGAGCTTCCTGCACGTCAATCAGGACAACGTGAAGAAGTGGGGCGAGGAGGACTTCGCGCTCGCGGTGGCGCGTATCGAGTGCCACTACTTCGTCAATCGCGGTTTCCTGCGCAGCGAATCCCAGTTGCTCGACGACGTGGCGCGCATCCGCCACATCCCGGCCACCATCGTGCAGGGACGCTACGACGTGGTCTGCCCGGCGCGCAGCGCCTGGGATCTGCACCGCGTGTGGCCGGAGGCGGACTTCCGCCTGGTGCCCGACGCCGGCCACTCGGCATTCGAGCCGGGCAACGTGCACGAGCTGGTGCTCGCCACCGACCGCTATCGGGACCGCTGAACGTCGGGGAGCACGGCGTGCCGCAACTGGTGGTGATGGGGCTGGCGCGGCCCGGCGAGGCGCGCGAAATTGCCGAGATGTCGCGCGACGCCATCGAACGGGGCCTCGGGTGGTCGTGGACGCCGGCCCGCGTGCACCGCTTCATCACGGGCCGCGAGAATTCCGTGGTGGTGGCACGCCGCGGAAGCGAACTCGCGGCGTTCGCCATCATGCAATTCGGCGACGAGGTCGCGCACCTGAACCTGTTGGCGGTGGCGGAAGCCCACCGCCGGCAGGGCATCGGCCGGCGCCTGCTGCACTGGCTCGAGACCACCGCCGTTGCGGCCGGCGTGTTCCGGATCGACCTGGAGCTGCGTGCCGGCAACGCCGGCGCCCGCGCGTTCTACGAACGTTTGGGCTTCGTCTGCCGCGGCGAGGTGCCGGGCTACTACCAGGGCCGCGAAACGGCGCTGCGCATGTCGCGAGGACTCGCCGGACAGCCGTGCTGAACACCGAGCGCGGTGACGGCGAGCCCGAGAGCGTCGTGGGTGAGCGCCGCCAGCCGCTGCCAGTGTTCCTCCGTCAGGAAAAATAGCGCGAAGCCCGACAGTCCCAGGGCGGCGAGCACGGCGGCGAACGCCGCGCCGCTGATGCGCCGCGCCCGGCGCGGCCACCAGCGCGCCGCGTGCCGCGCGGACACCCAGCCGAGCAGGTAGGTCGCAGCCAACGCGAGCACGCCGTGTGCGAGCAGCACGGGCGCCGCGAGCGGATGCGGTTCGGACCCGAATGGGCCGCTGCGCGCGGCGTAGCGGTCCAGCACCAGCCACAGACAACCACTGGCCCACAACGGGCCGAGAATCGCATAGCTCAGCAGACGCAATGGCTTCGACAAGCCGTGGCTCCGCTCAGCCGCGCGCGGCGGGTGTGCCCGCGTGCGCGGAGAACGCCGTCTGCCACAGCGCCAGCAGCCAACGCACGCCCTGGGTGACGTGCTCGCAGGACAGTGTGGCGCCGGAGATGTTCTTGATGTCCTTGCGGAACTCGAGCTGCGCGAGGTCGTTGCGATGAGCGAATTGCGCGCGCCACGCGGCATTGCGGATCTCGCCGCCGTGGCTCTCGCGGTAGGCCATGATCGCAAGCTCGCCGATCGCCCCCTGCGCATCGATGCCCAGCGCATAGCCAATCAGGCTCTGTCTCCCGATCACTTCATCGATGAACACGTGTCCCAGCAGCACACCGGCGCGAGTGGCGCGAAACACGCGTATGACCCCGTGCACCGGCTGCGGGCCGGCGCGCGCAAGCAGCGCCGCGCGCTGCGCGGGATCGAGAGCGAGTGCGATCTCCTCGAACGCGTCCGCCTGCGGAAAGATCGCGGCGCGGGCCGCGTCGACCGAGAGATAGTCCGCGGCACACACCACCGGCGTGACGGGCGCGAGCGCGGCGAACATCACGGCGGCGGGCCAGGCAGGTGCGGACATGGCTGTTCTCGCGAAGTCATGTACAATAGGAATGCGAATCATTCTCGTTCAAATTTAGCTGCGAGGCAAGTGTCGATGCCATACCCCGCCCAGGCGACTCGCCTCAGCGTCGCACTCGGTACGCTGGTCGCCGTGGAGGCCTGCGCGCCCGACATGTGGACGGTGGATACCGGCATCCGCGCCGCACTGGCCGCGATCGCGCGCATCGACACCCGCCTGCATCCGACGCGCCCGGGCAGTGAACTGGCCGCCTTGAATGCCGCCCCTCCGGGCGTGGCCTTGGCGCTCGGCGAGGAGTTCGCCTCGCTGTGGCCGCTATGCCGGCGGCTGCACGAAGCTTCCGGCGGGGCCTTCGATCCGTGCCTGCCGGACGAACCGGGCGGACTCACCGAGGTCGTCTTTGCAGCCGCCGCGGACGGCGGCTGCACGGTGTACAAGCGCTCGCCGCTGCGCATCGATTTCGGCGGCATCGGCAAGGGATTCGCCGTGGACCTCGCGCTGCGGGCGCTGCGCACGGCCGGCTGCAGCGCAGGCCTCGTCAATGCGGGCGGGGACCTTGCGGTGTTCGGCGACGCGCCGCGCACCATCGTCGTGCGCCTCGGCGGCACCGAGCAGCCCCTCGAACTGCGCGCGGCCGCGGTCGCGTCCAGCGACACGCGCGCGCTCGACGCGCCCGCCGAACACCGCGGCTACTACCGTCGCGGTGAACCGCTGCGGCCGATCGCCGGCGAAGCCTGCGTGATCGCTGCCGACGCGGCCACCGCCGATGCGCTGACCAAGTGCGTGCTGTGCGTCGATGCCTGCTTTGCCGCAAGCCTGCTGACGCAGTTCGCGGCGACGCGCGTGCGCTAAGATGCGGCCGCTGTCACAGTCCGCCTGGAGTGCTCCGATGGCCGCGCCCGACGATCCGTACCACGCCCACGTCTACTACGATGCGCGTTCGCGAGACCTTGCGGTCCGCTTGCGCGAGGAACTGCTCGCGGCGCGCGCCAGTGGAAGCTGGCCGCTGGCGTTCGTCGGGGAACTGCGCGATGCCCCGCTGGGTCCGCACCCGCTGCCGCAGTTCGAATTGCACTTTCGGCAGGCCCTGTTGGCGGTCGTGCGGCCGCGCCTGGCCAACGCCGGCCTGACGGTGCTCGTGCATCCTCTGACTCTGGACGACCTCGCGGACCACACGCGCGACGCGGACTGGATCGGTACGCCGCTGCCGCTCGATTTGAGCGTGCTCGATCCGCCCGGCATCAACCAGGGCCTGGCCCGGTTCGGAGTCTCGGATCTCTAGACCTCGTCACTCGCTGGCCATCGCGGAGCCGCGCGGCAAACCACCAGGCGGACTATTAACGATTTAACTTGATATATCACCGGGGTGCCGACTTCGCTTGCACTCTGTCATCGCTCGGTAACCCCAAGTAATCCGAGACGAAATCGCGTTGGCACGGCCGCCGCGCGCTTTTTCACGACCGCTCTGCGGCCTTGACGCCGCGTTGTCGCGAGGCTGAGACTCTTTCGACGCGGTGCGAGGGTGGATTGCACCCTCAACGGGAGTTGCGAGATCTCCATGTCGGCGGCCGAGCCTCGAGCGCAATCGCGCGATTATTCCGGGCCCGTATCGGTGCTCGCCTATCGGAGCCTCGCGAGCCGCGAGCCAGGTCCCGAGGACATGGACCAGCTCCTGCGTGCCGCCCAGTCGCGCAATCGCCGCGAAGGGGTCACCGGCCTGCTCATCTACGACCAGGGCCGTTTCTTCCAATGGATCGAAGGGCCTGAAATGGGCCTGAACCGGGTGTGGGACTCGATTCGCCGCGACCCGCGCCATCAGCAAGTCGAGGTGCTGCGCCGTGAGGTGGTGCCGCAGCGGTTCTTTTCCCGCTGGGACATGAGCCTTGCGCGGCGGCCGCGGGGCCCCATCGATTCACATCTGGCGGCGGCGACCAGGCCCACGGAGGTGCTGCGCCGGCTGCAATCGCGCCCGGCGATGCTCGCGGACGGCGCCTGGGACGACGTGTTCTCGAACAACGTGCTGCCGCGGCTCGCCCGGCTGTACGCGGGGGATCCGCGCCGCGGCGCCCTGATCCTGCCGCCGCAACTCGCGCTCGCGCCGCCGCTGACGTCGTCGGCGCGCATCTGGCACGCCGACGCCACGGCCGGCGACGAACTCGCGGACCTGCTGCAGGCCGTGGACGGCGCGGCGATCTCGGCCTACGTGGACCGGCTCATCGGCGCCGGGGCGAGCCTCGAGGCACTGTATCGCGAGGTGTTCGAGCCAGCCGCTCGCTGTCTCGGCACGCGTGGCGACGCCGACGACATCGCCGACATACACGTGACGCTGAGCCTCGTGCGCCTGCAGACCGAAGTACGGCGCGTGAGCTCGACATTTCCCCGCGACCCGGCCGACGTGTCGCGCACGGCGCGCTCGGTGCTCGTCGCGCCCACGCCGGGCGACCCGCACGGCCTCGGCGCGGCCATGATCTCGGAGCTGTTCTGGCGCGACGGCTGGGACGTGAGCTGCGAGTTCCCGGCCGGCGCACGCGGGCTCGCGGCGCTGGTCCGCGACCGTTGGTTCGACGTGGTCAACCTCGCCTCGAGCGCGGCATCGAGCCGCCAGCGCTCGATCGAACAACTGCGCTCGCTGGTGGGCACCATCCAGGCGGCCTCCTGCAATCCCGCGCTCGCCGTGATCGTCGCCGGACGCGTGTTCTTCGAACGGCCGGGGGCGTGGCGCGAAGTGGGCGCGGACGCGGCCTGCATGTCGGTGTTGGACATCGTGCCGACCGCGAAGCGGCTGCTGGACGCCGGTCTGCAGCGTCAGCGTTATGCGCGTGCGGCCGAACGCTCCCGCGAGCTGACGCACCCGCCGGCACCCGGGCGCCACTAAAAGACGGCGCGGCAGTACGCCGCAACCCCCGCGGAGAAAGGCGCACCGCCGGCAAGCACCGCAAGCGGGGCGACTGCGGTCCACGCGCCGCCGGCGATCAGGATCGCACCCACGGCCCGCGCCGCCGCCGGGCCCGGAGTGCCGGCGCGCCGGCCGAACCAGCCGAGGCCCAGCAACGCCGGCAAGGTGCCCATCCCGAAGCTCGCGGCGAGCGCCGCGCCCGCGGCCGGACCGCCGGAAACCGCCGCCGCCAGATACACGGTGTACACGAGCCCGCAGGGCATGCACGCCCAGAGCGCGCCGAGACAGAGCGTGCGCGCAATCGGACTCGCGGGCACCCAGGCGCCGGCGCGCGGCGCCAGTCGGCGCCAGAGCGCGGCACCCCACCGTTCCGGCGCGCGCAGCCAGCGCGGGCCACCGGAGCGGGCCGCCACCAACCGTGCGCCGATGCCGACCACGAGCAAGGCGGCGGCCAGACGCATGCCCGCGACGGCGTGCACGAACGGCGCGCTGCGGGGCCCGGCCAGCAGCGTCGGCGCGAGCCCGAGAAGGCCGGCGAGCGCGCCGAACGCGGCGTAGCCGCCGAGGCGTCCGGCGTGCACGAGGAGCATCGTGCCCGGTCCGCCGGCCGCAGCTCCTGCCCCGTCGCCGCCGCGCCGGGCCGCGCCGATGGCGGTGGCTACGCCGCCGCACATCAGCACACAGTGGCCGCTGCCGAGCGCCCCCGCCGCGAACGCGGCGAGCAGCGACCACAGGCTCACGGCGCGCGGTCCTCGTCCAGGAGGATGCGCACGGCGGCTTGTTCCATATCCTCGAACTGGCCGCGACGAACGGCCCACAGGAAGGCGGCCACCATGGCCGCCAGCACCATGAGACCGAGCGGGATGAGCAGGAACAGAATGTTCATGCCACCGCCGGCGCCGTCGTACACCCCGACGCGAACGCCGCCGCCGGCCGCGCGCGCAGGCGCAACGCGTTGCAGACGACCAGCAGCGAACTCGCGGACATGCCGAGCGCGGCGAGCCACGGCGCCAGGTGACCGCTCGCGGCGAGCGGCACGGCGACGGCGTTGTAGAGCACGGCCCAGGCGAGGTTCTCGCGCACGATCCGCATCGTCCGTCGCGCCACGTCGACGGCGTCGGCCAGCGGCTCCAGACGATCGCCGAGCAGCACCAGGTCGGCGCTGACCTTCGCCAGGTCGGTGCCGCCGCCGACGGCCACCGAGACGTCCGCGCCCGCGAGCACGGGGGCGTCGTTCACTCCGTCGCCGATCACGGTGACGACGCGGCCTTGGCGCTGCAGGCGCCGAACGGTGGCGAGCTTTTCGGCCGGCGACAGGTCACCGGCGGCGCTGTCCACGCCGAGGCGCTGCGCCACCGCCGCCACCACTTCGGTGCGGTCACCGCTCGCAATCTCCACCCGCAGCCCGCGCCGTGCGAGCGCGCGCAGCGTCGCGGCGGCGTCGGCCCGAACCGCGTCGGTGAGCACGAACGCGGCCAGCGGCCCGGTGGCGTCACCGAGCACCACCAAGGACTCGTCGTCCGACACACGCGGGCGCCAGAATGCGCCCGGCGCGGCGAATTCCGCACGGCCCAGGCGATAGGAGCGGCCGCCCACGGTGGCGGCGATGCCGGCGCCGGCGACGTTGCGCACGTGTGCGACGTCGTCGCGCGCGGCGGCCTCCGCGAAGGCCCGCGCCATCGGATGCTCGGAGCGGCGCTCCATGCCGGCCGCGATGGCGAGCCAGTGCTGCCTCTGCCTTTCGGCGTCGGGCGCGTCGGCCGGCGGCGCGTCGGCGGCCAGCAATTCGACGCGCACCAGCCTCGGTGTGCCGCGTGTCAGGGTGCCGGTCTTGTCGAACACCGCCGCATCGGTGCGCGCCAGCGTCTCGACGGCGCGCCCACGCACGACCCAGACTCCCGCGTGCGCGAGCCGGTCGGCGGCGGCGGCGAGCGCCGCCGGCGTCGCCAGCGACAACGCGCACGGACAGGTGACCACCAGCACGGCGAGCACGGCAGGGAACGCCCGCGGCGTATCGACCAGGCTCCAGTACACGCCGACGGCGGCTGCGATCAGCAGCACGCCCCCCACGAACCACGTCGCCACCGCATCCGCGGTCGCCGCCACGCCAGGACGCTCGGCGCGTGCGCGCGCCAGCAGGCGGGCCGCGGCCGCGAGCGTCGTATCCTGGCCGGAGCGCGTTACGCGCAGGTCGAGCGCGTTGCGCAGATTCAACGTGCCTGCGGCCACCGTCGCGCCGGCGCCCTTGACGCGCGGCGCGGACTCGCCGGTGAGCAACGACTCGTCGAATTCACTGCCGCCCTCCACCACTTCGCCGTCCGCGGGCGCGCGCTCGCCGGGACGCACGCGGATCAGATCGCCGACCGCCAACTCCTCGGGCAGCACCCGTTCGCCGCCGCCGTCCGGCAACAGGCGCAGCGCCGCCTCCGGCAACAGGCGGGCCACGGCCTCCTGACGTTCGCCCGCACGCTGGCGCACCGACTGCTCGACGAAGCGGCCGAGCGTGAGAAAGAAGGTGAACATGACCACCGAGTCGAAGTACACCGTGCCCGTGCCGGTCACGGTCGCCCACAGGCTGGCGGCGTAGGCGGCGGCGATCGAGAGTGCGACCGGCACGTCCATGCCGAGCGTGCCGGCGCGCAGGCTGCGCCAGGCACCGAGGAAGAAGGGCGCGGCGGCGTAGGTGACCACCGGCGTCGCCACCAGCAGGCTCACCCAGCGGAACAGCGCCTCGAGCGCCGGCGACATGCCGTGCCAGGCGCCCGCGTACAGCGAACCCGCGTAGGTCATCACCTGCATCATGCCGATGCCTGCGATTCCGAGCCGGCGTAGCGCCGCGCGCCGCTGCGCGTCCTCGCCCGTGTCGGCGTTCCCGAATGCGAGCGGTCGCGGCTGAAAGCCGAGTTGCTCGAGCGTGGCGAGCACGCGGCTGAGCGGCAGCCGGTCGGCGTCGTACGCGAGCTCCACACGGGCGCCGGTGACGTCGACGTGGGCCGCCTGCGCGCCCGGCAGACGTTCCAGGCCGCGCTCGATCAGCCACGCACAGGCCGCGCAGTGCATTCCGTCCACCCGCAGGCTGACCTCGCTGCGCCCGTCGGCGCGCAGATGGGTGTAACGGCGCCGGGCCTCGGCGCGATCGAAGGCCGACCAGTCACGCGCACGCCCGGGCGCAGGCGCGGACGGCGCGCGAAAGGCGTAATAGCCGCCCAGCCCCTGGGCGAGGATGAAGCGCGCCGCGGTCTCGCAACCGGCGCAACAGAACTCGCGCGGCTCGCCCTCCAGCGTGGCCATCACGGTGGCACCCGCCGGCAGAGCCGAGCCGCAGTGGAAGCAGACCGGGGTCTCAGTTGGAGGCATCGGCGTGCTCGAGCACGACGTCGTCCGTGTGTACGGCGAGATACGCGCTCGTGAGACTGCCGACCACCGCGCTGCCGACCAGGCCGATGACTATCCACGGCCAGAGGTGGCGGTACCAGGGCGCGGCCGACTCCCCGGCGCGGCGTGACTCAGTCATGGGCGTGCTCCTCCTCGACCGGACCTATGAAGCGGGTCTTCTCGACGCGTTCGAAGTCGGCGCCATCGAGGGCGACGACGCGCAGGCGGATCGGGTGCACGCCGGCCGCGCGCTCGCTCGGCGCCTGCAGGCGCACCGGCACGGTCGCCACGGACTCCGCGGCCACCTCGACCGGCGCGGCCGGGGCGGCCAGCTGCAGGCCATCGAAGCCTTCCGCCTGGATGAGGTAGCGGTGCGCGCGGTCGTCCTCGTTGATCACCTTCACCGAATAGGCGTTCTCGATGCGGTCGCCGCGCACCTCGCGGTACAGGGCGTTGCGATCCCGGATCACGTCGAGCAGCAGCGGCGTGCGCGTGGCGAGCGAGACCACGATGGCCGTGGCGGCCGCCCCGAGCAGTCCGCCGTACACGAGCAGTCGCCCGCGCACGCGCGGCAGCGAACGGCCGCTCACCGCGTTCTCGGAGGTGTAGCGGATCAAGCCGCGCGGCGCGCGCATCTTGTCCATCACGTCGTCGCAAGCGTCGATGCACGCCGCGCAGGCGATGCACTCGTACTGCAGGCCCTTGCGGATGTCGATGCCGGTCGGGCACACCTGCACGCAGAGGGTGCAGTCGATGCAATCGCCGAGTCCCGCGGCGTGCGCGTCCGTGCCGCGGCGGCGCGCGCCACGAGGCTCGCCGCGGCCGGTGTCGTAGGCGATCACCAGCGTGTCCTTGTCGAACATGGCGCTCTGGAAGCGCGCGTACGGACACATGTACTTGCAGACCTGCTCGCGCAGGTAGCCGGCGTTGCCGTACGTGGCGAGCGAGTACAGACCGATCCAGAACGTGGCCCACGGCCCCAGTGTGCCGCCGAGCGCCGCGCTGGTGATCGAGCGGATCGGCATGAAGTAGCCGACGAAGGTGAAACCCGTGTACAGCGCGAACGCGAGCCAGAGCAGCTGCTTGCCACCCTTGCGCAACAGCTTCTCGAGCGTCCACGGTCCCGCGTCGAGGCGCATCCGTCGCTGTCGCGGCCCCTCGGTCAGCCGCTCGATCCAGAGGAAGGCCTCGGTCCACACGGTCTGCGGGCACGCGTAGCCGCAGAAGACGCGCCCGGCGAGCGCGGTGAAGAAGAACAGCGACAGCGCCGCGATGATCATCAGCAGCGCCATGTACCAGAAGTCCTGCGGCCAGAGCGTCAGCCCGAAGACGTAGAACTTGCGTGCCGGCAGGTCGAACAGCAGCGCCTGGCGGCCGTTCCACGTCAGCCACGCCACCGAGTAGTACAGCCCCAGCAGCACCACCACCGCGACGTTGCGCAGGCGCGCGAAGCGTCCGCTCACCTCGCGCGGGTAGATCTTGACGGCCGCCGCGTACATCGGCTCGGCCGCCGAATCCGCGGCATGCGCGAGCGGTTCCCCGGCCTTCACGGCCCGTCCCCGGACGCGTTCCCGCCGCTCTCCGCACGCGCGGTGCGCACCAGGAACACGGCGAGCGCGCTCGCCACGGCACCCACCGCCCACAGAAACAGGAAGCCGAGCGCGTACCCCGCTTCGCGGTCGAGTCCGTCGAACACCCGCGGACCCGCGTCGCGCAGCAGCGCCGGATCGACCGCGGCGAAGAACACCACGCTCGCGACCGCACCGGCGAGGAACGACGACCAGAGCACCACGCCGGCGTGGATGCGGACCGACTGGCTCACGATACGCCCTCGTTCACGGCGTGCCGGCGACCGCGGGCGTGCCACCCCCGTGCGACAGACTGTAGACGTACGCCGCGAGCAGACGGATCCGGTCCTCACCCAGCCAGCGGTGGCTCGGCATCTGGCCGTGCCGACCGTAGGTCACCGTCTGGCGCACGGTGGCCTCCGAACCGCCGTACAACCAGATGTCGTCGGACAGGTTTGGGGCGCCGATCGCCTGATTTCCCTTGGCATCCGCCCCGTGGCAGGCGGCGCAGAGGACGAAGCGGGCGCGTCCCGCCTCGATCAGGGCCGGCGCGGCTTGCGCGCCGCTCAGCGAACGCACGTACGCCACCACCTCGGTGACTCCCTGCGGGCCGAGCACTTCGCCGAGCGCAGGCATGACGCCCTCACGGCCATTGGTGATGGTCTCGACGATCCGGTCCGGCGTGCCCCCGTAGAGCCAGTCCTGATCGGTGAGGTTGGGGAAGCCGCGTGCGCCGCGCGCGTCCGACCCGTGGCACTGCACGCAGTTGTTCGCGAACAGGCTGTGGCCGAGCGCGAGCGCCCGCGGGTCCTTGGACAGATCCTCGACGCTGCGGCCTGCGAACGCCGCGTAGACGGGAGCGTATTCACGCCGCGCCGCGGTCATCTCGGCCTCGTACTGGGAGGCCTTGCTCCAGTGCAGCAGATTGCCGAAGGTGCCGAGCGCGGGGTAGAGAGCGAAGTACAGCAGGCAGAAGCCGATGGAGGCGAAGAACAGGATCAGCCACCAGCGCGGCATCGGGTTGTTGCGCTCGCGCAGGTCGCCGTCCCACACGTGGTCGATGACCTCGCCCTGCGACACCTCGTCGGGACGCCGGCGGGCGGTCCACCAGATCAGCCAGCCGCAACCCACCACGTTCAGGATCGACACGATGGCGATGATCACGCTCAAGCCCGGGGTCATCATCGGGTCCGCTCCCCGGCGGAGCCTGCGCCGCGCTCGTCCTCGGCGTCGAAGACGAGCGCGGCGGCGGCGT
Source organism: Gammaproteobacteria bacterium (assembly GCA_027459765.1). Lineage (GTDB taxonomy): Bacteria > Pseudomonadota > Gammaproteobacteria > Steroidobacterales > Steroidobacteraceae > Bog-1198. The sequence goes on along the minus strand of DAIDHD010000021.1, from coordinate 82,433 downwards.
CCAGATCCTTGCGCCGACGCGGTCGCCAGGTGTCGAGGACGAGCGCCACGAAGAGCGCGAACAGCGCCACGGTGACCGTGTCGCGCAGGACGTTCAACCACAAGGCATTCACGGCAGATACTCCATCACGGCGATACTCCTCGAGATCACGAGCCGCGCGGCCGCGCCAGCCCGAGCGACTGCAGGTAGGCGATCAGCGCGTCGAGCTCGGTCTTGCCGGCGACCGCCGCGGGCGCACCGGCGATGTCTGCATCGCTGTACGGCGTGCCGAGCCAGCGCAGCACCCGCAGCTTGCGCTGCATGAGCTCGCCGTCGAGCGACGCCGTGGCGAGCCAGGGGTAGCCGGGCATGTTCGACTCCGGCACCACGTCGCGCGGGTTGTGCAGGTGCACCCTGTGCCAATCGTCGCTGTAGCGCCCGCCGACGCGCGCGAGATCCGGGCCGGTGCGCTTCGAGCCGAACTCGAACGGGTGGTCGTACTGCGACTCGGCGGCCACCGAGTAGGGTCCGTAGCGCTCGGTCTCGCTGCGGAACGGGCGGATCTGCTGTGAGTGGCAGACGTAGCAGCCCTCGCGCACGTAGATGTCGAATCCCGCCTGTTGCAGGGCCGTGCGCGGCGTGATCGCGATCCCGCCCTGGGACTTGGCGGCGCTCGCGGCGAGCGGCACGATCTCGATGAGACCGCCGACGCTGATGACCGCCACGATGAGCACCGTGAGCAGTCCGGCGCGCTTCTCGACCGTTTCGTGACTCATGACCTCAGACTCCCGCCGCCGCCGGCATCACACGCACCGGCGCGGGTTTCTCGTCGCGCACGGTCATCCAGACGTTGTAGGCCATGATCAGCATGCCCACGAGGAACAACGTGCCGCCCGCGAAGCGCACCAGATAGAACGGGTAGGTCGCCTTGACGCCCTCGACGAAGCTGTAGGTGAGGGTGCCGTCGGCGTTGAACGCACGCCACATGAGCCCCTGCATCACCCCCGCCGACCACATCGAGGCGATGTACAGCACCACGCCGATGGTGGAGGTCCAGAAGTGCACGTCGATCAGCCTGACGCTGTACATCTCGGCGCGGTTGTAGAGGCGAGGGATCAGGTAATACATCGAGCCGATGGTCATCATGGCCACCCAGCCGAGCGCGCCGGAGTGCACGTGCGCGATTCCCCAGTCGGTGTAGTGGGAGAGCGCGTTCACGGTCTTGATGGACATCATCGGGCCCTCGAACGTCGACATGCCGTAGAACGAGAGCGAGGTGATCATGAACTTGAGGATCGGATCGGTGCGCAGTTTGTGCCACGCGCCCGACAGGGTCATGATTCCGTTGATCATGCCGCCCCAGGAGGGCGCGAGGAGCAGGATCGAGAAGGCCATGCCGATGGACTGCACCCAGTCGGGCAGCGACGTGTAGTGCAGGTGGTGGGGGCCCGCCCACATGTACACCGAGATCAGCGCCCAGAAGTGCACCACCGACAGGCGGTAGGAATAGATCGGTCGCTGCGCCTGCTTCGGTACGAAGTAGTACATCATTCCGAGGAATCCGGCCGTCAGGAAGAAGCCCACCGCGTTGTGCCCGTACCACCACTGCATCATCGCGTCGACCACGCCCGAATAGATCACGTAGGACTTGGTGAAACTCACCGGGATGGCGAGATTGTTGAAGATGTGCAGCACGGCGATGGTGACGATGAAGGCGCCGTAGAACCAGTTCGCGACGTAGATGTGCCGCACCCGCCGCACGGCGAGCGTGCCGAAGAAGACCACGGCGTAGGCGACCCACACCACCGTGATCAGCAGGTCGATCGGCCACTCGAGTTCGGCGTACTCCTTGCCCTGCGTCATGCCGAGCGGCAGCGACACGGCCGCCGCGAGGATCACCACCTGCCAGCCCCAGAAGACGAAGGCGGCGAGCCTGTCGGAATAGAGCCTGACGTGGCAGGTGCGCTGCGCCACGTGGAACGAGGTGCCGATCAGCGCGCAGCCGCCGAAGGCGAAGATGACCGCGTTGGTGTGCAGCGGCCGGATGCGACTGTAGGTCAGCCACGGGATGTCGAAGTTCAGCGCCGGCCAGTACAGCTGTGCGGCGCAGAGCACGCCGACGGCCATGCCGACGATGCCCCAGACCACCGTCATGATGGCGAACTGCCGCACCACGGTGTCGTTGTAGGTCTCTTGAGTCTTGATGTCGCTCATCGGCTGATCCGTGTGGTTCGAGGGCGCGCACGCCCACCGCGCGGCGCGGCATGCACGAGGCCGGATGCTACCGGCGCGCGGGCGGTGCGCCTTTCCGGATTTGCGCCGAGAGGATTACGTAGTTGCCACGAGTCGACTGGGCGCCGCGAATCGGCGCCGCGCTCGCGGGCGGAGGTTCAGCAGAGGATGTGCGGTCCGGCCTGCGCCACGCCGGTGGTGCCGGTGAGGGCGAGCGTCACCCGGAGTTCGGCGCGCAGGATCTCGAGCAGGCGCGCGACGCCGCGCCCGCCGTCGGCGGCGAGCGCGTACAGGTAGCTCTTGCCGATGAGTGCGCCGCGTGCGCCGAGCGCAAGCGCCTTGGCGACGTCCTGTCCGGAACGGACGCCGCCGTCGAACAGGACCTCGCAGCGGCCGTCCACGGCGGCGACGACGCGGGGCAGCGCCGCGATGCTGGACGGAGCGCCGTCGAGCTGCCGACCGCCGTGGTTCGAGACCACGATGGCGTCGGCGCCCGCAGCCGCGGCGAGACGCGCGTCCTCGGGGTCGAGCACGCCCTTGAGGATGAGCTTGCCGGGCCAGCGCTCGCGCACCCAGGCGACGTCGTGCCAATTGGCCGCCGGATCGAACTGTGTGGCGATCCACTCGGCGAGGGTGCGAATGCCGCTCGCGCCGCCGATCCGGCCGGCGAGGTTGCCGAAGGTGCGGTAGCGGCCGAAGAGCACGCCCGCCGCCCAGCGCGGCTTGCTCGCCACGTCGAGCAGGTTGCGCAACGTGACGCGAGGCGGCACGGTCAGGCCGTTGCGCGGATCGCGCCGCCGCTCGCCCTGCACCTGCAGGTCGAGCGTGAGCACCAGCGCCGAACAACGAGCCGCGAGCGCCCTGTCGATCAACTCGCGATTGAAGCCGCGGTCACGCATCAGATACTGCTGGAACCAGAACGGCTGATCGGTGGCCGCACGCACGTCCTCGATCGAGCAGATCGACATGGTGCTCAGGCAGAACGGGATGCCGGCGGCGGCGGCGGCGCGCGCGCCGTGGATCTCGCCGGCCGGATGGAACATGCCCGCAAGACCGGTGGGCGCAATCGCGAGCGGCATGCTGGCGGCCGACCCGGCGAGCGTGGTGGCGAGTTCGACGCGGGAGACGTCGATCATGACCCGTTGTCGGAACGACAGCGCGTCCAAGTCGGCGGCATTGCGCCTCAGGGTGCGTTCCGCGTACGAGCCGCCGTCCGCATAGTCGAATATGGCGCGCGGCACCCGCCGCCGCGCCGCCGCCCGGAAGTCCTCGGTTTCCAGAAACATCACGATCCTCGCTGCCCGCGCGTTCGCGACCGGCCGCCGCCGCGCCGCCCGGCGACGTGTGCGCGGCCGGGAGGTCAGGGCGTGGGGACGGCGTCCGCCAGGGATTCTGCACCGTCGGCGGGGGTTGCCGCCATCACCGGCTGCGCCGGAAGTTCGCGGTCGGGTGCGCGCACCGACACCCGTGCCGGACCGAACACGGGACCGCCCTCGTAGGCGACGTACATGCGGTGCTGGGAGTTGGCCACGAACACGCGGTGCGCGGCGAGGAAGTCGAGGCCCAGGACCATGTCGTCCTGGACGAGCCGGATGTCGGCCGCGTACAGGCGCGCACCGCGCACGGTTTCGGCATCGCCGACGTCCATCGAGGGCGCCACGAACCGGAACGCCGACACCGAACACACGCCCCGATAGCAGGCCCGACGCTCGGTGCGGATCAATCCCCCGTGGCCGGGTTTCAGGCCGAGGCTGGCCGCCGCCGGCAGGGTGACGAACGAGGCGTTCATGGCGGAATCGAGCAGCACGTGCAGCGACACGCCCCCCACGTCGATGCGGGAGCGGGTGTAGGGGAAATTGGGCCAGCTCCACTCCAGCGGCAGCAACGAGTAGTGCGCGTCCGGCGCACCGGCATGCGACCAGTAGGCGAGCGACCAGTCCTTGCAGCCTTGCGTGCGAAACAAGCGCACGCGACCGTGCGGCAGGTCGTATTCGACGTCGAAGTTCTGCAGAAGACTCTGGCCGAGCGCGCCCACCGTCCCCGCGGGCGCCCGCCCGACCAGGAATACGGCGTGCTTGAGAGTCCGGCCATCGAGACCGAGGCCCTGGGCGAAAATCAGGTCGGGTGCCGCGACATTGCCGGCGGGCGGGATCCAGCCGTTGGCCTGCCAGCCCAGGTACGAATCCCGACGGTAGCTCGATCGCTCGCGCAAGCCGTAGGCGCGCCGCGCCTCCTCCGTCATGCGACTGAAGCCGTCGCCGCTGTCGAGCAGGAAACGCACCGGCCGGGCGCCGATGCTCGCCTCGACGGTGGGCTCACCGTGCAGCAGCGTTACCGGCAGGTCGAACGCCGGTTCGAGGCGGCACGCCGCTTCACCCGCGGCGCGGGCCTCGCCGCAAATCGCGGCCAGTAGCCAGAACACCCCGGCCGCGATGCGCCACCCGCCGCTTCGATCCATGAACCCTCTCCCGAGGCGACCCTGCCTCTTGCTCAATGGACGCTCCCGCCGCGCGCGAAGTTCCCTAGTGCGCCTGGGGATCGGCCGCCTGCGTGTCCGGGTCGGCGGGCGCCAGCCCCTCGGGGACGAGGCCCATCTCCTGGAAGCGTGCGGCGACCTCAGGCCAACGCTTTTGCGCGGCGGAGATGTCGGCGCGGCCGGCGTCGGGCTTGCCGGTACGCAGCTCCGCCACCCCGCGCCCGTACAACGCCCACGCGGACGGGTCGGTGTCGTTCTTCAAGGCGTGGTCGTAGTCCTCGAGCGCGTCCGCGTACCGACCCTGGCGCAGACGCACGAGGCCGCGCGACTGTAATGCCGCACGCTGGGCGGGCGAGCCCGCGGGCGAGTGCTTAATGATGCCCCCACAATCGTCGATCGCTCCATCGAGCGCCGACCCCGCCTGCGCGCGCGCCACGCAGCGCCACAGCAGGGCGCCGCCCCGGCGGCTGTCGACGCGGTGCTCGGGTATCCAGTCATCGAGATCGGCCACCGCCGCCGCGGCACGGTCGGCACGCAGATCCAATTCGGCGAGCGCCAGTCGCTGATCGGCCTGGCGCGGCGCCGCGGCCTCGGCGGCCGCCAGATCCCGTGCGGCGGCCTGCCGATCACCGCGGCCGAGCGCCAGCTGCGCGCGCGCGATCAGCGCCGGAAGGTAATCGGCACGCAACTCGAGTGCGCGGTCGAAATCCGCCTTGGCGCGGGCGGGATCGCGACTCTTCCAATATGCGACGCCGCGCTGATAGCGGTATTCGGCCACGGCCGCGTCGAGTTCGCATGCGCGCGTCAGATCGGCGATGGCGGCGGCCAGATCGTTGCGCGCCGATTCGGCGACGCCGCGGCGCGCGAATCCCGCCGCATCGAGGGTATCGCCGGCCGCGCGCTCGCCGCCAGCGCCATCGCTGGTCGCAGCCGGCGCGGCGGCGGGCGGCGCAGCCGCGGCAGCGGTCTGCGCCGGGGCCACGGCGGGAGTCTCCGACGAGGTCGTCACGGGGGGTGCCGACGCGGGGCGTGTCCGCAGGTCGAATACCGGACCGCCGTTGTAGGTCACGTACAGCCGGTGCTGGCTGTTCGCGACCATGATCCGGTGCGAGAGGAAGAAGTCCGCCCCCAGCAGCATGTCGCCAACCGGCAGATCGCTGTCGATGAAGCGCAGCCGGGCGTGCTGGATCTCCTCGTCGTCGCCGACCTTGAAGCTGTCGAACGTGCCGACGTAGGTTTTTTCCATCGCGTTGCCGAGACCGTGCATGTACCCGGCATCCACGACCCCCGGCGAGTCCGGCCGCAGGCCCGCCCGCGCGGCCGCGTGCCGCGATAGCAGAGAGACGGCCGCGCCCGTGTCGAATGTGATATCGATTCGGGTTCCGTTCAGATAGCCGACGCCCACGGTGTGCGGCTGCCGCGGCGTCGGCCACTCGATGGACATGGTCGAGTACGACTGCCCCGGTGCGACCCAGTAGGCGAGCATGCGCTTGCTGCAGCTCTCGGCCCGAAACAGGCGCAGGGCGCCGTGGGCAAGATCGTACTCGACGTCGAAGTGCGACAGCAGGTTCTGGCCGATCAAGCCGGCGGCCCCCGAACCCACCTCGCTGCCGCCCACCAGGAACTCCACATTACGCACGGGAATGCCGGCCAGCGAGAAGTCCTTGACCGTGGCGATCTGGAGTTCGACCCGCCCCCCGAGCCCGATCATGTACATGCCCGTCGGCGCCGGACGAAGGTGCAATGCGTATTGGTCGGCCGTCGCGCGGCTGATGACGCTGTAGAACGCGCCACTGTCGATGAGGAAGCTCGCTTCGCGGCCGTCGATCCGGGTGTCGATGAGCGGGCGCGTTCCGTTCATCGTGATCGGAATCTCGGCCAGGCGCGAGAACTTGCAGTCTCCGGCCGTTGCCATCGTCGCCGCGCCGGACACGATCGCGCCCAGCAGCACCCGCGCGGCGCCGGACCGGCGCCACGATCTCCCTGTGTCGTTCATGTACGAATCTCCCTCAGCCGACCCGAGTATACGAGAACCGCCGCGGCCGGCGCGCCGACATATCCTCGACCAGCCCAGTCCGCTAAGCTCGTGCGTGGGAGCTCAATGGAGGCTGGTCGTCATGGGGATGCGAACTGGTCGAGGTGGTCGAACGCCCGCGGGCCGCGTGCCGCTGCCGGCCCTGGCGCTGAGCGTCGCCGTGATGCCGTGCCTGGCCACGTTGGCCGCCACACCGGCCGCCGCGCCGACCGCCGGTTGGGTGGACGAGAGCCGGCTCGCCCACGCCGACGCCGAGCCGCAGAACTGGTTCACCGGCGGGCGCGACGCCAACGGCAGCTACTACTCGCCGCTCAAGCTCATCGACGAGCACAACGTCGCGCGCCTCGGCTTCGCCTGGAGCTACGACCTCGGCAACCCGCAACGCGGGCAGGAGGCGACGCCCGTCGTGATCGACGGCGTGATGTACACCTCGGGCACCTGGGGGTACGTGTACGCGGTGGACGCGGCCACCGGGCGCGAGCTCTGGCGCTTCGATCCCCACCCGCGCTACGCCGCCGCCCGGCACCCCTGCTGCGATCTCGTCAATCGCGGCGTCGCCGTTTGGCGCGGCCGGGTATACGTCGCCGCCGTCGACGGCCGACTGCACGCGCTCGATGCGGCCACGGGACGTCCGCTATGGTCGGCGGACACCATCGTCGATCACTCGATGCCCTACTCCAGCACGGGCGCGCCGCAGATCGCGGGCCACGTGGTGGTGATCGGCAATGGCGGCGCGGACATGGGCCACGGTGGCGTGCGCGGCTACGTGTCGGCCTACGACCTCGACACCGGCGCGCTCAAGTGGCGTTTCTTCACCGTGCCGCCGGCCCCCGGCAAACCGCTCGAGAATCCAGAGCTCGCCGCGGCGGCGAAGACCTGGGACGCGGGCCGCAGCGCCGAGTACCAGGGCGGCGGCACGGCCTGGGACGGGTTCGCCTACGACGCCGCGTCGGGACTCGTTTATTTCGGCACCGCCAACGCCGCGCCCTACGACCTGCGGCTGCTCGGGCCGCACCACCTCGACAGTCTCTACACCGCATCGATCCTCGCCGTGCACGCCGACACCGGTCGGCTCGCGTGGTACTACCAGACCACGCCGCGGGACAGCTGGGACTACGACTCGGTGCAGAAGCTCGTGCTGGCGGACATCGAACTCGGCGGCCACACCCGGCAGGTCGTCATGCAGGCCTCCAAGAACGGCTTTTACTACGTGCTCGACCGGCACACCGGCGAACTCCTGAGCGCGGCGCCGTACACCTACGTGAACTGGGCCTCCGGAGTCGACCCGAAGACGGGTCGGCCGCGGGTGACGCCGCAGGCGAACTGGTACCAGCGGCCGCGCAACGTCTATCCCTCGTGGGCGGGCGGGCACACCTGGAACCCGATGTCCTTCGATCGCGACACCGGCCTGGTCTACATCCCGGTCATCGACGCACCGGCGGTTTGGATCGACCTGCTGCACAACGGCGGTTCGGTGAAGTTCCTGGACGGCTTCTTCACCGTACAGGGCATCATTCCCGACGACACCTACGACGCCGCCGACCTCGAACACCTGTTCGGACCGTTGCCGAGCCGGCGCGAGATCCTGGCCTCGCGGCGCGTCGATCCGGTGCGCGAGGTGCTGCGGGCCTGGGACCCGGTGGCGAAGCGCACGGTGTGGGAACACGAGACCTCGAGCGGCACGCGCGGCTACGACGGTGGCGTGATGTCGACCGCCGGCAACCTCGTGTTCCAGGGCCGCGGCAGCGGCGGACTTTGGGTTTACGCGGCCGACAGCGGCCGGGTGCTCGCCACCATCGAGACCGGCAGCCACATCATGGCGGCGCCCACGACCTACGTGGCGGGCGGCGAGCAATACGTCGCGGTACAGGTCGGCTACGGCGGCGCCGGCATCACCGTCGGCACCATCCCGCCGGGCAGCGCCGCGACCGCGCACGAGAACACCAATCGCATCATCGCCTTCAAGCTCGGCGGCGGACCCGTGCCCGCGCCGCCCGCGCGCGTCGTACCCAAGGTGCCGCAGCCCCCGCCGGACAGCGCCGATCCGCAGCGCATCGCCGCGGGGGAAGTGGTGTTCGTCGCCGAGTGCTCGCGCTGCCACGTGCTCGGCTTGAGCACGACACCCGACCTGCGCCGCCTCGACGCCGGCCTGCACGCCGCATTCAAGGACATCGTGCTCGGCGGTCTGGTCGCGCCCACCGGCATGGAAGGGTTCGGCGACCTGCTCTCCGAACGCGACGTAGAGGACGTGCACGCCTACATCATCCACGAGAGCTGGCGCGCCTATCGCGAACAGCAGGCGGCGGCCGCATCGCGCGACGCCGCACGACACGACTGATCATTCACCGGAGCCGAGCGACCCGATGACCGCAATGCCCACCGACGCGCAGCAGCGCGAATTGTCCCGTTCCCTGCGCGGACGGCACCTGACCATGATCTCCATCGGCGGGATCATCGGCGCGGGCCTGTTCGTCAGCAGCAGCACCTCGATACTCGCCGGCGGACCGGCCTGCTTCATCAGCTACGCGATCACCGGACTGCTGATCCTGCTCGTCATGCGCATGCTCGCGGAAATGGCGATGGCCCTGCCGGCGGTACGCTCGTTCACCGAATTCGCGCGCGCCGGCCTCGGCGACGGCGCAGGCTTCGTGGTGGGCTGGCTGTACTGGTACTTCTGGGTGCTGGTGGTGCCCGTGGAGGCGATCGCCGGCGCGAAGATACTGAAGCTCTGGCTGCCGCTGCCGCCGCTGCCCATCGGTCTTGGCCTGATGGCCGTGATGACCGGCGTGAATCTCATGTCGGCGCGCTCCTACGCGGAGTTCGAGTTCTGGTTCGCCTCCATCAAGGTCGCCGCCATCCTGGCCTTCATCGCGATCGCGAGCGCCTTCGCGTTCGGCTGGGTCGGCCCGCAGGGCACGACCTTCGCGAACCTGACCGCGCACGGCGGCTTCACGCCGCACGGCTGGATCGCGGTGCTGGCGGCGGTGCCGACCGTGTTCTTCGCCATGACCGGCGCCGAGATCACCACCATCGCCGCCGCCGAATCCGCCGAGCCGGGCCGCGCGGTGGCACGCATGAGCTCGGCGGTGATCGGCCGCATCCTGCTGTTCTACGTGCTGTCGCTGTTCCTGATCGTCTCGGTCATACCGTGGAACAGCGTGCGCTCCGGCGAGTCGCCGTTCACGCTGGCGCTCGACGCGATGCACGTTCCGTGGGCGGGGGCGATCATGACGGTGATCATCCTGACCGCGGTGCTCTCCTGCATGAACTCCGCCTTCTACGTCAGCTCGCGGGTGCTGTTCATCCTCGCCGACCGTGGCGACGCGCCGGCGTGGCTCGTGCGCCTGAATCGGCGCCGCGTGCCCACCGGATCGGTGCTCATGGGGGCGCTCGCCGGGTTCCTCGGCATCCTCGCCGCCACCGAGGCCCCGCAGGCGGTGTTCGACTTCCTGGTGAGTTCATCGGGCGCGCTGATCGTGTTCGTGTACATGACCATCGCGGTGGCACAGATCGCCCTGCGCCGCCGGCTCGAGCGCGCCGGCAGGGCGCTGCCGGCGGTGCGCATGTGGCTGTTCCCCTGGCTGAGCTACGCGGCCATCGCGGGCATGGCGGCGGTGCTGGTGGCGATGGCCTTCACGCCGAGTCTGCAGCAGGATTTCAAGGCGAGCCTGGTGACCCTGGCCGTCGCGATCGCCGCCTACGCCACGGTCAAGCGCCTGCGGCAGCCGCGCCGCGCCGCATCCTCGGCCGCCTGAAGGCCCACCCGGAGCCCGCTGGGATTATTAAATTTTCTGTCAAGTGAAAAAAATTGCATTGGGAGTGATAAAGCATCCGCTGCACATGCCGATCTCTTTGGCAATATGAATCCGTGGTCGCGACGGACGCGCCACGGCTCGAAAGAGCAGCTTTAGGAGCCATTCGCGCCAGCAAGCCAGCCAACTCCCCCGCTGGCGCGATATCCCGGCGGCGCGGGCCGCTTCAATGAGGCCCGCGCCGTTTTTTAATTTTCCTGCCGCCGAAGGCGCCCGTGCCGGGGCCTCAGCCCACTTCCACGCAGAGTTCGTTGACACCCTCGCGCCAGCCAGCGTCGAGGCTCGACAGCTCCACGCGCCCTCCGCCACGGCGATGCGCGTGCGTGTCCGGCGTGACGGGCAGCGCGACGCCGTTGAAAGTCACCCGGTTCAACCCGCAGCCGCCCGCACCGACACGATAGGTCACCTGGAGTAGCCGGCCGAGCAGCCCGGTCGCCACCTTGAGACCGTCGAGCCGCGCCGGCATCACCGGATCGAGGTGCAAACTGCCCGCCTCCAGATCCAGCCCGAGCAGGCGGCGCACGACGAGGCCGACGGCGATCCCCGGACCACTGGAGTAGACGCGCCAACCTCCCTCCAGCGGAATCGTGCCGGCATTCACACGAGCGTACTCTGCGCTCGCCTGCGCGCGATCCGCGAACGCCGCGTCGGAGCTCGAGAAGTAACAGTTCGCCTGACGCAACGTGGCACTCGGCACGAGGGCACGGATGCCCACCGGATTCGCCAGGCACAGACCGCGCCAGAAGCCCTCGGCGTCGCCGACGTGCGCGAGCGCCTGCGCGTGGCGCAAGTGCGCGTGGGTGTACATGAGGCCGATCTCGCGGCCGAAGAACGACGCGCTCTCGGCGCGCTGGAACACCCGCTGCGGGCCGCCGTGATAAGCCATCGGCCGGTCGAACAGGCGCACACCGTCGGGACCGGACAGGTGTGTGGCGATCAGCGCCAGGTGCGCACGCGCTTCCTCCGGCGTGAGCAGATCCTCGAGGATTGCGTGAATCATGGCGAGGGCGCTGAAGCGAATGCCGGTACGGCCGTCACGCGGGTGTAGCAGCCAGTCGAGCCGCCCGCCGTCCTCGAAGGACGCGTAACCGGCGAGCACGCCGTCCGCGATGAACACGGCGCGGAAGTCGCGCGCGATGCGCGCGGCCCGGGCGGCGAACGCGTCGGCCTCGGCGTGGCGCGCCGCCCGGCGCAGCGCCCGTGCCAGCGTCGTGCACGTCTGCGCCGCCAGCGTCGCCGTCCAGGCGCTGGCGAGGTGATCGCGCATGCGCGGATCGACCGGCTGCAGCGAATCGTTCCAGTCGCCGTTGCCATAGGCCGGCAGCGCGCTGCCGGCGACCGACCGCCGCTCGATCAGCGCGAACGCGCGCTCGACGTGCTGCCACACCGTCGCCGGTTCGCCCGCGTCCGGCCCGCGTGGATCGAAGAACGGCACCGACACCTCGAGCAGCCCCGCATCGCCGGACGCAATCAGGTACTGCGCCAGGGCCAGCAGCGGCCAGAACACCACGTCGCCGTGCGCGTCGGCGGCGCGAATCCCGCGGTCGCGCTCGAAGAAGGTGAACCACTGCGGCCAGTCGCCATCCGGGTTCTGCGCCCGCATCACCGTGAGCACGAGATCGCGCAGCGCCGCGAGCCGTCCGGTGGCGAGCAGCATTTCCACCGGCCCCTGACAGACGTCGCGCGTACCCCAGCCGCCGCCGGAGTATTGTTCCAGCCCCCGCGGCGCCAGGAAGTGCACCCAGGCGTCGTGCGTGAACCAGGGCAGGATGTCCGCGACCGGCGCGAACGCCGCCGCCGGATCCGCGCCGGTGGCGAGCGCCGGCACCGCCGCACCTTCGGCGCTGCCCGGCGCCGGCGTCCCTGGCGGTGCGATCAGCCGCCCGCGAATGGTCAGGGCGGCTTCGCGCGCGGGCGCGAGTTCCAGGCAGAGATGAGGCTCGCCGCGTGAGCGACCATCCGGCCAGAGCAGCTCGTCGCCCCCCACGGCCGTCACGCGCGTGACGGATGAAGGAGTCAGCGTGAAATCGCCTTGCGGAAAGCGGCGCCAGATTTCGCTGTCCGGCGGCGGCGCGATCACGACGGTGGCACCGTCGCGGCGCCAGTGCACGCCGCCGCGCACGGCACCGTCGTCACCGCCGAACGCGATGTGGTGCGACAGTCGCAGACGCGCCGGCGGGCCCTCGCGCACGCTGACCGCGAGAGTCAGCTCGCAGGGCGACGCAGCGGCCGCGGATCGTACCTCGATGAGACCCGACGCGTGCCGGTAGAACCAGCGGCACGCGTCCGGCGTCATGGAGAATGCCGACGGCACGTCGAGCAGGCGCCAGCCCGAGTCGACCTCGACGAACAGACGCAGACCCTGCGAGCGGAACCAGCCGAGATACCCGTGTACCGTGGACAGGAAGCGATTGATGCCGACGTGTCCCTGGGTGAGCATCGAGTGGAACGTCCCCGCCATCCACACGGTCGAGGTGAGTGCGCTCTCGTCCGGCGTGACGCCGGCGCCACCGCGCAGGATGTGCCCGTGCGGACGCAGCACCGCCAACTCCTTGGCGCGCAACACCACGTGGCAGCCGTCGCCGTGGAAGAAGGACAGGATCCGACCTTGGTCGTCGCGCTCGACCTGCCGCCAGGGCCCGGGGAACAGTGCCGCCAGCTCATGCTCTTGCAGTTCGTGCGCCGCGAGCGCCGCGGCCGGGTCGAATGGCGACGGCGGCTGCTCCCCCGGCGACGGTGGACCAGGCCACCGACAAGCCGTCCAGACCGGGGTGCGCGGCAGAGCCGCCTCGGGCAGCCGCAGCACGTCGGCGATGCGCTGCGCATCCTCGGCCGTGGTCGCCGTGGGGTGATCCGGCAGATACAGCCCGAAGAAGCCCGCGGACTGCCGCGCTCCGGGCTCGATGCACAACGCCGCGTCACGGATCACCGCGAGCGCGTGCTCGTGCTGCCGCCGGCACGACGGCAGGTCGGCGGCGAGGCCCGGCAGCGGCGCACCCGCGCGGGCCGCCAGACCGTGGAACTGGAGCGCGTCGGTGGCATAACCCACACCTTCGCGCAGTGAGCCGATCAGCGACCAGGGAAATCGTCCCTCGACGGCCTGGTTCTGGCGGGTCGCGATCGCGAACCCCCGCTCCGGGTGCCGTAGCGCCGTGTGGTCCAGGTACTGGCTGACGTAGTACTCGTTGAGCCGCACCGCGAAGTAGGATGCCAGCGCCAGATCCTGCGCGTACGTGAGATCGACCCGCAGCGGCGTCGCGGTCTCGTTGTGCAGTTCCACCTGCCAGAACCACGCCGGCGCGTCGCGCGCGAGCACGAGCGCGATGCGATACGCGATACCCTGCCAGCGCCCCGAGCCGAGCAGCGCAGCGCGCGCCGGGTCCGCCGTGAAACGCGTCGGACTCTGTGGCCCGATCAGCGGCGTGGACACGGGCGTGCCGTCGAGGCGGCGCAAATGCACGTTCGCCGGTCCGGCCTCGAACTCATTGCCCGGGAACAGCGCAAGACTCACGTCGGCGGCGTCGAAGCGCCGCAGCGAACCGTTGCCATTGGCCTCGACCCGCAACCCGGCGGGGCTCGACAGCGTGAATGACGCGGGCAGGGTGTTCACGCGCGCGCCTGGGCCACCGCGTCGATCAGGTCGTCGATGCGGCGAAATTCCCGCGGGCACGCCAGCAGTCGCCGCGCGAGCGCGAGGGCCGCCCGCTCGCACGCCGCGCGCCGCTGCGGATCGGCGATGCTCTCCAGGTCGGCGACGTGCGCAAAACCGACGATTCGCCGGATCATCTTGCAGGCCGCGAAGCCGAGCATGTCGGCGAACAGCGCCTCGACGTACGCGCGGCGTTGCGCATCCAGCGCCGCCGCGGCGCCCGGATCGGCGAAGGTCGATGCGGGGAAGGCGTCGCCGACCGCAACGGTGCCGCGCCACAGGCCGAGAAAGCAGTCGCTGAAGGAGTTCCAGAACGAGCGCATCTGCTCGGTGAGCCACAGCCGCTGCGCCGCGCGCGCCTCGAGGTCCGGCACGAGCCCGTCGAGCGCGTACCAGTTGAGCAGCAGGTTGGCGAGGAACGCTCCCAAATCGAAGCCGATGGGACCGTAGAAGGCGAACTCCGGATCGATGATCCGGGTCTCGTCCACGCTCACCATGACCGATCCCGAGTGCAGGTCGCCGTGAATGAGCGCCTGCGCCTCGGTCAGGAATTTCGCGCCGAGCCTCGCCGCCGCGATCTTGACGGCGTCGTCGGCGCGCAACGCCTGCACGGCGTCGTCGAGTTGCGGGGAAGTGTGGCGGTTGCGCGCCGCCTCGCGGTACGGATCGGTGAACACCAGGTCCACCGTGATGCGCACCAGATCGTGATTGCCGGCGAAGCGCGCCACCGACTGCATTTTGCGCTCCACGGGCAGGGCCAGGTCCGAGGTGTGGAAGCAGGCGCGCGCCACGTACGTGCCGACGTCGCCCGCAGCCCGCTCGAAGCGGCGCGCCTGCATCAGTCCACGACGCAGGATCACGTGCTCGGCGAGGCACTCCATGACGATGCAATAGGACTGGGGGTCGAAGTGGTGCATTCGCGGGATCGCGGCGCCGACGTACGGCGCCACGGTCTCGAAGTAGGCCCACTCGAAAGCCGCCCGCGAGGGCGTCATGGGCCAGGACGGCCCGGCCACGCGTACGTACGGCAGCGCCTGCTTCACGCACAGCGCGCCGGCGGGCCCCTCGACGATGAACACCAGGTTCAGGTTGCCGTCCCCGATCTCGCGCACGCGCCAATCGCCCGGATCGCCGCCGAGCGCCTCTCGTGCCGGCAGGCCGGCGAGCCACGCGCGCAGGCGTGCCGCGTCGAGCGGCCGGTATTCATCCCGCGCGGCAGGCTCGCTCATCGGGGAAGCTCTCCGCAGTGAACGAGTTCCGCATCTTCCGTGCGCTGCGTTCCGTAGGTGCGAAACTTATCGATCACTCGCGCCATTTCCGCGCCATCGAGCAGGCGCACGCCTCCCAGGCCGAGCGCCAGCCGGTACTGCGCCGCGAGCTCCTCGACCTCCGCCGCGAGACCGACCGCCGCGTCGAGGTCCGCGCCGACGGCGACGACGCCGTGGTTCGCGAGCAGGCAGGCGCGGCGCCCCTCGAGTGCCGCGAGCGCGGCGTCCGAGAGCGCCTGGCTGCCGAAGGTGTGATAGGGGGCGCAGCGCAGGTCCTCGCCGCCGGCCACCGCCACCATGTAGTGGAACGCCGGAATGCCGCGCCCCGTGCAGGCGAGTGCGGTCGCCTCGCGCGAGTGCGTGTGCACCACTGCGCCGACCTCGGGCCGCCGTCGCAGCACGTCACGGTGCATGCGCCACTCGCTGGACGGACGCCGGCGCCCGTACCAGCGGCCGTCGAGTTCGACCAGCGGCACGTCCTCGGGCTCGAGGTTCGCGTAAGCCATGCCCGTGGGACTGACGAAGAAGTGGCGCGCGTCGCGCCGTACCGCCACGTTGCCGGCCTTGCCCTGCACCAGACCGCGGCTCGCGAGATCCCGGCACGCGGCGATCACCGCGACCCGCATCGCCGTGTCGCGATCCACGGTGCTCACGATGCCGCCCGCCGCTCCGGATACAGCCCGAGGAGGCCCGTGCGCGATGCCGCACACACGCCGCGCTCGGTGACGAGCCCGCTGAGCAGGCGCGCCGGCGTCACATCGAAGGCGAGGTTCAACGCCGGGCTCGAGGACGGCACGACCTGCACCGTCTCCAGAGTGCCGGTCGGCCCGAGCCCGGTGATGTGCGTGAGCTCGCGCGCGGCGCGTTCCTCGATGGGGATCTGCGCACCGCTCTGCAGCGTCCAGTCGATCGTGCTCTCGGGCAGAGCGGCGTAGCAGGGTATGCCGTTGTCGTGCGCCGCCAGCGCCTTCAGGTAGCTGCCCACTTTGTTGCAGACGTCGCCGTTGGCGCTCACCCGGTCGGCACCGAAGATGACCACGTCCACCCGACCGGTCTGCATGAGGTGGCCGCCGAGATTGTCCGCGATCACGGTGTGCCGAACCCCGTGTGCCGCGAGCTCGAAGGCCGTGAGCGACGCGCCCTGGTTGCGCGGCCGCGTCTCGTCGACCCACACGTGCAGCGGCACTCCCTCGTCGTGCGCGCGGTACACCGGCGCGAGCGCCGTGCCCCAATCGACGCAGGCCAGCCAGCCGGCGTTGCAGTGGGTGAGCACGTTGAGCGGGCGCGCGCACCGGCGCCAGAGCTCCTTGAGGATCGACAGGCCGTGCTCGCCGATGGCGCGACACTGCGCCACGTCGGCATCGCAGATGCGGGCGGCCTCGCGCCAGGCGATGTCCGGGCGCGACGCGGGCGGTACGCCTGCGAGCGCCGTGCGCAGGGTGGCCAGCGCCCAGGCGAGGTTGTGGGCCGTGGGCCGCGTCGCGCACAGCAGCCGCGCCGCCTCCTCGATCCGGGCGTCCGACGGATCCTCGCGGACGGCGAGCGCGAGGCCGTACGCCGCGGTCGCGCCTATCAGCGGCGCGCCGCGCACCACCATGTCGCGGATGGCGCGAGCCGCGTCGGCGGCGGTCGCGAGTTCCCGGAAGGCGAACTCGAATGGCAGCCGCGACTGGTCGATCACCCGCACCGTACCGGCATCGGTGGCCATGATCGTGCGGTAGGACCGGCCCTCGATCTTCATGCTCGCACTCGCATTGCCGGCATATTACCGGACTCGACTCTCGCCTAAGGGGAATCCGCAGTGGCCTAGCGCCGGACGCAGCCGATACCATGACGCATGATCGCGCTCCTCGAAGCGAAGGCGGCGGGCCTGTGGTCGCGCCGCCATCTGGCCAACAACCTGCTCGCCGGCGCCATCGTCGGGGTGGTTGCCCTGCCGCTCGCCATGGCCTTCGCCATCGCCAGCGGCGCACGCCCGGAACAGGGCCTGTACACGGCGATCGTCGCCGCGGCGCTGACCGCCGTGTTCGGCGGCACGCGGGTGCAGATATCCGGACCCACCGGCGCGTTCATCGCCGTGCTCTCGGTGATCACCGCGCAGCACGGGGTCGCCGGACTGCAGTTCGCGACGCTGCTCGCGGGCGCCATCCTGGTCGTGTTCGGCGCCGCGCGCCTGGGCGCGGTGATCAAGTTCATCCCCGAGCCGGTGATCGCGGGCTTCACCGCCGGCATTGGCGTAATCATCTTCGTCGGCCAGTGGAAGGATTTCTTCGGCCTCGCTCCGGCGCCCTCGGGGCTGCACTTCCACGAGCACTTGTGGGCGTTGCTGCGGGCGGCGCCGACGCTGCGGCCGGCGACCACCGGCCTCGCGCTGACCGCCCTCGCCATCCTCACCGTGGGTGCGCCCCTTTGCCGGCGCGTGCCGGCGCCTCTGGTGGCGCTGGTGGTGGTGACCACCCTGCAGGCGGTGTTCCACTTCGACGGCGTCGCCACCATCGGCAGCACCTTCGGCGGCATCCCGAGGAGCCTGCCGCTGCCGTCCTTCCCCGCCGTCAGCGCCGCGGAGGCGCTCTCGCTGGTCGGCCCCGCGTTCACGATCGCCCTGCTCGGCGCCATCGAGTCGCTGCTCTCCGCGGTGGTGGCCGACGGCATGGCCGGCACGCGCCACGACTCCAATCAGGAGTTGATCGGCCAGGGCATCGCCAACATGGTGGCGCCGCTGCTCGGCGGCTTCGCCGCCACCGGCGCCATCGCCCGCACCGCCACCAACATCCGCAACGGCGCCACCAGCCCGCTCGCCGCGCTGGTGCACTCGGGGCTGCTGGTGCTGGTGATCCTGCTGCTCGCCCCGCTCGCCGGCGCAATCCCGCTGTGTGCGCTCTCCGCCATCCTGTTCGTGGTGGCCTGGAACATGAGCCAGATCGGCCACGTCGTGCGCTTGCTGCGCTCGGCGCCACGCCCCGATGCGCTCGTGCTGGCGATCACGCTGCTGCTCACCGTATTCGTCGATCTGGTGGTGGCGGTGAACGTCGGCGTGATCCTCGCCTCGCTGCTGTTCATGCGCCGCATGGCGGACACCGTCGCCGTCGAACCGGCCGGCGAGGGTTCGGCCGCGCCACCCGCCGCGGCACAGGCCGAGGCCGTGACGGCCCAGCCGGCCGCGACGGTCGCCGGCGTCACGGTGTATCGGATCGACGGACCCTTCTTCTTCGCCGCCGCGGAGAAGCTGGAGCGCACGCTGGCGCACATCCACCGTCCCGCCACGACGCTCGTGCTGCGCATGGGCAACGTGCCTTTCGTGGATGCCACCGGCATCCTCGCGCTCGAGGAGATCATCACCGACTTCAAGCGCCACGGCGCCACGGTGCTGCTGGCGGAGGTGCGGCCGAACGTGCTGCGCAAGCTCGAACGCGCCGGCGTGCTCGCGCACCTCGGCGCCCACAACGTCGCGGCGAGCCTGGACGAGGCGCTGGAGCGCGCCCGCGCCGCCGGCGCGCCTCTCAAGTCTCGAGCACGCTGATCAGCGCGGTGCCGCCGAGAGTCAGGACCGAAAAGACGGCGTAGACGACGGCGAGCAGCGCGTACTTGACCAGCGTGAGGGCGCGCCCCTGGCCGTAGAAGCGGCGCATGGCGGCATACGGATACCACCCGACGTACAGCATTCCCAGGCTGGAGACCGTCGAGACCACCGCCGCAATCGCCGGCCACAGCCGGCCGACGCCGTCGAGCACCGCCATGAGCGCGAACGCCAGGTACACGGCCGAGTGGTTGTGCAACAGGAACACCAGGTGCTCGACGTAGAAGCGCCGCGGACGCCAGTAGAGCAGCAGCATGGCGGCCGCCATCAGCGGCAGGAACACGAACATCATCTTCGGGATGTTGTGCACCAGGGTCCGCGGCAGCTCGCGCCAGTGGTCCGCGGCGTTGCGCCGGCAGGCGCGGTCGAGCACCCGCACGAAGGCGTTGCCCGTGCCGAGCTTGAGACTGTCGCAGTCGACCACCTCGCCGAGGTCGAAGCCCTCGTCCTCGGCCGGCCGCCAGGTTCGTTGCGCGCCCGGCGCCGCCTGCGGCGCGCTCGCCGCCGCCGGGCTCGAATCCTGCTTCACGACGATCGGCACTCCGCCGTGCGGCAGCGACAGACCGAGACCGAAGAACAGCACGCTCAGGACCAGGTACAGCCGCACCGGCGGCAGATAGCGCGCGCGGTGCTCCTCGAAGTACTCCAGCGTCAGCCGCCCCGGCCGGCCGAGCAGCAGCCCGAGCGTGTGCCACAGCCGGCCGTCCAGGTGGGTCAGGTCGTGCCAGCCGTCGTGGATCACACCGGCGAGGTTGCGCGCGCTGACGTGCGCGTGCTGGCCGCACTGTGCGCAGTACGGCCCCACGAGCTGCGCGCCGCAATTGCCGCAAGTGCCCGGGTGATCGCTGGAGGAGGCGCCGTGCATGCTGGCGATGCTACCGCAGGGCGGCGTGCCTACGCAGCGCCCGTGCGACGCGGCCGTCAGCGCTCGAACTTGGTCGACAGAATGATCGAGGAGGTGGTCCGCTCCACCCCGGCGAGCTCGCCGATGCGGTCGATGACCTCGTCCATGTCGGCCACGGAGGCGGCCCCGGCGACGGCGATCAGATCCACGTCGCCGCTGACGGCGTGCAGCACCCTGACCTGCGGGATCGCGCGCAGGCTCGCGGTCACGGAGCGCGCCTCCTTGGGTCCGACCTTGATCATGACGTGGGCGCGAACCGCGTCGGCGTCGTGCCGCGCGCCGAGGCGCACCGAGTAGCCGGCGATGACGCCCTCCTTCTCGAGCCGCGCGAGACGGCTCTGCACGCTGGTGCGCGACCGGCCCACCAGCCGGGCGAGCCGGGCGACCGAGGCGCGGGCGTTTTCCTTCAGGGCCGCGAGCAGCTTCTCGTCGACGATATCCACGTCGGAATGCCTATTACTTACTGCGAACCGCCTTTTTATACCTTCATAAACACCGAAATGCACCTACCTTTCGCAGGCCGATGCGACCAGAATGCGCACCATCGCCATCTGGCTCTCGACCCCGGATACGCTCATGAAAGACATCGTCATCGTCGGCGCCGGCAAGATCGGCTCCATGATCGCGGAGATGCTGGCGGGCAGCGGCGACTACGCCGTGACCGTCGTGGACCGCTCGCAGCACCAGCTCGACCGCCTGGAAACCGCCGCGCCCGTGCGCAAAGTCGCCGCGGACATCACGCAGGCGGGCACGCTCGAGAGCATCCTCGCCGGCCAGTTCGCCGTGCTCAGCGCCGCGCCCTACCACGCCACGCGGCGCATAGCCGAGGCCGCCAAGGCCGCCGGCGCGCACTACCTCGACCTCACCGAGGACGTGGCGAGCACACGCGCCGTTAAGCAGCTCGCCGCCGGCGCGCGCACCGCCTTCATCCCCCAGTGCGGACTGGCGCCGGGATTCATCACCATCGTCGCGAGCGATCTCGCGCGTCACTTCGACGAGCTGCACGACGTTCGCATGCGCGTCGGCGCTCTGCCGGAGTTCCCGTCGAACGCGCTCAACTACAACCTCACCTGGTCCACCGACGGCGTCATCAACGAGTACTGCGAGCCCTGCGAGGCCATCGTCAACGGCCAGCTGCGCGAGACGCAGCCGCTCGAGGAGCTCGAGGAATTCTCCCTCGACGGCGTGCTCTACGAGGCGTTCAACACCTCCGGCGGCCTCGGCACGCTGTGCGAGACGCTCGCCGGCAAGGTGCGCAACCTCAACTACCGCACCATCCGCTACCCCGGCCACGCCGCGATCATGAAGGCGCTGCTCAACGACCTGCGGTTGCGCGATAGACGCGAGCTGCTCAAGGACATCCTCGAAAACGCCGTGCCCGTGACCTTGCAGGACGTGGTCATCGTGTTCGTCACGGTGAGCGGCAAGCGCGCCGGGCAGCTCCTGCAGGAGACCTATGCCAACAAGGTCTACGCGGCGCCGATGGGCGGCCGGGTGCGCAGCGCCATTCAGATCACCACCGCGGGCGGCATCTGCGCCGTGCTCGATCTCCTGCGCGAGGGCCGGCTGCCACGCAACAGCGGCCTGATCAAACAGGAAGAGATCCCGCTCGAAACCTTCCTCGCCAACCGCTTCGGCAAGGTGTACGCGCTGAAGAGCCCGGCGGCCGCGCACGCGGCCTGACCCAAGGGCGACGGCCTCAGCCGGGGGCGGTCGCCGGGTCGACGAAGCGCACGATCTCCTCGAGCGTGGGCGCGCGCCGCCGCGCCGGCACGCTCAGCGCGGCCACCGTGTCG
The DNA here is from genome assembly GCA_027459765.1 of Gammaproteobacteria bacterium. Lineage (GTDB taxonomy): Bacteria > Pseudomonadota > Gammaproteobacteria > Steroidobacterales > Steroidobacteraceae > Bog-1198. The sequence goes on along the minus strand of DAIDHD010000021.1, from coordinate 60,705 downwards.
GCGTGGCCCAGGCCCGGGTAGAGACGCAGAGTCACCGCCACCCCGCGCGCGTCGAGCGCGGTGGCGAGATTGCGCGAGTTCTTCGGCCACACCGTGTCGTCCGCCAGGCCGTGCACGAGCAGCATCGGCGGCGCGCCGGCGCGCACGAAGTGGATCGGCTGCGACTCGGGGTAGTCTTCCGGCGGGCCCATCATGTCCTGCACGTCGGCGTCGAGCAGCGGCAGGAAATCGTACGGTCCCGACAGGCCGATCACGCCGGCGAGCGCCGGCGGCCGAACCTGCGCCGCCGCATAGTGGCGCGGGTCGAGTGCGAGCAGCGCCGCCATGTGCGCGCCCGCGGAGTGTCCCATCAGGTAGACCCGCGCCGGATCGGCGCCGAACTGTGGCGCGCGTGCGGCGGCGAATGCGGCCGCGCGCGCCGCGTCCTGCATGAAGCCGGCCAGGCGCACCTCGGGGTAGTGGCGGTAATTCGGCAGCACGGCGACGCAGCCCGCTTCGGCGAGCGCTGCGCCGACGAAGCGGTAATCGGCCTTGTCGCCGAAGGTCCAGCGTCCGCCGTGCCAGAACACGATCAGCGGCCGCGCGGATGCAGCGGGCGCGCGCGGCCGGTACACGTCGAGGCGGTGCGCAGACAGGTCGCCGTAGGCGAGGTCGGCGTGCCGTTCGTAGGCGCCGAGCGAGGCCGGCACGTTCGCGGCCAGAAATGCCAGCCGCGAGCACGCGCCGGCGCCCAGGGCCGCGAGGCCGGCGAGGAGCGCGCGGCGGCCCGAGCGGACGCGTTCAACGACAGGCATGCGTCACGATTCCGTTCGCGTCCGTCAAGCCGTGCCGTTCGAGCCAGGCGCGCGCATCCTCGGCGTCGTGCTCGAACCAGCGCGCCGCGCTGCCGAGACGGAAGCTGTAACCCCACGCGTCCATGTCGCGAAACATGCGCTCGCGGCCGCAGCCGGGCACCGCGTCGGCGAGCAGGATCTGCAGATAGCACACCGCGTTCTCCTCGGCGTGGTCCCCGCCCGCGTCGGTGTCGAGCCCGGTGCGCCGTTCCGGCGTCATGCACGCGAAGTGCGACGCCTCGTGCAGCACCGAGTGCAGCGGCGTGTCGAGGCGCGCGTACAGGCGGGAACCCTTCAGGCCGGCTTCGCGATCGCCCCAGTAGGAGCCCGGGATGCCCTCGCCGGCCGGCACCAGCACCAGTTCCAGGCCGTAGCGCTCGAGCAGCGCGCCGAGGGAGGGGCGGTCGATGGCGTTGAGCAGCAGCACCGCCGCCGGCTGCGCGCTCAAGGCGCCTTCAGGCTCGCCAGGCGGCGCACCGCGATGCCGGCGAGATCGCGGGCCATCTGCCGGCGCAGCACGTCCGCTTCGTGCTCCTTCGCGAGCTGCTCGTTCTCGTTGAAGCTGTAGTCGCGGGTCAACGTGAGCGTCTGCGGCGCGAGAAGCTGCTTGTCGAGCGCGCCTTGCACCGCCAGGGTCACGGTGTAGGTGAGCTCGTACTCGGTCGGGATGTTGCGCGCCGACACCGACAGGGTGCGCACCTGGACCTGGTCGCGGCTCACTTCGATGGTGGCGCTCGCGCCCTCGCGCGCCGTCTGCACGACGGCGCCGGCGCCGGTCAGGCCGCGCTCGAACTCGCGCGCGAAATCCGTGTAAGGATCCTTCACCGATACGTAGGGCTTCTTCAGGCTCGGCGGCAGGGTTGCGCTGCCCACCAGGTGAAAGCCGCAGCCGCCGAGCGCGAGCGAGGCGGCGATCAGCACGGCACGGCGTCGGCTCACGGTGGCGCGCGCCTCAGACCACGACGTTGACGAGCTTGCCGGGGACCACCACGACCTTGCGGATCACGGCGTCGCCGACGAACTTGCGCACCGTCGGATCCGCAAGCGCCGCAGCGCGTGCCGCCTCCTGATCGGCCCCGGCGGGCACCGCCACCCGCGCACGCAGCTTGCCGTTCACCTGCACCACGATCTCGATGGTGTCCTGGGAGAGGGCAGCCTCGTCGGCGCGCGGCCACGGCTCGTCGATCAGCGCGCGCTCGTGGCCGAGTTCGCGCCACAACGCGTGCGTGACGTGCGGGACGATCGGCGAGAGACACAGCACCGCGATCTCCAGCGACTCCTGCACCACCGCCCGATCGCCCGCGGCGGCCGGCTCGAACCGCGCCACGGCGTTCATGAGTTCCATCACCGCCGCGATGGCGGTGTTGAAGGTGCGGCGCCGGCCGACGTCGTCGGTCACCTTGGCGAGCGTCTGGTGCGCCTGTCGCCGCAGCGCGCGCGCCGCGTCACCGAGACCCTCGCGCGGCGGCTGAGCGACGGCGCCGGCCGAAACGTGGTCGTAGACGGCCTTCCAGAGGCGCTTCAGGAATCGGAAGGCGCCCTGTACGCCCTCGTCGGACCACTCGAGCGTCTGCTCGGGCGGCGCCGCGAACATGGTGAACAGGCGCGCCGTGTCGGCGCCGAACTCGTCGACGAGCGCCTGCGGATCGACGCCGTTGTTCTTCGACTTCGACATGGTCACCACGCCGCCCGACTCCACCGGCAAGCCGTCGGCGCGCAACACCGCCTCCTGGCGCGCGCCGCTCGCATCACGGCGCAGCTCCACCTCGGCGGGATTGAAGTACTGGATCCGGCCGGACTCCGGCTTGCGGAAGAACACCTCGTTGAGCACCATCCCCTGCGTGAACAGGTTGGTGAACGGCTCCGCGAACTCGACCCCGCCGAGACGCTTGATCACGCGCGTCCAGAAGCGCGCGTACAGCAGGTGCAGGATGGCGTGCTCGATGCCGCCGATGTACTGGTCGACGGGCAGCCAATAGCGCACCCGCTCGTCGAGCATGGCGCTGGCGTTGTCGCTGCACGCGTAGCGCAGGAAATACCACGACGAGTCCACGAAGGTGTCCATCGTGTCCGTCTCGCGGCGCGCGGCGGCGCCGCACTTCGGGCAGGTGCAGGCGAGAAAGCGCGCATCGCGCGCCAGCGGATTGCCGCTTCCGTCCGGGACCAGATCCTCGGGCAGCAGCACCGGCAGCTGCTCGTCCGGCACCGGCACCGCGCCGCAGGCCGCGCAGTGGATGATGGGGATGGGGCAGCCCCAGTAGCGCTGCCGCGAGATGCCCCAGTCGCGCAGCCGCCAGGTCGTCTGCCGCTCGCCGAGGCCGCGGTGCGCGAGATCGGCGGCCACCGCGGCGATCGCCCGCTCGAAGTCCAGGCCGTCGTAGGGCCCCGAGTTCACGCAGCGGCCGTGCTCGCCGTACCACGGCTGCCACGCGTCGGTGGAGTAGTCGCGGCCGTCGACGGATATCACCTGCCTGATCCGCAGACCGTACTTCTTGGCGAACTCGAAATCGCGCTCGTCGTGCGCGGGCACGCCCATGACCGCGCCTTCGCCGTAGGTCATCAGCACGTAATTGCCGATCCACACCGGCACCGGCTCGCCGGACAACGGGTGGCGCACGCTGAGGCCGGTGTCGATGCCGCGCTTCTCTTGGGTGGCGATCTCGGCCTCGATGGCCGGCCCGTGCTTGCACGATTCGACGAAGGCGGCGACCTTCGGGTCGCGCAGCGCGGCGTGCTGCGCGAGCGGGTGCTCGGGCGCGACGGCGCAGAAGGTCACGCCCATGACGGTGTCGGCGCGGGTGGTGAAGGCGTACAGCACGCCGCGTTCCGCGCCGAGCTCGTACGGGAACCCGATCCGCACCCCTTCGCTCCGGCCGATCCAGTTGGCCTGCATCGCGCGCACGCGTTCCGGCCACCCGGGCATCTCTCCGAGCGCGCCGAGCAGATCCGGCGCGAAGTCGGTGATGCGCAGGTAGTACATCGGGATCTCGCGCTTCTCCACGAGCGCGCCCGTACGCCAGCCGCGGCCGTCGATCACCTGCTCGTTGGCGAGCACCGTCTGGTCGACCGGATCCCAGTTCACGACGCCCGTCTTCTGATAGGCGATTCCGGCCTCCAGCATGCGCAGGAACAGCCACTGGTTCCAGCGGTAGTACTCCGGCTGGCAGGTCGCGAGTTCGCGGCGCCAGTCGAGCGCGAATCCCAGCGCCTTCAACTGGCGCTTCATGTGCGCGATGTTGTCGTAGGTCCAGCGCGCCGGCGGCACGCCGTTCGCCATGGCGGCGTTCTCGGCGGGCAGGCCGAACGCGTCCCAGCCCATCGGCTGCAGCACGTTGTGCCCGTTCATGCGCATGAACCGGGCCAGCACGTCGCCGATGGTGTAATTGCGGACGTGGCCCATGTGCAGCTTCCCGCTCGGATACGGGAACATGGACAAACAGTAATATTTGGGGCGCGACGGGTCCTCGACGGCCTCGAAGCAGCGTTGCTCTTCCCAGTGGCGCTGCGCGTCGGCCTCGACCGCGGCCGGATCGTATCGATCTTGCATGATGGCGCCGAAGAATACCTTAAGATGGCGAGCTTCCGCGATCCTAAGCAAGGCCGGTGAGCAGCGCGTGCGGCAGATCACTCTCCTCTGGGCGCTCGCCACCGCGAGCGGCTGCCTCTGGTTCCTCGCGTGCCCTCCGTACGACGCCTCCTGGCTCGCCTGGGTGGCCGCCGTACCGGGGCTGCTGGCGATCGAGCGCGCACCGACGCTGCGCGCGGCGCTCGCGCTCGGCGCCTGGGCCGGCGCGGTGGAGAGCATCGGCGGCTTCTACTGGCTGATCGAGTGCCTGGGCCGCTTCGCGGACTTTCCCTGGATCGCCGGCGCCGGCGTGCTCGCGCTGTTCGCGGCGGCGCGTTCGCTCATATTCGTGGCGTACGCATTCGTGGTGCGCGAACTGCGCCGCGGGGGCCGGGTTCCGCTCGCGCTCGCCGCCCCGCTCGGCATGGTGCTCGGCGAGTGGGCGGTGCCACAGCTCTTTCCCAGCGGCCAGTTCATCTCGCAGGCCTGGCACCCGCTGGTCATCCAGGTGGCGGAGCTCACCGGACCGGCCGGGGTCACCGCGCTGCTGATGGCGGTCAACGGCGCGCTCCTCGATCTCGGCCTCGCCCGGCGCCGTGCGCTCGCGCCGGCGGCACTGACCGCCGCCGTGCTCGCCGCCGCGCTCGTCTTCGGCGCGGTACGCATGCGCCAGGTGGATGCGGCGGCGAGCGCCGCGCCACGCCTGCGGATCGGGCTGGTGCAACCGAACGTCGCCTATCGCAACGACGGCCAGTTCTCGAGCGCGGAGGCGCTGCGCGAATTGGACACGCTGCAGTCGGAGACGCGGGCCCTGGAACGCGGCGGCGCGGAGCTTGCCGTATGGAGCGAGGGAAGCTACCCGGTCACCCTGCCGCGCGAACTGGTGCACGACTTCGGCGCGGACTCCGCGGCAATGATCCGCCGCGACGTCGGCATACCCGTGCTGATCGGCGCGGACACCTACGACTCGGCGCGTGAACTCGCCTACAACTCGGCGTGGCTGCTCGACTCGAACGGCGCCATCACCGGCCGCTACGACAAGTCGCGGCTGCTCGCCTTCGGCGAGTACATCCCGGGGCTTCACTGGTTTCCCGTCCTGCGCAAGCTCATCCCCGCGGGGCTCGGCCGCTTCGAACCGGGCGCAGGTCCGGCGGCGTTCGCGTTCACCGACCCGCGCGGTCACGCCTGGCGGTTCGCACCGGTGATCTGCTACGAGGACATCCTCTCCGATTACCTGCGCGAGGTCGGCCGCGAGCGGCCCACGCTGCTGGTGAACCTCACCGTCGACTCCTGGTACGGCGCCCGTGCCGAACCCTGGCAGCACCTCGCGCTCGCGGTGTTCGGCGCGGTGGAATTGCGCACGCCGATGGTGCGCGCGGTCAACTCGGGGGTGTCGGCGCTGATCGACGCGAGCGGCCGCCTGCGCGCGCGCACCGAGGCCTACGATCCCTACGTGAATCCGCGGCCCGCGACCGGGCTGCTGGTGGAGGTCGCCGCCGCGAGCGGCGCGGCGACGCCGTTCGTGAGCTACGGCGAGTGGCTGGCCTACCTCTGCGCCGGGCTCACCGTGCTCATCGGCTGGCGGCAACGCCGCGCCGCGCCGACCTGACCCTGCGCCGACCGACCCCGCGCCGGTGAGCCGCGCGGCGTCGGTCAGCCGAACTGGAACCCCGAGATCTGCTTGCCGGCGATCGACTCGCCGAAGGTGCGCACGCCGGGATCCGCGCCGCCGGCCCCCGCGGCCACCATCAGCGGCATCAGGTGCTCCTCGCGCGGGTGCGACTCGCGTCCACCGGGGGCACTGCGCCAGCCGGCGAGTTTCTGCGCGCGCTCGGCCGGATCGGCCACGGCTTCACCCAACCAGGCGTCGAAGGCGAGCGCCGCCTCGCCGCCGCGGCCGGAGAACATCGCCGCCAGGTTGTGGTAACTCATGCCGCTGCCGACGATGAGCACACCCTGGTCGCGCAGCGGCGCCAGCGCGCGGCCCATGTCCAGGTGCAGCCGGGCGTCGAGCCCCTGCTGCAGCGACAGTTGCAGCACCGGCACGTCCGCCTTCGGATAGATCAGCATGAACGGCACGAACACCCCGTGATCGAGGCCGCGCTTGGCGTCGACGTCGGTCTCGAATCCGGCCTCCTCCAGGAGTTCGCGCACGCGCGGCGCGAGCTGCGGCGCACCGGGCACCGGATACTTCAGCCGGTAGGTGTGCTCGGGAAAGCCGTAGTAGTCGAACAGCAGCAGCGGCTTCTCGGCGACGTTCAAGGTCGGCCGGTAGGCCTCCCAGTGGCCCGAGATCACCAGCACCGCCTTGGGCCTCACCCCGACCGCGGCGTCGATGCCGCGCAGGTACGCGGCGAGACCGTCCCACATCTGCGGACGATCCGCGGGTGGGTCCATGAAGAAGCAGGGCCCGCCTCCGTGCGGGATGAAAAGCGTCGGCAATCGTCGTTTGGCGTTCACGGAGTGGCCCTTGAAGCGGCGGCGCCAGCGTATCCGGGGGGGCGCGGTGCGTCAACGCGATGCAACGTCGCGATTAGGCGACACATGCGGGTGTTAGAGTCGAGGCGGGCGGCGGGATCCGTCGAGGAGAGAAGACGATGCAGGCGATTGACGAAGTATTCACGCTGTTCGGCGCGCGCGGCGGCTCCGCGTACGTGGGTGAACCGGTGTCCGTGCTCGAGCATGGCCTGCAGGCGGCCGCGTTCGCGCGGCAGGAGTCGGCGCCGCTCGCGCTGGTGCTCGCGGCGCTGCTGCACGACGTCGGACATCTGGTGGAGCCGGCGCCGGAGGACCTCGCCGAGTGGGACCGCGACGCGCGGCACGAGCAGAGCGGCGCGCGCTGGCTGGCAGACCGCTTCGGCGCCGCCGTAGCCGAACCGGTGCGCCTGCACGTCGCCGCCAAGCGCTACCTCTGCGCCACCGACCCCGGCTACCTGGCCGACCTGAGCCCGGCCTCCCGACGCACGCTCGAACTGCAGGGAGGACCGATGCCCGCGGCGGAGATGGCGCGCTTCGAGGCGGATCCGCACCACGCCGCCGCGCTGCGCCTGCGCCGCTGGGACGACCGCGCGAAAATCGCCGGCCTGACGGTGCCCGGCCTGCACCACTATCGCGGCGCGCTGGCGGCGTACGCGCGCCGCTAGCGGGATTGCGCCCCTCAAGGGGCCCGCAGCGGCACGTCGTGCGGCGTGATCACCCGCGTCAGATCGATGCGGCGGCGATCCGCGCGCAGCACTCGCACCTCGAACTCGCCGATGCGCACGCTCTCGCCCCGCCGCGGCAAACGGCCGAACTCGCGCATGACGAGTCCGCCGATCGTGTCGTACTGCTCGTCCGGGAACGAGGTGCCGAAGAACTCGTTGAACTCCGCGATCGGGGTGAGCGCGCGCACCGTGAACTCGCGCGCGCTCTCGCGGCGGATCATCTGGTCTTCCTCGACGTCGTGCTCGTCGTCGATCTCGCCCACGATCTGCTCGATCACGTCCTCGATGGTCACGAGGCCCGCCACGCCGCCGTACTCGTCCACCACGATGGCGATGTGGTTGTGGCTGCGGCGAAACTCCTTGAGCAGCACGTTGAGCCGCTTGCTCTCCGGCACGAACACGGCGGGCCGCATGTACTCGCGGATCTCGAACGGCTCGCCGTCCTCGGTCTGCAGCCGCAACAGATCCTTGGCGAGCAGGATGCCGACGATCTCGTCGCGGTCGGCGCCGATGACCGGAAAGCGCGAGTGTCCCGATTCCACCACCCGCGGGACCAGCGCCTCGAGCGGCTGATCGCGCTCCAGGAACACCATCTGCGCGCGCGGCACCATGATGTCGCGCACCTGCATGTCGGCGACGGCGAGCACGCCCTCGAGCATCGTGAGCGCGTCGCCATCGAACAGACCGCGTTCACTCGCGTCCCGCAATACGTCGACCAGATCGGACAGATCGCGCGGCTCGCCGGAGATCGACTGGGTGATGCGTTTTAACCAGCGGCCGGTTCCGCCTTGGGGAGGTTCGGACATGCGGAGCCTAGGATACAAGATCAGGCGTAGGGGTTAGAAATCCCCATATTTTCAAGAATTTGCACCTCCAGGCCCTCCATGCGCCGCGCCTGCCCGGGGCGTTCGTGATCGAATCCCAGCAAATGCAGCACGCCGTGCACCACGAGGTGGGCCCAGTGCGCGTCGAGCCGCTTGCCCTGTGCCCGCGCCTCGCGCGCGATCAACGGCGCACACAGCACGAGCTCGCCGAGATCGTGGCGTCCATCGGGCAAGGGTCCCGCACCGTCGAACGACAGCACGTTGGTGGGCCGGTCCTTGCCCCGGTAGCGCCCGTTGAGCGTGCGGCTCGCCGCGTCACCGACCACGCGCACGGAGAGCGACGCCACCGACGGCGCGCGCGGCGGCGCCGCGAGCGCCGCTCGCGCCCAGCGTTCGACCAGCGCCTTCGCCGGCACCCAGGGCCGGCGCGACGCACAGGCCAGCTCGAGGTCCAGGCCCCGGCCCCCGACGGGCCGCCCGGAAGCGCGACGCCCGCTCACGCGCCGGCGTCGGGCGTGTGCGCCTCGTACGCCTGCACGATGCGCTGCACCAGCGGGTGGCGCACCACGTCGCGCGACGTGAACATCGTGAAGGCGATGCCGCGCACGCCGCGCAGGATGTCGATCACCGTGCGCAGGCCGGACTGGCGCGCATTCGGCAGATCCACCTGCGTGATGTCGCCGGTCACCACCGCCTTCGAGCCGAAGCCGATGCGCGTGAGGAACATCTTCATCTGCTCGTTGGTCGTGTTCTGCGCCTCGTCCAGGATCACGAACGAGTCGTTGAGCGAACGGCCGCGCATGAAGGCGAGCGGCGCCACCTCGATGACGTTGCGCTCGATCAGCTTCGCCACCCGCTCGAAGCCCATCATCTCGTAGAGCGCGTCGTACATCGGCCGCAGGTACGGATCGACTTTCTGCGACAGGTCGCCCGGCAGGAATCCCAGCCGTTCGCCGGCCTCGACGGCCGGGCGCACGAGCACGATCCGGCGCACGCGCTCGGCCTGCAGCGCCTCCACCGCACAGGCCACCGCCAGATAGGTCTTGCCGGTGCCCGCGGGGCCGATGCCGAAAGTCAGGTCGTGCGTGCGCACGTGGGTGAGGTACTCGGTCTGGTTGGCGCCGCGCGCACGGATGTTGCCTCGCGCGGTGCGCACCTTGAGTTCGTCCGGCGCGCTCTCGGCCTCCGCGGGAGGAGCCTCGCCCATGTCGAGCGCCTGCAGCGCCATGTGCACGCGCTCGGAGTCCACCGGCTCGCGCTGCGCGCGAACGTACAGATCCTGCAGCACGGTCTCGGCCCGCTTGATCGCGCCCGGCAGCCCGATGATCTGGAAGCGATTGCCGCGCCTGCGCACCTCGACGCCGAGACGAGCCTCGATCTGGTGCAGGTGCTCGTCGAGCGGCCCGCACAGTTCCACGAGGCGCACGTTGTCGGCGGGCGCGAGCAGAAGTTCCTGCGAGGTCGGAGCGCTGCTCACGCCGCCTCGGCTCCGGCGAGCCGGCCCCGCAGGGAATTGGGCATCGCCTCGGTGATGATCACGTCCACGAACCGGTTCATGAGCGCCTCCGCCGCGCCCGCAGGCGCCGGAAAGTTGACCCAGCGATTGTTGTCGGTGCGCCCGGCCAGTTCGCGCGGATCGCGCTTGGCCGGCCTCTCGACCAGGATCCGCTGCCGTGTGCCCACCATCGACTCGGAGATGGCGCGCGCCTGCGCGTTGAGTTGCGACTGCAGCCGCTCCAGGCGCGACTGTTTCACCTCGTGCGGCACCTCGTCCGGCAGCGACGCCGCCGGCGTGCCCGGACGGCGGCTGTAGATGAAGCTGAACGACTGGTCGAAACCCACGTCGCGCACCAGCGCGAGGGTTGCCTCGAAATCCGCCTCGGTCTCGCCCGGAAAGCCGACGATGAGGTCGGTGGATATCGAGATGCCCGGCCGCACGGTCTTCAGCCTGCGGATCTTCTGCTTGTACTCGAGCACCGTGTGGCCGCGCTTCATGGCGGCCAGTATCCGGTCCGAGCCGCTCTGGACCGGCAGGTGCAGGTAGTCATTGAGCTTCGGCACGCTCGCGTAGGCCTCGACGAGACTGTCGTCGAACTCCAGCGGATGCGACGTGGTGAAGCGGATACGCTCGATCCCGTCGACGGCGGCCACGTAGTGGATGAGCGTTGCCAGATCGGCGAGCGCGCCGCCCGGCATCGGCCCGCGATAGGCGTTGACGTTCTGGCCGAGCAGCGTCACCTCGCGCACGCCCTGCGCGGCGAGGCTCTGGATTTCGGCGAGCACGCCGTCGAACGGCCGGCTCACCTCGTCGCCGCGGGTGTAGGGCACCACGCAGAAGGAGCAGTACTTGCTGCAGCCTTCCATGATGGACACGAAGGCGGTACCACCCTCCGCCTTCGGCGCCGGCAAGTGGTCGAACTTCTCGATTTCCGGGAAACTCACGTCGATCTGCGAACGGCCCGAGCGGCGCACCCCGGCGAGCAGATCGGGCAGTCGGTGCAGCGTTTGCGGGCCGAACACCAGGTCGACGAACGGCGCGCGCGCCGTGATCCCCTCGCCTTCCTGGCTGGCGACGCAGCCGCCGACGCCGATCATCACGTGCGGGCGGGCCTGTTTGAGCTGCCGCCACTCGCCGAGCAGCGAGAACACTTTCTCCTGTGCCTTCTCCCGCACCGAACACGTGTTGACCAGCAGGACGTCGGCCGCCGCCGGATCGTCGGTGAGAGTCATGCCGTCGGCTTGCTCGAGCACCTCGCGCATCTTGGCGGAGTCGTACTCGTTCATCTGGCAGCCGAAGGTCTTTATGTACAGGCGTCCGGGCATAGGCTCGCGGGGAAAAGGTGGCATAAGATACTCGTAACCATGGCAATTCGCGACGTTCTACGTATGGGCGATCCCCGCCTCCTTCAGGTGGCCGCCCCGATCGACCGCTTCGGCACCCCGGAACTCAGGGCGCTGCTCGAGGACATGCGCGACACCATGCACGATCTCAACGGCGCCGGTCTTGCTGCGCCGCAAATCGGCGTGTCCCTGCGCGTGGTGATCTTCGGCGTCCCCGCCGATCCGGATGACCCGGACGACGTCGGCGTGCCTTACACCGAACTCGTCAACCCAACGCTGACACCGCTGGGCAAGGTGATGGACGAGGGCTGGGAGGGGTGTCTGTCGGTGCCTGGCATGCGCGGGCTCGTGCCGCGCTACCGCGACTTGCGCTACACCGGCTTCGATCCCGAGGGCCGCCCGATCGACCGCACCGTCAGCGGCTTCCACGCCCGCGTGGTGCAGCACGAAGTGGACCACCTGGACGGCATCCTCTATCCGCGCCGCATCCGCGATTTGACTCAATTCGGCTTCACCGAGGAATTGTTCCCCGGCCAGGATCTCGGCGACGACTGAGGCCGGCGCGCCGCGCCGAAGCCCCGGCGGGCCGTCAGAACGGAATGTCGTCGTCGAAGTCTTCCTTGCCGCCGGCCGGCGCCGGCGTCTGGTCGAAATCGTCGCGCGGCGGTGCGCTCGAGCGCTCGCCGCCGCCGCCCATGCCGCCGCCCCGACCGCCCAGCATCTGCATGTTGTCGGCGATGATCTCGGTGGTGTAGCGGTCGTTGCCCTGCTTGTCCTGCCACTTGCGGGTGCGCAGCTTGCCTTCCACGAATACCTGCGAGCCCTTGCGCAGGTACTCGCCGGCGATTTCGCCGAGGCGGCCGAACAGCGCCACGTTGTGCCACTCGGTGCGCTCCTGCTGCGCGCCGGAGGCCTTGTCCTTCCAGGTCTCGCTGGTGGCGATGCGGATGTTGGTCACGGTCATGCCGCTCGGCATCGAGCGAGTCTCCGGGTCCGCGCCAAGATTGCCGACCAGGATTACCTTGTTCACGCCGCGCGCCATAGGGAGCCCCTTCCGAGTGTGGGTTTGTTTTCCAGCCGCTGGATTGTACACGCGACACCCGGTCGCTGATCGCCCGGAAACTCACCGAATCGCCCCGAAATGCCGCGTAACGGGCCGGCGGGCGGCCCAACCGGCCGGCCGCCGGGCCGACGCGCGTCGGGCAGCCGGGCCGACGCGCGTCCGGCATCCGCGCCGCGGGTGCCGGCGCGTCGCGGATCGGCGTCACGCGAGGCGCAGGCCCGCCGCCGGGTATAGTGGCAGATCGCATGCAAACCATCCGCATCCGGGGCGCCCGGACCCACAACCTCAAGAACGTCGATCTCGATCTGCCCCGGGACCGGCTCATCGTGTTCACCGGCCTGTCCGGCTCCGGCAAGTCCTCGCTCGCCTTCGACACCATCTATGCCGAGGGACAGCGCCGCTACGTCGAGTCGCTGTCCACCTACGCCCGCCAGTTCCTCTCCATGATGGAGAAGCCGGACGTGGACCTGATCGAGGGGCTCTCGCCGGCGATCTCCATCGAACAGAAGTCCACCTCCCACAACCCGCGCTCCACGGTGGGCACGGTCACCGAAGTGCACGACTATCTGCGCCTGCTGTACGCGCGCGCCGGCACGCCGCGCTGTCCCGATCACCACATCGACCTCGCCGCGCAGACCGTGAGCGAAATGGTCGACGCCGTGCTCGCGCAGCCGGAGGGAACGGGCATGATGCTGCTCGCCCCGGTGGTCGCAGACCGCAAGGGCGAACACCTCGAGTTGCTCGAGGAACTGCGCGCCGGCGGCTTCGTGCGCGCACGCCTCGACGGGTCGGTAGTGGAACTCGACGAGGCGCCAACGCTCGATCCGCGCCGCAAGCACACGGTGGAGGCGGTGGTGGACCGCTTCCGCTGCCGACCCGACCTGGCGCAACGTCTCGCCGAATCCTTCGAGACCGCGCTCAAACTGGGCAACGGGGTCGCACGCGTCGCCTTCCTCGACGACGCGGCACGCGACGAACTCGTCTTCTCCGACAAGTTCGCCTGCCCGGTCTGCGACTACTCGCTGCCGGAGCTGGAGCCGCGCCTGTTCAGCTTCAACAGCCCGAGCGGCGCCTGCCCGACCTGTGACGGTCTCGGCACCCAGGAGTTCTTCGATCCGCAGAAGATCGTCGCCAACCCGCACCTGTCGCTCGCGGGCGGCGCGGTGCGCGGCTGGGACCGGCGCAACGCCTACTATTTCCAGCTCATCCACTCGCTCGCCCGCCACGCCAAATTCGACGTCGAGGCGCCGTTCGAGAGCCTGCCGGATGCCATCCGGCAGCTGATCCTGTTCGGCAGCGGCAGCACCGAAATCGACTTCAAGTATCTCGACGGCAAGGGCGGCACGACGGTGCGGCGGCACGCCTTCGAGGGCATCGTCCACAACCTCGAACGACGCTACCGGGAGACCGAGTCCGTGGCGGTGCGCGAGGAGCTGTCGAAATACCGCGCCACGCGCGCCTGCCCCGAGTGTGGCGGCACGCGCCTCAATCGCGCCGCGCGCAACGTGTTCGTCGCCGGCGAGAACCTGCCGTCGGTCTCGGCGCTGTCGGTGGCGCGCGCCATCGAATTCTTCGCGGCGCTCACGCTCAAAGGCTGGCGCGGCGAGATCGCGGCGAAGATCGTCAAGGAGATCGCGGATCGCCTCGGCTTCCTCGGCAACGTCGGACTGGGGTATCTGACCCTGGACCGCAGCGCCGACACGCTCTCCGGCGGCGAGGCACAGCGCATCCGGCTCGCGAGCCAGATCGGCTCCGGCCTCGTCGGCGTCATGTACATCCTCGACGAACCCTCGATAGGACTGCACCAGCGCGACAATCAACGCCTGCTCGACACGCTGGTGCGGCTGCGCGACCTCGGCAACACCGTCATCGTGGTCGAGCACGACGAGGACGCGATTCGCCAGGCCGACTACGTGGTCGATCTGGGGCCCGGCGCCGGCGTGCACGGCGGCACGGTGGTCGCGCAGGGAACGGCCGCGGAGGTGGCGGCGCATCCGGATTCCATCACCGGCCAGTATCTGTCCGGGCGGCGGCGCATCGAAGTGCCCGCGCGGCGACGCGCACCGGATCCGAAGCGGGTGCTGCGCCTGACCGGCGCGCGCGCCAACAACCTCAAGAACGTCACCGCCGAATTCCCGCTCGGGCTCATGACCTGCGTGACCGGCGTTTCGGGGTCCGGCAAGTCGACCCTGGTCAACGACACGCTGTACCGGGCGATCGCCACCCAGTTGAACCACGCCGGCGCCGGCAATGCGCCCTTCGACCGGCTCGAGGGGCTCGAGCACATCGACCGTGTGATCGAGATCGACCAGAGCCCGATCGGCCGCACGCCGCGCTCCAATCCGGCAACCTACGCAGGTCTGTTCGCGCCCATCCGCGAGCTGTTCGCCGCCACCTCAGAGGCCCGCACCCGCGGCTACGAGTCGGGCCGCTTCAGCTTCAACGTCAAGGGCGGCCGCTGCGAGGCGTGCCAGGGCGACGGCGTCATCAAGGTCGAGATGCACTTCCTGGCCGACGTCTACGTGCCCTGCGACGTCTGTCAGGGCAAGCGCTACAACCGCGAGACCCTGGAGATCCGCTTCAAGGGCAAGAACATCCACGAAGTGCTCGAGATGACGGTCGAAGACGCGCTGCCGTTCTTCGCGGCGGTGCCGACCGTCGAGCCGAAGCTGCGCACCCTGCTCGACGTGGGCCTGGGTTACGTGCGACTCGGGCAGAGCGCCACCACGCTGTCGGGCGGCGAAGCGCAGCGCGTCAAGCTCGCGCGCGAGCTGTCCAAGCGCGCCACCGGTCGCACGCTCTATGTGCTCGACGAGCCGACGACGGGTCTGCACTTCGCCGACATCGCGCAATTGCTGGTGGTGCTCGAACGGCTGCGCGACGAGGGCAACACCCTGATCATCATTGAGCACAATCTCGACGTCATCAAGCGCGCGGACTGGGTGATCGACATGGGCCCCGAGGGCGGTGACGGCGGCGGCCGGGTGATGGCGGTCGGAACCCCCGAGCAGATCGCGGCGACCGCGGGCTCCCACACCGGACGCTATCTCGCGCCGGTGCTCGCGGCAGGCCAAGTCGCCGTAGCGCCGCCGTCCGAGCGCAAGCGCGCGTGATTGGCGGCTCCGGCGGCGCCCCGCGGACGTTGCCGCTGGCGGCACGGGTACCGCTCGGCCTGTGGCCGGGGGTGGGCTTGCTGCTCGGGATCGCCGCCGGCGTCGTCTACTGGCTTGGCTCCCACGTCTGGCCGAACAGCGTCGCCGTGGTCCTGGCGCTGTTCACGATGTCGCTGCTTTCGCTCGAGGTCTGCGGACTGGACGGGCTCGCCGACCGGCGTGCGGTGCTCGTGACCGTGTTCGGCGTGCTCACCAAATACGAGGTGCTCACCGCCCTCAGTTCGGCGCGCATCGGCGTGGACGTGCCGCCGGACCTCGTCCCCGGTCTGTTGCTCGCCGCCTCGAGCGCCGCCGCCTACGCGCTCGCCGCGTCGCTGGTCGCGAGCGGCGCGGCGCTGCTGGTCGCGCTCGCACTGGGCGCCCTGCCGGCCACCCTGCTCGGACTGCCCGGCTGGATCGGCCTCGCGGCCGCCCTGGTGGGGCGGTTGAGCTTTCGCCTGCGCGGGGCGTCGGCCTCGGCCGAGAACACGCCGCCCGGCATCCCCTTGAACGTTCTGGACACGCTGCGCCAGCTGAGCGAAGCGTGGTTCCTGCTCGGGGCGCTCGCGGGCTGGAAATATCTCTAGAGCCGCGGTCGGCTCACTGCGTCGGGTCGTATTTCGCGAGGAAGGCCGCGGTCGCCTCGAGCATCGCGACGCGCGTCGCCTCGCGCGAGAGGAAGTGATCCTCGCGCGGCAGCTCGACGAACTCGACCGTCTTGCCCGCCTCCTTCAGGCGCTTCGCCATCTCCTCGCTCTGCGCGATGGGCACGCGCGTGTCGTCGCGCCCGTGGATCAGGAGCACCGGCGCATCCGCCTGCGCGGCGTGCGCGGCCGGCGAGATCGTCGGCAGGATCCCGGGACCCTCGCTGGCCTCGCCGGTGAGTCGGCGGATGAAGCGCAGCACGGCGCTGCGCGCGCCGTAATGGCCCGACTGCCACTCCCCGAAGGTGGCGAGATCCGACACGCCGGCCACCGACACGGCACAGCGGTACAGCCCGTGCTGCAGCGTGACGCCGGCGAGGGCGGCGTAGCCGCCGTAACTGGCGCCCACGATGCACGCGCGCTGCGGGTCGGCGATGCCCTGTTTGACCAGCGCGTCCAGGCCGTCGGCGATGTCGCTCAACATCTTGCGCCCCCACTCGCCGAAACCGGCTTCGCGGAACGCCGCCCCGTGCAGGCCCGAGCCGCGATAATTCGGCTGCAGCACGGCGTAACCGCGCGAGGCCAGCGCCTGTGCCCACCAGTCGAATCCCACCGTGTCCCACACGTCCATGGGACCGCCGTGCGGCATGACGATCACGGGCAGCGCCTTCGGCTCGCGGTCCGGCGGCAGCGTCAGCACCGCGTCCATCGCCAGGCCGTCGCGCGCCGTGTACTCGAAGCGGCGGGTGGGCCCCACGTATTGCGGCTTGATGTCCGGGTACTCGTACCTCAGCGCCTGTGCCTTGTGGGCGGTCAGGTCGAAGTAGAAATAGGTCCCTGAATCGAGCGCCCCGTCCGTGTGCACGATCAGCCGATCGAGGCCGGGCGTGAACGAGACGAGCTCGACGCGCAGCCCCTTGAGCGCGCGCTTCGTGGCCTCGAACCGCGCCTGCAGGGCCGGATCGAGAAACTCGGCGCCCGTGGCGAGGATGGCGCCGACGAGTCGCCGGGTCACCGGGTCGTGCAACGGCGCGACCACCGTCTTGCCCTCGAAGAGGGGCTGCGAGCCGCCGTCGGCGAGGTTCACCTCGCGATAGCTCGCGACTCCGTCGATGCGCTCCTCCACCGCGACCGTGCCCGGCGTGCGCCCGAGCCCCGCGAGTTCGATCTCGCGGTCGGGTTCGCCCTGCATGAGCGCTCTGGCCGTGCCCGTGCCGGCGAACAGCCGCCAGCGGCCGCTCGCATCGTCGAAGTCCGAGTGCGCCACCACCGCGCCGCCGCCGTCGAGCACCCACTCGTGCGCGCGTGCCGAGCCGGACGCCTCGAGGTGCGGCTGGCCGGTGTCTAGATTCACGCGGTACAGGTCGGCGTAGCCGTGATCCATGATGATCTGGTCGCCCGCTTCGCGCTGGGTGATGCCGCCGAAGTAGCCGTACCAGTGCCCCTCGCGCTGCGCCGCGCCGTAGTAGCCGCGGGTGGTGTGCGCGATCAGATCGGAATTCCCGAACACCATCCAGGGCCGCGCGTCGTCGAGCCCGACGTGGATCACCTCGGCCAGCTCGAATTTGTCGCCGAATCCCGGCCGCCACTGGAACGTGCCCGAGGAGGTGACGAGCAGGTGCTTGTCTCCCGCCCAATCGAGGTCGCGTACCTTGGCGTCTCCCAGCACGCCGGTCTTGACGCCCTTGCCATCCGGCGTGAGCACGAGGAGCCGGCGCTCCTCGCCGGCGACGCCGATGATCGCGATGTGATCGCCCGCCGGCGACAGACGCGCCTCCTCGATGGCGGGCAGCCGTCCGTAGGTCTCGATGGGCAGCGGCGCGGGCGTCGCGGCGCGGCCGGCGAGCATCCACGCGCCCATCGCGAGCGCGCCCGCGCAGCGCGTCGCCGCGCCCAGATCCGTATTCCTGCGTTCCATGCCGTCGCTCCTCGCGCGGACCCGCCCTCGACGCGGCCCGCGGTTGGACTCTGGCATAATCAAACGCCCGTCATCAACACGCCGCATGCGCAAGCCCCTCGCCTCCGCCCTCGCCGCCGGATCGCTGGCACTCCTGAAGCGCCTCGATCCCGAGCGCGCTCACGACCTGGGCCTCGCCGGTCTCGACTGGCTCGAGCCGGTGTGGCCGACGCCGGCGGCGCCGCCGGAACTGCGCGTACGGGTCTTGGGCCTCGACTTCGCCCACCCGCTGGGCCTCGCCGCCGGCTTCGACAAGAACGCCGATCACCTCGATGCGCTCGGGGCACTCGGCTTCAGTCACGTCGAGGTGGGAACCGTGACGCCGCGGCCGCAGCCCGGCAACCCGAAGCCGCGCATGTTCCGCGTCGCCGGCCGCGACGCTCTCGTCAATCGCATGGGCTTCAACAATCGCGGCGTCGACCACCTGGTCGCGCGACTCGCGGCGAGCCGGTATGCGGGCGTGCGCGGCGTGAGCATAGGCAAGAATGCGGACACGCCCCTCGAAGCGGCCGCCGCGGACTACGTGACCTGCCTGCACAAGGTGTACGCGCACGCACACTACGTCGCGGTGAACGTGTCTTCGCCGAACACCTCGCGCCTGCGCGAACTACAGGCCGCCGACGGCCTGAGGCGCATCGTCGAAGCCCTGTTCGAGGCCCGTGTGCGCCTCGAAGGCGAGCACGGGCGCCGCGTGCCGCTGCTGGTGAAGATCGCCCCCGACTTCACCACCGAGGAAATAACCGCCGTGTCGGCGAGCCTGCGTGCGCTCGGCGTCGACGGCGTGATCGCCACCAACACGTCGGTCGACCGCGAGCTCGTCGGCACGGCCTGGCCGGCGGGCGCCCAGGGCGGCCTGAGCGGCGCGCCGCTGCACGCGCGCTCCGTTGGCGTCATCGGCCAGCTGCGCGCGGAGCTCGGCCCCGAGTTTCCGATCATCGGCGTCGGCGGCATCGTCGACACCGAGTCCGCGCGCGCCACGCTGCGCGCGGGCGCGAACCTGCTGCAGATCTACACCGGCTTCGCGCTGCACGGCCCGGCGCTGGTGCGCGACATCGTGGCGGCGCTCGCCGCCGACGCGCGACGCGGGGGAGCCGCATGAACGACGCCGCGATCGACGAGGAACTGGTGGCGAGCTTCCAGCGCGACGGCGCCGTGCTGGTGCGGGGAGCGCTGACCGTCGACGAGATCGCGGATCTGCGCGCCGGCATCGACGCGAACCTCGCGGCGCCGAGCCCGCGCGCCAAGATCGCGAGCACGCGGGACGATCCGGGCTTGTTCATCGAGGATTTCTGCAACTGGCGCGAGAATCCCCACTATCGCCGCGTCGTCCTCGAGTCACGGCTCGCGCCGCTCGCCGCCGGACTCATGCGCAGCCGCACGGTGCGGCTGTACCACGACCACATGCTCACGAAGGAGTCCGGCACGCGGCAGGCCACGCCGTGGCACCAGGATCAGCCCTACTACAACATCGACGGCCGCCAGAACGTGAGCTTCTGGATACCGGTCGACCCGGTGAGCCGCGCGGCGACCCTGGAGTTCGTTGCCGGAACCCACCGCGGCCCCTGGCTGATGCCGCGCTCGTTCAAGGATCGCGAAGCGCGCTGGTTTCCGGAAGGATCGCTCGCCGATCTGCCCGACGTGGAGGCCGATCGCGATGCCCACCCCATCCTCGGCTGGGAGCTCGAACCCGGCGACGCGGTGGCCTTCCACATGCTCACACTGCACGCCGCCCGCGGAGTCGAGGCCGGGCGTCGGCGGCGCGTATTCTCGGTGCGCTTCATGGGCGATGACGTGACCCACGCGCCGCGGCCCTGGGACACCTCGCCGGATTTTCCGGGGCTCGCCGACGAGCTGCCGGCGGGCGCACCGATGGCGCATCCGCTGTTCCCGCTGGTCTGGCCCAGGAGCGGTTCGTGAGCGGCGGATCGGCGCCGGGCGCCGGCACCGCTTCGCCGCCGACCGGAGAGCCTCCGCCGCGCTACCCGCTGTCCTGGATATCGTTCGGCGTGGTGATCGCGTTCGCGCTGGTGTGGGTCAGCACGACCGTACCGCAACTGCCGGAGCACGTGGCGACCCACTTCGACGCCTTCGGGGATCCGGACTCGAGCATGTCCCGCGGCGACTACCTCATGTTCATGCTGCCCTTCAGCGTCGGACTGCCGCTGCTGGTGGTCGCGGTGATGAGCGTCGTATTCCGGCGGGCGCGACGCTTCAATCTCCCCCACCGGGACTACTGGCTCGCGCCGCAGCGCATCGCGCACACTCGCGCCTTCCTGGTCGCGCACGCGGTGTGGTTCGGCTCTATCCTCACCGGCTTTCTCTGCTACGTGCACCAGCTCATCATCGACGCCAACAGCGTGTCGCCTCCGCACCTGTCGAACGCAGCCGCGCTGCGCGGCCTCACGGCCATGTTCATCGCGCTCGCCGTGTGGATCGTGACGCTGGTGGTGCGGTTCCGCCGCGTCAGGGACTAGGCGCCTCGACGCGGTAGCCGCGCGCGCGCAGCGTGTCGAGCACGCCCTTCGGCTCGAGGAGCAGGTCGATGTTCACCACGGCCACCGTGGTGCCGCCGGCCTGGAGGTGCCGCGTCATGGCATCGAGCATCGTGCGGCGGATCAGCGCCAGCAAGTCTCCAGCTCCCGCATCCGCGCCCACGGCGTCACGACAGCCGTTGACCTCGGGCGGCTCCGGCAGGGATTGCATGCGCTCCACGTCGCCCGTGGCCCAGGCGCGGGCGCGCTCGACGAGCCGTGGCAGTCCCGTCTCGACGGTCGCGAGCCCGGCCGCCACGCAAGCATCCTCCACCGCGGGACGCAGGGTACGCAGCGCCTCGAGCACGTCCTTGAGCCCGGCGATCTTGATCTCGTCGACCGGCACGTCGTGCGCGCGTGCCAAGGACCGCACCTCGTCGCCGATGTCGAGGCGCGCCGAGAGACCGACGCGGCGCAACGCCGCCTGCTGCAGGAAGGCGGTGGCGATCAGTGGTCGGAAGCGCTCCCACTTGGCGGCGTCGTCGGTGTACTTGGCGCGCTGTGCGCTGAAGCGCGCGTACAGATCCGCGGGCATGACGTCCTTGAGCCGGCGCCCGCCGCCGACCATGAAGAGGTCGCGTTGCGTGAGCAACAACCAGAGCGCGCGCACGATACCGACTTCGAAGTGCCGGGTCACCATGACCGAACGGGCGCCCGCGACCCGCCGCTCGATCTCCGCGGAGCGCCAGGTCATGTCCTTCGGCAGCGGCGACACGGAACCGAGAATCCACAGATCGGCACCAGGCCCGAAGACGTGCCAAAGCCCGGGCCCGGTGCGCTCGCCGGTGACGATGACTTCCTCGAGCATGGTGTCGGGCGGAGCTGCGACGGAGGCCGGCGGCGCCGCGACGAAGGCCGGAGGCGCCGCGACGGAGGCCGAGGACACCGCCGCGATGGCCGGCGCGGCGGCGAGCGCGAAGATCAGCGTGGCCGCCGCGCACGCGGCGACGTCCCTGAGCCGCTTCCGTGACCGGAATCGATCGCGCATCACCGCTCGGGAAGGGGAATGAACTCGGTCTCTCCAGGCACGGACGGAAATCCGTGCGCGCGCCAGCGTGCGCGCGCGCGCTCGATGCGCTCCTCGGAGGATGCGACGAAGTTCCAGTCGATCAGACGCGGTGTGGGAAAGCGCGCACCGCCGAGCAGCATGAGTCGCGCCGGTTGCCGGGCGCGCAGCGAGACCGGCGCGTCGGCGGCGAATACGGCGAGGCGTCCTTTCTCGACGACGGTGCCGTTGCCGCCGATCTCGACGGCGCCGTCGACCACATACGCGGCACGCTCCGCGTGCTCGCGCGGCAGCTCGAGCGTGGCGCCGGCCGCGAGCCGTGCATCCACGTAAAAGGTCGGCCAACGGATCTTCACCGGACTCGTCATGCCGAACGCGGAACCGGCGATCACGGTCAGCCCGACGCCGCCGTCGGCGCGCACCGGCAGGCTCGCGGCAGGCACGTGCTCGAACGCCGGCTCGACGTCCTCATCCCCATCCGGCAGCGCGACCCAGCTCTGAATGCCGTGGATCGCGGCGCCCAGCGCGCGTTCCGCCGCCGGCGTGCGCTCGGAGTGCACGATGCCGTGGCCGGCGGTCATCCAGTTGACGTCCCCCGGCCGGATGGTCTGCACCGTGCCCAGGCTGTCGCGGTGCTCGAGCGCCCCTTCGAAGAGATAGGTCACCGTGGCCAGCGCGACGTGCGGGTGCGGCCGAACGTCGATGCCGCGGCCGGGGTCGAAACGCGCCGGGCCGAGGTGATCGAAGAAGATGAACGGGCCGACCATCCGCCGTTGCGGCGCGGGCAGCACGCGCCGCACGCCGAAGCCGCCGAGGTCGCGCTCGCGGCCCTCGAGGACCTCAATGCCGGGAGGAAGTGAGGAACTCGAGGAGGTCATGGTAGAACTGCACCGCGTGATCGAAGCTCGCCACCGGCACGCGCTCGTCGCGACCGTGCATGCGCTTGTCGTCGCGGTCGATGGCCATGCCGCTGATGCCGTAGCTCGGGATGCCGGCCATCATGGTGTAGATGCTGTCCGAGGCACCGGCTTCCATGATCGGCAGGAGCGGAATTCCGGGCCAGAGCCGGTCGGAAGCGCGCCGCAAGGCCGCCATCACGTCGGCGCGCGGCGGCGGCGGCGACATGGCCTTCTTGTCCGAACCATGATCGAAGAGCTCGCCCGCGTCGCTGCGGTAGCGCACCGTGAGTGCGGGATCGGCGAAGATGCGCGTCAGGTCCAGGCGCACCTCCTCCTGCGAGTGGCCGGGCAGGATCCGGCAATTCACGTTCGCCTCGGCGCGCTGCGGCAGGGCATTGGGTGCGTGCCCGCCGGACAGCATGGTGGCGACACAGGTGGTGCGCAGGATGGAGTTGTACGGCACGCTGCGGGCGAGCCGCGCCTCGGCTTGCGGGTCCGGCGGCGTCGCCAGGACTCCGCGGATGTCCGCCGCGGTCGCACCGGTCTCGATGTCCGCCATGCGTTCGAGATAGGCCCGCGTGACCGGGTTGAGCTCCACGGGAAACGGACTGGCCTCCAGCCGGTCGAGTGCGTGGGTGAGCGCGTAGATGGCGTTGTCGGGTCGCGGCAGCGAGCTGTGGCCGCCGGGGTTGGTGGCGACGACCTGGTAGTCGGCGTAGAGCTTCTCGGTGGCCTCGAAATTCATGGTCAACGGCTTGCCGTGGTCGAGCACCACGCCGCCGGAGTCGGGATTGAGCGCGAATTCCGCTTCGACGAGATCGCGCTGGTGCTCGAGCAGCCAGGAGATGCCGTTCGACTGGCCGCCCTCCTCGTCCGCCGTCAGCGCGAGCACGATGTCGCGATCCGGCACGAACCCCTCGCGCTTCAGGCGGATGAGGTCGACCACGAGGACGGCGTCGTCTCCCTTCATGTCCTGGGTGCCGCGGCCGTAGAAGTAGCCGTCTTTCTCGAGGAACTTGAAAGGATCGGTGCTCCAGTCCTCGCGTCGCGCCTCGACGACGTCGAGATGCCCGAGCAGCAGGAGCGGCTTGAGGGTCGATCCGGACCTGCCGCGATAGCGCGCCACGAGGTTGCCCTTGCGGGGGTTGGGACCGATGACCACGACGTCCGCGGACGGGAAGCCCGCAGCCCGCAGGCGCCGGGCCATGGCCTCCGCGGCCGGCGTGGTGGCGCCGTGCTCGTCCGTGGTGTCGATCTCGATCAACTCGCGGAAGATGTCGCGCGCGAGGGCCCGATCGGCGGCATCGAGGCCGCTGCCTGCGGCCGCGCCGGCGGGTGAAGCAACCAGCAGGGTGAGCGCCGCCGCGAGCAGCGCCGGCGCCACCGCCAGCGCCAGCGCCGTGGTTGAGGCCGCGCCCGCCCGGGTTCCCGCCGCCAATCGCTCCAGTGTCTTCCGCATCGCTTGCACCTCGACTGCCATGACAGGCGGCGAGGATGTCGCGAACCCCTCGCCCGCGTCAACGCGAGGCCATGCGGTGGACGGCAACCGCCGCGCGGCGCCGCCGCAAGGTGAGCCGTCGGCGCCCGGCCGGGGTGCTATCTTTAGCGGCCCGATTTTCCTCCTCGGAGCGACGTTCATGGCGCAGCGAAAGAAGGCGGTTTCCCGGACGGCGGCCTTGGAAGCCGTGCGCACCCTGCTGCGCTGGGCTGGCGAGGATCCGGCGCGCGAGGGTCTTCAGGACACTCCGAAGCGCGTGGTCGACGCCTATGGTGACTGGTTCTCCGGTTACGCCTCGGATCCCGGGGACTACCTGCGACGCACCTTCGAGGAAGTTGAGGGCTACGACGAGATGGTGGTCCTGCGGGACATCTATTTCGAGTCGTTCTGCGAGCACCACATGGCGCCCATCATCGGCCGCGCGCACGTCGGCTACCTGCCGACCGATCGCGTGGTCGGCATCAGCAAGCTCGCCCGCGTCGTCGACGGATACGCGCGGCGCTTCCAGGTGCAGGAGAAGCTCACCGCACAGATCGCCACCTGCATCAACGACGTGCTCAAGCCCCGCGGCGTCGGCGTCGTCATCGACGCCGTGCACCAGTGCATGACCACCCGCGGCGTGCACAAGCGCGGCGTGTCCATGGTCACGAGCACCATGCTCGGCACCTTCCGCAAGGACCCGAGCACCCGCGCCGAATTCCTGCGCTTCATCGACATCGAGGGACGCGCGTCCCGCTGATCACGCGAGGCGGCGCCGGGCGTCGCCTCGCAGCCCGACCGCTCAGAGCCAGCCGTTGGCGCGCGCGATCCGCGCCGCCTCCACCCGGTTGGCGGCGCCGAGCTTCTGGGCTGCCTCCGACAGATAATTGCGCACCGTTCCGGGCGACAGCGCCAGCGCCTCGGCGATTTCCTTGTTGCTGCGCCCCTGCTCGGCGAGTGCGAGCGCAGCGCGCTCGCGCTCGCTCAGGGGCGTCGGCGCCGACCACGCCGCCTCCGCCAGTTCCGCCGCGATGACGCGCTGCCCCTGGGCGACGCGCCGGACGGCCGCGGCGAGTTCCTCGCTCGGCTGGTCCTTGAGCAGATACCCCTGCACTCCCGCCTCGAGCGCACGTCGCAGGTACCCCGGGCGCGCGAACGTGGTGACGATCAGCACGCGACAGGGAATTGCGTGCGCGCGAATGCGCTCGGCGACGTCCAGCCCCGACAGGCCCGGCATTTCGATGTCCGACACCAGCACGTCGGGGCGGCTGCGTTCGACCAGCGACCAGGCCTCGACACCGTCGGCCGCCCTGCCGACGATCTGCAGATCCCGCTCCAGCGCGAGCAGCGTCGCGAGTGCGCCGAGCACCATCCCCTGGTCCTCTGCGATCGCCACCCGGATCACGCCGCCTCCACGAGCGGCACGCGCACGTCGAGACGCATGCCCTTCGCTGCGTCGACGGTGAGCACGCCCGCGAGCGGCTCGAGCCGCTGCCTGATGCCCGCGAAGCCATTGCCTTCGCGGGGCAAGCCGCCACACCCGTCGTCCTCGATGGAAAGTTGCGCCTCTTCGCCCACGCGGGTGAGCCGAATCCGACAGTGGCGCGCGCCGGAGTGGCGGATCACGTTGGTGGCCGCTTCGCGGATCACGTACGCAAGCGCCGTCTCAATCCGAGGCGGCAGCGGTTCGGCTGGCAACGCGCTGTCGAAGGCGATCCCTGCGCTGTCGAGGGCACGCCGCGCCTCGGCCACTTCCTCGGTGAGCGTGGTGGAGCGCATGCCGCTCACCGCACGACGCACGTCGGCGAGCGCCGCGCGCGCGGCGGCGTGAATCTCCTCGATTTCCCGCCGTGCGCCGCTTGCGTCGGTCTCGAGCAGCCGGCGCGCCAGATCGGCCTTCACGGCCACCAGCGTCAGGGTGTGACCGAGCACGTCGTGCAGGTCGCGGGCGATCCGCTCGCGCTCCGCCACCACCGCGAAGCGGCGTGCGGCATCCCGGGTGCGCGCAAGTTCGGCCTGCTGCTCGTTGCTCGCGGCGATGAAGATCGAACTCAAGCCGAGGATCGTGCCGAAAAACAGCGCCGACCCGTAGTCCCAGGGCGAGAGACGCAGTGCCACGCCTCCGAGCAGGGTTGCCACGAGCACGCCCACGACCCCCGTGATGCCGATCCGCGCCGGCCGGGCGAAGCCGTTGAGCGAGGCTGCGTACACCACGAATACGCCCCACATGCCGCCGAACGGCGCGAGACAGAAGCCGAGGACCAGGATGGTCCCGGCCACCCACAGTCGCCGCCAGCCGGGCATCCCGTACCCTCTGAAATACAGCACCAGGAACACGACCAGGCCCGCGAGCGAGGCGAACACGCCGGCTCGCGTGGGTGGCCGCTCGAACCAGGGAATCGGATACATGAGCAGGTACGCCAGCGGAATCAGCTTCAGCGGGCGCGACGCCCGCATGGGCTGGCGGTGAGAGTCGGTTTCGTCGACGGTCATGGCGAGGGGTTCCGATCGCATTCCGGGGACGTCTGGTCGCAAGCATACCGCCGCCGCGCGACCGCCGCGCCGTTCTTCCAGATGCGCACGATCGCGCGCGTGGCGCGAATGTCGGTGGTGGGATCTCCGTGTACGAGGATGAGATCGGCACGCGCGCCCGGCGCGATGCGGCCTCGGTCGGCGAGGCCAAAACGGACTGCGGGCAGGAACGTCGCCGCAGCCAGCGCCTCACGCGGGGCGAGGCCCGCCGCCACGAGCAGCGCCAGTTCATCGTGGAGGCTCACACCATGTGCCGTGCCGGGATTGGGTGCGTCGGTGCCTGCGAGCACGTCGATCCCAGCCGCGTGCAGCGCCGCGACGTTCTGCCGGCCGATGGCCGGCAGGTAGACCGGAATACGCGGGGGCCGGCTCGGCAGTAGTGAAGCGCGCTGTTCGGGGGATAGATAGGGTGCAATATCCGGGTCGACGGCGATCGCCGCACCGTGAGGCTCGCCGCCGAAGGCGTCGATCACGGACAACGTGGCGACCACGAACGCGTGTCGCGATCGTATCGACTCGATCAGCGCTGCGTCGACCGGTTGATCGGCAAAGACGTGCACCAGAGCGTCCGCACCCGCGAGGATCACCGTGCGCGCTGCTTCGCGACGGGAGATGTGCACCACGGCCATGCGCCCGCGCCGATGGGCCGCCTCGATCAGCGCCGTCACGGTGGGTGCATCGAGGGACGGAAATGGCGGGCCGGTGCCATCGCTGCCTCTGGGCTCGTAGACTATTTTGATCCAGTCGGAGCCCTCGGCGATCCGCGCGGCTACCCAGGGGTCGGCCGCGGCGGGGTTCGACAACGTCGGAACCGGCAGTCCGTACTCGGTGCCGTGACCTCCGGGTACCGTGGCGAGCCAGCCGGCCGAGAACAGGTCGGCGTGCGCGACCGGCGCGAGCGACGATCGCGCCGGCGCGACCTCGCGCAGCAGGGCCGGATCCGTGAACATGTCGAGTTCGGTGGTGACGCCGAAGTTGATGGCGTCGGCGAGCGCCTGCCCGTACGCGTGCACGTGCGCGTCGATGAGCCCCGGCAGGAGTGTGTCGCCGGATCCGTCCACCACCGGCAGATTGACTGCATCCAGGTGCACGGCGATTGCTTCGACGCGGCCGGCTCGCACCACGACATCCGCGCTGGGCCAGACCCGCTTTCCATCGAACACTCGTGC
This sequence comes from Gammaproteobacteria bacterium, assembly GCA_027459765.1. GTDB lineage: Bacteria > Pseudomonadota > Gammaproteobacteria > Steroidobacterales > Steroidobacteraceae > Bog-1198. The sequence goes on along the minus strand of DAIDHD010000021.1, from coordinate 33,009 downwards.
GCCGCGGATCAGGAATCCCGGCGCCGTCCCCACGCGCGCGGCACGCGTCCCGGGCTCGGGCAGCACGAGGAAAAAAGCGGCCAGCAGCGCGACCGCCGCGCCGCCGGCCAGCCACGACCACCGAAAGGCCGGCGCGGCGCTCACCGCGCGCCCCGCGACCAGAAGCGGCGCGCGAGTACGGCACAGCCGAGCGCGAAGGCGGCGACGAAGGCGGCGTGTCCGAGCGCATGCCCGTCGTCACCACGGCCGGCGGCCGCCAGGGCGAGCGCGGCGAGGTGAGAAGTCGGCAACGCGACCGCCAGGCGTTGCATCCATGCCGGAAAGAGGAACAGCGGGATCCACAGCCCGCCGAGCACCGACAGTGCCAGGAACAGCACGTTGGAGAGCGCCACCGCGGCCGAGCCGGGCGCGCGCAAGCCGATGCACAGGCCGAGCAGGCAGAACGGCGCCACGGCCGAGAGGTGCACGCCGGCGAGCGCCAGCCAGGCGCGGCGCGGCAGCTCCACGCCGGCGCCCCAGGCGGCGAGCGCATACAGGCCGACGAGCACCACGGCGGTGAACACCAGCGAAGCACCCAGGCGGGCGATGAGGAACGCGGCGGGTGGCAGCGGCGACACCTGCTTCAGGCGCAGGATGCCGAGGTCGCGATCCGCCGCGACCCCGATTCCGAATCCCGACAGGCAGGGGCCGAGAGCGGCGAATATGCCGTAGGTGGCGAGCGCGTAGCCCGCGGTGCCGGAGCCCGGCGGAGCGAGCACGATGGCGAACAGTGCATAGAACGCCCACGGCAGGATCAGCGTGGGCACGGCGAATGCCGGGGTGCGCCAAGCCCGCAGCAGCGCCGCGCGGGTCTCGCGCAGGTAGATTCCGTATGCCGCGCGGGCGCGGGTGGCGTGGGTCGGGACGGCGAGCGAAGCGGTGTTCATGCGGCCTCCGCGGCAGAATCTGCTTCCAGACGTTGAATGTGTGCCAAGGCGTCCTCCAGGCTGGCTCGCGCCACCTCGATCTCGGTGAGCCGCGGATCCTGGGCCAGCAGTGCGCGCAGGCACGCCGCGGCATCGGTGGTGCGGATCTCGAGGCGGTCGGCATCGCAGCGTGCCGCGATGACGCCGGGGAGTGCGGCGGCCGCGGCCGCCGCGAGCGTCGAGCGACAGCGAACTGTCTGCTCGGAAACGCGCGCCCGGATCGCGGCGGGCGTGCCGTCGGCGATCACGCGCCCGCGCGCGAGCAGCACGACGCGGTCCGCCAGCGCGTCGGCTTCCTCGAGCTGATGGGTGGTCAGCAACACCGCCGCGCCCGCCGCCGTGCAGGCGCGGATGAGAGCCCAGCAACGGCGCCGCGACTCGGTGTCCAGTGCAACCGTCGGCTCGTCCAGCACCAGGAGGCGCGGCCGACCGACGATCGCGGCGGCGAACTGCACCCGCCGCTGCTGACCGCCCGACAGAGTGCCGTAGCGTCGCGCGGCGACCTCGCCCAGATCGGCGTCCTCGAGCAACGTCGCCAGGGGCATTGGCTCCGGATAGTAGCCGGACTGCAACTCCAGCAACTCGCGCACGGTGAGCTGCGGCGGGAAGCCGGCGGTCTGCAGCATCACCCCCGTGCCGAGCCGGGCGTGGGGGCTGCCCGGCCGAACGCCGAGTGTGCGCAGGTCGCCGCCGTCGGGACGGGCGAGTCCGAGCACCAGTTCGACGAAGGTGGTCTTGCCGGCGCCGTTGGGCCCGAGCAGCGTCGTGATGCGACCACGCTCCAGCGCGAGGTCGATGCCCGCGAGCGCCGTCAGAGAGCCGAACGTGCGCACCACGCCTCGGGCGACCACGGCGGGCTCGCCGGCGGCCAGGTGAATCGATTGCGACATGGAAGTCTCCTGCGCGAGGTCTCGCTGACCTCGGCAGAGAGCGTATGCCGCCCGCCCTGGGGGCGATCAGTGGCGGGTGTCAGCAAGGCGAGGTGACGATCGTCACCTCGAAGCGTGGCCCGAAGCGCGTCAGCCGCGCTTCGGGCCGGCGGCCCCCCGCGCGGGGATCAGCTCCACCGAGAAGCTGTAGCGATGCCCCTCGCCGGGCGGCAGCGCGCCGACGGCGATCACCTGGCGTGCGATCTTCTCGCCGCGCTCGTTGGTGATCGCCACCACCACGCAGTACTCGCACGCCTCGCCGGGCACGGCGTGCCGGATGGCGCCCTCGATGCGCACCGCCGGAACCGAGGGCGTCTCGGCGGTGGCGCTGGTTGGATTGAATCGAAGGTGGTGCTGGCAGCCCGGACAGATCGCCGCGCTCGCGAGCACCGTGGCCTTGCAATGCGGGCAGGTGCGCGTGGCGCCGAGCGCACCGGGCCGGGCGATGCTCATCCGCCGCTGGACGAGCTCGAGGCGATCTTGAGGGCCTTTTCGTCCTCCCAACCGAACTCGACGTGCCCGCGCATGCGCGATCCCGCGGCGACCGTGATCGATCCGGCCTTGACGTCGCCGACGATGACACCCCCCTCGAGCACGTCGACGCGCTTCGCCGACTCGATGTTGCCCTGGAGTTCGCCACCGACCACCACGATGCCGGCCAGCACCTGACCGGTGAGTTGGGCGCCCGATTCGATGTTGAAGTTGCCGTCGATGCGCACGTCGCCCTTGAAACGGCCGGCGATGCGCACGTTGCCCTTGCCTTCGATCTTGCCTTCGATGCTCAAGTTGGCGGCGATGACCGACTCGCCCCCCTCGGCAGCCCGCGGCGCCGCGCGGCGCGCGGCGGCCTCGGACGCGGCGCGCTCGGCGACGGCGCGATCGGCGCTCGGCGTGGGCCGTTCGGCGCTCGGCGTCGGCCGATCGGCACTGGGCGTGGGCCTATCGGCGCTGGGCGTGGCCCCGATGGGATTGGTGGTCGCGCCGCTCGAGGTCGGCGTGGACGAGGGCGTCGGCGATTCTTTCCAAAGGGCCATGAGCGAATCCTCCTGCGGGTGCTGGGTCGACCTTGAGGCTACGCCGGCCGTCGCACACGCTGCCACTGTCTTTGTTTGGAGACGGCGCTTGCCGCTCAGCGGCGCAAGCGCCTCCCCGGAACCCAGTTCCACCGTCCCGCTATGCACATGAACGCCGGCACCACCAGCGCCCGGATGATGGTCGCATCGACCAGCACGGCGGTAAAGAGGCCGACTCCGATCATCTTCAGCGCCGGGAGATCTGCGCTCGCGAAGGCGCCGAACACCGCGGTCATGATCAGTCCGGCGCCGGTGATCACCGGTCCGACCGCGGCGAGGCCGCGTACAGTGGCGCGCTCGTTGTCGCCGCTCGCGGCGTAGTCGCGCTGAATGCGGAACAGCAGGAACAGTTCGTAGTCCATCGACAGCCCGAAGCTCAGGCAGAAGATCATGAGCGGCACTTCGAGAGGTATCGAGGCGAATGGCCGCTCCAGCCCCACCAGCCCGTGCAGCCAACCGAACTGGAAGATCGCCGTCACGACACCGAGTCCCGCGGCGATGGCGAGCAGATTCGCGAGCACCGCCTTCAGCGGCAGAAGATAGGACCTGAACGCGGCGAACAACAGCGCCAGTGTGCTCAGGATCACGAACCCGTACACCCGCGGGAAGCTGCGCCACATCGCGTCGGCGTAGTCGTTGTAGTAGCCGGGCGTACCGCCGACGGTCAGGGTGAAGGGGCCCTGCGGCGCCCGTTCGGCGAGGTCGCGAGCGAGACGGCCGGCTTCGGCCGCGCTCGTGCCCTGCTTCGGCACGACCTCGAGCAAGGCGGCACGGCCGTCCCGGCTGAGATAGAGGGGAGCGCGCGGCGCATCCTGCACGCCGAGCGCGCTGACCACCGCACCGACTCGCGCGTCGGCGCGCAGCCGCTCCAGGTAGGCATCGAGCGCGGCGCGGTGCTCGGGCGCGGCCACCGGCAGGCCGTCGGTCGAGCGCAGCAACAGGCGCGTGGTCAGGGTGGCGTCGTCCGGCCGCCCGGCGGCGAGCAGGTCCGCGCCCACGCGCGATTCGAGCGCGCGCGGCAGGAACCACGGCTCGTTGCTGAAGCCGCTGCGCGCGCCGAGCAGCGGCGCCGCGAGCGCGAGCACGGCGAGCGTCGCCAGCACCAGGGTCGCCGCGGGACGCGCCACCACGCGCGCGGCGAATCGCTCCCAGCGCGCCGCGCCGTCGGTTCGCGGCGCCAGAAGCCGGATGGGCAGACGTTCGATCCAGGGTCCGAGCAACGCGAGGATCGCCGGCAGGAGGGTGAGCGCCGCGAGCACCGACACCAGCACGACCAGCGATCCGCCGATACCCACGCTGCGGGTCTCCAGGATCGGACTCCACAGCAGCCCGAGCAGCCCGATGGCCACCGTGCAGCCGGACCAGAGGATGGTGGTGCCGGCCTCGGCGACCGCCGCGGCGACCGCCGGGACAGTCGCCGGGACGCCCGCAGCCGACGCCAGCCGGGCGCGGTAGTCCTTCACCATGAGGAGCGAGTAGTCGATGCCGACCGCGAGCCCGATCATGGTCACTACGTTGCCGAGAAGGTTCGACACCGGCATGAGTTGCGCCAGCAGGAACGCGAGTCCCAGCGAAACCATGGTGGTGGCGAGACCCATGAGGAATGGAAGCGCCGCCGCCACCAGCGTGCCGAACGCGATCACCAGGATGCCGAGCGTGAGCGGCAGCGCGCGCTTCTCGGCGCGGTCGCCGCCCGCAGCGCTCGAGGTATTGATGTCGTAGTCGATCGCCGGCCCGCCGGTCACGGCGAGCACGGCCTGCGGGTCGATTCGCTCGAGCCCGGCACGCAGCGCCGCGGCGGCGGCGCGCACCCGCGGCACCGCCCGCTGCTGCGCGGGAACGTCGTTGTGCGCGAGCCCGACCAGCGAGAGACCCAGGTGACCGTCCGCCGAGCGCAGCTGCGGATCGCCACCCTCGGCGGCGTCGGCGACCGCCGCCACGTCCGTCACGGCGCGCAGCGCCGCAGCCGCCTGCCGGTGCCAGGCGGCGACCGCGGGCTCCGCGAGCGTGTGCTGCGGCGTCCAGGCGGTGACGACCAGGGGCTCGAGGAACGGGTTGTCGAAATCACGCCGCAGCGCCTCATCCACCGCGGCCGATCCGCTGCCGGCTATCCCGGAGGCGCCGTTCTGCGCCACCCGATCGAAGGCGCCGGAGCCGAGGGTGCCGAGCACGATGGCCACGGCCCACGCGATGACGACCGGCCAGGGATGCCTGGCGACCCAGGCACCCCAGCGCGCGAAACGTCCGGCCTCGTCGATGCTGTCGCGCACGTCGGGACGCCGTCAGAACGGATAGTTGATGCCGGTGAACACGGCGGCGCCTTCCGAACCGTAGCCGATGTCGACGTATCCGACCACGAACGGACTGGCGATGCCCCTAAAGCCCACGCCGGCCACCTTGTGCAGGGCGGCGAACGGCACGGTGCGCGAGTGGCGAAACACCTCGCCGGCGTCGATGAACGGCGTCACCTCGACGTCGATGCGCGTCGACATCGCATCCACGGAAAGCACGCGCCGCCGGTACTCGAGGCTCGAGGAGAAGGCATTGCGGTCGTAGAAGCGGCCCTCGCCGAAGCCGCGCAGGGGCTGCTGTTCGCCGACGACGCTGGTGGCGCCACCGATGGTCGAGAGGCTCCAGAACGGGACGTGCGTGGTGCCTGGCATATAGCGCAGCGACGCGTGCGCCGCAATCACCTCGCCGGGCGCGAGCGACCAGAGCTGGCGCGCGTCGAATCCGACCACGCTGTACAGCGAGGCGTGGAAGATTCCGGTGCGGTCGGCGACGCCGCCGAACACGCTGTATGCGCCGCCGTGGGTCGGCACCGTCGGATCGTCGCGCGTGTCGTAGGTGATGGTGGCACGATTGAGCACTTCGTGATTCACGCCGACCCCGAGGATCTGGCCGAAGCGCTGTTCGAGCGATGCGATGCCCGCGAGGGTGCCAGGCTGGACGTCGACCTCGCGCATGCGCAGCGAGTACTGCACCTGCAGCTCGTGCGTGACGTTCCAGCCGACGTTGGTCTGCACGTATTTTTGCTGCAGCGTGTAGTTCGTTTCGTCGTACACCGGCGAGTTGTTGCCGATGCCGTAGAAGCGCGGCGTGCCGCTGCGGTCGTAGACGGCGCTGCCGCTGAACGACCACGGCGTGTCGCGCAGGCGTCCGGTCTGGTACTCGTAGTCGAACTCGCTCTCGACGCGCTGCTTGGCGCCGATCACGGCCGACCACTGCGTGTCCTCGGAGGGGTAGGAGAAGATGCGGCCACGTGCGCCCATGCCGAAATAGGGGTTGTAGAGCACGTCGGGCGCGATGATCTTGCGAACCTGGCCCTGATCGTCGGTAACCAGCCAGGTGGGAATCAGACCGAGCGTGGTGCCGCTGTTCGGGTCGACGTCGATTTCAGGGACCGGGATGAAGGGCGCGGTGGAGGGATCGAACCAGCGCGCCAACCCGCTCGGCGGCGCGCTCGGCGCGGAAGCTGCCGGCACGGGCACCCCCTGCGCGGCTGCGGACTGCGCCGCGCCCTGCATAGGCGCCTGCGCTGGCGCCTGAGCTGGCGCCTGAGCGGTCGTGCCCTGCACGGAAGAGCTGCGCGCAGGCGCGTCCTCGGCGCCCGCCGGCGCGGTGTACGCCGTGACGGCCGCGAGGAGCCAGGCTCCCCTGAAGCTGATGAAGCGCAACTCAGTGCGTTCCGTTGCCGATTGCATCGCGCGCGCGCTCGAGCCTGTCGCAGACCTCGAGCACGCCGTCGAGCACACGCGGCGTCATGCGACCGAGCAGCGCCGGATCGACGGTGTAGACGGCGCCGCGCGCGACCGCGCGCACACTGCGATAGGCGCGCCAGTCCGCGGACTGGCGCGCGCCCTCGGCCCCGTCGGCGCCGATCAGAATGACGTCCGGATCACGGGTGATCACCGTTTCCCGGTCCACCTCCGGCGCGAGCGGGCCGAGGTCCGAGAACACGTTGCGGCCACCACAGAGCGTGATGATCTCGCTGACCGGGTGGTTGCCCGAGAGCGTGTACAACGGCCTGTCCCACACCTGGTAGAACACGCGCAGCGGCGATCGTCCGGCGTAGCGCGCGCGCAGGTCGGCGAGCCGGGCGTCGTACGCTTGCGCGGCGGCGTCGGCCACGGCCGACGAACCGGCCAGGCGGCCGAATTCGCGCAGTGCCGTACCCACGTCCTCAAGTCGTCGCTGCTCGGTGACCAACACGTTCAAATTCAAGCGCTCGAGTTGGGCCCGCTGGCGAGCCGTGGTTCCACCGCCCCACACGATCACCCGCGTGGGTCTCAAGGTCAGCAATCGCTCTACGTCGAGCGCTCCGACTTCCCCGATCCGCGGCACGCGCGCGGCCGCGGGCGGGTAGTCGCTCGCGTCGTCCACGCCCACCACGAAGCGCCCGGCACCGGCGGCGAACAGGAGTTCCGTGATGTGCGGACTCAAGCTCACGATGCGCGGGCCGGCCGTCGCTGCACCGCCGTCGCTCGAAGCGGCGCCGCAAACGGCCGGGACGCCGCCTGCGATCAGCAGAGCGGCGAGGAATAGGCGCGGTCGGAGAATGCCCATGGCGGCATGGACTATAATGCCTACCGATAATAAAGGGGCTCTGACGCGTGTTTCAACAATTCGAACGACTGCCGCCCGATTCGATCCTCGGACTCATGGCGCAATATCGCGCCGACGCCGCACCGCTCAAGGTCGATCTCGGCGTAGGCGTCTACCGCGACGCCACCGGCGCGACGCCGGTGCTCGAGTGCGTGCGCCAGGCCGAAGGCCTGTTGCTCGCCGAACAGACCACGAAAGCTTACGTCGCGCCGGCTGGACGCGCGGAGTTCAACGAGGCCGTCGAGGCCCTGGTGCTCGGACCGGATCACCCCGTGCGTCGTGAGCGGCGGGCACGCACGGTACAGGCTCCGGGCGGCTGCGGTGCGCTGCGCCTCGGCGCGGAATTGATCCACCTGGCGGCGCCGGCGGCCACGGTGCACGTGAGCGACCCGACCTGGGGCAATCACGTGCCCCTGCTCGGCGGCTGCGGGCTGCGGTTGGATCGGTATCCCTACTACGAGGCGGCGGCGCGGCGGGTGCGCTTCGACGCCATGCTCGAGCGCCTGGATCGGGCTTCGCAGGGCGACGTGGTGCTGCTACACGCCTGCTGTCACAACCCGACCGGCGCCGACCTCCCGCCCGCGCAGTGGGATCAGGTCATCGAACTGCTCGAACGCCGTCGGCTGGTGCCCTACCTCGATCTCGCCTACCAGGGGTTCGGTGTCGACCTGGAGCGTGACGCCCACGGCGTGCGCCGCGTGCTCGCGCGCCTGCCGGAGGCGCTCGTCGCCATCTCGTTTTCCAAGAATCTGGGCCTGTACCGGGAGCGCGTGGGCGCGCTCATCGTGGTCAGCGAGAGCCCGGACCGCGCCGAGGCGGTGAACAGCCACGTGTTGAAGATCGCGCGCGGAATCTACTCCATGCCTCCCGACCACGGGGCGGCGGTGGCGGCGCGCGTGCTCACGGATGCGAAGCTCAAGGCGGGCTGGCTCACGGAACTGGAAGCGATGCGCGTGCGCATCGCGTCGATGCGCACGCTGTTGGCCGCCGAACTGCGGACGGCCACGGGCGGAGCGGGTTTCGATTTCATCGCCGGCCAGCACGGCATGTTCTCGCTGCTCGGAATTACCGGCGAGGCCGTCGCGAGGCTGCGCGAGCGTCACCACATCTACATGACGGCCGACAGCCGCGTGAACCTGGCGGGTATCACGCCGGAAAATGCCCGCTACGTGGCGGCAGCGGTGGCCGCGGAGCACTCGGGCTCCGCGTAACCGCCGGCTACGCGCCGAGCGCGTCGCTGATGGCGGCGATTTCCGCCGCCGAGCGCTGCATCACTTCCTGGGTGTTGGCGGCGGTGAGGCCCAGTCGGGCGGCCGCGGGTACCGCGGCCAGGGCGCCGAGCAGCGCGGGCTCGTCCGCCGGGAAGGAGGCCATGACGATGGCCACCGCGATCACGTCGCGCAGGTCGGGCGTCGGCGGCTGGGCAGGATCCTCGGACGGCTCGCGCTCGTAGTCCTCCTGCAGGCCGACGGCCTCGGCCATGCTCTCCGAAAAATCCCAGTTCTCCAGGATGGCCTTGGCAATCGAGGCGTGCCAATCGCGGATGATCTCGTGCAGCACCTCCGGGCTCACGAACAGTTCCGGGTGATTGACGGCACGGGTCAGCACGTAGAGCTTGCCGATGCCGTGCAGCATGCCCGTCAGCATGGCTTCGTCCGGATTCATCTTGGTGAAGGCACGCGCCAGCACATACGAGAACGCCGCGACCGCCGTGCTCTTCTGCCACAGGTCGTTGAGGTGGTCCTCGAGTCCCGCGAGCTTGTTGCTCTGGCGGATCTGTGCCATCGCGAAGGAGATCGACGCGCTGCGCACCATGTTGTAGCCGATGCGGTTGATGGCGTTCTTCAAATCGGTGACCGCACGGCCCGTACGGTTGAAGGAGGCGGAATTCGCGATCCGCAGCAGGCGCGCGGCGAGCGCGGGTTCCGAACCGACCGCGCGCACCACCTGCTCGACCGTCGAGTTGGGGTCGGAGAGGATGCGCCGCACGCGCACCGCCACTTCCGGGAACGACGGCAGGTCGACCTTGCCGGAGGACAGTTCCTGGGCAAGAGACCTGACGAAATCGAAGGACGCGTCGGGGGATGTCTGCACGGCGCTCATGGTGACCCTGTATCTAGGGTATCGGCCGCCGATGCGTCGCCTTGAGCGCGCTCACCGTCGACCGTTACGTGGCGGGAGAATGACCCGCGTCGCCAGGCGGTTCAGTGACGTCGTCGTGATTTTTACGCGATGCAGGTCATGCCGGCAGGGCGCGGCTGCGGAATCTCTGCCGCACCTCGCCGTTACGGGATCGTTCGGTGAACCGGCCGCCGCTGTACCGCGACACCACGTGACGCCAGAACGCCACCGCACCGGGGTTGCGTTCGTATTCGACGATCTCCCACTCGCCGGCGAAGCGATCGAAGATGAGCTGCGCGGCCTCGCGACCGACCCCTGCGCGGCGGTGTGCCTGGCGGACGAAGAACTCCGACATCTGGTAGGCGGCGATTGCACCGGGTACGACCCGAGAGCGCATCACCAGCGCGAACCCTGCCGGATCGGGCCCGCAGGAGATCAGCAACGGGTGGGCGAGGTCCGAGCCGAACCAGCCGGCGAAGACCTCCTCGTTGCGGGGTCCCTCCCCGGCGGTCATGGCGCGAAAAAAACCCGTGTTGAGATCCGACAGCGCTTCGAGGTACTCGCCGTAGACCCTCTCGATCCACTGTCGATCTTTCTTCGAATTGCGCGCGTCGCGAATGCTCACCAGCATCGAGACCGGATTTCCCTCTCCGCAAAAAAGACATAGCCCGGGCGAACGCGCCTTGCGGCGGCTCGCCCGGGCATGTGGTATCAGCCAGTCAGCCGATTACTGCTTCGCAGCGGAGGCAGCGGCCGAAGCGGCATCCGACGCAGCGCCCGCAGCAGCCGACGCAGCCTCGGTGGCGGCGCTGGCAGCGGACGAAGCCGCCTCAGGAGCCGGCGAAGCCGCCGGGGCGGGAGCCGGAGCGGCCGCGGGGGCCGGAGCCTCGGACTTGCCGCCGCAAGCACTCAGCACGAATGCAGCGACGAAAGCGCTCAGAGCGAGTTTGGTCTTCATCTATCGATACCCCAAAATTTTTTGTGAGTAAAACGTGTCAGGGACGCGTGGTGGCTTGGGTTTTCACCCAAAATTCCCAGGGCGAGTGTAGAGCCTTTCGGCGCGATTTCCTACCTCTTTCGAGCAACATGGAGCGCCTGTAACGTTCCTGGGAAGGCATGCTCGAGCGCATAATTGCGGCTCGTTCTACGCGTTCTGGAGCGCTCCCTTGGCCGACGACACCCTTGACTCACTGTACCCGGACCACCTGAACACCCTGGCGGCGCGCACCCAGAGCGCGCTGCAGGCCACCGGGTACGACGCGCTGGTCCTGCACGCCGGTGCCCCCCCGATCCAGTTCCTCGACGACCAGTCCTACCCGTTCAAGGTGAACCCGCACTTCAAGGCGTGGGTCCCCATCCTCGACAATCCGCACTGCGTCGCGGTGCACGTGCCTGGGCGGCGCCTGCGGGTGTACTTCTGGAGCCCGGACGATTACTGGCACAAGGCCGCCAAACTGCCCGACGCGGCATGGACCCGGCACGTCGACCTGCAGCCGTTCGCCGACCCGAAGCAGCTCGCCGGTCTCCTCGCCGGCCTCGGCCGCGCCGCTTACATCGGCCCGCGGGACCAGTGGCCGGACGTGCCGGCGGCCGATCTCAATCCCGCGGAGCTCGTCAACCGGTTGCACTACGACCGCGCCGTGAAGACCCCCTACGAGCTCGAGTGTCTACGCCGCGCGTCGGCCCTCGCCGTGCGCGGTCACCGTGCGGCTCTGGCCGCCTTTCGCCGCGGGGCGTCGGAATACGCCGCGCACATGGAGTATCTGCTCGCCTGCGAGGCGCGCGAAGAGGACGTGCCCTACAACAACATCGTGGCGTACGGCGAACACGCGGCGGTGTTGCACTATCAGCACCTCGAACGGCGGTCGCCCGCGACGCCGCGCTCTTTCCTGATCGACGCCGGCGCACAATTCCGCGGTTACGCCGCGGACATCACACGGACCTACGCGGCAGGCCCCGGGCGGTTCGCGGACTTGATCGAACTGCTGGACGCGGCGCAGCGCTGCCTGTGCGCGGGTGTGATGGCCACGCGGGACTTTCGCGACGTGCACCTCGAGGCTCATCGCCTCGTGGCGGACGTGCTGCATCGGGCCGGGATCATTTCACTGGCCGGTGACGATGCGGTGCAGAAGCGCCTGACCAGCGTGTTTTTCCCGCACGGCATCGGCCACCTGCTCGGCCTGCAGGTGCACGACGTGGGCGGCGTACAGGGCGACCCGCAAGGGCACGAGCGGCCGCGACCAGCGGGGCATCCGTACCTGCGCCTGACCCGCATCCTGGAGCCCGGCGTCGTGGTCACCATCGAGCCTGGAATCTACTTCATCGACTCGCTGCTCGCTGCGGCTCGCAGCGACGGTCGTGGCGCCTACATCCACTGGGACGCGGTGGAGGAGCTGCGGCCCTTCGGCGGCATCCGGATAGAGGACAACGTGGCCGCCACGGCGGGCGAACCGGAGAACCTGACGCGGGCGGCGTTCGCGCGGGACACCGAAACGAAAAAGGCCGCCTGAGGATTCAGGCGGCCCGCTTCGATTCGACGGCAGCGCCCGGCACCGGGCCGGGCGCGTAGCGCTCAGGCGGCCTTGGCCTTCGCCTTGCGACGCTTCGGCGCCGCAGCCGCGGAGTCGTCCGCCTGACCGCTCTGCTTCTTGGCGCGCTTCTTGGGCGCCTTGCCAGCCTCACCGGCCTCGGCAACCGCCGGCGCCGCGACGCTCTCCACGAGCTGCATCAGCGCCATGTCCGCGGAGTCGCCCGGGCGCGGTTCCATCTTCAGGATGCGGGTGTAGCCGCCGGCACGCGTCTTGAAGCGCGGCCCGAGGTCGCTGAACAGCTTCTCCACCACTTCCTCGTCGCGCAGGCGCGCGAAGGCGAGGCGGCGCTTGGCCAGCGAGTCGATCTTGGCGAGCGTGATGAGGGGCTCGACCACACGGCGCAATTCCTTCGCCTTCGGCACCGTCGTGCGGATGGTTTCGAAGCGCAGCAGAGACGCCGCCATGTTGCGCATGAGGGCGTGCCGGTGCGAGGAGTTACGGGAAAGCTGGCGGCCGCTGTTTCTGTGACGCATTGTCGTGGAACCTTGGGAAGTCGGTGTTGAATGCCGGCTCGTCGATCAGATCGCGTCGCGATCCTCGTCGCGCTTCAGGCCCGGGGGCGGCCAATTGTCGATACGCATGCCGAGCGTGAGGCCGTGGCTCTCGAGCACTTCCTTGATCTCGGTGAGGGACTTCTTGCCGAGATTCGGAGTGCGCAGCAGCTCGACCTCGGTGCGCTGCACCAGATCGCCGATGTAGTGGATGTTCTCCGCCTTCAGGCAGTTGGCGCTGCGCACGGTGAGCTCGAGCTCGTCCACGGGACGCAGCAGGATCGGATCGAACTGCGTCTCGGTGGACTTGGTGGCCGCCTCGTCCTGGCCCTGCAGATCGACGAACACGGACAGCTGGTCCTTGAGGATGCCGCCGGCGCGCCGGATGGCCTCTTCCGGATCGATGGTGCCGTTGGTCTCGATGTCCAGAATGAGCTTGTCGAGGTCGGTGCGCTGTTCGACGCGCGCGCTCTCGACGTTGTAAGTGACCTTGCGCACCGGGCTGAATGAGGCGTCGAGCTGCAGCCGGCCGATCGGGCGTGACTGCTCCTCGAAGGCGTTGCGCTGGGCCGCCGGGCGATACCCACGGCCGCGCTCGACCTTCAGGGTCATCGACAACTCGCCGGCCTTGGTGAGATTGGCGATCACGAGTTCCGGATTGAGGATCTCCAGGTCGTGGTCACCGGCGATGTCGCCGGCCGTGACGGGCCCCGGACCCTTCTTGTGCAAGCGCACTTCCGCGACGTCGCGGGTGTGCATGCGGATGGCGACCGCCTTCAGGTTCAGCAGAATGTCGACCACGTCCTCCTGCACGCCCTCGATGGCGGTGTATTCGTGCAGCACGCCCTCGATTTCGACTTCCGTGACGGCGGCGCCGGGCAGCGAGGACAGCAGCACGCGACGCAGCGCGTTGCCGAGGGTGTGACCGAATCCGCGCTCGAACGGCTCGATCACGATGCGCGCGTGGCGCGGCGACACCGGGGTCACCTTGACCACCCGGGGCTTCAAGAATTCATGGATCGATCCCTGCATGGGTACCACCTACGGTTGACATGGGGCCGCGCGGCAGCGCGGCCCACGAACGAAACGAATTACTTCGAGTACAACTCGACGACGAGACTCTCGTTGATGTCGGGCAGGATCTCCTGGCGGTCGGGAACCGACTTCAGGACGCCGGACATCTTCTTCTCGTCCACTTCCACCCAGTCGGGGAAACCGACCTGGCTCGCCATCTGCAGCGCCGACTGAACGCGCGTCTGCTTCTTGGCCTTCTCGCGCAGCTGGACCACGTCGCCCGCCTTGCACTGGTACGAGGCGATGTTGACCAGCTTGTCGTTGACGGCCACGCCCTTGTGGCTCACGAGCTGGCGGGCCTCGGCGCGCGTCGCGGCGAATCCCATGCGGTACACCACGTTGTCGAGCCGGCACTCCAGGAACTGCAGCAGCGTCTCGCCGGTCGCGCCCGGCCGACCGGCGGCCTTCTGGTAATAGTTACGGAACTGCCGCTCGAGCACGCCGTACATGCGGCGCAGTTTCTGCTTCTCGCGCAACTGGGAACCGTACTCGGAGAGCCGCTGCTTGCGCTCGCTCTTGACGCCGCCGGGCGGCACTTCGAGCTTGCACTTGGACTCGAGCGGCTTGACCCCGCTCTTCAGGAAGAGATCGGTGCCCTCGCGACGCGACAGCTTGCATTTCGGACCGGTGTACTTCGCCATGCTTGAACCTTCTCGAGTCTCTGGTCAGATCAGACGCGACGCTTCTTGGGGGGGCGGCAGCCGTTGTGCGGGATCGGCGTGACGTCCGCTATGTTGGTGATCTTCAGGCCGCAACCGTTGAGGGCGCGCACCGCCGACTCGCGGCCCGGCCCGGGGCCCATCACCCGCACCTCGACGTTCTTGACGCCGTGCTCCTGCGCCGCCACGCCGGCACGCTCCGCCGCCACCTGCGCGGCGAACGGGGTCGACTTGCGCGAGCCGCGGAAGCCGCAGCCGCCGGACGTCGCCCACGACAGGGTGTTTCCCTGGCGGTCGGTGATGGTGATGATGGTGTTGTTGAATGAAGCGTGCACGTGCGCGATCGCATCGAGCACGTTCTTGCGCACCTTCTTGCGGGCGGGCTTTGCGCCCTGTCCACCACCGGACTGCCCGGCGTTCTGCTTCTGATCGGCCATATTCGAGAATTCCCAGGGCGCCTACGCGCCTGCAAGTAAACCCGGCGCCGCGAGGGCGCCGGCACGGATGTCAACGACGTTCAACCCTTGCCCGGAGGCGCGTTCATCTTGACGGCCTGCTTGCGCGGGCCCTTGCGGGTACGCGCATTGGTCCGGGTCCGCTGGCCGCGCATCGGCAGGCCCTTGCGGTGCCGGATGCCGCGGTAGCAACCGAGATCCATCAGCCGCTTGATGTTCATCGACACTTCGCGGCGCAGATCGCCCTCGACCGCGAACTTCGCCACCTGCGAGCGCAGCGCGGCGACCTCCGCGTCGGTCAGGTCCTTCACCTTGACGTCGTGCTTGACCCCCGCCGCGTCGCAGATCTGCGCGGAGCGGGTGCGGCCGATGCCGAAGATGTGAGTGAGCCCGATGACCACGTGCTTGTTCATCGGTATGTTGATGCCGGCGATACGCGCCATCGATTACTCTCCGATCAGGACACCGCTCGCGAAAAGGCGCGCGAGTGTATTAGAAAAACCATCCACGGTCAACGATTCGACCGATCGAGTCAGTCGAATCAGTAACTTGAACGGCGTGGACCTCAACCCTGGCGCTGCTTGTGACGCGCATCCGACGAGCAGATGACGAACACGATGCCGCGCCGCCGCACGACCTTGCAGTTCTTGCAGATCTTCTTCACCGAAGGACGAACTTTCATTTCTTACTCCCGATGCCTCGCAGACTGGCCTTCTTCATCAGACCCTCGTACTGCTGCGACATCACGTGCGATTGAGCTTGGGCGACGAAGTCCATCACTCCGACCACGATGATGAGGAGCGAGGTTCCGCCGAACTGAAACGGGATGCTCGGATTGACCATGCGGATGATCTCCGGGAGGAGGCAGACCGCCATGATGTACAGGCCGCCCCACAGGGTCAGCCGGGTGAGCACCTTGTCGAGATAGTCGCCGGTCTGCTGCCCGGGCCGGATGCCCGGAATGAAGGCGCCCGCCTTCTTGAGGTTCTCGGCCGTGTCGCGGGCATCGTAGACCAGCGCCACGTAGAAGAAGGCGAAACCGAGAATCAGCAGCGCGAACAGGATGACGTGCAGCGGCTGCCCGTAGTTGAGCACCGCGGCGATCTTCTGCAGCGTGCGCTGCACCGGGTTCGGGTTGGGGCTGTTGCCGAAGAACTGCGCGATGGTGGCCGGGAACACGAGCAGGCTCGACGCGAAAATCGGCGGGATGACGCCCGCCATGTTGAGCTTGAACGGCAGGTGCGTGCTCTGCCCCTGCATCATGCGCCGGCCGACCTGGCGCTTGGCGTAATTGACCTGGATCTTGCGCAGCGCGCGCTCGATGAACACGCAGAACAGAGTCACCAGAATCACGACCACCACGATCAGCAGCACCACCAGCGGATTCATCTCGCCGGAGCGCACCATCTCCAGGGTGTTGCCCACCGCCCGCGGTAGGCCGGCGACGATGCCGGCCACGATCAGCATGGTGATGCCGTTGCCGATGCCACGCTCGGTGATCTGTTCGCCGAGCCACATCACGAACATCGTGCCCGTGGTGATGGACACCGTGGCGACGAACAGGAACTGCGGCCCCGGGTTGGGGACGAGGTTGCCGCCGGAATTCTGGATCGCGAGCGCCGCGCCGAATCCCTGGAAGGCCGCGAGGCCCACCGTGCCGTAGCGGGTGTACTGCATCAGCTTGCGCCGACCCGACTCGCCGTCCTTGCGCACCTGGGCCCACGGCGGATAGACCATGGAGGCCATCTGCACGATGATCGAGGCGGTGATGTACGGCATCACGTTCAACGCGAAGATCGAGAAGCGCTGCAGCGCGCCGCCCGAGAACATGTTGAACATCCCGAGCAGCGTGCCGTTCTGGGTCGAGAAGAACGCCGCGAAACGCGCCGCGTCGATGCCGGGCACCGGAATGAAAGTCCCCACGCGGTAGACGACCAGCGCGCCCAGCAGGAACCAGAGACGATTGCGCATCTCCGTGAAGCGCGTCAGATCGCCGAACATCGCGGGGCTGGTGGTGGTGGATGTGGCCACGGCGGGGACTCTGGTTGCGCGCTCTTCAGGCCTCGAAGCGGCCGCCGGCCGCCTCGACTGCGCTCTTCGCGCCCTTGGTGGCGGTCACGTCGGCGCCCTTGACCACGTACGCCTTGTCGACCTTGCCGGAGAGGATGACCTTGACGCGCTCGGCGTGCGCCGGCACCAGATTCGCGGCCTTGAGCGCAGCGAGATTCACCTCGCCCGCGGGCAGCCGCGACAGGTTGTCGAGCGTGAGCTCGGCGCGAGTCGGCTTGATCGCGGAGGTGAAGCCCGTCTTCGGCAGGCGCCGCTGCAGCGGCATCTGGCCGCCTTCGAAGCCGACCTTGTGATAGCCGCCCTTGCGCGCGCGCTGGCCCTTGACGCCGCGGCCGCAGGTCTTTCCCTGGCCGGCGGAGGCTCCGCGGCCGACTCGCAGACGCGGACGCTTGGCGCCCTCGCCCGGCTTGATGGTGTTCAATCGCATGTCGAACCTACCCTCAGGAGCCCTGTACGGACTCGACTTTCAGCATGTGGACCGCGACGTTGACCATGCCGCGGTTGGACGGCGTGTCCTCGACGACGACGCTGTGACCGATCCGGCGCAGCCCCAGGCCGCGAACCGAATCGCGAATGTTCTTGAGCTGACCGTACACGCTCTTGACCAGAGTGACCTTGATCTTGCCGCTCATGACCTCACCCCACGAGCTCTTCGACGGACTTGCCGCGCTTCGCGGCGATGTCCTCGGGAGAGCTCAGCTTGGTGAGCGCGTCCATGGTCGCGCGCACCACGTTGATCGGGTTGCGCGACCCGTAGCTCTTGGCGAGCACGTTGCGCACCCCGGCGCACTCGAACACCGCGCGCATTCCGCCGCCGGCGATCACGCCCGTACCGTCGGCGGCCGGCTGCATGTACACGCGCGTCGTGCCGTGCCGGCCCTTGACGGCGTAGTGCAGGGTGTCGTTCTTCAGCGAGACGTTCACCAGGCTCTTTCGGGCCTGCATCATCGCCTTGGAGATCGCGACCGGCACTTCACGGGCCTTGCCGTAGCCGAAGCCGACGCGTCCGGCGCCGTCGCCCACGACGGTCAGCGCCGTGAAGCCGAACTGTTTGCCGCCCTTGACCACCTTCGCCACGCGATTGACCGCGACCAGCTTTTCGAGCAGGTCGTCGCCGGAGACGGGTTTCTCTACTCTCGCCATAGTCTTCTAGTCCTCGCGTTAGAACTCGAGCCCGGCTTCGCGTGCGGCATCGGCCAGCGCCTTGACCCGCCCGTGAAACTTGAAGCCGGAACGATCGAAGGCCACCTTGGTGATCCCCTTGCCCTTGGCCCGCTCGGCGATGGCTCGGCCGACGGCCTTCGCGGCCTCGACGTTGCCGGTGTTCTTGAGTTCGCCGCGCACGTCCTTCTGCAGGGTGGAGGCCGCCACGAGCACCTGGTCGCCGGCGGCGGAGAAGATCTGCGCGTAGATGTGCTGCGGCGTGCGGTGCACCGAGAGGCGCAGCGCGGCCTGCTCGCGGATCTTCGCGCGCGCCCGGCGCGCACGCCGCAGACGGGTATCTTGTTTGGTGAGTTTCATGTGCCTACTTCTTCTTCGCTTCCTTGAGCGAAATCTTCTCGTCCGAGTACTTCACACCCTTGCCCTTGTAGGGCTCGGGCGCGCGGAAGGCGCGGATCTCCGCGGCGGTCTGGCCGACGCGCTGGCGGTCGATGCCCTTGACCAGGATCTCGGTCTGGGTGGGCGTCTCGATCGTCACCCCGTCGGGGATCGCGTAGTTGATCAGGTGCGAATACCCGAGCGTCAGCTGCAGGGTCTTCGCCTGAACGGCGGCGCGATAGCCCACGCCGACCAGTTCCAGCTTCTTCTCGTATCCCTTGGTCACACCGGTGACCATGTTGGCGAGCAGGGCCCGCGTCGAGCCCGCGATGGCGTCGAGCCCCTCGACGTCGCCCTCTGCCTGCACCGCGAGGTGCTTGTCCTGCTGGACCACCTTGATGCCGTGCTTCAAGGCGAGCGTCAGGGAACCCTTGGCACCCTTCAGCGTCACCGAATCACCGGCGATGGTGGCGGTCACGCCTTGCGGCAGATCGACCGGCTTCTTCGCTACTCGAGACATTTTTGAACCCTGTCAGTGGTTGCGGAGCGCGCTGCCCGCGCCGGCCCGAGGGCGGCGGCGCGGCTGCACGTTCCCGAACGTCATTGCACGACGAACAGCACCTCGCCGCCCGTACCCGCGGCGCGCGCCTGCGCGTCGCTCATGATGCCCTTCGGCGTCGAGATCACCGCGACCCCGAGCCCGCCGAGAACCTTCGGCAGCTCGTCCTTGCCGCGGTAGATGCGCAGCCCCGGGCGGCTGATGCGCTCGATGCGGTCGATCACCGGGCGCCCGCCGTGATACTTGAGCTCGATGGTGACGAGCTGCTTGGCGCCGTCGGCCTGCACCGCGAAGCCCGCGATGTAACCCTCGTCCTTCAGGACCTTGAGGATGGCGAGCTTCAGCTTCGAGGCGCTCACCTCGACCGAGGCCTTGCGCGCCGATTGCGCGTTGCGCACGCGGGTGAGGAGGTCGGCGATGGGATCAGACATGCTCATGATTCAGACCTCACCAGCTCGCCTTGGACAGACCCGGAATCTCGCCGCGGTTGGCGGCCTCGCGCAGCTTGGTGCGCGCGATCCCGAACTTGCGGTAAACGCCGCGCGGGCGCCCCGTGATGGAGCAGCGCTTGCGCTGGCGGATGGGCGCTGCGTCGCGCGGCTGCTTCTGCAGCTCCACCTGCGCCGCGGCGCGCTCTTCCGCTCCGGTCTTCGGGTTGCGGATCAGTTCCTTGAGCTCAGCGCGCCGCGCCGCGAACTTCTTCGCGATCTTCAGGCGCCGCTTCTCGCGCATGAGCATGTTGGTCTTGGCCATTCGGTTCTACCCTACTTGCGGAACGGGAAATTGAACGCTTCGAGCAGCGCGCGGCCGTGCTTGTCGTCCGTCGCCGACGTGGAAATGGTGATGTCCATGCCACGAATCTGGTCGATCTGGTCGTACTGGATCTCGGGGAAGATGATCTGCTCCTTCACGCCGAGGCTGTAGTTGCCGCGCCCGTCGAACGAGCGCGCGCTGATGCCGCGGAAATCGCGAATGCGCGGGATCGCGATGTTCACCAGACGGTCGAGGAACTCGTACATGCGCGCACCGCGCAGCGTCACCTTGCAGCCGATCGCCTGCCCGTCACGCACCTTGAAGGTGGCGACCGACTTCTTGGCCTTGGTGACCAGGGGCTTCTGGCCGGTGATCTTGGCGAGATCCGCGGTGGCGGCGTCCATCACCTTCTTGTCGGCGACGGCTTCGCCCACGCCCATGTTGACCGTGATCTTGCGGATGCGCGGTACCTGCATGGTGTTCTTGAGACCGAGGCTCTGCTTGAGCTCGGCTACGATCTTGTCGCGGTACAGTTGCTGGAGTCTTGCCATGGCGCTCACTCGTTACTTCGGCTCGACCATTTCGTCGTTGGACTTGAAGATGCGCACCTTGCGCCCGTCGCTCAGGGTGCGGAACCCCACGCGGTCACCCTTCTGGGTCGCCGGATTGAAAATGGCCACGTTCGAGACGTGCACCGGAGCCTCGCGCTCGACGATGCCGCCCTGCACACCCGCCTGCGGATTCGGGCGCACGTGCTTCTTCGAGACGTTCAGCCCCTCGACGCGCACGCGGTCGTCCGCCAGCACTTCGATGACGGTGCCTCGCTTGCCCTTGTCACGACCGGCGATCAGCACCACCGTGTCGCCCTTGCGAATCTTGTTCATCACAGCACTTCCGGCGCGAGAGAAATGATCTTCATGAACTGCTGGTTGCGCAGCTCGCGCGTCACCGGCCCGAAGATGCGGGTGCCGATCGGCTCGAGCTTGTTGGTCAGCAGCACGGCGGCGTTGGTGTCGAAGCGGATCAGCGACCCGTCGGCACGGCGCACGCCACGCTTGGTGCGCACCACGACGGCGTCGTAGACCTCGCCCTTCTTGACCTTGCCGCGCGGAATCGCGTCCTTGACGCTCACCTTGATGACGTCACCGACGGCGGCGTAGCGGCGCTTGGAGCCGCCGAGCACCTTGATGCACATCAGGCGCTTGGCGCCCGAGTTGTCGGCGACGTTCAACATCGTACGAAGCTGGATCATGGCTGTGCTCCGGGGCTAGCGGCTCTCGGCGCGTTCGACGACGCGCTCGAGGATCCACGACTTGCGACGCGACATCGGACGGCACGGCTTGATCGCCACCGTGTCGCCTTCCTTGCACTCGTTGTTCGCGTCGTGCGCGAGGAGCTTGGTGGTGCGCCGCACGTACTTGCCGTACTTCGGGTGCTTCACCAGCCGCTCCACAGCGACGGCGATCGTCTTGTCCATCTTGTTGCTGACGACCTTGCCGGTCAGCGTGCGCTGCCCGGGAGCGGCCGCCTCGGGCGCACCCGCCACTTGCGTATCGGTAGACATCAGCCCTTACCTCCGCTCGACTTCAACTGGCCGAGCACCGTCTTCACGCGCGCGATGTTCCGGCGCACCTTCATGAACTGATCCGGCTTGGCGGCCTGGCCCGTGGCCCGCGCCATGCGCAGATTGAATTGCTCGCGACGCAGCTTGAGGAGCTCCTCGCCGAGTTCCTTCGCGGTCTTGGCCCGCATGTCCTTCGCCTTCATGCCCGCACCTGCCGCTTGACGAACGCCGTGGATACCGAGAGCTTGGCCGCGGCCAGGCGGAATGCCTCGCGCGCGATCTCCTCGCTCATGCCCTCCATCTCGAACAGCACCTTGCCGGGCAGGACCTTCGCGATCCAGTACTCGACGTTGCCCTTGCCCGAGCCCATGCGGACTTCGAGCGGCTTCTGGGTCACCGGCACGTCCGGGAACACGCGGATCCAGATGCGCCCGCCGCGCTTGACGGCGCGGGAGATGGCGCGACGAGCCGCCTCGATCTCGCGCGCGGTCATGCGGCCGCGTCCGGTGGCCTTGAGGCCGTACTCGCCGAACGCCACGGTGTTGCCGCGGTGTGCGCTGCCGGCGATCCGGCCCTTGAATTGCTTGCGGAACTTGGTCCGCTTCGGCTGCATCATGATTCGTTACCTTCGCTTTGAACCGGCGACGACTCTCAGACCGCCGCCGGCGCCGCGCCTTCCGCGGGCTTCGCCTGGGCCTCGGCGTCCGCCTCCGGCGCCTCGCTCTCAGGCTGGTCGAACACCTCGCCCTTGAAGATCCACACCTTGATTCCGATCACGCCGTAGGTCGTGCGCGCCTCCGCGAGACCGTAGTCGATGTCGGCGCGGAACGTGTGCAGCGGCACACGGCCCTCGCGGGTGCTCTCGGTGCGCGCGATCTCCGATCCGTTCAAGCGGCCGGAGATCCGCACCTTCACCCCGAGCGCGCCCGAGCGCATGGTGTTGGTCACGGCACGCTTCATCGCGCGCCGGAACATCACGCGCTTCTCGAGCTGCTGCGCGATGCCCTCGGCCACGAGCTTGGCGTCGAGTTCCGGCTTGCGGATCTCGGCGATGTTGATGCGCACGTCCTGCAAGGTCATGCCGAGGAGCTTGGCCACCTGGCCGCGCAGCTTCTCGATGTCCTCGCCCTTCTTGCCGATCACGATGCCGGGCCGGGCCGTGTGGATCGTGATGTTGGCGCGACGCGCGGCGCGCTCGATATGAATGCGGCTCACCGAGGCGTCCACCAGCTTCTTGTCGAGGAAGCGGCGCACCAGGAAGTCGGTGTGGATGTTGGGCGCGAACGTCTTGCTGCCCGCGTACCACTTGGACGACCAGTCCCGGGTGATACCGAGACGGATGCCGATTGGATTGACTTTCTGACCCATTAGGCGTCTCGCTTTCCGTCGGACACTTGAACCAGGATGTGGCTGTTGCGCTTCGCGATGCGCACGCCGCGACCCTTCGCGCGCGCGTGGAACCGCTTGAACATCGGCGCCGCGTCGACCTCGATCCGCGTCACCTTGAGTTCGTCCACGTCGGCGTTGAAGTTGTTGTAGGCGTTGGCGATGGCGCTATCCAGCACCTTCAGCACGATCTTCGCGCCCTTCTTGGGCATGAACTTCAAGGTGTTGACCGCGACCGTGGCCGACTTGCCGCGGATCGTGTCGACCACCAGCCGGCACTTCTGTGGAGAAATGCGCGCGTACCGCAATACCGCTGTCGTTTGCATGCCTTACTCCGCCGCCGACACTTTCTTGTCGCCGGAATGGCCCTTGAAGGTGCGGGTCGGAGCGAACTCGCCGAGCTTGTGCCCGACCATGTTCTCCGAAACCAGCACCGGCACGTGCAGCCGGCCGTTGTGCACGGCGATGGTGAGTCCCACCATGTCGGGCACGATCATCGAGCGCCGGGACCAGGTCTTGATCGGGCGGCGATCGTTCTTCTGCGTCGCGGTCTGCACCTTCTTGGCGAGGTGCAGATCCACGAACGGTCCTTTCTTGAGCGAGCGAGGCACTTGGGTATCTCCCGTCAGTAAGGCTTACTGCCGCTTGTTCTTGCGGCGCTGCACGATCATGCTGTCCGTGCGCTTGTTGCGACGCGTCTTCTTGCCCTTGGTCGGCAGGCCCCACGGACTGACCGGGTGCGGATTACCCTGCCCGGACTTGCCCTCGCCGCCACCGTGCGGGTGATCGACCGGGTTCATGACGACGCCACGCACCGTCGGACGCACGCCCAGCCAGCGCACCGCGCCCGCCTTGCCGAACACCCGCAGGTTGTGCTCGTCGTTGCCGACCTCGCCGATGGTGGCGCGGCAGTCGATGTGCACCTTGCGCATCTCGCCGGACTTCAAGCGAATGGTCGCGTACAGGCCTTCGCGGGCCGCGAATTGCGCCGAGCTTCCGGCGCTGCGCGCGATCTGACCGCCGCGGCCGACCTTCAGCTCGATGTTGTGCACCGTGCTGCCGACCGGGATGTGGCGCAGTGGCAAAGCATTGCCGGACTTGATGGGCGCATCCGCACCGGAGCGGATCTCGTCGCCGGCCTTCACGCCCTTGGGCGCGAGGATGTAGCGACGCTCGCCGTCCTTGTAGAGGACCAGCGCGAGGTGCGAGGTGCGGTTCGGATCGTATTCCAGACGCTCGACCACGCCCGGGATACCGTCCTTGTCGCGCTTGAAATCGACGATACGGTAGCGCTGCTTGTGACCGCCGCCGATGTGGCGCGTGGTCTGCCGCCCGGAGTGGTTGCGCGCGCCGGTGCGGTTCTTCTTCACCGTCAGCGACTCGACCGGCCCGCCCTTGTGCAGGTGCGAACGATCCACCTTGACGACGAAGCGCGTTCCCGGGGAAGTCGGCTTCAGTTTGATGAGTGCCATGTCTTAGGTCCTTCAGCTCGCCGTGCCGCCGCCGAAATCGATCGACTGACCGGCGGCGAGGCGGACGTACGCCTTCTTGTACCCGTTGCGGCGCCCCTGCATGTTGCGGAAGCGGCGCGCCTTGCCGGGCTTGTTGAGCAGATTCACACCCTCGACCTTCACCTCAAACATCAGCTCGACGGCGCGCTTGACCTCCTCCTTGGAGGCGTCGTCGAGAACGCGAAACACGTACTGGTTGCCGTGTTCGGCGACGGTGGCGGCCTTCTCGGACACGTGCGGCTGAACCAGCACGGTCATCAAGCGTTCCTTATTCATTCGCGCCTCCGAGACGCTGTTCGAGGAGCTTCAGCGCACCGACCGTGGCGAGCACCTTGTCGTGGCGAACCAGGCTCAACGGATCGAGCCAGGACACCGGCATCACGTCGACGTACGGCACGTTGCGCGCCGCGAGGAACAGCTTCTCCTCGTAGGCCTCGACCAGGATGAGGGCGCGCGTGAGACCGAATTCCTTGAGCTTCTGCACCAGCAGCTTGGTCTTCGGCGCGGCGAGCTCCAGCGACTCGACCGCGACCAGGCGGTCCTGGCGAACCAGCTCGGAGACCATGGACTGCATGGCCGCGCGGTACATCTTGCGGTTGACCTTCTGCGAGAAGTCGCGCGGGCGCGCGGCGAACGCACGGCCGCCGCCCACCCAGATCGGGCTTCGGTTCGAGCCGGCGCGGGCCTGGCCCGTGCCCTTCTGGCTCCACGGCTTCTTGCCGCCGCCGCTCACCTCGGCACGCGACTTCTGGCGCTTGGTGCCCGCACGTCCCGCAGCCATGTAGGCCGTGACGACCTGGTGCACCAGGGCCTCGTTGTACGCACGCCCGAAGGCGTCGTCGGAGAGCTGAACCTCCTGCGCGGAGGCAGCGTTGCTGACTTTAAGCTTCATGGTGGCTTACTTCTTGGCGGCTTTCGCGGGATTCGGCGGCTTGGTGCCCGGAGCTGCCTGCGCCTTGTTGGGCGCGAGCTTCTGCCGGCGGGCCTGGCCGATGAGCTTCACGGACGGACGCACCACCACCTCACCGCCCTCGGCGCCGGGCACCGCGCCGCTGATCAGCAACAGATTGCGGGCAGCGTCGATCTCGACGATCTTCAGGTTCTCGATGGTGCGGGTACGCACGCCCATGTGGCCGGACATGCGCTTGCCCTTGAATACGCGACCCGGCGTCTGGCGCTGGCCGATGGAGCCGGGCGCGCGATGCGACACCGAGTTTCCGTGGGTCTTCATGCCGCCGGCGAAGTTGTGGCGCTTCATGGTGCCCGCGAAGCCCTTGCCGATGGTGACGCCGGTGACGTCGACGACCTGGCCGGGCTTGAACATGTCGACTTTCAGTTCGCCACCCGCGGCGAGAGCCTCGCCCTCGCCCTTGGCGAGCCGGAACTCCCGCGAGGAGGATCCCGCAGCCACGTTCGCCTTGGCGAAGTGACCCGCGAGCGCCTTGGGTACGCGCGACGGCCGACGGCTGCCGACGGTCACCTGTACGGCGCGATAGCCGTCATTGTCCTGGGTCTTGACTTGGGAGATGCGATTCGGCAACGCCTCGACGACCGTTACGGGAACGGTGACGCCGGCGTCGGTGAAAACGCGGGTCATGCCGCACTTGCGGCCCACCAGACCGATGGTCATTTGTCTGATTCCTCTACGCCACGGACGCTACGATTGGCGCCCGGGCCGGTTGCACCCGAGTCGGCGGTCTGGACTCCGCACCTTCACGCCCAGCATCTTGAAAAAGACCCTTTTGAAGGCCTTATCGAGGCTGATCGCGAACGTCGGTGCCCACGCACTCCGACCCAAAAACAGGGCCGCAAAGGATACACAGCCTTTGCGGCAAGCTCAAGCTTTTTAGTTCAGCTTGATCTGCACGTCCACGCCGGCGGGCAGTTCGAGCTTCATCAGCGCGTCCACCGTCTTGTCGGTGGGATTCAAGATGTCCATCAGGCGCTTGTGCGTGCGGATCTCGTACTGATCACGCGCGTCCTTGTCGCCGTGCGGCGAGACCAGCACCGTGAAGCGCTCCATCTTGATGGGCAACGGCACGGGTCCCTTGACCGTGGCGCCGGTGCGCTTCGCCGTATCGACGATCTCACGCGCCGACTTGTCGATGAGGCGATGGTCGAACGCCTTCAGCCGGATGCGGATGTTCTGATTCGTAGCCATGATTTCACTTCCACCGGGATCGACACGATCCCTTCGTTGAATAACCTTACAGAATCACCTTGGAAACGACCCTCGCTCCCACGGTTTTGGTCGCATGGATCAAGCGATCACCTTGGAGACCACGCCGGCGCCGACGGTCTTGCCGCCCTCGCGGATCGCAAACCGCAACCCCTGCTCCATCGCAATCGGGGCGATCAACTCCACCACGATCTTGATGTTGTCCCCGGGCATCACCATCTCCGTCCCCGCAGGCAACTCAATCGTCCCGGTCACATCAGTCGTGCGAAAGTAAAACTGCGGCCGATACCCCTTGAAAAACGGCGTGTGCCGCCCGCCCTCCTCCTTGGTCAGCACGTACACCTCGCACTCAAAGTTCGTGTGCGGCGTGATGCTCCCGGGCTTCGCCAGCACCTGCCCGCGCTCAACCTCCTCGCGCTTCGTGCCACGCAGCAGCACTCCCACGTTGTCTCCCGCCTGCCCCTCATCGAGAAGCTTGCGAAACATCTCCACTCCCGTGCACGTGGTCTTCGCCGTCGCCTTCAGCCCCACGATCTCCACTTCGTCGTTCACCTTGATGATCCCGCGCTCAATGCGCCCGGTCACCACCGTGCCTCGACCGGAAATCGAAAACACATCCTCCACAGGCATCAGGAACGGCTTCTCCACCTCGCGCTTGGGCACCGGAATGTACTTGTCCATCTCCTCGACAAGCTTCACCACCGACGGCACCCCAATCTCGCTCTTGTCCCCCTCCAGCGCCTTCAGCGCCGAGCCCACCACGATCGGCGTGCTGTCCCCAGGGAACTTGTAAGTCGTCAAAAGCTCGCGAACCTCCATCTCCACCAGCTCGAGCAGCTCCTTGTCGTCCACCATGTCCGCCTTGTTCATGTACACCACGATGTACGGAACACCCACCTGGCGGGCCAGCAAAATGTGCTCGCGCGTCTGCGGCATCGGCCCATCCGCCGCCGATACCACCAGAATCGCCCCGTCCATCTGCGCCGCACCCGTGATCATGTTCTTCACGTAGTCCGCGTGCCCGGGGCAATCCACGTGCGCGTAGTGACCCTTCGCGCTCTGGTACTCCACGTGCGCCGTGGAAATCGTGATGCCGCGCGCCTTCTCTTCCGGCGCCTTGTCAATCTGGTCGTACGCCATGAACTGACCGCCGTTCGTCTCGGCCATCACCTTCGTCAGCGCCGCCGTCAACGTCGTCTTGCCGTGGTCAACGTGACCAATCGTCCCAACGTTCACATGCGGCTTACTGCGCTCGAATTTCTCTTTGGACATGGCTGCTTACCTTAAAAAACTACTTCTTGATGATGCCGTCGGCGATATTCGGCGGCACTTCGAGGTACTTGGAAAATTCCATCGTGAAAGTCGCGCGGCCCTGGCTCATCGAGCGCACATTGGTCGCGTAACCGAACATCTCGGACAGGGGCACCTCGCCCGTGATGACTTTGCCCGCAGGACCCTCGTCCATGCCGGTGATCTGCCCGCGCCGGCGGTTGAGATCGCCGATGACATCGCCGGAGTACTCCTCCGGGGTCACCACCTCGACCTTCATGATGGGCTCGAGCAGCACCGGCTTCGCGTGCCGGAAGCCTTCCTTGAAGCCCATGGAGCCGGCGATCTTGAACGCCATTTCGTTCGAGTCGACATCGTGGTACGAGCCGTCGAACAGCGTCACTTTGACGTCGACGACCGGGTAGCCCGCGATGACGCCTGTCGCAACTGCTTCCGCGATACCCTTGTCGACGGCGGGGATGTATTCGCGCGGCACGACACCACCGACGACGCCGTTCACGAACTCGTACCCCTTGCCCTGCTCGTTCGGCTCGATCTTGAGCCACACGTGGCCGTACTGGCCGCGCCCGCCCGACTGGCGCACGAACTTGCCTTCCTGCTCGACGCTGCCGCGGATGGTCTCGCGGTAAGCCACCTGCGGCTTGCCGACATTGGCCTCGACCTTGAACTCGCGCTTCATGCGGTCGACGATGATCTCGAGGTGCAGCTCGCCCATGCCGGCGATGATGGTCTGGCCCGACTCCTGGTCGGTGCTCACGCGGAAGGAAGGATCCTCCTTGGCGAGGCGCTGCAGCGCGAGACCCATCTTCTCCTGGTCGGCCTTGGTCTTCGGCTCGACCGCGACGGAGATGACGGGCTCGGGGAATTCCATCTTCTCGAGCGTGATCTGCTTCTCGAGGTCGCACAGGGTGTCGCCGGTGTACACGTCCTTCAGACCCACCGCGGAGGCGATGTCGCCGGCGCGGACTTCCTTGATCTCGGTCCGGTCGCTGGCGTGCATCTGCAGCAGGCGGCCGACGCGCTCCTTGCGGTCTTTGGTGGGCACGTACACGGTGTCACCGGAGTTGAGCACACCCGAGTAGACGCGAAAGAAGGTCAGGTTGCCGACGAAGGGGTCGTTCAGGATCTTGAACGCGAGCGCGGAGAACGGCTCATCGTCGCTGGCCTTGCGCGTGGCGGGCTCCCCGCGGTCGTCCACGCCCTTGACGTCGGGCATTTCGATCGGCGAAGGCATGAACTCGATGACGGCATCGAGCAACGCCTGCACGCCCTTGTTCTTGAATGCCGAGCCGCACATGCACAACACGATCTCGTTGCGGATCGAGCGCTCGCGCAGCCCGGCGCGGATCTCCTCGTCGGTGAGCGACCCGCCTTCGAGGTACCTGTTCATCAGCGTGTCGTTGGCCTCGGCAGCCGCCTCGATCATCTTGCCGCGGTATTCCTCGGCCTGGCCCTTGAGTCCCTCGGGAAGGTCGCGGTATTCGAAGCGCATGCCCTGGGTGTCCATGTCCCAGTAGATGGCCTTCATGCGAATGAGGTCGATCACGCCCTCGAAGTGGTCTTCCGCGCCGATCGGAAGCTGGATGGCCACCGGGTTGGCGCGCAGGCGCGCGCCGATCATGTCGACGACCCGCAGGAAGTTGGCACCGGCGCGGTCCATCTTGTTGACGAACGCGATGCGCGGCACGGCGTACTTGTTCATCTGGCGCCAGACGGTCTCGGATTGCGGCTGCACGCCGGCCACCGAATCAAACAGCGCCACGGCCGAATCGAGCACTCGCAGGCTGCGCTCCACCTCGATGGTGAAGTCGACGTGCCCCGGGGTGTCGATGATGTTGATGCGGTGCTCGGGATAGGTGCCGTCCATGCCCTTCCAGAAGCAGGTGGTGGCCGCCGAGGTGATGGTGATGCCGCGCTCCTGCTCCTGCTCCATGTAATCCATCACGGCCGCGCCATCGTGCACCTCGCCGATCTTGTGCGAGACTCCCGTGTAGAACAGGATGCGCTCGGTCGTCGTCGTCTTGCCCGCGTCGATGTGGGCAGAGATGCCGATGTTCCGGTAACGCTCAATGGGCGTTGCGCGTGCCACGATCCGCTGTCCTCGGTCCTCTAGGTCAGTTCAGTACCCGGCCAATCCGCCGCCGCCTACCAGCGGTAGTGCGCGAAGGCCTTGTTGGCTTCCGCCATGCGGTGCGTATCTTCGCGCTTGCGCACGGCGGCGCCGCGATTCTCGGCGGCATCCATCAGTTCGTGCGCCAGGCGATGCGCCATGGACTTCTCACTGCGGGCACGGGCCGCCTCGATCACCCACCGCATGGCGAGCGTCTGACGGCGGGTGGCACGCACTTCGACGGGCACCTGGTAGGTCGCGCCGCCGACGCGGCGAGACTTGACCTCGACCACGGGCTTGACGTTATCGAGTGCGGTAGACAGCACCTCGATCGCCTCCGGTCCCTGCTTGCCGGTCTTCTCGGCAATGCGTTCGATGGCGCCGTAGATGATGTGCTCGGCCGCGGACTTCTTGCCGTCCTTCATGACGACGTTCATGAACTTGGCCAGCATTTCGCTTTTGAATTTCGGGTCCGGCAGGATGGTGCGGACCGGAGCTTGGGCTCGACGGGACATACCGGATCCTCCTTACTTCTTGGGGCGCTTGGCGCCGTACTTTGAACGACCCTGCTTGCGCTCGCCGACACCGGCGCAGTCAAGGGTGCCGCGAATGGTGTGATAGCGCACGCCCGGCAGGTCCTTCACACGACCGCCGCGGATCAGCACCACCGAGTGCTCCTGCAGGTTGTGGCCCTCGCCACCGATGTAGCTGGTGACCTCGTAGCCGTTGGTGAGGCGCACGCGGCAGACCTTCCGCAGCGCGGAATTCGGCTTCTTCGGCGTGGTGGTGTACACGCGCGTGCAGACGCCGCGCTTCTGGGGAGAAGCCCCCAGGGCGGGCACCTTCGTTTTTTCTGCCTTCGTCCGGCGTGGTTGCCGGATGAGCTGACCCGTGGTCGCCATGCTGTCTCCAAGATCCTGCGGTCGGGCGCGGATCGCTTCCCTTGAACTCTCAAAGGTTGCGCCCGCGCGGTGAGCGTCCGGACGAAAACCGGGCCGCCTGCGCGCTGCGCACCCATTTATTAGCGCGCTCGCGAAGATTTGGCCCGGTGTCGGTGTGTCGCGGTTTCCGGGGGCGGCATGCAGTGGGCCGACCCGAGAAAGGCCGGCGATTCTAGGGAGGGGGGCGAAGAGTGTCAACCGTGGCGAGTCACGGCTTGCTTTCCTTGCCGCCTTTGGGCGGGCAGACGTATCGGCCGCGCGGGCATCTGGAGCCCGCCCCGCCCCGCCAAGGCTCGTGCCTGGCGGCCGTCCGATCAGCCCTGCCCTGGGCTTGGGGGGCTGCCCGGGCTCCGGGGAATGCCGGCCGACCGGCCCCGGTCACGGGACTCCAGAGAACCGATCAGAAGCTGTCCCAGGCCTGCAGCGACGATGATCAGCCCCCACCAGAAGCTATTGTCCCCGTCCGTCTGCCACATCGCCACGGTGATGGCGATCCCCACCAGGAGCGTGATGAGTCCACGATAACGGCGCCGTGGCGGCATCCCCACGCCGCCATAGCCGCGGTGGATGTCAAACGAGGGGTCGTGGGCGATTTCAGAGGCCATCGGCGGCAATTCGATGCCCTTCTCGATCGCGGCCATGCGCTCGGCGTGGTGCATCTGAAGCATCTCCCGCTGCCTGCGAAACCTGAGGTACATCGAGTACGCGGCGTACGAAATGCCACCGAGGATGGCGACAATGGGAATGGCCACGGTGACCAGCAGTCCGGTGAGAGAGTGCAGTACGGAGGACATGGGTGCCTTCTTCGGTAAAGTTGCAGGACGCGATTGATACCCGGCAAGCTGGCGGCTGGTTTCAAACTGCGCTCAATGATGATTGAAACCGATTCGGCGGGGCCGGGGTATCAAGCGCAGCCTTGGAATCCCCGAACATCGGGCACCGCAAGGCACTCAGGGGGTGAGGCGTGCAGGCAGCGGTGAGCGAGGCCGCCGAGCGGGATCGAGGCATCGTGGAGCTTCTGCGAACGGGCGGCGAGGAGCGCGCGTTCGAGGAGCTGCTGCGCCGGTACGAGGGCAAGGTATACCGCCTGTGCTGCGCGCTGCTGCGCGATCGCAGCCAGGCAGAGGATGCCGCCCAGGAAAGCCTGCTCAGGGTATGGAAGGCGCTCGGACGCTATGACGGCCGGGCCTCGCTCTCGAGCTGGATCTACGCCATCACCCGAAACCGCTGCCTGAGCGCGCTCGAGAGACGGCGGACGCTCGAATCCCTGGACGGGTTGGGCGAGGAGGCGGAGCCGGCCGCCCCGGGCGGCGGGGAGCCTTGCGACGGGCGCGCGGAACAGCTGCTCGCCCTGGTGGAGCGGCTCCCGGAGCGATTGCGCCGCTCGCTCGTGCTCTACTATTACGAGGAGTGCTCGGTGAGCGAGGTGGCGCTCATGCTGGGCTGCCCGGAGGGGACGGTGAAAACCGCGCTGTTTCGCGCCCGCGCGGCCCTCACCGAGATGTTGCGACGTCGGGGACTGGACGACCCGGCCTACTGGCGGGAGGACGCCCCATGACCGAATCCCACGACACACGAACACGTCTCGGGTGCGCCCTCGATGGGGCGTTGGAACGCACGTTACGGCGGCCGCAGACCCCTGCGACCTTGCGCGCCCGTGTGAGCGCCGCGCGGGCACGGCCTGCCGAGACCGATCTCGCGGCAGTGCGCGCGCGGCTGGAAGGCGAACGACGGCAACAGCTCGAGGCGCTCGAAGCGGACTACCTGCGCGTAAGGCGCAGCACTCTGGGCACACTCATCGGCGTAGCCTTCGCGGCTGGCGCCGCGGCCGCGATCGCGATGCCCTGGCTGCGCGCGCATCTCGGCGACTACACGCCGGCGGCCCTCACCTGGGGAGGAGCCGCACTGGGCTTGGGCATGGTGTTCTTCCATCCGGCGAGGGCCCTGTTGCGCCGGTGGGCCGACCTCGGCTGACGGGCAATGCCGTCACGGGCGCCGCTCGACGCAGGGACACTGCGCCAGTGCGGCGCAGACGCGATGACGTATCATGCGCAGCGTCCGTTTCCTCGTGATGCGAAGCTCGCCATGCCCGGACCCGACCCGTCCCTGAGCCCTGCCTCGCCACTGCGCCCCCCGGGACGCTG
>DAIDHD010000049.1 GCA_027459765.1 Gammaproteobacteria bacterium | reverse complement strand
TGCCCGGAGAGATCTATCAAATCGATGCCGTCGGCTACGGCGGCAACGGCAACACCGCAGCCGTGGTCGAGAGCACCTACGCGGTCTACGTGAGTTCCCACCAACTTTGAGCGCTTCGCCATGAAACCCATGCACCGCTTCTTCGCCTGCCTCGCCCTCCTGACCGCCACCGCGGGCGGTTCCGCAGTGGATGCGCAATCCGTGTACGGCGAGGACTTCACGGGTACGGCGACCACCAACAGCTGGTACTACTTCGGCGGCGCCTGTTTGACGGCTGGCAATGCGGCGACCAGCGTTGCGGCGCCCGGACCTGGGAGCCCGCCGAGCTGTATCTCAATTCTGCCGAGTTATTACGGAGTAGTCGGAAATAAGGACCAATATTTTGTCGGTGGTGCATCGGGATACCTTGGTGGCACTTCAGCGCCCAGTTCTCCGGCCCTGCAGGTACCGGACCCGGTCGGCAGCGGCGCCCTACGCTTCACGAACGGCTCTGTTTGCACGAGTGGCGGCTGCACGTATGGCCACAACCAACATGGTGCCATCGTTTCTGCCGACCCATTTCCCACCGGCCAGGGTCTCCAGGTCACGTTCAAAACCGTGACCTATCACGGCGATTCACTGGGCAATGGATCCAGCAGCGTCACCAACGACGGTGCGGACGGAATCAGCTTCTACCTCATGGACGGCAGCAAGCCACCAGGCTACGGCGCGTTCGGCGGATCGTTGGCTTATTCCTGTTCGAATACCAACGACGACCCCATCACGGGATACGATGGGCTTACCGGAGGTTACATCGGCCTCGGTATTGATGAATTCGGGAATTTCCTTAATCAAGGGGACAACACAGCGACCGGGTACAACCAGCGGGCGGGGCGAATCGGCTTACGAGGTGCCGGCAGTATCTCTTGGGCGGCGCTGAATGCGGCCTATGGAACGGCTCACTATTCGGCATTGGGGCCGCTACCTTCGAGCTCTAGCCCAGTCCCTTATTACCCCGATAGTATGGCATCGACGTACACTTCGTTCACTTACAGTTGCTCAAGCGGAACGCTGAGTGGCACGTCGTGCTATACCTGCCCCACAAATGTCAGCTCGTACACCAGCAAAACCAACGCGTATTTAACCAACACGCCTTCATATTCGTCGTCTAGCAACTCCTGCACAGCCAACTACGCTTATCCAACCAGTACGGGCACGAAGACGGGCAGTGGATCAGCACCCCCGGCTTCGTCGCAGCAGGCCAACAAGAGCCATACTGGCCCAACTCTGGCTACTCAGGCAGTTCGACAAGCCTGCAGTACCGGACATCTTTACAACTATGCGGCGGCGAATACCACGGGCGGTGCGGTGGACGAAGGTCCTGCCACGCTCTCCAATGCCGCCAACACCGCCGGCATCCTCGACTACGCGGCGATCCCCAACGCGTATCAGAACCTGACATTTCAGATTGCAAACGAAAGCGCAACTACTCGCAACCAAGCGACAGCGATTTTCTACAATTTGAAAATCACCCAGAACGGCCTATTGAGCCTTGCGTACAGCGTGAATGGCGGCGCGTATTCCTATGTGATCAAGAACCAGTCGATCACGGCCTCGAATGGCCCGTTGCCATCGAGCTTCCGCTTCGGCTTCGCCGGCTCTACCGGCGGCGGCTCGAATGTCCACGAAATCATGTGCTTCAAGGCCGCCTCGGCCGACCAGTCGGGAAGCTCCGCGACGGTCAACGAGAAGCAGGCCGCCAAGGTGGAAGCCGGCACCCAGGCGTACTTCGCCTACTACAACCCCAACAACTGGACCGGCACGCTGACGGCGAACAACCTGCTCGACAACCAGAGCACGGGCGTCGTGACCGTCAGCACCACCGCCAACTGGGACGCGTCCTGCGTGCTCACCGGCACCACCGCCGCCACCGGCTGCCCGGCCACCGGCGCGAGCGGGCCGACCAGCGCGACTCCGGCACCCACCTCCCGGGTGATGCTGACCTGGGACACGACCAACGACGTCGGCATCCCCTTCGAGTGGGGAAGCCTCAACAGCACGCAACAGGCGAGCCTCGACTTCGCCGACGTGGGCGACACCTCGACCACGGCGCAGTACCGGCTCAACTACCTGCGTGGCGACCGCAGCCAGGAGATCAACACCTCGGGCGTGGGGCTCTACCGCGCACGCGACTCGGTACTGGGTGACATCGTCGACTCGAGCCCGAGCTGGGTCGGTCCGCCCTCCTCGCCCTACACCGCCGCCTGGAAGGACCGCTTGTATCCGTCGGCGGCCATGCCCGAGAACAACGGCTCCCAGACCTATCTGCAGTTCGTGGCGGCGGCGCAGACGCGCCAGAACGTGGTCTATGCCGGCGCCAACGACGGCTTCCTGCACGGCTTTCGCGCCGGCTCGTTCGACGCGACCGGCGCCTTCGTCGCCAACGGCACCACCCCGAACGACGGCCAGGAGATCCTCGCCTACATGCCGGGCACGTCGCTCTTAAGCGGCGCGAACTCCACCACTCCCGGCGGCTGCACGGACAATTCCACTACCGGCGACCTGGTGCAGAACATCCACGGCGTGACGCCGTCGGTGGGAAGCACCGCGGAGTGCTCGAACCCGACCCTCGATCTGTCGAACTCCCAGTACGGCCACAACTTCTTCGTCGACGCGACGCCGGGAACGGGCGACCTCTTCTACGGCGGCAAGTGGCACACCTGGCTGGTCGGCGGCTTAGGTTTTGGCGGCGCGGCCATCTACGCCCTCGACGTCACCGACCCGACCCAGTTCGCGGAGAACAACGCCTCCTCGATCGTGATCGGCGAGTGGAATCCCGCCACCATCGCCTGCAGCAACGTCTCGGGCTGCGGCAGCAATCTCGGCAATACCTTCGGCACCCCGATCATCCGCCGGCTGCACAACGGCACCTGGGCGGTGATCTTCGGCAATGGCTTCGGCAGCGCCTCGGGGGACGGCGGCATCTTCATCATGACCATCGACCCGAGCTCGGCGGCGACCACCTTCTACTATTTGAGCACCGGCGTGGCCGGGGGCAACGGCATCGCCTACACCACCTCGGCCGATCTCGACGGCGACCACGTCACCGACTACGTCTACGCCGGCGACTTGAAGGGCAACGTCTGGCGCTTCGACCTGACCAGCAGCAACCCTTCGAACTGGGCCGTGGGCGCAAGCCCGCTGTTCACCACCCAGGCCGGACAGCCCATCACCAGCCAGTTGCTCGCGGTGGCCAACATCGTGCCGGGCAGCCTGCCACGCGTGCTGATCGAGTTCGGCACCGGCCAGCGCACCCAGATCACCAACCTCTCGCCGGTGCAGTACGCGGGCGGCACGCAGAGCCTCTACGGGGTGTGGGACTGGAACTTGAGCGGCTGGAACACGCTCTCGCCGGGCACGCAGTACGTGAGCCTCGCGGCCACCGCCACCGCCACGGGACTCACCTCACCCTACGTGCTCGGCTACGGCAACCTGCAGGCGCAGACGCTGACCATCGCGAGCGCGAACGGCTCGGCCACGGGGGCGGTCAACGGCACCAACGTGACGGTCTGTTGGCAGGGAAGCACCACCTGCGGCAGCGGCAATACCAAGTACGGCTGGTACGCCAACCTGCCGAGCGCGAACGAACAGGTGATCTTCAACCCGGTGTTCTACCAGGGTGCGTTCGTGGTCAATTCCACCGTGCCCGCGGTCAACATTCCGACCTCGTGCACCAACAATCTCGACAGCGGCTACACCTATGCGCTCGCGATCGGCAACGGCGGCGTGTTCAACAACGCCTTCCCGACCTTCTTGAATCCCAAGACCGGTACGGTACTCTCCGACAGCATCGCGGCGGGCGTGGCGACCAACGCCACGGGTAGCGTGTACGTAGTCACCACGGCACAGAACACCTCGAACATCGTCTACCAGACGATTTCGGGCACGCCGGGCGCGCAGAAGGTCAACATCCCGAGCAACGTGAAGGCCAAGCGGCTGACGTGGATCGAGAAGCGCTGATGAACCAGGAGTCGTCCATGCGAAACACGAAAGGACCGGCGCGTGCCGCCGCCGGCTTCACGCTGATCGAGTTGATGGTGACGGTGGCCATCGTCGCCATCCTCGCCACCATCGCGGTGACGAGTTACTCGAGCCAGGTGCAAAAGTCGCGGCGAACCGACGCGCGCAGCGCGCTTCTCGATCTCGCCGGGCGCGAGGAGAAACTCTTCAGCACGACCAACGCCTACAGCGCCAACCCGGCCGATCTCGGCTACGGCGCGCAGGGATCGACCTTCCCGATGAACATCACCGACAGCAGCGGCGGCACCAGCTACTACTCGGTGAACGTCGTGGTCGGCAATCCGCCGGTGGCCTACACGATCACGGCGACGCCGATCAACTCGCAGGCCAGCGACACCGCCTGCACTTCGCTCAGCATCGATCAGACCGGGACGCAGACCTACACCGGCAGCGGCACACACATCGATTGCTGGGGTAATTGAGGGCAGCAGGGAATCTTATTGGGCTGGCTCCCCGCGGGCCGGCTCCCCCCGGGCCAGAGTGCGGCCGGGCCCGGCGCCGTCGGCGCCAGGCCCGTCGTCACGGATCAATTCACCGCGTAGCCGCGGCCCTGCGCGCAGGCGGAGAGGGCCCGCCGGTAATCGTTGCCGCTGCTCGGGCCGGTACCGGCCTGCTGGGTGGCCCAATCCTTACACTCGCGCTTGTCGGTGGCCTGCTGCTCCGCACTCTGGCCATTCTTCGGGTACATGAAGATGTCGGAGCCGACCGCCGGGCCGCCCGCCTGCGGGGCCTGCGGCTGCGCCTGATCCTGCGGAGCGCCACTGCCCGCGTCGGCGGCACCGGCATCGGGCGGTGCGCCCGAGGAGTCCGCGACCGGCGGCGGATCGGTGGCCACGTAGCCGTCGTAGCTCGGACTCCAGGTGTAGTAGACGTCGTTGCAGTAGTAGAACGGCACGCCGCCGTACCAGTAGGTCGAATAAGCCACCGGCAATACGGGTAGGAACCACGAGAAGCCGAAACCACCGTAATAGACCGGTGGCCAGTAGCCACCGTGCCAGTAGCCGCCGTTCCAGTAGGCGCCCCGCCAGCCACCCCAGCCGCCGCGCCAGCCACCGCCGCCCCAGCCACCGTGGTAGCCGCTCCAGCCGCCGTGATAGCCGCCGTAGCCACCCGCATAAGTGCCAGTCGAGTAACCGTGGCGGGCATAGCCGCCGGAGTAACCGTAGGCACCGTGGCCGCCATAGCCGCCGCCGTGATAGCTGCCGCCATAGCCATGCCCATAATTCACGCCGCCGTAATGCGCCGGTGCCGAGTAGTGCCCGCCGTAGCCCCCGCCGAAGTGCCCGCCGCCACCGAAGTGGCCGCCGCCGCCGAAGTGCCCGCCGCCACCGAAGTGGCCACCACCGCCACCGCCGCCGTGACCACCGCCACCCGGACCTGCCAGGACCAGAGCGGGGGCAGCGATACCCAGGAACACACCCAGTGCGGCAGTCGCAAACTTGGCTAAGGGCCGATTGAAGGTACTCATGGCAGCGATACTCCAGGATCCTCGGACGATTCTCTCTCCATCTATGGATTGAGACTTAAGAACTTCAACGCAGTTCTCCCCGAATGGTGCACCGCCTGGAATTGTCTTTCGAGCGGATCTTTGCTGGTCGCTGACCGTCAGTCGGTCCGCCACGCTGCAGTGAACATAACATAGGCCGCCCGCCCTGGAGCAGCCTCGAAATAACGCGAATTACTCTCGTTCACGATCACCGAACCGACGTAGAAGCGGTCGGCGAGGTTGTCGATGCGCGCCGACTCGGTGAAGCGCCAACCGGGCGTGGTCTGGGCGAATCCGAGCCGCAGGTTCTCGACCCAATAGCCCGCGGCCTGTGCCGTATTGCGGTCATCGGCGTAGATGTGCGAGCGCGCCACGGTCTCCGCCGTCACCGTAAATCCCCACGGGGCATACGACCAGGTGAGTCCGCCGTAGAACTCGTTCATCGGCACCGCCGGCAGGTAGCTGCCGGCCGCCACCGTGGCCGGCAGACAGGGCACGCCGACACAGGTGCCGTAGGACTGGCCCACCACGGCGTGCATGTAGGTGTAGGCGACCTGGGCGCTGAAGCCCGCCGGCAGGCGTGCGTCACCACCGAATTCGAGCCCGCGCCGCTGCGTCTCGCCGATGTTCTGATTCACCGTACGACCGTTGGTGTTGGCGAGCACCGCCAGTTCGTCGCGGGTCTGGATGTAGAACGCGGCGAGGTTCGCGTGCCAGCCGCCGCTGCCCGCCTTCATGCCCACTTCGTAGTTGTCGCTGCGTGCCGGC
This sequence comes from Gammaproteobacteria bacterium, assembly GCA_027459765.1. Classification (GTDB taxonomy): domain Bacteria; phylum Pseudomonadota; class Gammaproteobacteria; order Steroidobacterales; family Steroidobacteraceae; genus Bog-1198. Next base: position 25,559 of record DAIDHD010000049.1, on the reverse strand, counting down.
TGCAGGCCGAGGTTGAGCCCCGGTTCGGCTCCGGTGGTGGAACGGTAGGCGAGGTCGTTGAGCGTCGGCGTCTCGAAGCCCTTGCCGTAGGAGCCGTACACGTTGAGCATCGAGCTCGCGCGGAAGGTGATTCCGCCCACGGGATCGACCGCCGAGTAGCGCACGCTGCTGTCGGCGCCGTCGATCACCGGGATGTGCCCGTGCGAGGTCACCTCCACGTAGTTGTGCCTAAGGCCCCCGACCAACCGCCAGCGCGCCGCCGGATCCCACTGCGCCTGCAGGTACTGGTCGAGGTCGTAGACGAAATTGGCCTCGTCGCGACGGATGGCGCCCTGGGTACCGAGCGTCGAGCCGTCGTAGTTCAAGTATCCCTTGCGCGCCTCGGCGAGGTCGTCGTAGCTCGCGCCGGCAGTGACCTGCAGCGGACCGGAGAGAAAGTCGCGGGTGTCGGTGACGTGGCTGTCGAGTCCGTAGTAGGTCCGATCGAGCACGATTACCCCGCCCGGATAGAGCGGCGTGCGCTGTTCGACGGCCTGCGGGATGGCCAGAAACTGCGTGGCCGCGCGGTGCCCGACGTAGCTGGTCGCCGTGAACGTATCGTGCGCGCCGAGCGTGTCTTCGAACACGAGCCCGGTCTGCTCCTGGTCGAGGTTCTTGCGCGTGTCGTAGGCGATGGCCCCGGTTCCCGCCTGCGCGGGATTGGCGGCGAGCTGGGCGCTCGTGAGCCCGAGTGGATCCTCGGTGTACGGAGTCTGGATGGCGTTCACGATCCAGGTGAGCTTCGAGGACTCGGTCGGCGAGAACTTCACCTTCGAGTTGAAGAGGTTGCGCTCGGCGTAACTGTGGTCGCGATAGCCGTCGGTCTGGAAGTGCGAGGCGTCGACCACGTAGTTGACCGTGCCATCGTCGCCCTCGGCCTCCACGGCGTCACGTTGCGTGTGGAAGGCGCCGAAGTCGGTCGACCCCTGGATGCCGTAGCCGGGCTTCGCGTCCTCGGTGAAGATCGCGATCACGCCCCCGGAGGAATTGCCGTAGAGCGCCGAGAACGGGCCGCGCAGCACCTCGATGCGCTCGGCGGAACCGATGTCGAACTGGGAGAACTGTCCCTGGCCGTCCGGCATGGTACCGGGGATACCGTCGGAATAGAGCCGCACGCCACGCACGCCGAAGCTCGAGCGCGCGCCGAAGCCGCGCACCGACAGTTGCACGTCCTGCGCGTAGTTCTGCCGGCTCTGGGCCGACACGCCCGGCACGGTCATGAGCGACTCGGACAGGTTCACCTGCAGCTGCGCGAAGCGCAGCTCGTCCTGATCGATGCGGTCGATCGAGGCCGGAATGTCGGCGCTGTTCTGCGACACGCGGGTGGCGGTCACGACCACCGGCGATAGCGCCAGACCGGTCGCTTCGGTCGCCCCGTCCGCACCGCTGCCACCGGGGGTCCCCGCCTCCTCGGCGCGGGCGGCGCCGATGCCGAACATCAGGACGAGCGCATGGGCGGCGCACGAGCCGCGCAGGTATTTGCGATGCATGATCCCTCGGAAGAGCGTCGTTGTAATTGGAGCGGCGACGCTGCCGCCACCGCCGCGGGGCAGCGAGGCGCCGCGCGCCGCTGCGCGGATGTTAAGTCAACCCGTACGGCGTGCCACTGCAGATTTTCTTGAATTTGCGTGATCCGCTCCGCCCGTGGCGGCGGACCAGAGGCCGCCGGGCACGCGCGTTCGCTCAAGTACCCGGCTCCCCGGCCGCTAAATCGTTCGCGATGTTACGGAGCGCTGCATGGTCGCGATGAGTTCTACACAAGCCGCCCGTCGCCGCGCGGTACGCGTCGCGCTGCTCGTGGTCGGGTGTTGCGCGACCGCGATCGGCAAGGACGCGCGCACCGCGCTGCCGGTGAGTGCGACGGTGACCGCGGTCACCCGCCTGGAGTGGCGCGCGCTGCCCGAGGCGCTCGTGGTTTCAGCCGCGGACGCGACGCGCGGCGCCGTCGACGTGCTGGATCAGACCGCGTTCGTGGTGAACACCAACAGCCGCGCCGGTGTCGCGCTCGACATCGCCGAGATCGCGCCGGTGCTCACGGGACTCGAGATCTACGGACTCGGGACCCCGCAACGGCTGGGTGCGGACGGCGGTACGCTGGCGCTGCCCTGGCGCGGCGCCGCGCAGATGGCGGTGACGCTCACTTTTCACATGGAACTCGTGCCCGGACTGCCCGCCGGACGCTATCCCTGGCCACTGCGGGTGACGGCGCGGCCGCTCGAGGCGTTGTAGCGGCGCATCGGACGTGGCTGTGGCAGAGTTTCGCCGCGGCGGCTCAGTACGAGATCGTGACGACGATCAGATCGCGGTAATTCCCGGGCGCCACGTCCTGACGCGGCGGCATCAGCCCGTACACGTACACAGGCTGCGTCTGATCGGGCGCACGACGGTTGAGTCGAAAGCGGAACGGTCCGCCCACGATCGAACCGCCGGTACCGTCGCCGGCCACCTGGGAGTGCGCGGCATCCCAGTAGAGGTTGTAATTGAGCCCGTTCGATCCGAAGCGCATCTGGCGCGCGCCGAAATTGCCGCTGTTGCCGGCCGTCAGGGCGACGCTCGCGACCGCGCGGCCAAAACGTCCCGACACGATCCGGCAGGTCAACAGCACCGAACCCACACCGGGGCTGGGTGCGGTCTGGAGCGGGTTGTAGACGGCGAAGTCGAGCCCGGTCGAGGTCGCGCCGCAGGACACGTTGCGGGTCGAACCGCGGGCAGCGCCCGCGCTCAGCAATGCGAGCAACGCCATCGGAATCAACAGGACGCCGCAACGGCCGCCCGTGCCATCGCCCCCGGACTTCAAGCCGACACCACACGCATCAGTACGACACCGTGACCACGATCATGTCGCGATATATTCCCGGCGCGACGTCCTGCCGCGGAGGTATCGACCCGTACACCGGCACGACTTGCGTGGCTGCCCCGCTTCCGCCGAAGAAGAGCACGCCCTGCAAGGGATAGTCGAACGAACCGCCGGTGCCGTCGCCGGCGATCTGCGAGCGGGCCGCGTCCCAATAGAGATTGTAGTTGAGCGTGTTGGTGCCCACCCGCATCTGACGCGAAGCGAAACTCAGGCTGCTGCCGGCCGTCATCGACACGGTGGCGGCGACATACCCGAAAAGACCGCCGAGCAGCCGGCACGTGACCTGCACGTTGCCGGTGCCGCTCACCGCGGTGGTCTGCAACGGGTTGTACACCGCGAAATCGAGTCCCGTGGAAGTCGCGCTGCAGGCCACACTGCCGAATGTAAACTTTCGCTGCGGACCGGGTGCGGCAGCAGCCGGTCGACTTGCAAGCGACGCCAGCACCAGCAGGATCATCGCCAGCGGTCGACACGGGCTCATCGCCGACCCTCGGCGCGATCGCCCGTCGCGGGCAGGCTCCGGCAGCGTACCGTGCCGAGTTCGGGGAGCGGGTCGTCCGCGGGCGGCGGCGGCAGACGGAACACACAGCGGCCCTCCTTCCACGTCGCGCTGCCCTGGGTGCCGTGATCGTAGCCGGTGACATAGACCTTGCCGTCGAGCACCACCGGGAACTTGCCGCCATTGAAGACGACTTCGGCGCCCGTCGGCACCGCCGTGCCGTCCTCGGTCACGAGCCTGAAGGTGCCGCCGCGGGTGCGCTCGACCGGGAAGCGCACCACCACGCCACTGCGAAACGGCGGCGCCACCGTCGTGCTCGCCGACTCGATGGTGGTGTCGAGCGGCAGGTCCTGCGGCACGATGCTCACGCGATTCGCTTCGTAGGGACGCAAATTGAACAACAACGCGCGGCCGGCGTCGTCGGTGCGCGCCGTGAGCTGATTCTCCACGTACACCGGCACGTTGGCGAGACCGTCGAGGTCCACCATGCCGAAGCTGCTGTTCACCGAACGCAGCGCGTCGAAGCGGCCGTCGAGCCAGGTGAAGGCGCCGGTCAGATAGGCGCTGCGCCCATCGACGCCCTGCGTGCGGGCCGCTTCCACCTCCAGGCTCGCGGCACGACCCTGCTGCTGCCAATCGGCGTCGTAATCGCCATTGGTCGCTGCCGCGAGACGATAGCCGTAGCCGGGGCCGACGGGCGGGCTGTCGGTGTACGTCACCCGGCCCTCGCGCGGCGGTGCGCCCTCCCCGCTGCCGCCGATACCGCTCGCGGTGACCGACTTGCGCCCGCCGAGGGAGTAGACGTAGTTGAGAAACACGCTGGTGGAGGATTGCGCAGCGGTAAATCCACTGCCGGGCAGGAAGCCGGTCGGCGGCACGATCCCGCCGGGCGGCAGCGCGCTCGGCGCCAAGCTGGGCGTGCCGGCACCCACGACGGTGCGTGCGACGGTGAGTTCGAGCGCGCCCAGCGGACCGAAGCTCCAGGTGTTGGTGAGGCTCAAGCTACGCTGCGAAGGTTCGTTGCGGAACAATTCTCGCACCCAGGCGACGGAGATCGAAAACGTCCTGCCGACGCTCACGCCACCCTGCAGCAGGTCCCGCCGCGTGATCCAGAAGTCGGGATCCGGGGACTCGCCCACCTGCACGAAGTTGCGGCTCGCCCATTGGGTGCTCGCCACCAGGCTCGCCCGGCTGCCGCGGTGCTCGATCCCCACCCCGGTGAGCCAGCCGCTGCCGCCGAAGCCGCCGCCATTGGCGGCGGTCACGTTGATCACGCCGAGGTGATCGATCTGGTAGGCCGCATTCACACCCGCCGCGTGCGCGAAGTTCTTGAGGTACTCGGCGTGGCCTTCGAGCGTGAAGTCGTCGGTGATGCCGCGTCGGTAGCTGCCCTCGGCGATAGGCGCACCGTAGTCCGTACTGGTGATGCCGTAGTTGTTGCGCACGCTGCCGACGTCGATGGCGTATTGGCTCAGGCCCGCGGCCAGCAGGAACGGGCTCGTGTAGAAGGACTGTGTCATGACCTGCTCGCGGCCGAGCGCATCGCGCACGACGACGCTCATGTCGCCTGTGCCGGTGATGCTCGGTAGCCGATCGATCACGAACGGACCCGCGGGCAGGGTGCTCGAGTTGACGAGCTGGTTGTTGACGAACACGTCCACGGTCGACGGTACGGTGGCCGTGCCCGAAGCCGACAACAACGGGGTCGTGAGCAGATCCGGCCGCAACGCGAAATTGCGGCTGAAGCGTATGCCGGCGAAGCGCAGCGCATTGCCCCAGGTTCCTGGGTCGCTGATCGAATCGCCGAGGTTCAGGGTCTGCAGGCTGTCGACCCAGTCGTGGGTGAAGGTCGAGTCCAAGCGCACGAACTGGTTCTGGCCGGCATCACGCCGTGCGACGAAGGTGTCGGTGAGCACACCGGGGCTCGCGAACACTCCCAGTTCGCCCTGTAGTCCGCCGAAGCTCGTGCCCTGGATCTGCTGCGCCGAGACCTGGTAGTTGAAGAATGCGCCGGGGGCGGCGGGCGTGATTTTCGGGTGGGATCGCTCCGCCGCGCTGACTTCGTTGGGCTCGAAGGCGGCGGCCGGCACGGTAACGAGCGCACGCTGACGGGCATCGTCGATGCGCACGCGGCTGCCCACGACCGCCGCGAGCGCGTAATAGCGCCGGCCCTCGCGCTCCACCGCGGCGACGTGCGGGACCCGCAGGTGCAACCGCTTCAGATCCTCCTCGGCGAGATAGATCGAGTTGCCGGGACCGCGCAGCACCACCAGGCTCTCGCCCGCCGACTCCGAATTGACCGACACTTCGAGCACGGCCTCGGCGAGCGCCGCGGCCACGGCGGTGCTCACCGCCGCATCGAGCGCCGCGCCGCCGTACCCGGCGGACGCATCCGCGGCAGCCGGGCCCGACTCGCCCTGAGCTGCCGCGGCCGAACCGCACCAGGCGCCGATCGCAGCGGCGAGCAGCAGGGAATATGTCGAACGCGCGGGCCGAGAGTGGGGAGCGGTGGCCAAGACACTTCACCCGCCGGCGGCTCAGGATCCGCTGTACGCGACGTCGGCGGAGAACTCCCCTTGATCGTCGTGGCCGTGGATGCGCACCGTGCCGGCAGGGACGGCCGTGCCCGGCGGCTTGAGCACCCAATTCGCCCGGCTGCCCGGCAGCACGTACTTGGCGGTCATCCCGCGTACGGCGCCGGCCTCGCCCGGCAGGCGGGCTTCGAAATCGATGATCTGCGCGTGACCGTTGCCGCGATTGCTGACCGTCACTTCGATCTGACCGTCGGCGGTACGGTGCACCTCCCAGGTGAGATCGGCGTGCGCCTGCCCCTGCGACGGCGCGACGAACACCGGCACACTCAGGCGCAGCGCGACCTGCAGTCCGCTGAATCCGGCCGGCGCGGCACCGGGCACTTCCTGCAGGATTACCCGATAGGCCGTTTCGCGCTGCGCATCCGGTGCCCGGCGCAGCGCCACCCGCACGATCTGATCACCGTGTCCGGCCAGCTTAAGCACGGGCGGCGTGACCAGCGGGTCGTGGGTGTCGGTGAGACGATCCTCGCCCGCCTCCTGCGACCAGGCGACGACGCCAACCTCGACCACCACCGGCGCATCGTCCTGGTTGGTGAGCGTAAACACGCCGGTGCGCTGCGCACCGGACAGGTAGGCTCGTATCGGCGCGATGCTGAAGCTGCCGGCGCGCGCCTGCGGCGCGGATGCCACGCCCAGCACGCCCAGGCAGGCGAGCGCGAACAGCGACGCCCGCCAACCGGCCCGACGCTGCGGTCTACCGCGCCGTCCGGCGGTGCGGTGGCGCCGATGCGCCACCGCAGCCGGATGCGCCGGTACTCCGGGTCGCCTCCATGGAACGTTGCGACTCACGGTCACCACTCCGACGCTCAGTAGGTCACCGTCACCGTGATGGTGTCGTTGTAGGTCGGGTTGGTGGTGCTGGTCGGCACCGCGCTCTGGTTGGTGGCATTGTCCGGGATCTGCCCGTAGACGTTGACCACCTGCGGGGTGGCGAGACCGGCGCCCGTGCCGGTGGCCGTGCCGGTGGAGTTCGTGCCGTCACCGAACACCGTGGACAGCGCCGTGGTGGTGTACAGGTTGTACTGCAGGGTGTTGGTGGTGGCGCCGGACAACGCCATCAGGCGCTGCGCGAACGAACCGCCCGACGTAGTGCCGGCGTTGAGCTTGACCGTGAACCCGGTGCTCTTGGTGCAGATGACGTTGATGGTCGCCTGTCCGGTCACGTTGCCGCCGCCGGGCGTATAGGCGCCGAAGGCGAGCCCCGAGGTGTTGGCGCTGCAGGTCGAATTGACCGTCGCCGACACGGGAAAGGTGGCCGTCGCCGTACCGGCGGCGTGGGCCGCAGCCGCGGCCAGAAGGCTTCCAGCGATGGCGCTGGCCAGAATCGTACGCATGAGAGATCACTCCTCGGATGAATGAATCATTTCAATCGGTTGCCTGTCGGGCAAACCCTTAAGGCGGGCGCATGATGTTATGTTGGCTGCACGGACCGGCGTGACTACGGTCGCAATTCGCAGCGGTTGCGCTCAAGTTTTGGCGCGGACTGCCGAGGCGCTCGCACTCCGCCGACCAGGGGCCGCGAACTGCGTCACGCGGGTCCCGGAGGGAGCCGTGGCCCTCCCACGAGCACTGGGTGCCGTGCCCGCGCCCCTCAGGGCGGGGGACGGTGCCCGAAAGCGTGAATTGGAACGCAGCGCCGGGCGTCGTGTTACATTTATGGGTCATCCCGTGCAAGTGCCCGGTACACACGTGACCCGATTCCCGCGCCGCGTCGACATGCGCATTGCGCTCCTCACCGCTTTTGCCCTGCTGCTGGCGCAGGCGGGAGCGCTCGCGCATCGCTACGCGCACGACTCGGTGCGCCCGGTGGCATCCGCGACCAAGCACTCGTTGCCGGCGGCGCACGAAACCTGCGCCGACTGCCTGGGATTCGCGCCACTGCTGTTTGCGGCCGGCACCCCGGCCGTTCCGCCGGCGCCGGCGCTGTGCGCGACGCACGGTGCCGCCGAATCGCCGCCGTCGACCCGTTGCGACCGCACTCCCCGCGCGGCCTTCCGCTCGCGAGCGCCACCCACCGCCGCCTGATCGGGCTGGTGTGGTACGGCCGCGCGCATCGCGGCCCCGTGTCTCGTCGAGGAGTTGTTCGCATGTCGAAGCATCGATTGCTGGTACCCGCGGTCGCCGCCGCGGGTTTCGTCTCGCTCAGCGGCGCTGCGGTCGCCGACACCGCGTCCGCCGGGGCATCCCCCGCAGCCGCCGCGCCGGCAGGCTCTGCGGCCGCGGACGCGCAGGCGGCGCCTGCCACGCCCGCCGCCACCGATACGCTGCAGGCCATCACCGTGATCGCCGAGCACCTCAACGAGGCGCGCAACGGCATCCAGACGCAGACGGGCGCATCCACGTACGTGATCGATCAAGCCGCGATCGCCGCCGCCCCGGGCGGCGACAACGTGCTGCTCAATCAGGTGGTGCTGCAGGCGCCGGACGTGGCCCAGGACTCCTTCGGGCAGTACCACGTGCGCGGCGAGCACAACGGCGTGCAGTACCGCCTCAACGGCATCATCCTGCCGGAAGGCATCAGCGGCTTCGGCCAATCGTTCGACCCGCGGCTGATCTCCTCGGTGTCGCTGATCACCGGCGCACTGCCCGCGGAATACGGGCTTCGCACCGGCGGCATCATCGACCTGAAGACCAAGAGCGGCGCCATCGACCCGGGCGGATCGCTCTCCCTCTACGGCGGCAGCCACGGCGAGATCGCGCCGAGCGTGACCTACGGCGGCTCGGCCGGCCGTTACAACTATTTCGTGTCGGCGGACTTCACCCGCGACGATCTCGGCATCGAGGCGCCCGACGCGCGCTCGAACCCGATCCACGACCACACCACGCAGTACCACGGCTTCGCCTACGTCGAGGACATCCTCGACGAGGAGAACCGCCTGGCCCTCGTGCTGTCGAGTTCCACCGGCAATTTCCAGATCCCGAACCGCAGCGGCCTCGTGCCGGCCATCACCAACGCCAACGGCACGCCGCTCACGGTACTCGGCGCGACCACCTACCCCAGCGCGGCACTGCAGGAGAGCCAGCGCGAGCTGAACCACTTCGCGATCTTGAGCTGGCAGCACTCGAGCGGTGCGCTCGACGTGGTCACCTCGGCGACGGCACGCTACTCGAGCCTCACTTACGTGCCCGATCCGCTCGGCGACCTGCTCTTCGGCGGCATCGCACAGAACGCCTACAAGCAGAACGTCGCCTACGCGCTGCAATCGGACGCCTCGTACAAGGCGAACGACACCCACACCGTGCGCGCCGGCGTGTTCGTGCAGAGCGACCGCTCCACCAGCCTGACCGACTCCTCCGTGATCGCGCTCGACGCCGCCGGCAATCAGATCTCGGACCAGCCCGTGTCGATCCTGGACGACGGCGCCCGGACCGAGTGGCTGGAGAGCCTGTATCTGCAGGACGAGTGGAAGCTGGCTCAGACCCTGACGCTGAACTACGGCCTGCGTTTCGACCACTTTGACGCCTACGCGAGCGGCCACCAGGTCAGCCCGCGCGCGAACCTGGTGTGGCAGGCCACCGACGACACCGTGGTGCACGCGGGCTACTCGCGCTATTTCTCGCCGCCGCCGTTCGAACTCGTCGGCGGCGAGACGATTTCGAAGTTCCTGGGCACCACCGCGGCGCCCGTCACCACGCAGTCGAACACCGCACAGGCGGAAACGGCGAATTACTATGACGTCGGCGCGGAGCAGAAGATCTCCGGCGGCTTCACGGTGGGGCTCGACACCTTCTACAAGCAGTCGCACGATCTGGTCGACGAGGGCCAGTTCGGTGCGCCCATCATTCTCACGCCCTTCAACTACGCGCACGGCAAGCAGTACGGGATCGAGCTCACCGGCAATTACTCGAGCGGCGGTTTCACGGCCTACCTGAACCTCGCCGGCCTGCGCGCCGAGGGCAAGGGCATCGATTCCTCACAGTTCAACTTCGCGCCCGAGGAACTGGCCTACATAGCGTCGCATTACATCTCTCTGGACCACGAGCAGCGCTTCACGGCGTCCGGGGGCGCCTCGTACCTGTGGTCGGGCACGCGGCTCAGCGCCGACTTCCTCACGGGTTCGGGGCTGCGCTCGAACCTGGTGCTTCCCGACGGCTCCAACATCCCGAACGGCGCGCACCTGCCCTACTACACGACGCTCAATCTGGGGGCGAGCCACGTGTTCCACCTCGGTGACGGCACGCTCACGGGCCGCGTCGACCTGATCAACGCCTTCGACAAGATCTACGAGATCAGGGACGGCACCGGGGTGGGCGTGGGCGCACCGCAATTCGGCGCGCGCCGCGGCATTTTCTTCGGCGTATCGAAGTCTCTGTAGCCCGGGCGGGCGGCTCGCCGGAGGCGCGCGCTCAGCGGGTGGCGTCCTCGTCCGCGCGATACACCACGCGTCCGCCGACCAGGGTCTCCAGCACCCGGGTGGAGGCGAGCTCCGCGACCGGAACGCTGTGCACGTCGCGGTCGAGCACGATGAGGTCGGCGAGCTTGCCCGCCTCGATCGAACCCGTTTCGCGCTCCTGACGCAGTTCGTACGCCGCGCCCAGGGTCGCCGCGCGCAGCACCGCGCCGCGCGCGAGTCCGGGGTCGTCGCCCAGGCGCCCCGCGTAGCGCGGGTCCGTCGGCGCGGGGTCGGAGCGCGTGACGCCGATGGCGAACGCCCGCCACTCGTCCAACGGATCCACCGGCCAATCGCTGCCGAAGGCGATGCGGGCGCCCGCGGCGGCGAGTTCGCCGTAGGGTTCGATGTGGCGGTAACGTGCCGGCCCGAGGTAGTCGCGCGCGCCGTCGACGGTGTCCGGGGCCGGCTTGCCCCACTGCAGCGACAGTACCGCGATGGCGCCCAACCGGCCGAATCGCGGCAGATCGTTTGGATCCACGACCTCGTCGTGCGCAAGCGCCGGCCGGACGTCGGCGCGGGGCTCGAGGTCGCGCAACGACTGCACCGCATCGAGGGCCGCGCGCACGGCGCGATCACCGTCGGCGTGAAAGTGGGGATCGAGACCGGCGCGCGCCAGCAGCAGCGTGAGTTCCCGCAGCACCGGCGCGGGGAAGTACACCTCCGGACCGCGGTTGTCGCCGGCGGCCCAGGCAGCGGACCCGCCACCTGACCGCGGCGGCTCGAAATAGGGCTCGAGCATGGCGCCGGTGAGCGCCGGCGCCGAGATCACGCCGTCGAGGAACAATTTCACGTTGCGCACCGTGAGCCCGGGCTGCGGCACGAGCCGGCCGCCGTCGTAGCGTCGCGCCAGATCTCGGGCGAGATCCACCGCGCGCTCCGGGTGCCTGCCTTCGACCGGATCGATCAGCAGCGCGAAGTGCGCCCGCGCCGTGAGCTCTCCGGCGCGCCGCAGCGCCTCGAACGCGGCCAGCGAACGAGCGTCGGCTTTGGCATCCAGAAACGTCGTCACACCCTGCCGGCGCAGGGCATCGAGAGCCGCCCGCGCCGCGGCAATGTCGTCGTTCGCCGTCGCGGGCGGCAACTTCGCCGTGACCAGCGCCTGGGCGGAGTCCTCGAGCAGACCCGACGGTGATCCGTCCGGCCCGTGGTCGATGCGTCCGCCGAGCGGGTCCGGCGTGCCGGCTTCGATCCCGGCCAGCGCGAGCGCGCGGCCGTTGACCAGCGCGGTGTGGCCGAACGAGGAGCGCACCACGATCGGACGGCGCGTCGCGAGCGCATCGAGCACCGCGCGGGTGGCGCGTACCCCGGCGGGCATCATGCCCTCCTGGAACCAGCCCACAACCTCGAGCCAGCCGTCCGGCTCCGCGGCGCGGCTCGCAGTCAGGCAGGCCTGAATGCGTGCGCCGAGCTCCGCGAGCGTCAAGCGGCGATATTCGAGGTTGCACTTCAGCCGCTGCGCGCCGCCGGCGAGCGGGTGCATGTGCCCGTCGACGAGTCCGGGCATCACCGCGCGGCCGCCGAGATCCTCCACCACCGTGCGCGGACCGATGAAATGCGCGGCGCCGGCGTTCGAGCCGACGTAGACGATGCGCCCCGCACGGATCGCCAGCGCCTCGCGCACGCGGTCGCGCGCATCGAGCGTGATCACGCGACCGCCGCGCAGCACGCGATCGGCCGGCGCCGTCCCCGCTGCGGCCTGCGCCGCGACGGCGGGCAGGCAGAGCGAACTCAGCAGCAGCGCCGCGGCGACGGCGCGGCCGGCTTCAAACCGCATCCAGCGCAGCGCCGAGATCGGCGATCAGGTCGCCGGCATCCTCGATGCCCACCGAAATGCGCACCAGCGAGTCGGTGATGCCGATCCGGTCGCGGGTTTCCTTGGAGAGCCCCGAGTGGGTCGTGCTCGCCGGATGGGAGATGAGCGTCTCGGTGCCGCCGAGACTCACGGCGAGCTTGATCACCTGCAGCCGGTCGAGCATGCGGAACGCCTCGGCCTCGGCGCCCGCGACCTTGAAGCCGAACGTCGAGCCGGCGCTGCCGCACTGCCTGTGGAACAGCGCGTGGCGCGGATCCTCGGCGGCGAGGAAGCCGAGATAGTTGACCTCCGCCACCTTGGGGTGAGCGCGCAGGAACGCCGCTACTTCCGCGGCGTTCTCGACCGCCTTGCGCATGCGCAAGGACAGCGTCTCCATGGAGCGCATGATCATCCAGGCCGTGTTCGGATCGAGCTGGGTTCCGAGCGCTCCACGCAGCTTCTTGACCGGCGCCACCGCGGCGCGCGCGCCGACCACGCCGCCCGCCACGAGGTCGGAGTGTCCGCCGACGTACTTGGTGAGGGAGTAGAGCACTATGTCGGCGCCGTGCTCGAGCGGGTGTTGATACAGCGGCCCGAGGAAGGTGTTGTCGACCATGATCAGCGGCCGGCCGCCGCGCTGGTCGGCGAGTTCCCGCTCGCTGACTTCGCGCAGCATCGCGAGATCCACCAGGGAATTGGTGGGATTCGCCGGCGTCTCCGCGAACACCAGGCAGACGCGCCCGCCGCGCGCCGCCGCCTCGGCACGCGCGCGCCGCGTCGCCTCGGTCACCGCGGCCCGGTCGTGTCCCTGGGTGAAAGCCACCGCGGTGACGCCGAATTCCGGCAGGGTCTTCTCGATCAGCGTCTCCGTGCCGCCATAGAGGGGCTGGCTCATGAGAATGACGTCGCCGGGACGCACGTGCGCCCACAGCGCCGTGGATATCGCGGCCATGCCGCTCGAGAACACCGCGGCGGCATCCGTTCGCTCCCACAACGCGAGCCGGTCCTCGAGCACCTCGAGGTTCGGATTGTTGAAGCGCGAGTACACCAGTCCGGAGGTCTGGCCCGCCGGCGGTTCGCGCCGGCCGGAGGAGAAATCGAAGAAGTCCTTGCCTTCCTGCGCCGATCGGAACACGAAGGTGGAGGTGAGGAAGATCGGCGGCTTCAGCGAGCCCTCCGACAATCGCGGGTCATAGCCGAAACCCATCATCTGGGTCTCAGGCTTGAGAACGTGATCGCCGATTTTGCGTTTATGATATGCGTCGTAACCCACGTCGCCCCCTTTGCACAGCGTGTCGCGAACGATGGGCGCAATATAACCCTTCGCAATCGGAGCGTGGAGGTGGCGCTTCCGCCCCCCACCCGCGAGAGACGGCACGTATGATGTTGGCGACGCTGATCGGAGCGGCGGCTTTCGCGAGCACCTTGCTCGGCGGTCTGCTCGCGCTGCGCCTGCGCGACAAGCTGCACTTGATACTCGGCTTCAGCGCCGGCGCCGTGGTCGGCGTGGCGTTCTTCGATCTTCTGCCCGAGGCGATCGCCGCGGGCGGGCGGGCGCGCGGGCCGGCCACGGTCGTCGCCTGGAGCGCCGTCGGCTTCCTCGCCTATCTCGTCCTCGACCGCGTACAGATGTTCCACCGCGAAAGCGCGCCGCGCGGCCGGTTCGCGGCCGTCGTGCTGTGCATCCACAGCCTGCTCGACGGCATCGCCATCGGCGTCGGCTTCCAGTCCTCGCGGCAGATCGGGCTGATCGTCACCATCGCGGTGCTGACGCACGACTTCTCCGACGGCATCAACACCATGAACGTCGTGCTGCGCGACGGTGCGAAGCGACGCGATGCACTGCGCTGGCTCCTGGCCGACGCGATCGCGCCGCTCGCCGGTGTCGGACTGACGGCGCTCGTGCCGATGCCGGGCGGCGAGTTCGCGACCGCACTCGCCTTGTTCGGCGGCTTCTTCCTCTACATCGGCGCGAGCGACCTGATTCCCGAGAGCTACCACGCGCACCCGAAATTCCTGACCACCGCGATGACGCTGGCGGGCGCCGCCGTGCTGTACGGCGCCATCCAGTTGATCGGTCCGGTCAGTCCGTGACCACGGCGCCGTCCGGCAGCGCGGCGCCAGCGGCGCTGCCCGCGGAGGCGAGCACGATGCAGCCGATCGCGGACCACTGCAGCACGCCGAGCCGTTCGCCGAGGAAGACGAGACCGGAGAGCGCGGCGAGCGCAGGCTCGAGGCTCATCAGCACGCCGAAGGTACGGGTCGGCAGGCGCGTAAGGGCGTACATCTCCAGCGAATAGGGCAACGCGCTCGAGAGCAGCGCCACACCGAGCGCCGCGGGCAGCAACGCCGGCGACAGCAGTGCCGTTCCGGCCTGGGCGGCGCCGATGGGCCCGACCACCACCGCGGCGACCGCGAGCCCGAGCGCGGCGGTACCCCCGCCGTGGCTCGCCCCGGCGCGGCGGCCGAACACGATGTACAGCGCCCAGCAGGCGCCGGCGCCGAGCGCGCAGGCGACGCCCGCGGGTGCGAGACCGTGCCCGGCGACGCCGACGGGCAGCAGCGCCGCCAGCCCGGCGCCGGCGAGACCCACCCACAGGAAGTCGAGCGCGCGGCGCGAAGTCGCGAGCGCGAGCGCGAGCGGACCGGTGAACTCGAGTGCCACCGCGATGCCGAGCGGAATGCGCGCAAGCGACTCGTAGAAGAGGAAATTCATGCATCCCATGGCGAGGCCGTACAAAGCCACCATGCGCCAGGCGCGCGGCGTGAGCGCCAACCTCCATGGGCGCCAGACCGGCAGCAGCAGCGCGGCGGCGAGGAACAGGCGCAGCGCGGTCGTGCCGCTGGGCCCCACCGCCGCGAACAAGCCCTTGGCGAGCGCCGCACCGCTCTGGATGCTGAGCATGGCCACGAGCAGTACGGCCACGGGCAGGCCGACCGGCGAGGCCTTGAAGCGGGCGATGGGGGTCACAATAATCGAGCCTCCTGGAACGGCCCTGAAGGGTAGCATTGACCACGAGTCGCATACGCCGGATCGAGCGCTCGGCCCTGCCCCGCGACACGGTCGTGCGGAGCGGACCACGGCGGCTGAATGCGTGACCCTGTCGCACCGCTGCTCGCGCGCCAGTCCTGCGTCGTGCTCGACGGCGCGCTCGCCACGGAACTCGAGCGGCGTGGCGCCGATCTTGCGGACCCCCTGTGGTCGGCGCGCTGCCTGCTCGAGCGTCCGGAACTCATCGGGGAAGTGCACCGCGACTACTTCGAGGCCGGCGCCGACGTGGCCACGACGGCGACCTACCAGGCGAGTTTCGAGGGGTTCGCCCGCCGCGGACTCGACCGCGACGACGCGGTGGCGCTGATGCGCCTGGCCGTGCACATCGCGGTCGAAGCGCGCGACCGCTTCTGGGACGGCGCCGTAACACGTTCCGCTCGCGCGCGACCTCTGGTCGCGGCCTCGATCGGCCCGTACGGAGCCATGCTGGCGGACGGATCGGAGTATCGCGGCCGCTACGCGGCGAGCGACGCCGAACTCGCGGATTTTCACTCGCGGCGCCTCGAGGCGCTGGCGGACTGCGGCGCCGAACTGTTCGCCTGCGAGACCCTGCCGTGCCTGCGCGAGGCGCGCATCGTGGCCCGCGCGGTACGCGACTGCTCGGATCTGCCGGCATGGATCGCATTCACCTGTCGCGACGGCGCTCGCAACGCCGAGGGCGAGGACTTCGGCGATTGTGTCGCCGCGCTGGAGGAATTCCCGCAAGTGCTCGCCGTGGGCGTCAATTGCAGCGCGCCCGAACACGTCGGCGAGTTGCTGAGCCGCGCGCGCGTCCGCACCCACAGGCCACTGATCGCCTATCCGAACTCCGGCGAGACTTACGACGCCGTCGCGAAGCGCTGGCGCCCGGCGCCGCCCGCGGCCCGTGGCCCGGTGGACGGGGTCGCCGCGCACGCCGCCGGCTGGGTGGCGGCGGGAGCGCGGCTGCTCGGGGGGTGCTGCCGCACGACGCCGGCGGACATCGCAGCGCTGCGCCGTGCGCTGCTCGCGCCTGCTCAGTGATCGGTGAAGTGCGGCTCGCGCTTCTCGAAGAAGGCGCGTACGCCCTCCACGCAGTCGTGCGACTCGAGCGACATTTCCTGCGCGCTGCGCTCCGCGCGCAGTTGCTGCTGCAGCGAGTGGTCGAACGCCGAAGCGTGCAGCGTGCGAATCTGCCCCAGGACCGCGCAAGGGCCGGTGGCGAGCTTCAGCCCGATGGCGTGGGCGCGGGCCGCCAGCTCCCCGGCGGGCGCCACCGCATACACCAGGCCCCAGTCGAACGCGGTACGGGCGTCGATGCGTTCGGCCAGGAGCAGCGCGGCGAGCGAGCGGCCGCCGCCGACCCGGCGCGCGAGATGGAAGGTGATGCCGGCGTCGGGTACGAGACCCAGTCGCGCGAACGACGGCAGGAAATAGCCGTTCTCGGCGACGATGATGATGTCGCTCGCGAGCGCCAGGCTCATTCCCGCGCCCACCGCCGCGCCGTTGACGGCGGCGACGATCGGATAGCGAAAGCCGCTCAGCCGCAGGATCAGCGGATCCATGAAGCGGCGGATCTCGAAGTGCGCCCGCTGACGGGCCTCCGAGCTCGTGAGGTCGATGGAGTGCAGGTCGAGGCCGCTGCAGAAGACGCTGCCGCTGCCGGTGATGACCACGGCGCGTATGCCGCTGTCGGCCCTCTGAATCTGATCCAGCGCAGCGTGCATCGCCCGAATAACGCCGATGTCGATGGCGTTGCTCACCTCCGGCCGGTGGATGGCGATGGTCGCCACTCCCTCGGCCGTGCTCATGGTGACTGACCCGCTCATGATGTCCCTCCCGAGGCGGCGCCGCGCCGACGGCCGATCCGCCTTCGATCATGCCGTCTTGTCCGGTGCACCGCAATCTCGTCCACGTGTGAGGCGGCGGCGCGCGCGGCCGTTGCGTCCGCGAGGCAGGCTCTGTTAGAGCGTACGTGCGCGGCGATGCGCCGCCGTAGAGGGAGTAACCTCATGCTCGTAACCGCATCCGTGCAGCGCGGCGCCGCCCGCAAGGCGCTGGCCTCGGCGGCCGTCGCGCTGCTGTTCGCTCTCGGCCGTCCCGCCCTGGCCGGCATCGCCGAGACTCTCCAGAGCGAAACGCCGCACGAATTCGTGCAACAGGTCGGCAGCTTCGATTACGAGCGCCGCGACGTGGCCATTCCGATGCGCGACGGAGTCCGTCTGCGCACGGTGATACTCGTCCCTCGCGGCGCGCGGCGCGCACCGATGCTGCTCACGCGCACGCCCTACGGCGCCGCCGAGCGCATCGCCCGGCGCAACAGCGCGCACCTCGCCGCCGTGCTCGACGACACCGACGTGGTCGAGGACGCGGTGCTCTCCGGCGGGTACATCCGCGTGCTGCAGGACGTGCGCGGCAAGCACGAATCGCAGGGCGACTACGTCATGACGCGGCCGCTCGCCGGGCCGCTCAACGACACGGGAGTCGACGAATCCACCGACGCCTACGACACCATCGACTGGCTGGTGAAGAACGTGCCCGAATCCAACGGCAAGGTCGCGATCCTCGGCATCTCCTACGATGGTTTCACCTCGCTCATGGCGCTCGTGCACCCGCATCCGGCGCTGCGCGCGGCGGTGCCGATCAACGCCATGGTCGACGGCTGGATGGGCGACGACTGGTTCCACAAGGGCGCGTTCCGCCTGGCGAGCCTCGCCTACGTGCACGACCAGGAAGCGACCCGCGATGGAAGCGTGCGCTGGTGGTCCGACCACTACGACGACTACGACACCTGGCTCGCGGCCGGCTCGGCCGCCGACATGGCCGAGCTGCACGGGCTGGCGCAGGTCGGGTTCGCGGCCAAACTCATGGCGCATCCGGCGTACGACGCGTTCTGGCGCGACCAGGCCGTCGACCGCATCCTCGGTGCGCAGGGCGTGACGGTGCCGACCATGCTGGTGCACAGCCTCTGGGACCAGGAGGACATCTACGGCAATCTCGCCGTCTACAAGGCGCTCGTCGACCGCGGCGGCGATCACTCGAACCTGTATCTCGTGATCGGACCCTGGTTCCACCACCAGCAGCGGCTGGCGGGCGACCACATCGGCGCGATCCGCTTCGGGAGCGACACCGCCGCGTATTTCCGCGACGCGTTGCTGCGACCGTTCCTCGATCACTACCTCGCGGACGAGGCACCGCCGCTCGCGCTCGCACCCGTCACGGCTTTCGAGACCGGCAGCAACCGCTGGCAGTCGTTGCCCGCCTGGCCCGCCGGCTGCGCCGCCGGTTGCCGGATCGAACCGCGCGACCTCTTCCTCGCGCCGGGAGGGACGCTCGCCTTCGGCGCGCCCGCAACGGGCTCGTCCGCCACGTACGTCTCGGATCCGGCAAAGCCGGTCCCATACCTGCCGCGTCCCATCCACATCGAGGGCGAGGCCGGCCGGACCGTGTGGCAGACCTGGCTGGTCTCCGACCAGCGCGACGCGGCGTCGCGCCCGGACGTGCTCGCCTTCGCGACGCCGCCGCTGCGCGAACCGCTTAAACTCGCCGGCGAGCCGGTCGCCAACCTCGTCGCCTCGACCACGGGCAGCGACGGCGATTTCGTCGTCAAGCTGATCGACGTGTATCCGGACGAAGCCGGGCGCGACCCCGTCCTCGGCGGCTACCAGTTGATGGTGGCGGCGGACATCCTGCGCGGACGCTACCGGCACTCGTTCAGCGCACCGCAGCCCATCGTGCCGGGGCGTTACGACACCTATCGCTTCGCCCTGCCGGCGGTCGACCACGTGTTCCTGCCGGGACACCGGATCATGGTGCAGGTCCAGTCATCCTGGTTCCCGGTGTACGACCGCAATCCGCAGACTTACGTGGAGAACATCTTCTTCGCCAAGCCGGCCGACTACCGCAAGGCAACCGTCACCCTCGGCATCGGCGGCACGCACGCGAGCTTCGTGCAGCTGCCGGTGGTATCGGCTGGCGCCGGTGGCGGCCCGACGCGGTAGCGTCGGCCGCCACCTGAGCTCTACGGTCGGCTCCGCTCCTCGCGGTCGCGCGGCTGCTCGGCGGGCGGCGCCTGCCGTTTGGGCTGCGCCTGCGACGGCGCCTGACGAGGCGGCTGCGCCGGCTGCGCGCCTGGAGCATTCGGGCGCTGGTTGTACACCGGCGGCCGCCGCGGCACGCCGGCCGGCCGGTTGGCCTGACCACCCGGCGGCACCACGCCCGGCGTCGGGCGATTGCCGGGCGCTGCCGGCCGATTCGGTTGGCCCATGGCGTTGCCACGCGGCGGCGGGTTGAACCGCCCTCCCGGACCCGGCTGATTCGGGGCTGCGCGGTTCTGCAGCGGCGGCGCGCCGCGCGCACCCACCACACCGGGGGCGTTGAAGGCCGCCGGACGCGGCGTGGCCGCGATCGGCGGATGACCGGCATTGGCACGGGCGGCGAGCTGCGGGTTGTGGATCGCCTCCTGGAAGTGCTGGCGCTGCTGCATGGTGGCCGGCACGTGCCGCTCGAGGAGCGCCTGCCGATCCTGCGAGGTCGGCGCCGCGGCGACGCCGCCGGGTCCGCCGTTGTAACTGATCCGATTGACCGTGACGTTGTTGACCGTGACGTTGTTGACGTAGGTGTTGTGCACCACCGTCGTGTTCACGTTCACGACCGCGGTGTTGTAGGCAAACGAGTTGCCGACCCAGCGACCGCCGGCGAAGCCGACGCCGAAGTAGCCGAAGCCGTAGTTCACGCCGCCATAGAAGCCGATGTGCGGACCCCAGTAACCGGGGTGCCACAGGTACACCGAGCCGACGAAGCCCCAGTAGCCCGGGGTCCACAACACGCCGACCATGGGCGGACGCACCCAGGTGCCCGGCACCCAGTAGTAACCGCCCGGGGCCCACGCCCAGTAGCCCGGGGTCCAGATGAAGCCCTCTTCCGGACACGGCGGCTGCTCGTACACCGGCAGCGGCGGCGGCGGCTCGCTGGCCTGCACCTCGGCGTCGTCGCCGGGTTCGTCATAGGCGTTGCCCGCATCGTAAGCCGGAGCCGGGGCCGGCGGCGGTGAGTAGACGGGCTGCGGCGGTGGCGGCGGCCGCCGATACACCGGTTGCTCCACGATGCACGCCGACAACAGCGCACTCGCACCGAGCGCCACGCCCAGCGCGCGCAACAGCGGTGACGTGACTGCGAATCCGGGCCGTGAGTTCTTCATGGGGTATCGCCTCTGAATTTGTCGTTGTGCAGCGTAGAGCCGATCGATCGGCCGTCACTGTGCATAACGTCGCATTGTACCGGGGGGCTCACTCGATGAAGCGAATGTAACCGTTGCGCGCTGCGAGCGCAGCGGCCGACGGGTGGGCGGCGCACGGCGCCGCCCACCCGTCGGGAATCAAGCGTCGATCCGGCGCTTGAAGGTCTCGGGCAGGAAGAACAGACCGAGCACGAGCGTGGCGCCGGCCACCACGATCGGATACCAGAGTCCGTAGTAGATGTCGCCGGTCGCCGCGACCATGGCGAACGCGGTAGTGGGCAGGAAGCCGCCGAACCAGCCGTTGCCGATGTGGTAGGGCAAGGACATCGCGCTGTAGCGGATGCGCGCCGGAAACAGTTCCACCAGCAGCGCCGCGATCGGCCCGTACACCATGGTGACGTACAGCACCATGATGAACAGAATCAGCACCACCATGGGCTTGTTCATGGTGGCGGGATCCGCCTTCGCGGGATAACCGGCGGCGGCGATCGCCTTCTTGGCCGCGCCCTGGAACTCCGCGATCGCATCCTTGCGCTCCTTGCCGGACACCACCCGCGGATCGGGCGCGGTGATCGTGGTCTCCCCGCTTTTGATCTGCGCGATCGTGCCGGCGGGCGCGTCGACGCGCTGATAGTTGATGCCCGCCTTGGCGAGATAGCTCTTGGCGATGTCGCAGGAGGTCGTGTCGAACTTGTTCTTGCCGATCGGATCGAACTGGAACGAGCACTCGCCCGGATAGGCGATCACCGACACCGGCGCCGCGGCCTGGGCCGCGAACAGCGCCGGATTGGCATATCGCGTGAGCCCCTGGAACAGCGGGAAGTAGGTGAGCATCGCGAGCAGGCAGCCGGTCAGGATGATCGGCTTGCGACCGATGCGATCCGACAGCCAGCCGAAGAACACGAAACCGGGCGTCGCCAGCGCGAGCGCGACGGCGATCAGCACGTTGGTGGTCGCGCCGTCGACCTTCAGTATCCGCTCCAGGAAGAACAGCGCGTAGAACTGGCCGGTGTACCAGACCACCGCCTGTCCCATCACCGCGCCGAGCAGCGCGATCAGCACGAACTTGAGATTCACCCAGCGGCCGAACGCCTCGGTGAGCGGCGCCTTCGACGTGGTGCCCATGCTCTTCATCTTCGTGAAGATCGGGCTCTCCGCGAGCTGCATGCGGATCCACAGCGACACCGCCAGCAGCACGATGGAGATCAGGAACGGAATGCGCCAGCCCCAGGCCTTGAAGGCGTCCTCGCCCACCACGGTGCGCGCACCGATGACCACGAGCAAGGCCGCGAACAGCCCGAGCGTGGCGGTGGTCTGGATCCAGCTCGTGAACATGCCGCGCTTGCCGGCCGGGGCGAACTCCGCCACGTACGTCGCCGCGCCGCCGTATTCGCCGCCGAGCGCGAGTCCCTGCAGCAAACGCAGCAGCACCAGGATCACCGGCGCGGTGACGCCCACGGCGGCGTAACTCGGCAACAGGCCGACGGCAAAGGTGGCGAGACCCATGATGCTCATGGTCACGAGGAAGGTGTACTTGCGGCCGACCAGGTCGCCCAGTCTGCCGAAGACGAGCGCGCCGAAAGGCCTGACCGCGAAGCCGGCGGCGAAGGCCGCGAGCGCGAAGATGAACCCGGTGACTTCGTTGACTCCGGAGAAGAACTGGCTGCTGATGTTGCCGGCCAGAAGTCCGTACAAATAGAAGTCGTACCACTCGAACACGGTGCCAAGAGAGGAGGCACCGATCACCAGCCATTCATCGCGGGCGGTGGCCAGGTGCTTGTGCGTACCGCCAGCGCTCGACGTGCTCGCCATAGTCATCCCCCAAACGTCGTTGTGTTGTAAAACGCCCCAGTCGAGTGTAGCTCAACCGCTCCGCCGCGCCATCCAGGGGATGAAGAGGTCGTGCGACTCACCGCAGCATGGAGGCGGCCGGGCGCGGCGACGGCAGGTTGCGGCGACGGCTGGGCGCGCCGCCAGGGTCGCGTCGCGACTTCAGGGCTTCGCGGCGGTGACGGCCGCGCGCAGATCCTTGAGTTTGGCCTTGATCACCGCAGCGTTTTGCGGACCCATGCGCAGCATGAGCTTCTGTCCGGCCGGCAGAGCCTCGAGTTGCGGATCGGCGAAGGTGTACATCACGTTCGGCCGCGCGAGCGCGATCGGCGCCTCGCGCTCGGGCGCGGCGAGCAGGGAATCGATGGCGGCGACCAGCCGGTCGTTGAAATAGCCGTGGGGATAGCCGAGATCCTGATACGCGCTCTGAAACAGCGGGTAGAAACGCCGATACACCGCCACGACACGCCCCACGTCGAGTCGCGCCACCGCGCTCGCGAGCGGTTCGTAGCGCGCGAAATTCAGGGCGCCGAGCACCGGGTGCGCCTCGTCGCCTTCGGCGACGAACGGGCCGCTCACGCCGGCGAGCGGACGTTTGTCCACCGGCACTTTCGAGCGCGGCAGATTGTCGATCGTGACCACCACGCGCCGAATGAGGCCCTCGGGCACGAGGAAACGTGACAGATCCGTTGCATCGACGGCACCGGCGAGCGCCTCGCGCAGCGGGCCGTCGCTGTCGCCGAGCGACGGCAGCGGTGGCGCATCGGCCGGCGCGGCGGCGGCCAGCGGATGCTCGATGGCAGGAGCCGAGGCGGCCGGCGCCTCGGCGGCCGGTGGCGGCGGCGGCGCGGCATCGACCACGGGGCGTTGCCGCAGGTAATACCAGGTCGAAGCCGCGGCAACGGCGACCACCGCCGCCACGCCAAGCATCGGCTTGTTCACGTCAGCGAACCGCGGCGGTGCGCATCTGCACCTCGTGACGCCGATAGTCGATCACCAGCGTGTCCAGCATACCGAGTGCGTCCATGCCGATCAGTATCGCCGGCTGTTCGGTGAGGTGCCACTGTTTGAAAATGTACATGTTGGCGAAGGTCACGCTCGAACTCTCCATCCTGAGACTGCCCATTTCGACGGGCGGCATCGGACCGAGTTCCCCATCCTGCACGTCGAGCGTGGCGCCGACGATCTGGTCGCGCTTGCCGCCGCGGCTTTCCGCGCGGCGCGCGAGCGCGTCGCGCAACGCCAGGTTGGCGATGGTGGTCTGGCCGCCGGTGTCGATGATGGCCTTGGCGGGGATCCCCCCGATCATCGCGTCCACCACGATCAGCTGCCCGTACATCGAATGGAACGGCACCGTGACGAAATCACGCGCGGGCCGCTCGTCGTGTGAATAGGCGATCACGATTCGATCGTGGCGAAAGTCGATCAGCACGCGCTTGTTGACCAACCCCTCCGATCCCAGCACACCCTCGGCGCCACCCATGGCGTCGGGGACGATCGGCAGCAGCGGCGAATCCACCGCGACGTCGCCGACGCTCAAGGTGTCGACGCGGATGGTCGGCACGGTGGCGGCGCCGGTTACTCCGCGCAACAACACCGGGGGCGAGCGATCGGTCGGGATGCCGAGCGCCAGCGCCACCATGGCCGTGACGCCCGAGTGGCTTGCGCCGGTGTCGAGCACCAGGCGGAACGGACCGCGGCCGTTGATCATCACCGGCGCCCAGATGCGACCGATCTCGTCGCGGCGCGTGGGCGCGACGAACCGCGGCTCGCGTGCCTCCACCATCACGTCGGCGAGTTGCTCCGCCGAATCGAGCGCGGTGGCCGGCTGCGGCGAAGTGGCAGGCGCAGTGGCCGTCGATGGCGCGCCCCACAGAGCGACCCCGAGGCTCGCCAGCACCACGGCCCACCCGTCCGGCGCACGCCGACGGGGCATCACACCACTCGAACCTGCGGGATGTGCCATGCGCTGCTCCTCGAAAGTCGCCGCACGATCGGCTTCGGCCCATCCCGATCATAGCGCGCCGAAGCGGCCGCGCCGATAGTCCTCCATGGCCTGCTCGATCTCCCGAACGCTGTTCATGACAAATGGACCGTAGCCGACCACCGGCTCGTGGATGGGCTCTCCCGAGAGCACCAGGAACACGGCGTCCTCGCCGGGTTCCGCCTCGACCGGCACTGACCGGCCGGCACCGCCGAGCACGAGGATGGCGGGACCGGCCACCGGCGCCGCGTCCTCGACCTTGAGGCGGCCGCGCAGCAGCGCGAGTGCCGCAGTGCGCCCTTCCGGCAGGGTCAGCGTCGCCTTGCGCCCAGCCCGCAGCGCCACGTCCCAGACGTCGAGCGGCGTGGCGGTGTTTGCCGCCCCAGCTTTCCCCTCGCACAATCCAGCGATCACGCGCACGCGCGCAGCGCCGTCGTCGAGTTCCACCACCGGGATGTCGGCGGACGTGATCGCCTGATAGCGAGGCGCCGCCATCTTCTGCGTCGCAGGCAGATTGACCCAAAGTTGCACGGCCTCCAGGACGCCCCCCTGACGCGTGAAGCGCTCCGAGTGGAATTCCTCGTGCACGACCCCCGACGCGGCGGTCATCCACTGCACGTCGCCCGGTCCAATGACCCCGCCGTGACCGGCCGAGTCGCGGTGTGCCAGTTCGCCGGCATAGACCAGCGTCACGGTCTCGAAGCCGCGATGCGGGTGCTCGCCCACACCGCGCGGCCGGTGGGCGGGCGGGAACTCGGCGGGACCCGCGTAGTCCAGCATGAGGAAAGGACTGAGGCGCAGCCCCAATCCGTCGTAGGTGAAGAGACTACGTACCGGAAATCCGTCCCCAACCCAGTGGCCGGGAGGGCTCGGTGCGACTTCGATGACGCGTTTTTGCATGTTTCTGACCTCTCGATCACAGCGCCCGGCGTGCTCGCCGCGTACGCTGATGCCTCAAGTTAGCCCGGCTCCGACCGATGACCCCCGATCACGGGGTGGTCCGTAACCGGGTCTCGTTCGCATCCGCGATGCCGGGACGAGAGTATGATCGAAAGATGCTTTTTTGTAGCAGCATGAAGAGGTTCGAGTGCCCATGAGCGTCGGATCGAGCGCATCGAGTCAGCGGTCGCCGAACGGCACCCCCCCACTATCGGCGGCGGAGCGCGAGGCGGTGATGGGTGTATGCGGGGAGCTTGCGGGGCTGCCCGGGGGGTTGTTGCCGATTCTGCACGCGGTGCAGAGGCGCTTGGGGTGGGTTCCGCCCGGGGCGGTGGCACTGATTGCGCAGAGCCTGAACCTGTCGGTGGCCGAGGTGCACGGG
>DAIDHD010000008.1 GCA_027459765.1 Gammaproteobacteria bacterium | reverse complement strand
ACACCCCAGTACCATGGCGCGATGAACGACGATCTCCCGCACTCAGGCACTCTCAATCGCCGCCAGTTGATCCGGCTTGCGGCATCCGCCACGGCCGTCGCGGCCGCGGGGCTCCCCCCGGCGCCCGCCGCGGGCGCCGCGCGCACGTCGACGCCGCCACCGCGCAGCTACCCGCCCGCGTGGACCGGCCACAACACCGCGCTCGATCGGTACTGGGTCGCGCCGGGCTATCCCGCCTACGAACCCCACGCGCGCTATCTCGGCGAACTCACCGGATCCTGGCACGCGATCGGTGAACAATACGGCGCGCGCGCCGCGGATCTCATCCGCTGCGTGTACGAGGGCTGGTATCGGGAATTGCTGCCCGTGCAGGGGAGCCCCGAGGTGATGGCCGCGTATCTGCGCCAGCAGGAAGCCTATTACGCCCTCCTCGTGCCGGAAGCGCTCGAACTGATGCACGGCATCGCCGCCGGTGCGGCGACCGAACTGGCAGCCTCCGCGTTCGCTCGCGAGCTCAGCCACTTCGACAAGATCCTGATGATCAACAGCTACTACGGTTTGAAGGGCAAGCCGCCGAGCGCGGCGGTGGCCGAGCTCACCACCGATGCCGGGGTGCACTGCTGTAGCGGCGCGGTCATCCTCGGCCCCGCCACTCGCGACCGCAAGACCATTCACGTGAGCTCCGAGGACCAGCACTTCTTCCCGCAGGAGTATCTGGTCACCGCCATCGTCCGTCCCAGCGATCCGCGCGCCCACCGCTACAGCTTCACCGACTCCGCCGGCGAGATCGGCAGCGAGCACGCGCACAACGAGCGCGGTGTGACGGTCAGCGGCTACGCCGGCGGCGGCATCGGCATTCTCGGCCCGACCCTGGCGCAGCCGTTCTCCGGCTATCGCCGCGCAGGGCTCGACTGGCAGGTGGGCAATTTCTACGCCGCCGCGTTCGCGGACAACGCCCGCCACGCCGTCGAGCTGCTGACCGTGGGACGCCCCGAGTATCGCGCCCGGTCAGGCCACAAGATCGTGATCGGCAAGTGCACGCGCGGGGTCAACTGGCTGGTGTCGGACCGCGACCAGGCATTCGTGGTCGAGAGTATTCCGGCCGATCAGCAAGGCCAGGCCCGCTACGCCATCCGCGTCCCGGGCCAAATGGGCGAAAAAGGCGGCCACTACGTCGTCACCACCAACAACGTCGAGGCGCCGGACAGCTACGACGAGGACAACGTCCACGACCCAGCGCACCCGCTGCGACAACACGGCAACGCCGAACAGAATCCCGCGCACTTCGGCCTGAATCTGACCGGCACGCGCTTCTGGACGTTCATGTGGTTGATCCACAATGAGTATGGCCGCGTGGATCTGGACATGGTGCAGGCCTGGCGCCGCGCGCACTTCATCTACGACCGCGCCGGCGTGCGCCACGACGAGGCGACCATCGACGGCCGCGCGATCCCGGTGCACCTCGTGCCCGATGCCGCGACGCTGTGCTGGCACAGCTCGGGGCCGGCGGGCACCGACACGTTCCAGGGCGTCGACACCTACGTGAGCCTCTCGGTGGCCGCAGACCTGACGTCGTATCGCACCAAGGGTCGGCCGTGCGAGTGGTTGGGGCCCTGGGATCGCCTGTCGCTGCGCGAGCCCGTATGACACGCGACGCCTGTCCACCGCGCAGCGCTCACGCGCGCGGCGCATGGTGCTTCGCGATCGCGATCGGACTCCTCGCCGCTGCGTGCGGGCCCGCCACGAGCGCCCTCGCGGCGGCCGAACCGGCACCCGCGCGCGTGCTGCTGACCGCGGCGCATCTCTACGACGGCCGCGCCGAGGCCGTGCTGTCGCCCGGCTTCTTGCTGGTCGAGGGCGAGCGGATCGTGGCGGTGGGCTCGCGCCCGCCGGCAACTCCGAATGCACAGCGCATCGATCTCGGTGACGCCACCCTGCTGCCGGGGTTCATCGACGCCCACACGCACCTGTCCTGGCGCTATGCCGCGAGCTACGACCAGCGCGAGCTCGAACGCCTGCGCAAGAGCGCTCCCGAGCTCGCGCTCGACGTCGTGCCGTGGGTGCGCGACACGCTGCGCGCCGGTTTCACCACCGTCCGCGATCTGGGCGGCAGCGACTTCATCGACGTCGCCCTGCGCAACGCGATCGCCGCCGGTGCCATCGAGGGGCCGCGCATGCTGGTCGCGGTCAAGGGCATCGGCACGACCGGCAGCCACGCCGACGACCTCGCGGGCTACCGCGACGGCGTCTTCGGCCGCGAGTCCGGCCTCACCGACGGCGTCGCGGATGGACCCGACGCGCTGCGCCGCGCGGTGCGCTGGGTGATCAAGAACGGCGCCGACGTGGTCAAGGTTCACATCAGCGGCGGCGTGCTCTCGCTGACCGACGACCCGACCGCCCCGCAGCTCACGCAGGCGGAGATCGACGCAGTGGTCGACGAGGCGCACGCGCACCACCGCCGCGTCGCCGCCCACTCTCACAGCAGCGAGGGCGCCAAGCGCGCGATCCGTGCGGGCGTCGATTCCATCGAGCACGGCACGTACCTGGACGACGAGGCGCTCGACCTGATGAAGCGCCACGGCACGGTACTGGTGCCGACGCTGATGGCCTTCCAAGGCATTCGACAACGGCTGGCCGAGCCGGGCGCACTGCCGCCCGCGATCGCCGCCAAGGCGCAGGCGGCCCTCGCGTCGATTCGCACGGTGATGCGGCACGCGATCCAGAAGGGCGTGACCATTGGACTCGGCACCGACGCCTCGGTCTATCCGCACGGCCTGAATGCGGGGGAGTTCGCGCAGCTGGTGGACATGGGCTTGACGCCACTGCAGGCCATTCGCGCCGGCACCGCCGTGGACGCAACGCTGCTGGGACTGGATGACCGCCTCGGCACCCTGGAGGTGGGCAAGCTCGCCGACGCGGTGGCGGTGCCGGGCGACCCGACGGCCGACGTTCATGCGCTCGAACACGCGTTCTTCGTGATGCAGGCCGGGACGGTCCGACGCCGGGATCGCTGATCCCCTCGGCGCGCTCGATCGACTTGGCCGCCGGCCCAGGCCGGGCGGCGGACCTCCTGATCCGCCGCGACGTCCACCCTGTGCAATCGCACAAGGCGCGGTTTCTCCGCCGCAGCCGGTCGTGAGAAAATCGGCGAATCAACGAGTTAACCGAGTATCCGACTGCCATGGCCGCACAGACCATCGACACCTTCGACGCGGAACGCCTGATCGAGGGCTTCGAAGCCCCGATCCTGCCCGTGCAAATCCCGGACGCGGCCGCGCTCGCCGACGCCGATCGCCGGATGCGCAGCTGGCACAGCGATTCGAAGGACGCCCTGACGCCCGGCAGCGCCGCGCACAAGCGCGAGATGTGCCGCATGTTTCGCGAGACCTTCAACCCCTATCGTCCGTCCGTGCTCGCCTGGCCGAAGCTCGACCCCGACGCCCTGCAGCGCATCGTGTCGCTGCCGATCTGGGACATCGCCGTGCAGACCGAGGGCAAGGCGCGGCTGCGCATGGCGGCCTATGCGCGCTCGGTGACCGATCCGGACATGCGGGCGGCGCTGGGTCTCAACGCCTGGGAAGAGAATCGCCATAAAGAAGTACTCTCCCGGCTGGTGGCCGCCTACGGCATTCCGCTCGCGAGCGAGCCACCGTACGAGTACCCCAAGGACGCGGAGTGGGCCTATCTCGTCACCGGTTACAGCGAGTGCGTCGACAGTTTCTTCGCTTTTGGGCTGTTCGAGGTCGCGCGCCGCTCGGGAATATTCCCGGCCGAACTCGTCGACACCTTCGAGCCGGTCATCCAGGAGGAGACCCGGCACATCCTCTTGTTCGCGAACTGGGTCGCCTGGCACCGTGCGCAGCTGCCCTGGTGGCGCCGCATCCTGTTCGAACTCAAGGTCGCGCGGGTGTGGGCGTTTCTCGCCTGGGAGCGGATCGGCCTCGCGCGCACCCTGGACGCCGAGGGCAACGAACATAAACAGGACAACAATTTCACGGTGAACGGCGCGCAATCCGTCGCCGCCAGCGATATCGACGTTCGTGACCTCATGGAACTTTGCCTGGAAGAGAACGATCGACGCTTCGCGGGTTACGATGCGCGCCTGCTGCGACCGACGACCATGCCGCGGTTGGTGCGGCTCGCGCTGCGCTTCATGCGCAAGCGCCGCGGTCGCCTCTGATCCTCGAGCGAATCTTGCGTCGCAGCAACGACTCGCACCCCCCCGCCGGGATTGAGCCCGCCACCACCGTGTACACCCAACCGCCTGCCGTTGCGTTCAGTTACAAAACGCGGCCCGCGGGCGGTTCGGCCCTCGGCAATATGGCGGCGTCCGGACGGGCACGGGTAGCGATGGATCAGAATCCACACATTCTTTTCGTCGAAGACGACGCCGACATTCGCGCGCTGGTCGCGGAATTCCTCGAACACAACGGGTATCGGGTCAGCGTCGCGCGCGAAGCGCGCGAACTCGACCGGTTGCTCGAGGTGAGCCGCGTCGACCTGCTCATCCTCGACATCATGCTGCCCAAGGAAGACGGCTTGTCGCTGTGCCGGCGTATCCGCGCCTCGAGCGACGTACCCATCATCATGCTGACGGCCCGCGGCAGCGAGATCGACC
>DAIDHD010000003.1 GCA_027459765.1 Gammaproteobacteria bacterium | reverse complement strand
GGGCTGGTGGTCCAGGTACTTTGCGACCAGCACCTGCGCCAAGAGCCCGGCCGTCGGGATCCCCTTGTCGATGATGTGCGGCGCCACCGGCGCCTGGATCAGCCGTTCACAGCCACGGCACACCCATTTACCGCGGACGTGTCGCTCGACCTGGAACACCCCTGGGGTGTAGTCGAGCTTCTCGCTCACGTCCTCACCGATCCGCTCGAGCTCGCAGCCGCAGCTGCACCGGGACTGCTCGGGCTCATGACGGATCTCCCGGCGCGGGAAGGCGCTCGGCAGCGCCACGCGACGGGGCTTGTCCTTAGGTGCCGCGGCGGGCTTGTCTTTGAGCGCCTCGAGCTCCAGGCTGATCGCCTCGATGTCCGCATCGATGCTCTCATCGAGCAGCGAGCGCTGCGCCGGGTCCATCTGCTCGCTGCGCCGATCGAAGCGGTAGCGCTTCAGGATCGCCAACTCATGGGTGAGCTGGTCGATCTTCAGTTGCTTGTGCTTGATCTCGGCATCGCGCTGGGCGATTAGGGCGGCGTTGGCTTGGCGTTCGGCGTCGCGGTCGGCCAGCTGCGTGAGCAGCGTCGCGGTCAGTTCCCGCAGCTGCGTGGCGGTCATTTGTTCGAGTTGACGCGACAACTCCATGGCCTCGATCCTGCCACATCGGCAGCGCAATCGACAGCCATATTTACGGTCTTTTCTTCACAGCACGCGGATCTTCACGCGCTCATCGAGCCGCTCCCACGGCAGCCCCACTACGATCGCTTGCAGCTGCTCGTGCGAGAGCGGCAGGCCTCGATCGTGGCGCACGCCGGCGCGGATAAAGCCACCCTCGTAAAGACGCCGCGCGCACAGCCAGAGGCCGAAGCCGTCGTGCACCAATACCTTCATCCGGTTCGCTCGCTTGTTCACGAACAGGTAGGCGTGGTGTGCGCGGGCCTCCCCGAACACGTTCACTACCCTCGCCAAGGCCGTATCGGCACCCGCGCGCATATCGAGCGGCTCGATGGCGTACCAGGCTGCATCGATGCGGATCACCTCATCAGCTCTTTGAGCAGCACCGCGCATTCTCGCGCCGCGGTCGCCGGCCACTCGATACTCACCGATCGACCCTGGCGGCGGATCTCGATGCGGATCGCACTCGATGTCGCGTTCGTCGCCAACTGCACCGGCACGAACGACTCCGGTATCGTCACCGCCGCGCTCGGCAACGTCGGTCGGATCGCGATCGGCCCCTTACCGCGCTCGGCTTGCATCACCCAGCGCCGCAGCAGGCTCGCGTTCACCCCGCGCGCCAACGCTACCGCCGCAATCGATACACCCGCCTGCTGGCAGGCCCCTACCGCCTCGGCCTTGAACAACGCGCTATGTTGCCGACGCCGACGCCGCCCCGTATCGATCGTCATAGTGTTCACGTGTACACCTCGCGCTTGTGCGAAGGTACATCCTAGGCATGTCCAGGGCGCTCTAAACAGATGGGTTGGCCGGACGCTTACTATAACGGGGTATTCCGGGCACATAGGTAACACTTCAGGCTTTTGCGGGAGACGCAAAATGCCGTGGCAGGAGTGTTGCAAAGTGGACGAACGGCTCAGATTCGTTGCCCGACTGCTGGAAGGGGAGAAGATGGCGGTGCTGTGCCGGGAGT
Organism: Gammaproteobacteria bacterium; assembly: GCA_027459765.1. Lineage (GTDB taxonomy): Bacteria > Pseudomonadota > Gammaproteobacteria > Steroidobacterales > Steroidobacteraceae > Bog-1198. Next base: position 219,929 of record DAIDHD010000003.1, on the reverse strand, counting down.
TTGATATCTCCCGCAAGACAGGCCACAAGATCTTCAACCGGTATCGGGAGTGCGGTCTGGAAGGGCTGACCGATCGCAGCCGCCGGCCGTACCGGCAGGCCAACCGGCTGCCCTTCCAGATCGAAGCGCTGATCCTGCAGCTGAAGAAGGAGCACCCGACCTGGGGAGCGCCCAAGATCCGCGAGAAGATCAGGCGCAAGCACAGCCAGATCAGCTTGCCGGCCATCAGTACCGTGCACGCGGTACTGGACCGCAACAACCTGGTCAGCCGCGGCCGCAAGCCTCGCTACCATGCGCAAGGCACCACCCTGTCGCGGCCGACCCGGCCGAACGATCTGTGGTGCGCGGATTACAAAGGCCAGTTCCAACTGGCCGACAGGCGCTATTGCTACCCGCTGACGATCACCGACTCGGTCAGTCGCTACTTGATCGCTTGTGACGCCCTGACGACGACGCAGGAGCGGTACGCCTTTACCGTGTTTGAGCGGGTCTTCAAGGACTTCGGTGTCCCGCTGTCGATCCGCACCGATAACGGCGTGCCCTTTGCCAGCCCGAACTCGTTCTTCGGGCTCTCCAAGCTCTCAGTCTGGTGGTTACGCCTGGGGATCGGCATCGAACGCATCCAGCCCGCCCATCCTGAGCAAAACGGCCGGCACGAACGGATGCACTTGACCCTCAAGCTGGAGGCAACCAAACCGGCGGCCAAGAACTTCCTGCAGCAGCAAGGCAAGTTCGACGAGTTCATCGAGTACTTCAACCACGACCGTCCGCACCAGGCGCTCGGCATGAAGTATCCCGGGGAGATCTACCAGCGCTCGGTACGGCCCTACAGGGGCCTGTGCGAGCTCGAGTACCCCTTCCACGACCGCACCATCACCGTGACGACGTGCGGGCGTATCTGCATGGGAGACCGCAAAATCAACTTGAGTGTCGTGTTCGCCGGACAGAACGTGGGCATCCGCGAGGTCGCGGACAAAATCTGGCTGGTCAGCTATATGAACTACGACTTGGGGTTCTTCGACTATTGAGAAATGCGTAAGTGAGTGACACTTTTCCCGCTCTTGCGGTCCAAGTACTTCGGATGGTTACATTCGAGGTAAGGATGAGACACTCGCAGAAGCTGAAGGAGATGGAACGGCGTCGTCGCCGTGGCGCAAGGTTGCTCGCAGCCGGCGAGACCCAGGCCGAGGTCGCCCGACAGGTCGGCGTATCGCGCCAGACCGCGATGCGTTGGGATCGTGCCCGACAAGAGGGTGGCCTGGAGGCCTTGCGCCGGGCGGCGCACTTCGGACGTCCGGAGCGGCTCAGCCCAACACAACGCCAGGAGTTGGTGCGGCTTCTCAAGGAAGGGGCGCTATCGGCCGGTTTCCCCACCGAGCTATGGACCTTGCCGCGGATCGCGCAACTGATCGAGGCGAAGTTTGCAGTGAAGATGGTCGCCTCCTCAGTCTGGCGACTGCTTGGACGTCTCGGCTGGAGCGTGCAGCGGCCGACCGGCCAGGCCCGGGAGCGCGACGACAGAGCGGTCCGCAAGTGGAAGGCCAAGAGGTGGCCCGAACTAAAAAAATCGCTGCGCGACAAGGCCGAGTGATCGTCTTCATCGACGAATCGGGTCTGTCCGAGAGACCTTGTCGCGCAAGAACCTGGGCTCCGAAGGGCGAGACTCCCGTCTTGCAATACAGCTTCAGCTGGAAGCAACTGTCGGTGATCGCCGGCTTGAGCTACTGGCGCTTCTACTTCCGGCTGTTCAATGGCTCCATCAAGAGCCCCCAGATCGTCGAGTTCCTCAAAGCATTGCAAGCCACCATTGGCAAGAAGCTGCTCATCATCTGGGACCGACTGCAGGCGCACCGCTCGAAGCTCGTCCGGACGCACGTCGAGGCTCAGCACGGCAAGATCATGATCGACTACCTGCCGGCTTACGCCCCCGACATGAATCCGGTCGAATGCATCTGGGGATATCTCAAGCACCACGCCATGCCCAACTACTGCGCCCGCGATCTTGGCGACGTCGCACACCGCGCACGCAGCAACCTGCGATCCATGCAGCGCCGCACGACCCTCGTGCAGGCCTTCTGGAAGCAAGTTGATATGTTCTGAAAATGTCACGTAGTTATGCAAGACTCAATACGAATGCGGTAGGGTCCCTAGCGCCGAAAACCCGTTCGAAGCTAAGGTGCTACCCATGTGTCCGGTATAACCGTTACCCATGTGACCGGAATGCACCGGTCGGGGTTGGTGGGCGGTACAGGGATTGAACCTGTGACCCCTGCCGTGTGAAAGCAGTGCTCTACCGCTGAGCTAACCGCCCTGAAACGCCTAGCCGTGAAGCATCTCATAATTATGATCGCGTGACAATTACTGCCGATGTCTCGGGCGTGCGGCTCTGGTACACTCCTTGGCCTTAACAAAAAGAGATCGGCAAGACCCCAATCCATGTCCGTCAGAACCCGTTTTGCGCCAAGTCCCACCGGCTTCCTGCACATCGGTGGCCTGCGAACGGCGCTGTTCTGTTGGCTGTATGCGCGTCGACACGGCGGTCAGTTCATCCTGCGCATCGAGGATACCGACCTGGAGCGGTCGACCCCGGAGGCGATCCGACAGATCCTCGACGGGATGGAGTGGGCGGGCCTAGACGCCGACGAAGGGCCGTTTCGGCAGACCGAGCGATTTGCTCGCTATCGGGAGGTCATCGAACTACTGCTCGCACAGGGCAAGGCGTATCGTTGCTACTGCACCAAAGAGGAGCTTGATCGGCTTCGCGCCGAGCAGATGGCGCGCGGAGAGAAACCACGCTACGACGGGCGCTGGCGAGATCGTGTGGACTCCCGTCCGGGCGTGCAGCCGGTGGTGCGATTCAAGAATCCGTTGCACGGCGAGGTGGTCGTGGAAGATGCGGTGCACGGTCGGGTGGTCTTTCAGAATTCAGAACTCGACGATTTGATCATCTCGCGTTCGGACGGGACTCCGACCTATAATTTTTGTGTGGTCGTCGACGACATGGACATGAGGATCACGCACGTGATCCGAGGCGACGATCATCTGAACAACACGCCGCGCCAACAGAATTTGCTCGAGGCGCTGGGTTGCAAGCCCCCGATTTACGCCCATCTCCCGATGATCCTGGGCGCGGACGGCGCCAAGCTGTCAAAGCGTCACGGCGCCGTCAGCGTTCTACAGTACCGCGACGAGGGGTACCTGCCGGAGGCACTACTCAACTATCTCGTCCGACTCGGCTGGTCGCATGGCGACCAGGAATTTTTCACGATCGACGACATGGTACGATCGTTCGATATCTCGGACGTGAACAAGTCCGCGTCGGCCTTCAATCCGGAGAAGCTTGCGTGGCTGAATCAGCAGCACTTGATGCGCGCGCCGCCAGAACGATTGGCTGAGCCGCTGCGGTGGCAACTGGAGCGGTTGGGCGTTGTTGGCGCTGACGAAGCGAAGCTGCTGCGGATCATCATGGTGCAGCGCGAGCGCTGCAAAACTCTGGTCGAAATGGCTGCACAGAGCCTGTTTTTCTTTAGTGCACCGACGAGCTACGATGAGAAGCAGGTGCGCAAGCATGTATCGACCGCGGTGGTCGATATCCTCCGGGACCTCGCCGGCGCACTCGAACGCCTCGGTGAGTGGGCGGCACCGGCATTGCATTCGCTGATTTCAGGAGCAGCTGATCGCAGCGGCTTGTCCCTCGGAAAAGTGGCGCAGCCTGTCCGCCTGGCGCTGTGCGGCGGGACGGTGTCGCCGCCCATCGACGCGACGCTGGCGATCCTCGGCCGCGAGGAGTCGGTCGACCGACTCCGGCGGGCGGTGAACGAGTGGGCGCTGATGATCCCGCCGCTTCCTTGACGACGGGGGCGACGTCAGGTAACTTCCCGCGCGCTCGTGGGGCCATAGCTCAGCTGGGAGAGCGCTTGCATGGCATGCAAGAGGTCGGCGGTTCGATCCCGCCTGGCTCCACCAATCGACTCTCCCGAGGGCGGGTGCGGTCGATACTTTTTCGCTTCGTCCCCATCGTCTAGAGGCCTAGGACACCACCCTTTCACGGTGAGAACCGGGGTTCGAATCCCCGTGGGGACGCCAATCATCACGCTATGCCCCTGGCGGTACCGTCGCTCTACTTTTGAACGTCCGGGCGCTACCATCCGGCGGAGGACGTACGTAAGACGACACCAACTTCAATATTGGCCACATCGAAGGTTCTCTTGCCGGAAATGAATGACGAAGACCTGACCGCGCTTGCAAGCGGCCTTTCCCGACCACCCCAACGGGTCTTGGCGAGACGTCGAGTGGCGTACTGGGCGACCGCCGCCGTCTTCGGCTGGATGTTGATTCCTTCGGTCGTCTGGGCGCAGTTGGAGGTGAATCCCTATGTGGATTCGCACTACGAGCACGACTCGAATGTGTTCAGGTCACCCAACTCGCAGGCCAATCTGTTGAACCTCGGTGACCCTACCCTGGGCGATTCCGACCTCAAGTATGTGGCCGGATTCAATGCGACGTATCAGTGGAGTCAGCAATCGCTAACCGCCCAGCTCGAGGGACGAAAAATCGATTACGACCATTACTCGGATCTCAATCACAACGAATATCTCGCCGATTTGGTTCTCAAGTGGAAACTCACGAGCTTGTGGGACGGCACCGTCGAAGGCCGACGCGAGTCCGCGATGGCCCCTTTCTACCTGGGCAACAGTACATTGCTCACGATCAACGTAGACACCCAGCTGACCGGTCGTTTCAATTTGCATTTTGCTCCCGATTGGCGCCTGGAGGGGAGTGCGGAGGCGCACGAACTGGATTCACCGCTGCAGAACTATCCGGATTTCGTCGATCGCGAAGCGCTCACCCATCTCGCTATCGTCAACGTCGGGACCACCAACCTGACCTACGGCGTGGCCTACGACCGCGCGGACGGCAAGTTCGAGAATGCGCCGAGCGTGGGTCCCTACACTCAGAACAGCGAATCTTTGACGGTTACCTATCTCGTCAGCGGACTGACGACGATGAACGCTGCCGCGGGCTATACAAACCGCATTCAGGCGGCCAACGCGCAATCCGTGTCCGCGGTGACAGGGTCGTTGGCGTTCTCGCGGCAACTTACGGGCAAGACCAGTGTCAACCTGCAGGTTGCCCGGGCGGTCAATAGCTACCTCGCCGCGGGCGCCTCTGAGATCGACACGAGTGCTACCCTCGGTTTGCTGTGGCAGGCCACCCGCAAGATCGGAGTGGCGGTGAACGCCGGCTATGTCAAGAGCAAGTTCGTCGGACAATCGATACCGGGCGCGGGTGATAACGGTCGCGTCGACCACTCGCCGAGCGAATCACTCGACATCAATTATCAGGTCATGCGTCGCCTCAAGTTGCACGCTTACCTCAACAAGCAGTCGCGGACTTCGGATGTCTATCTGTTCAATTTCAGCGATACCATCGTCGGAATCGAAGCCCGTCTCAGCTGGAAGTGACGGTGCGAGAAAGGCCGGTCTCGAGGGACGTCCAGCGTAGGCCCAGGTGAGTCTCCGCGCGCGTGACGTCGAGGGTGATGCGCCTGCCGCACGCCTCGATGAGGGATGCGGTGACGGCGGGTGCCGCCAAATTCTGCAGCACGCCGAAGCGGCGCGTAGCCATTTCGAGAGCCCGCCGGGGCGCCGCCAAAATCCGCGTTTCAAGCCGCAGTCGGCGCGCGCCGATGCGTCGCGCCGGCACGGCGCGCAGCGTGAGCGCGTAGCGGACCAGGTATTCGTTCCAGGTCGGGGGCGAGCGCATCGCGAGATTGAAGGTTCCACCCCCGGCGCCGGGTTCGCGCAGGCTCCGGTCGATCGCGTCGATCAGATCGTCGATAAACAGGAGATTGCAGATCCCGTCGCCGGCGGCGCCGAGGTCGCCGAGCAGACCGGCACGCAGCAGGCTCGCGATGCGTTCGCTCCACGTCGGACAGCCGGGGCCGTATTCGCACCCCGGGCGCAGTATCACGTGATTCGGGTGCTCGCGGGCAGTTCGCTCCGCCTCGAGGTGCGCGGCCGCGTATGGGCCGAGATCCGCCGGCGGCGGCGCCGCCTCGTCGACCACGCCCTCCCGGCCACCGTACACGGTCATCGACCCGACGTGCACCAGGCGCACGTTCGGCCCGAGAGCTCGGGCCACCGCCGTGACGACGCGCGCCTGTGCACGGATAGCGGCCGGGCTTCCCGAGGCGATCGCGACGATCCCGTTCGGCTCATGCCGAACGTCCACGCGGCGGGCCCCGGTTCGGTCGTCGACCGGCACGACGTCGGCGCCGGCCTCGAGCAGCCCCTTCTCGATGCGTGCGCCGAGCGGCTGCGAGGCCCCGATGAGCGCGATGCAGCCACCTTTCACGGGGCTCTCGCCAGGGTTCTGAGGTGATGCCCGAGCCGCAGGGCGAGGGCGACCACGGTCAACGTCGGATTGGCCTGGCTCGAGGTGGGAAATACCGCCGCGCTCGCGACGAAGAGGTTGTCGACGCCGTGCACGCGGCACTGCGCATCGACGACGCTCTTGCGCGGATCGGTGCCCATCCGGGCCGTTCCGATGTGGTGGCCTCCGTAGGCGCCGTACCGGGTCATCTCCTCCTCCACGTCCTCCTCTCGATAATCGAGACGGCCGACGCCTGAGCCCCGCAGATCGTCCGCCAGCTGTGCGATGGCGCGTTTGACCGTGTCCACATCCGTCGGCGTGTACCGCCAGTCCACGATCAGACGCGGCATGCCGAGCGCATCGGTGCGCGCATCGAGTGCGACCCGACTCTGCGGATTCGGCTGCTGCTCGGCGTGGAAGTCGAGGCTGAATCGGTTGGCCTTGGGCTTGACGACGATCGAGGGGAATTTGCGCTCCGCCAGCCGGCGATCCCGCAGCATGTGCCAGGCGAACCCGACGGCGTCGAAGGGGCTGCGCGCGACGTTGCGGACGTGCGCGAGCCAGGTCGCGAAGTCCGCACGCTCCTCGCCGTGCAGCCGCTTGCCGTATTCGTAGGGAATCAGGAACTTGGCGAGGTAGAGCGACGAGAGCACCGCATTGCGGTGGCGCGGATCCGTGATGCGCGGATGGTGCAGGCGGGCGACGAAATTGCCGACCGCGAGCCGACGCTGCGCGTCGGCCGTGAGCGCGATTCGTCGTCGGCAATAGATTCCCTCGTCGGATACGTCGTATCCGTTCCATGCGGAGCCGAGCGGTCCCGACAGCACCATATCGCCCATCGTTCCGGCCAGATGACACATGTAGTACCGACCGACGACGTCATGGTCGTTGCCGATGCCGTTCCTGTGCACGCTGCGGCTCGCCAGCAGAAGGCGGGCCGCCTCCAGGCCGCCGGTCGCGACCACGATTCGAGCGGCGCGCACGGTGCAGCGCCGTCCCGTCAGGGTACGGACGACGACGGACGATACGGTGCGGCCGGTCCCATCGAGGCACAATTCGGTCACGTTCGCGTGCAACAGCACCCGCACGTTGCGGGCCGCGCGAAGTCGCGCCCCGTAGCGCGCCCCGAAGTCGGTGGGACAGCTGAAGCGTTCGAGGGCGTCGGTGGTGAAATTCGGGCTCTCGAAGCCGGCGATCATCGGCCGCAGCGGCTCGCGGAACGCGGCGGAGGCGCGGTACTCGAATTCGCCGGCCTCGCACAGCGCATTGGCCCGCGGGTAATGGGGCGCCAAATCCTCGAGGCGGATCGGCCACCCGCTGTTCGGCATGTAGTCGCGTACTTCGAAGTCGATCGGATCCAAGGGCATGCAGCGGCCGCCCCAGATCGTGGTCGAGCCGCCGAAGCGCCGTTGCCGGTAGCGGTCGGGCGGGCTGTGGAGCCGCTCGTCGGCGACGAAACCCGCATACAGGTCCTGTGTTGCCGGTTCGGCCCTCAAACCGCCCGATTCGAGCAGGAGAACGTCGAGCGGAGCGTCCGCCAGTTCGAGCGCCAGCGAGATCCCGGCCGCGCCGGCCCCGATGATGCAGACGTCGCTCCGCACGTCGCCTTCCGGCGGCAGGTCGTTTGCGTCGTGAATCATGCAGCGGACCTGTTTTCGGGCCCGATGCGCGGGATCTTGGTGGGCATGCGAGTGTCCGCGGGATGTTTGACTATGATAACGTGCCAACTGCCTTCCGGCACGGCGACGCGCACCGACGACATGCAGATCGTTCACGAATTCGACGACCTCGATCTGGCCGGCTTCATGAAAATCGCGGCCGAGTTCGGGCATGACCGGTTTGGTTATGTCGTGACGCCCAACGTCGACCACGTCATTCGCTATCACGACGACGAGCGGTTCCGTGCGGCCTATGCGGATGCGTCCTTCGTGCTCCTCGACAGCCGCTTTCTCGCGTACGTGCTGCGCCTCGTGGCCGGGATTCGGGCGAAGGTATGCACGGGAAGCGATTTGACGGAACAGTTGTTCTCTCGATTGATCGAACCGGCGGATCGCATCGTGCTGATCGGCGGCAGTTCGGAGCAGGCGGCGGCCCTCGAGCGGCGCTACGGATTGAAGGACTTGCGCCATTTCAGTCCCCCGATGGGATTCATCGCCGTACCGGAGGCCGTGGACGAATGTCTGCGGTTCGTCGAGTCGATGAGTCCATTCCGGTTCTGTCTCCTGGCGGTCGGCGCCCCACAACAGGAATTCCTGGCGCAGCGGCTGCGGTCGCGGGGCATCGCCCGCGGCATGACCCTTTGCGTAGGCGCCGCGGTCAATTTCCTGACGGGCGTCGAGCGGCGCGCGCCGCGCTGGATGCAGCGGATGGCCCTCGAGTGGCTGTATCGGTTGTCGCAGGATCCGCGTCGGCTTGCGCGTCGCTATCTCGTGCGCGGGCCGCGCGTGTTCTGGCTGTTGACCAGGACGAAGATCGTCCTGCGCCGGGTCGGAAGAGGGGAGTGACGAGGTCGTCATGAGCGCCGATGCCGGGTCCGCGGTTCAGATCAGCACATATCCCATGGACGCGCGGCACGCCGAGCATCTGGTGCCGCACTGGATCCGGACATGGCGCGGGATGGTCGATCGAATCGTGATCACCATCGATACCCACCGCAGCCGGTCCGGGCGATATCGCGGCTCCAACTTCGACGCGAGCCTGGCGGCGTTGCGCAACCACATCGAGCGGGCTCGCGAGCACTATCCGCAGCTCGAAGTCCATGATGTCGACTACTCGCCGGACGTGCGCCGACAGGTGGCGCAGCGGTTTTTCGCGCTCGACGACATTCCCGTCAAGGCCTGGGATGGAGGCCCCTTCTATTCCTATTTCTACGGGATGTTCATGGCGCGCGCGCGCTACATCGTGCACTACGACGGCGACATGCTGTTCGGTGGCGGGAGTACGCAGTGGATGCGTGAGGCGATCGACCTGTTCGACGCGCGGCCGGATCTGCTCCTCGTCAGCCCGTTTCCGGGACCGCCGCGCCCCGATGGCGCCATCTTTGGTCACGAGGTGATGCAGAACGGCGAGCCGCCGAAGCGGGAGAATCTCCCCGCGTTGGCGTATCGATTCGACCACGCAAGCACCCGCATCTTCCTGATCGACATGCAGCGTTTCGATCGGTCGGTCGGCGCCTTGCCGCTGCTGCGCCCGAGTCCGCTGCAACGTCTCAAAGCGTTCATCCTCAAGAACCCGCCGCAGGCCCGGGAGGGAGAGTACATCCTCTCGCGCACGTTGACGAAATTTGGTCTCTGCCGCATCGACTTCCTGGGGGTCGCGCCGGGGCTTTGGTCGCTGCACCCGCCCTACCGCACCGAGGAATTCTACCGGCGCCTGCCGGAGATCATCCGCCGCGTCGAGAGTGGCGCATTGCCCGTCGAGCAGCTGGGGCATTTCGACCTGCACGACAGCGTCGTGGACTGGACCGAAGCGCGTGCCGCGGCAAGCCGCGGACGACGCTATATGCGCCTGTTGCGCGACCGTTTCGCGGGGCCTCCTTAAGATAGCGCGGCGCGATCGGCGGCAGTTCAGTCGAGGCGTGAAGCGGGCGGCGAGGTCCTCAGCAATTTGGCGACGTCGGCCACCGTGCGGCAAGCGCCGACGTGCTCGAGCGTGAGCGTGGCGGGGAAGGATTCCTCGAGCGCCAGCAACAGGCGCAGCGGTCCGAGCGGCTGCCAGCCTGGGATGCCTGCAAGTTCCTCCAACGGGCCCGGCGCGCTCGTCATGCCGAAGAGCCGCCGAACGATGGCCGCCACCATTGCGCCGTGCTTTTGCGTCGTGTCCCGCCCGGCGGCCCGCGCGGGCACCCCGGATACGGTCGAGTCGGCCTGGATCACGCCATAGACGCAGCTGCCGCTCATGATCCGCGCGCCATCACCGACTCGCGCACCACGCAGCAGCGTCACCCGAGCGCCGATGGTCACGTTGCGGCCGATCAGCACCGGGGCCATCAGCCCGGGAGATTCCCGGTCGCCAACCCGATGAAAATCGTTGTCGAGGATCGTGCAGAACGGACCGATCCGGGTGTCGCTGCCGATGACGATCTCGCGCTGGGCCGAGACCGCCGCGCCGTAGGAGATTCTTACGCGGTCGCCGATGATCACGCTGGCGCCGCGCTCGATCACGAAATGACTTCGCGTCGGGCGGGAGCGCAGAAGGCACCCGGCTCCCGTGATCAGTTCACCGTCGTTGCGTACGTCGAGCCGGCCTTCGAGGATGGTGCCGCGCCCCAGCCGCGTGCGTCCGTGCAAGCCGAGGACGCCACGCAGTCGACGAAGTACGCCGGTTTCATCCGCGCTCTGGGATGCGTCAATCCGGCTCATTGCGCCGCAGCCAGGCGATCGTGGGTCAGTGGCGCGCGATCGAAACACGGCAACGCCTGCAGGGCGCTCGGATACAGGAACTTGTCGCCGGGCCAATCAGGCACGTGCAGCGCGGGCAGCGCGGCCCGCACGCGCGTGCGATGCGTCTCGCGCGAGTCGACATAGACGGCCGAATCCGCTTCGAGGCCGAGTCGCGCCAGCCAGGTGGCGAGAGCCCGCCCCGGATCGCCGTCCTCTTCGCAGCAGCCGACGAAGTCCGTATCGTGCAGGCGAACGCCCTCATGCGCGCCGGCGCTCGGCAATGAACCGGCCCGCGTGGCAGTCGTCAGGATGCCGAGCAGTGCTCCGCGACGCCGCAACTCGCGCAGCGCCTGCTGGAAATCCGCATAGGCCCTCATAATCGCAACGTCGGTGCCTGCAGCCGGGTCAGGCACATCCCACAGGACGTCGTCGATCGCGAGTACCAGCAGCTTGCGCTGTCGGCCGAGCAACGTCGCGAGCGCCGCCCGCAGGTCCCGAGCGGCCTCGGCCACAAAGGGCCGCGCCATTGCCATGTTGCCCAGATACCATGCACGCGGGTTGTAGCTGCGCGCGCCGACGGTCGCTTGCCAGCGTTGCGCGTTCAGCACGAAGACGTTGTTGCGGCGACCCACCGTTGCGATCAAACGCGCATTCATCGCGGCAAGTCCCGCTGCGATCCCGCCCGGCCCAGTGTCGAGCAGGCCCGCGCCGCGCACGTGCGGCGGCGCGCTCCAAGTCGGCACGAACACGAAGCGATGGAATACCGCGCTTTGTTCGACCAGCGCGCAGAACGCATCGACTTCCGCGAGCAGCGATTTCTCCGGGACCGATTCTCCTGCCAGCAGTCGCGTGAAAGACGGCGCGACGACCTCCGGTCGGGTCCAGATGACCGCGAAGTCCTTCGCCGCCGACGGTGTGGTGGGAACCAAGGACTGACCGGGCAGGTACGCGGGCAGCGCGGTCGCCGTCACGGCCGGATTCGCATCGCTCTGCGCCAACTCGTGGACCAACTCCTCGATGACGAAATCCGCGATCAGGTTCCCGCGGGGACCCGCGGAAGGGGCGGCCTCCGCGCAAACGGCGGCTTGCGTCGCCACCGATACGGATCGACCCGGATTGAGTGCCGCGCGCGTTCGCGCGAGCTCGGCAGCCGTCGCGTCGAACTTCGGTAGCGGCCGGGCGGGTATGCCGCTCGCCATGGCACCGGCGGGAACATCCGTTTCGACGATGCTGCCCGCCACCACGACCGCGCCATCGCCGATCTTCACCCCCGGCCGGACGGTTACGCGCCCCGCCAGCCACGCACCTTGGCCTATCGCGATCGGCTTGGCGAGCGTCGGCGCGAGCGAAACGGCTGCTTCTGGTATTTCGACGTCGGAGATAATGCAGTGCGGCCCGATCATCGTACCGCTGCCGATACTGACGCTCTTTGCCGCCGCGATCACCGTGCCGAAGTTGATGAGCACGTCGTGACCGACATCGATCCGGCCGAGCGGGCCGGCGTGCAATTCCACCGGCACCCACGTCGAGTTCACGTTGAGGTGATCACCGATCTCGATGATGCCGAGATTTTCGACCTGCAAGCGGCCCGCCACGCGTGCTCGGCGACCGACCCGGCTGCAGCGCGCGAGTTCGAACCGGGCGCGTAGCAGCTGTCCGACGAGCGCGAGTCCCTTCTGGATGCGCCGAATGAGGCTCAGTTGCCGATCCCGCGCCCATGCCCGCAGCGCCCGCCGCACGAGGCCGTCGGAATTCGTTTGTTGCTCTGGGATTGACAAGCCTCTCCGTCCCTCGAGCGGTGCGACCACGACGCGCCGTCGGGTACTTACGCCGTCCCGGCGACGACAAAACCGTGACCGACGCTTATATACTGCCGTCTCGTTCATGTAATGATAGCCGAGTTGACGGTTCTCGGCAGGACGGCACCAGAAGCGCAAGGGGGGTGAAAAATGACGGTGAGAGCGACCATCGACCAGGTCTTTCGGCAGGTGGCCGACGAACAACAGCGCAGACTTGCGCCGTTGACCGATGATGTCAAATTGCTCGACTCCGGCCTCGATTCGCTCAGCTTCGCGCTGGTGGTCGCGCGTCTGGAGGATGCGCTCGGCTTCGACCCTTTCGAGGCGGCGAATGATTTCCCGGTCACCTTCGGGGATTTCGTCAAGCTCTACGAAAGCTTCCCGCAGTAGGACCATCCCCGTTTATGTGAAACGCGCGGCTTCGAGCGGTCCGGCGGCCAAGTCCGGTCGGACTTGCGCTCAATGGAAGATCGCTGCGCAGGTCATGTAGTCCGGGTCCTGCGACCCTCCTTCCTGCGGACTGAACACTGCTGTGTAGGGTCCCGTGCCGACGATCGGCGCGTAGGCTGCCCGTGCGGCCGGCTTGCCCGTTTTGGTGAAATCCCAGAATGCGCCGGCGTCGGTGTACCCGGTACCGGCGAGAGGCGCGGTCGGTGCCGTAAAGTCGATGTCGTCGAAGGTCATCGCGATGACGATGCCGCTCGCCACCGTGCTGGTGACGGTAGCTTGGACCGTGTCCTTGCCCGGCGGTATCGTCGCTTGGAAATTCAGCGTGTGCGCATCGAGCGGCTGGGCCGAGACGCCGGCGATCTCAAACACGGTGAGCGCCACCCAATCCTCGATCGTTGGCGGCGTCGGACTCATGTTGACCGAGAAGGTCCCGGCCTGAACGTTGACCGCGTACCAGTGCCCCATCGACTGCGTGCCCATGACTCCTTGCGCGAAGTTCGTGAGGTCGTCGTGGCGATCGAGCAACGTGTAGCTGTTGGTCCCGTCGGTGACCGCCATGGTCGGGTAGCTGCTGAACGCGTTTGGCCACGTCCCTACGACGTAGATCGTGCTGCCCGCCTGCACGTTCTGCAAGGTCACGGTCCAATCCGTGCTGCTCGCATTCGGATAACCGATGTATTGCGCGGATTGACGCAGGTACGCGCCGTTGGGGCTGCTCGAATTCACCGCAAACGGCAGCCCGCTGCTGGTCCCGCCTCCCGGCGTCGGATTCGCGACGGTGACGCTGGCACTGCCGGCGGTAGCCAGATCGGACGCGGGAATGAGCGCGGTGAGCTGCGACGCACTGACATAGGTCGTGGCGAGCGGTGTACCGTTCCAGTCGATGGTCGAGGCGGCGACGAAATTGCCGCCGTTCGCGGTCACCGTAAGCGGGCCGCCGCCCTGGACTGCGCTCGTCGGGGAGAGCGAGGTCAAAGTCGGCGCGGGATTGCTCGCCGTGACGGTGAACGTCTGACCTGCCGAGGTACCGCCACCCGGTGCCGGATTGACCACCGTGACGTCGGCGGTGGCGGGCGTGACGAGATCCGATGCCGGCACCATGGCGGTCAGCTGCGAGGCGCCGAGGAAGCTGGTCGCGAGGGGCGTGCCATTCCAATCGACGGTTGAGGCGGCAACGAAGTTCGTGCCGCTGACCTTCATGGGAAATGCGGCGGCGCCTTGCGCGACGCTCGCCGGCGAGAGCCCCGTCACCGTCGGCACGGGATTGGTGACGGTGACCGAGAAGCTCTGCGCGCCGCTGATGCCGCCGCCCGGGGACGGGGTCACGACCGTCACGTTGACGGACCCCACGTTCGTCAGGTTCGAGGCGGGCACCACGGCCGTCAGTTGCATGGCGCTGACGAATGTGGTCTGCAGCGGTGCGCCGTTCCAGGCAAGGGTGGACGAGGCGGCGAAGTTCCCGCCATTCGCCGTCAAGGTGAAGGACGGGCTGCCTTGCGCGGCGCTCGCCGGCGATATCGATGCGAGCACCGGCACCGGATTGGTGGATGTGATCGTGAATGCCTGCCCGCTCGATGTGCCGCCGCCGGGAGCCGGGGTCACCACGGTGACGTTCACTGGGCCCGCATTGGCCAGATTCGAGACCGGCACCACCGCCGTCAGCTGCGAGGCGCTGACGAAGGTTGTCGTGAGCGGCGCGCCGTTCCAGTCGACGATCGAGGTGGTGACGAAATCGCTGCCATTCACCGTCAGGGTCAACTGCGGGCTGCCCGCGGCCGCATTCGACGGCACGATGGAGCCGACCGACGGCACCGGATTGGTGGCGGTGATCGTGAATGCCTGCACGGTCGAGGTGCCGCCGCCGGGAGAGGGGGTGACCACCGAGACGTTTGCCGCCCCCGGGGTCGCAAGATCCGTCCCGGGCACGAGAGCCGTGAGCTGCGTGGCGCTGACGTAGCTCGTGGCGAGCGGCACACCGTTCCAGTCGACCGTCGAATCGACGGTGAAATCCGCCCCGGTGGCGGTGAGCGTGAGTGCTGCAGCACCCGCGACGGCGCCCATCGGCGCGATCGCGGCGAGGGAGGGCGCCGGGTTGACCGTGACGGGCCCATTCGTATCGCCGTGCCCGCCGCAGCCCTGCAGCTGCAGGACCGGTCCCACCGCCACGAGGGTCAGCGCCATCCAAATGGGTCGCGAAACGAGCTTCACCCGACACCTCCCGGGGCAGAACCGCGCCCGACCCAATGGTTCAGCCGCGTCGCGCGTAGGCGCGATAACGCCACCCCCACAATACCGTGATCTTGCCGAAGTTGGCACAGGCCTTGACCAGCCATGCTGCGCCGCGGTGCCGGCCGGCCATGGCGGCCGGCAGCGCCAACCCGAGAGCGACGAACATCTGCAGCACGGAACGCAGGACGAACGCGATTCGACCGCCCAGGCTGATCGGACGAAATCCTCCTTGCAACGTGTAGCGGGCGAAAGACTGCCCGCCGCTTAGACCGCGCAGCAACAGCCAGCGCAACGACAGCCGCTTCGACTCGATCGGCTCGTAAACGGGCGCGCGCTCGGTCCATACGATTCTCGCCCCCTTGCGCGCCAAGCGAACCAGCAGGTCAACGTCCTCGCCGGCCATCAGGCCACAGGCCGGATCGAAAGGGCCCGGCTCCGCCCGCAGCATTTCGGTGCGAAGCAGCACGTTGCCGAAGCGCATGCAGTTGAGCGGCACCTCCGCGCCTTCGGGCTGGTGGGGGAAATCGTAGAACTTGCCCCGCCGGATCCATCGCGGAGCGGTTTCCGGGACCTGCGGCTCGACGGGTGCCAATACGCCATCCGCGTGGTTCAGCACGGCGGCCTCGAAAAGCCGATCCAGCCAGTCGGGGGGCGCACGCTCGTCGTCGTCGACGAAGGCGAGCCAGTCGCCCGTCGCGAGTTCCACGGTCCTGTTGCGAGTGATCGCGATGTTCGGTTCCGGCTGAATCGCGTAGTCGATCGGGAACGGGGGGCGGGTCGCCCGAAACGCCTCGATGACAGTCCGGCTCCCGCCGTTCGGTTCGTTATCGACCACGACGACCTGGTCCGGCGCGCGGTGCTGTTTCGCCAGATCGTCGAGTACGGCCCGCAGCCGGTCATTGCGCCGGAACGTCGGGATGCAAACGCTGATCCGCGGCGGGCTCGTGATTTTCACCGGCGCGATTCTAGCGAGCGAACCGGACGTTAGCGACTGTCGTTGCGTTGACACATTTGACAAGGATCGGGGTCTCCGACCTCACTCGCGCGTCTCCGCTCAAAACTGGAAATACAGAAAGCGCGCCGGATGGTCGAATCGCAGGCAGGCAGCGAACAGCAGACCCCCGGTCAGGATGGCCCAGGGCCACGTCGGTGCCCAGCGCAGGGACCACGTGGTACTCGCCTTGACCTTGTTCAGCGCCGGGGACCAGTCTCCCATGATCTGATAGACGTTCGGGGCGGCGAAGGCGATCGCCGCCAGACATAGCGCGAGCGTGAGATTCTTCGCGAGGGGCAGCGTCATCGTGTTGTAGATCTCGCGTGCCGCCACCCTGATCCAGCCGTGATCGAGCAGCCAGGGCCCGGTGGGGCCGAAAAACCTCAAGTCGTTTAGCGGAATCGCGAAGGGCAGGCCGCTGCCGTGCATGCCGGCCATGCCCGCGACCAACTGCACCGCATCAGACGCGTCGTCGGCGCGAAAGAAGACCTGTGTGACCAGAACCGCGAGATAGGTCAGCGCCACCGGCCAGAAGGCCTGCCAGAGGCCACCTGTGGTTGATCGCGCCACCTGTCGGGACGCCGGCGGAAACCAGATTCGCCACGCGTGATTCACGCACAGGTACGTGCCGAAGAGCAGGCCATAAATGATGAATTGGAAGCCTGCGCCGTGCCAGACCCCGGCGATCAGCATGGTCGTGATCGTCGGAAAGGCGAGCATGGAGCCGAATCCCGCCAGGGTCGCGGCGGCCTGGCGGCCCGTCGGCAGGCCTCTCGACTGGCGCCATCGATTGACGGCGAGCGACATTGGATTATAAAGCAGCAGCGTCAGGTACCGCGTCAGCGTCATGTGCCAGCGCTGCCAGAACTCGATCACGGAAGACGACTTGTAGGGGGAGTTGAAATTGAGCGGGAGTCGCACTCCGAACATGATTCCGAGGCCGATTGCCATGTCGGAGTAGCCCGAGAAGTCGAAGTACAACTGCATCGAATACGCGAGACACACCGACCACGATTGGACGAATGGCATGCCGGCGGCATGCCCGAAGCCCTGTTCCGCCCATGGGGCGATCCGGTCGGCCAGCAGCACCTTCTTCGCGAGACCGAAGGCGAACAGCGTGACGCCGCTCGCAAGGTTGGCCGCCTTGAATCGATAGGTCGCCGAATCGGCGAACTGCGGCATGATTTCCCGATGGTGCAGAATGGGTCCGGCGATCAGGTGCGGGAAGAACGTCACGAAGAGGAGGTAATTGAGCAGACCGCGCTCCTTGACCAATCCCTGCCGGCAGTCCACCAGGTACCCGATCTGCGTGAACGTGAAGAACGAGATGCCGATCGGGAGGATCACGGAGCCCGGATCGGTCGCCGTCCAACCGAGGTGATGCAGAAACCCGAGCAGCGGAAAGAGGTATTTGTAATAGAACAGAAGCGCGAGGTTCGCGGCCACGCCGCCGGCGAGCAGCAATGACTGCGCGGGTCCCGGATCGGAGTCGACGTCCTTGACCAAAAGACTGAGGGAGTAGTTGAACGCGATCGAGCCCGCCAGGAGTACCAGGAACGCCGGGTTCCACCAGCCGTAGAACACGAAGGATGCGGCGCACAGCCAAACCTTCGCCGCCGGGGTGCCCCGCCAAGCGAGCAGATAGAACCCGAGAATCGCTATCGGCAGGAAGCCGAAGACGAATACGTTCGAATTGAAAAGCATGCGGCGGAAAGACCGTTCAGCTGGATTTCGATTTGTTGACCTTGCGCTCCACCAGATCGACCAGTTCGCCGACGTTGCGCAATTCCTCGATCTCCGCCGTGTTGATCTTGATCTTGAAGCGGGATTCGACGGCGACGACGATGTTGATGTGATTGAACGAGTCCCAGCCATCGACGTCATCGGCCCGGGTGCCCGCATCCAGCTTCAGGTCGGGCTGTTCGAGCACGTCGGCAATGATGTCCCGAACCTCCGAAAATACCTCGTCTTTGGTCACGTGTCGCTCCTGGTGAGTCGTATGAATGTGTCGAACGGCCGGAATTGCGTCAGGTCGAGCGACCAGACGGTGGCGCCGTCCTCGCGCGCTTCGATCTCCGCGAAGCCGAGGTTCCTGTAGTGGTCGCGCACCATCCCGTTCTTCTTCGTCGGCAGATATTCGCCGAGCAGCCGCGTCGCACCGAGCCGCACCGCCTCGGCGGCGACGAGGTTCATCGTCGCCTCCTCGACCTGTCGTCCGAGCACCCGGCAACTCATGAGCCAGGTATCCAGCCGGATCACCGGGCCTTCCGGCTTGCCGATCACGATGCCGATGATTCCGTTGTCGCCGAAGGCATCGAGGAGACGCAACTGCAGAGTGAGCGCGCCCGGTGTGTGCATGATCGCGAGAACGTCGTTTTCCGTGTAACGCCTCGTCGTCAGATTGAATTGATTGGTCTTGTTGATCAGCTGGACGACGCGCTGTAACCCGAGCCGGTCGAACGGTTGCCAGCGCAGTTCCATGGCCAAACTCTTGAGATAGCCCTCCAGATCGGTATGCGAGGCGCGCAGGTCTTCTCGCGCAAGATTCGCTCGATACTGTCCCCCCCGTTCGAGGTCCTCCTGGGTCAGGCGCAGCGCCTCGAAGTAGCCGGCATCGGCGAGACATTGCGCGTACAGGGCTGGATCCTCGGGCATTTCGGGAACGCAGACCGACGGGAGCTCGCGTCGCACGATGTTGCGTTCGAAGGGATTGTCATCCACGAACACGAGCGCATCGATGCCGATGTTCAGGCGCTCCGCGATCTGCCGGATATTGGCCGCCTTGTCGTTCCAGTTGGCGACGAAACAGGCGATGTCGTCGAGTTTCAGAACCATGTCCGGATGCTTTTCGAACGGTGAGCGGGCGTTCTCGAGATCGTTCTTGGAGCACACCGCCAGGATCACGCCCCGCTGCGCGAGCGCGCGCACATGGCTCTGAAAGGCAACGTAAGCCTCGCCGAGGGCACTGCCCTGGCCCAGGCGCAGACCTTCGAGGCCGTCGTCGCCGATGACGCCGCCCCACAGAGTGTTGTCGAGATCCAGCACGAGGCACTTCGCCGAACGCCCCTGCTGGGCTGCGACCAACCGCATCACCAGGTCGCCGTAGGCCGGCGTCGCCAGCGGCGAGATTTCCTGCTTGCCGCGATGCCAGAGCACCGGGTCATGCCAGGCCGCCAGCCCGTCGCGCAGCACCGCAGCGTCCAAATCGAGAATGTCCACGCCCGATTGGGCAGCCGCCTCGACCAGGCGACGGTTGAGGCGGGAAACCAGCGTGGCGACCGACCCGGGCAGCCGATGCTCGTTCGAGCCGATCAGCGTGTGGAAAACCGGCAGCACCGTCTGCTGGATGATTTGACCGGTCATGCGCGCACGCGCCTGTTCCCAGAGCGCCGTGATGCGGCCGGTCACGGAGTCCAGCAGCGCCTCGGCCTCCGCCGCCCCCAGCCCCGGATCGTGACGTCCGAAGAGGTGAGTCGCATCAAAGGCGAGTAGCAGCACGTCCGGACGAAACGCCCACAGGGCCGAATCCGGGTCCTGGATGGATTGCCGGTACATGCCGTAGTCGCCGACGAGGGTTCGTACGTGCAGATTCCGGCGCAAGGCGGCCACCCGCAGCGCCGGAAGCAGATGGTCGACGGTCGAGGATCCCAGAACCGCGAGGTTCAGGCTGCGCCAGGCACCACCGGCCGCAGCCTCGGTCGAGGCGCGGGCGAGCGCCTTGTCCAGTCGATTCGTCTGAACGAAATCGAGGCGCGTATTCGCCAAACGCACGAGGTCGCTCCATGGGGGGGTCGGTGCGGCCGCGAGCGCGCGCAGCTCCGTACTGAGGTTGGCTGGCGGTGGGCTGAGCCAGAGCATGTCCAGGACGCGCATAGTCTAAAGACCCTCGTTGCTTCGGCCGGTCGAATCGTCGCCCGCGCCGCATTCGTGCAGCACGGGTTCCAGTTCCGCAAGGAAAGCCTGGCTCCAGCGAGTCGAACTCTCCGGCGTGAGGTGTGCCCGGTCGAAGGTCGCCAGACCCTGAACCCGGGGAACGATCACCGTCGCCCCGAGTCCCTGCCCCACATATTCCGCCAAATCTGGAAGATCCTGCTCGGCGGGAACGTTGGTGATCACGATGCAGCGTGGCGGCAAATTCACCTTGGACACGAGCCGGCGGGCGGCTTCGAGGTACTTCGGATAGAGCGGTGACAGTTCGTTCCGCATCTTGCCCACGGGAAAGCGCCGGTCGTCGTTGGGAACGTCATTCGCACCGATCCAGATGTCGTTCGAGGGAGCCGGGAAGATCCAGTGCCCGTCGACGCGCGAGCGAAAGTAGGCGAACGTATGCCCGCAGGCCCATGGAAATGACTCGCAGAAGTCGTGGTGCCGCGCCTGGAAGGCCGCGAGCGCCGCGACCGCGGCGCGCGAGGCGGCGGGGTCCTCGAAGATGCCGCGTTCGAAGGCGCCGAAGTCGCCCGTGAAATAGGGGCTCGCATCCAGGATCAGCACTCGGGGATGCGGGTGGAAGTTGTCGATCAATCGCTCGCCGAATCCGCTCTCGGCGGTCGGCAAACCGAGGAAGTAGGCGGGATATCCATGTGCCGCGAACCACGCGCCGGCGCCGCCGAGGGACAATGCGCTCTGCAGGTGGCTGTCGCTCAACGTCAGCACGCGAGCCGACTCGATCCGCGACGCCACTTCCGATTCGATCCGGTGCCAAACCGCTTCGACGTCGTAGACCCCGTACCGCTTGGAATTGCAGTAGGCGAGCCACGCGTCCATCGAGTATCCACCCGCCCAGCAACTCAGTTCCGTGCCGATCTCGATCGACTTGAAGGCACCCATCAACCCGAGAAAGAGCAGGATCGACGCCGCGCAGTAGCTGGGCAAAGTCATTGAGCCGGAGCGCCGATCGCTCGCTGGTAATGCTTGATCCATGATTGATTCGAGATGGAAGCCGGGTGGGTAGGGGTGTGATTAAGCGTCGACGGCTGCCCCCTCCTGTGGATTGCATCCGAAATCGAGTTCCCTTGTCAACGGCCGGCGGCTTGGTTTGCGAATATGGGCGCTGAATTGGTGTCCGCCCGCGCCTACCTCAGGGACGCCGTCACGACGCCACACGGGATACGGCGAGACGTTGATTCAACAGTCCGCGAGCCATTGCGCAGGTCGCGAGCGTCAGGATGACGAAATTCATCGCAGTACCCTGCAACCACTCCGCTTCGGAGAGATTCTCGAGACCCTGTTGGAATAGGAGCACGAGGAATAAGGCCGCCTCCGGCCGGTCGATTCGCCATATCGCCAGCGATTGCTTGACGTAGTTCACGACGTAGCCGATCAGTACCGCAAGCCCCACGAATCCAAGGTCGTTCGTCACTTCCAGATAGCCGTTGTGGGCTGAGCCGGCGTAGAAGTAGATCGCTGTTACGAAAACGTAAGATGGCGTGCCCGGCACCGGGCCGGTCCAATAGGCCCCGTAGCCGATGCCGAGATACGGATGCCGGGCGATTTCCGCCTTGATCAAAGCCCAGATCGGAGCCCTTCCGCTCGCGTCGGCGGCGTTCTTGCCGGTCACTGCCGTAATGGGGTCGAGTAGCGACTTGAGCGCCGGAACGAGACCCAACGCGGCGCAGGAGTATGCCGCGACCAGCAACACGAACAACGCGACGAGGTAGGGCGTGAACCGCCGCATGTTAGGCGGCGAGCGGAGGCTGAATAAAAGGAAAATCACAGAGAAGGCGGTGGTCAACAGCGAGGTCGAACTGTGCGACAGGACGAGGCATGCGACGGATACCGCGAGCCCGAAGGCCACCTTGGCCAAGGTCGTCTCCCTTCCCAGCCACGCGTGGAACCACAGGATGACTCCGTAGGTCGCGAGGCCCCCGAGGATGTTCTTCTGGAACGTGAGTCCGTGCCAGGCACCCTTCAATTCAATCTGTACGGACTGGTGGATGGCAAGCTGCGGGAACAGGATCCCGTAGATGATCGATCCTGCCAACAGGAAAGTGACGATCGGGCGCAAGAGTTCCTGGAAACGACGCGGATGCCACCCGACCACCATCACGGCGAGGCAACACATGAGTATGCTGAGAATCCGGCGAAACCGGTCAATGGTGATGCCGGGCGCCGCGGACCACAGGATGCTGGCGAACACGAGCGCGAAGAACAGCAGGAACATGAGGTTCATCTGCCGCACTAGGAGCAGTGCGACCCGCAGTCGCCACAGTACGACGGAGCTCGCGACGGCCAGCAGTGCCACCCAAAGTCCCGAGTTGATCAGCGCGCCGGCCTTCGACAGCGCGGGGGCCGGCGGATTGGCCACCAGGCTGACGAAGTCCTTCGGGACGGTCATTAGGATCAGGAGCATCCAGATGATCGACACGGTCACCTTCTCGAGGCGCTGGTCCGCGACCCACCGTTGAGCGGCCGGAACCTTGAGGGGTCGAGCGGGTAGGGCTTGCCTGGAAGTCAATTGACGACGCGCATCCTATGTGTAGCGAGGACGAAGTTCCGATACCACGACTGTAACCGCGTCAGCATCGGTTTTTCCACCGCCCGAAAGATGAGTACTCCAACGGCTACCACCGAGAGCATTCCGACCACCAGAAACTCCGCGGCGTGAGTCGAGTCGATCCGATAAACGGGCAGTCGCGTCCAAAGGCTGCGCACGACGCCGAGAGCGAATACGTGGCTCAGATAAATAGAGTACGAAGCGTCGCCGATCAGCAGCGGGAATGCGTATGCACGAATGCGGCGGGTGTTCTCCAGCGCCACGACACCAAGGACGATCGTGGTCGCCGGAATCAGATAGCTCCAGATCGAGTCCTTGAGAAAGAGCAGCGTTGGAGGCAGCAGGTTGTAGCTTGCGGTTAAAAGAAAGAACCCGCCCAGGATGAGGAGCCAGCATGCTTCTCCCGGCAGACGGATGGGTCGATGCACCTGCGTGTATCCGATCAGCATCCCCGTCCAAAACTCGAGGATCTGCGGATTGTCGTAGAACGACAACGGGGACAGGCCAATCGTCGCGGCCAGCGCTCGCTCTACCGCCAGAACGAGCAGAAAAACACATCCGGAAAGCGCAAGATGGAATCTTGCGGGAAAGAATAAGATGAGTGTGAATACGGCATAGAAAAACATCTCGAAATTCAGTGTCCATCCGGGCACCAGGATGGGTGCAAGGTGCCCACCTTGAGTCGGATTGGAATAGGGGATGAATAACAGGCTTTTGAAGATATATTCCCCTGAGACCGCGGTGCTGTGAAACAGCGCCGGTCGTGCCACGGCGACGACGACGAGCAGGCCGGTCAAGGACCAGTAGAGTGGAACGATCCGGATGATCCGACGGATCGCGAAATCCCAAGGCCGCGACTCACGACTGGTGACGTACATGATGAAGCCGCTGATGACGAAGAAGACGTCCACGCCGGCTTTCAGTCGCTCGGTGTCAAAGATCCGATTCGTGAGAAAGAAGGGCGCGTACGCGGGAAGCTGCACGGGCAGATGGAGAAAGGCGACCATCAGCGCGGCGACGCCGCGTAGGTACTGAATGCCGGTGAATAGGTCTCGTGTGCGTGACATAAGATATTGGTGACCTTGACGAATTGTGGTCGTGCGGCACCTACGGGGTCATAGACAATCTGCCGTCGATTCCCTAGTATTGCGCCCGATTCTTCATTGCAGGCCGGTGCCACGGGCACGGCAACGCTGTTAAATCCGACAATCGCTTCCATTCCATGCATCATTGCGTCGGCGATTGTTTCTTGAGTAGCACGGGGTGTCGACTCGGAGCGGCGCCTGTCCTGGGCGTTCTCGGGATCGGGGACGAGGGCTCGCGTGTCCTCCACCCTTCACAATAATGGCAGAAACTACTTGCATGGTGTTGCGGCGTCTCTCAGGTGTACGGCATGGCGACGGGTTCCTCGGAATTGAACAAGTGGATTCAAGCTGCGCTGGGACTGCGAGTGCCGGGCGCTCATGAGGGGGAAGTCGACCCGATCGTAGCGGCCCTCAAGCGAATGGATCTCTTGGCGGTGGACGGATTGAAGCCGCTTCGGGTACGCGTGCTCGGCAATGTCACCACGGATTATCTGGCGGACCACCTGAAGCTGATGCTTTTGCGCAGCGGTTTTGGAGCTTCCGTCAATGCCGGTCAATACGGTGGACTGGTGCGGGGTCTGCTTGGCGATGTCGATCTCGGCCCCGAGAACTGTGACGCCTGCTTTCTGATCCTCGATCACCGCGACATCCAGTTTCCGCCGCCAATCGGGTCGACCGCCGAGGAGGCGCGTGCATTGGTGCAACGCGAGGCCGATTTTTGGATATCGCTCATCGAGCGCAGCCGCGTTCCGACGGTGGTCATGGGGTTCGACATGCCGCCGCACCGAATCCTGGACGAGCAGGACGGCCTTGCGCCCGGTGGCCTAGGCTGGCACGTCAGATCGATCAACCAGCAACTCGCTTCCCGCCTGCCGGCGACCACGGCGATCGTCGATGCCGAGGCGCTTCAATTCCGGGTAGGCGCGGCGAAATGGTTGGACCAGCGTCTCTATCATCTGTGCAAACAGCCGTACTCCATGGATGCACTGCCGGAGATCGCACACACCCTGGTTGCGGCACTCGCCGGTCTACTGGGACGTGCCAGGAAGGTGTTGGTGCTGGATCTCGACAATACCCTGTGGGGCGGTGTCGTCGGAGACGATGGTCTGCAAGGCATCGAACTCGGCCAGGAAACCGCAGATGGCGAGGCATTCGCGAATTTCCAGAAATACGTTCGCCAGCTCGCCGGCCGCGGGGTCATCTTGGCGGTTTGCTCCAAGAATCGCGAGGAGGTGGCGCGAGCACCGTTCCGGGAGCATTCGGGCATGGTTCTCAAGGAGGAGGACATCGCCTGTTTCGTGGCGAATTTCGAGGACAAGGCATCGAATTTGCGCCACATCGCGCGCACCCTCAATCTCGGCCTGGACAGCCTGGTTTTCGTCGATGACAACCCGGTCGAACGAAGTCTCGTCCGCTCGGAGTTGCCTGAGGTGATGGTCGTTGAGATGCCGGAGGATCCGGCACATTATGTCCATGCGCTGGATTCCGCCAAGGCGTTTCCTCTGCGCGCGTTGACGCGTGAGGATCTCGGGCGTGGTGCCTCCTATCGCACCATCGCAGCCCTGCAGGAGGCGTCCGCCGAGTCCGGGACGGACATGGATCGATTTCTCAGCGGATTGCAGCCAGTGGCGCATGTCGAGGCGGTCGATGCCAGTACGGTCGATCGGATAGTTCAGCTCATCCGAAAAACCAATCAATTCAAGCTGAATCTGTCCATCTTCTCCGAGGCGGAAATACTCGCCGGTGCGCGCGACGTGGTGGCGATTCGGCTGGCGGATCGCCTGCAGGATTACGGCATCGTCGCCATCGCGGTGACGGTACCGGGAAACGGCATCCTACGGGTCGCCAATTGGGTCATGAGCTGTCGCGTCTTCGGGCGGCGACTCGAGAACGTGATGCTGGAGACTCTTCGGACGAACGCACGCTCCCACGGTTGCACGATGATCGAATGCGTGCATACGCCCACCGAGAAGAACGTCATCCTCCCGCCGATCCTTCGCCAACTCGGCTTCGAGAGTACCGGTGAATCCGCGCCGTGGCGGCGCTCCGCCGAAGGCGCGGATCCGCAACCACATTACATGACCATCATCGACAGGCGGTTGAAATAATGAGTGAACTGACGCGCGGCGAAGTGCAAGGCATCCTGCAGGACATCTTTCGCACGGTCTTCGGCAACGACTCCCTGGTGCTGACCGACACGACGACGGCGGCCGACATCCCCGGCTGGGACAGCCTTCAGCAGATCAAGATCATCCTGGCCTGCGAGAAAAGGCTCAACGTGCGCCTGCGGGCCCGCGACATCAACGGACTCGGCAACGTCGGCGAGATGACGAGCCATCTGTTCGCGGCCGTCAATAAGAGTTCGCGCAAATCCGATAGAGGCACATGAATGCTCTTTACGGATCCGGTTTTCGTATTCGCTTTCCTGCCCATCTCGCTCCTCCTGTTTCATTCGATAAGGCGATTCGCCGGCGGGCGTTACGGCATCTGGTTCCTGCTCGTCGCGTCGACAGTCTTCTACGGCTACTGGAGCGTCAAGTATCTCGCGCTGCTGCTGTCGCAGATCCTGGTGAATTACGCCTTCGCGCGGGGCCTGAGCCGAACTCAGAGCCGCACCCTGCTGTGGGTCGGAATCGCCTTCAATCTCCTGCTGCTCGGTTACTTCAAATACCGCAATTTCTTTCTCGAGAATCTCGGCGTCATCACCGGGGTGCAATTCCACCTTGCGGCTCTATTCGTCCCTCTCGGCATATCGTTCCATACCTTCCAGCAGATCACCTATCTGACGGATGTATCTGACGGCGAGGAGGATGTTCCGCCGCTTCCGCAGTACATGCTGTTCGTGATGTTCTTCCCACAGCTGATCGCGGGCCCAATCGTGTTGCATCGGGAGATGGGCCGTCAGCTGAGCGAAGTGGCGTCGGGGCGGATCATCAATGCCGCGAGCTTTGGTCCCGGATTCGCGCTGTTCTGCTACGGTCTTTTCAAAAAGGTCGCCCTGGCGGACAGCCTCGCCAAGTTCGTAGACACTGCGTTCCAATGGCCTCTGCACCTGCAGTTCCTGGAGGCGTGGAGCGCTGCGATCGGCTACGCGTTGCAATTGTACTTCGATTTCTCCGGGTACTCGGACATGGCGGTGGGTCTCGGGTTGATGTTCGGGTTCGTTCTGCCCTTCAACTTCAACATCCCCTTCGCCGCCACCAGCATGATCGAGTATTGGAAGCGCTGGCACATCACGATGACGCGCTTCTTCACGATGTATTGCTACTCGCCCCTCGCCTTGGCGGCGCACCGGTTCGTCGCGGATCGCCAGATTCGGCCGGTGACGGCCTTCGCGCTTTGTATTGCCTTGCCCACGTTCATTACGTTCCTCGCTTCCGGGCTGTGGCACGGTGCGGGTTGGACGTTCATCGTCTTCGGCCTGGTCAACGGCATCGGCTTGCTCATCAATCATGGCTGGCGGGAGGCGAAAATGCCGACGTTGCCGAAACCGCTGGGTTGGCTGTTGACGATGCTGAACATCCTGGTGACGTTGGTCTACTTCAGGTCCGACAGTCTTGCGCAGGCGCACGCCATCCTGAAGTCGATGTTCATGCCGGATCGGGCGTTGGTCCTGCCGCTCTGGGCCGACGGGATTGCGCGTACGCTCGGGCTCCCGGTGACCTTCTTCGACGTCTTTCAAGCGGCGAATTTCACCGCTCACTTCGTCTCGTTGCTGGTATTGCTCGGTCCGCTGTCGCTTCTCTTGCCGAATCCGGTCGCGAATCCCGGCGCAATCAAACCCTCCTATCGCACCGCCATGGTATGCGCGGGCATGCTCTGGCTCTCATTGGGTTGGCTCGGCGAGCCGAGAACGTTCCTATATTTCCAATTCTGACCTGACTGACGGAGACCGCCGCCGTGTCCCCCTGGACCAGATTCTTCCTGCAACGATTGCCCCTTTCGGCGTTGTTTCTGGCGTTGATTGCGGAGGCGCTTGCGGCTGCGTTGGGTGGAGTTACGCTGCATCGGCACAACGTGGACGATCTGGCCAATGCGGTTCTGCACGACGGGCGGTCCTACCCCGTAGTCCTGTTGGGTGACAGCGTGACCCACAACGTTGCGCACAAATATCGCATCGGGGAGCCCGGTGAGGTGGCAGACCTGACGACCCATGCATTCGCGGGATTGCCCAGTTCGTTGTTCCTGCTGAAACGCTATCTCGAGAGCGGCCACCGGCCCCGACACGTCGTGATTGCGGCCTCGCGCGGCGTTTTCACGTATCCGATGGACAAGTCGATGTTCGAATATTACGTCGGGAGCGTATTCACCCGTCCGGACGAGAAGGCGTTCCTACGGAGCAATTATCCGGGGTACGTCGATTATTCGTGGCGTCCTGCGGCACTTTCGGTGACCACCAGGATCTGGGAGCCGTTGTTCAGTCTGTTGCGCCGCCCGGGCAACGACATCTGGATCGCCCCGGAGACGCCGGCTGCATCGCCCGTTCTCGATGAATTCCGGGATTCCTCGATCGACGAGGCGCTTTTCACCAGCAAAGTCGAGGAATCCGATGTCGTGAGGCCCGAGGCGCAGGCAATCATGCGCGAATTCTGCGCGCTGAGTCGCCAGTACGGGTTTACCTTGCATCTGGTATGGGCGCCCATGCAGGCGAGGCTCTGGGACGCGCTTGACCAGCGGGGAAAATTGCAGGAGATCGACGGTCAGCTTCAAAGGCTGTTCGCGGAGAGCGGCACCGAGGTGACGGTCGACGATGCCGAGAGTCGTCACCGCTATCCGTATTTCGATCGGGGTCTCATCCACATTCGCGGGTTGGGTTGGGAGCAGCTCTACGCCGTAGATCTCAGTGCCTACGTTCACGGTTTCGAGGGGACGGTTACGAACGCACCCTCGGCTCGACAGTTCGAATCAGCAGAATTCTCTCCGGCGGTGCGTGACCCGAATCACGTAAATTGATCTCTGCTTCCGGATCTGGCGCACGATTTTCCATCTCCCGCCGGTGCGAAGCATCTTTACCGTACTTCCGCGAAGTGGTGGCTCGTCGCCGTTCGGAGACGATTTGCCGCGCGAACCTGCCCGGCCTCAGCATGGTGTTATGGCGAATCGCCACCCGGATTCAATCCGCGTGTGAGCGGTTCCACGTGAGTGGCCATGGGAATGGCCGCGCCACGCGCGCGGATTCGAACCGGGAGAGGAACTATGCGATCGGTGATGCTGCTGGTAGGGGTGTTGGCCTCGGCGGGATTTCTGTCGGCTTGCGGGGCAGGTGGGTCAGGCAATTCGACGTCGACCGGATCCTCCGCCACCACCTCCGCAACCGGCAGCTCCGGGTCGGGCGGAGGCTCTAGCTCATCCGGCTCATCGAGTTCGTCCAGCTCCTCGAGCTCGTCAAGCTCCTCCAGCTCGTCGAGCTCTGGTGGTGGCTCCAGTGGCACCACCGGGTCGAGCTCCTCGGGCGGCGGATCCAGCTCCGGTAGCAGTGGCGGATCGAGCTCCGGTAGCAGCGGCGGATCCGGCTCCGGTAGCAGCTCCGGCTCGAGCGGTGGTACCAGCTCCGGTGGCACCGCGGGCACCGTTGGGCAGGTGACCGTCGATGCGTCGAAGACGCTCGCACCGATCGTGGCCACGCAGTTCGGTTCCAACATGGGTGCCTGGTACGACGCGACCATCCCCGGCATTTCCGCGGCGGTGGCTGCGACCGGGTCGCACGTGGTTCGTTGGCCCGGTGGTTCTCTGTCGGATCTCTACCATTGGAGCAACCACACGACCTGCGGCGGGGCGTACGTCAATCCCAACAGCACGTTCGACAACTTCATGAACGACGTCGTGATCCCCAACAACGACGAAGTCGCGATCACGGTCAATTACGGCTCGAACGCGGCCTGCACCGGCGGGGGTGACCCGAGCGAGGCCGCCGCCTGGGTGGCGCACGTCGTGGCGAAGGGCTACAACGTGCATTATTGGACCGTCGGCAACGAGGAATACGGTTCGTGGGAATATGACCTGCACGCCGCCAAGAACGATCCGACCACTTACGCGAAAGCCGTCGGCACGGCGACGAGCGGCGGCTATTACCAACTCATGAAGGCTCAGGATCCGACGGCGAAGATTGGTGTGCTGGTCGAGGACAACGCAAGCTGGGACAACATCGTACTGAAGAATGCGCAGTTCGATTTCGTGGAGTTGCACGAGTATCTGCAGGCACCGGGCGCGGAGTCGGACAGCTATCTGCTGACCAAAGCTCCTGCGGCGCTGACCTCCGCCATCAATACGTTGCGCAGCGAACTGGTCGCCGCGGGCAAGTCCGCCAGTACGCCCATCATGATGGGCGAGTTCAATTCGGTGTATACGAATCCCGGCAAGCAGAGCCTGTCGATCGTCAACGGTCTGTACACCGGCATGGCGTTCGGCGAGATGTTGAACGACGGTGTCGTGGTCAACACCTGGTTCATGGCCATCGGCGCCGGGTGCAATGGCGGAGGCGACTCGGCCACGGTGGCCGCGGGTCTGTACGGTTGGCAGAATTTCGGTTCGTATGGGCAGGTGTCGGATGGGTGGTCCGCCGGCGGCTGTGCGACGAGCTCCCAGGCGATTCCGTTCGGAACGGTGCTGCCCAGCGGCTATGCGGAACAGCTCGCGGCCCGATTCGCCCTTCCGGGCAACTCCATGCTAAGCACCTCCGTGAACTCTTCGCTCGCCAACGTGCGCGCCTACGGCGCGAGTCAGGCTTCCGGTTACTCGGTGATGTTGTTCAACCTGGATGAGAACAACGGCGTCACCGTCACCGTCGGGGTTGCCAACACGTCCCGAGCCTCCTTCACTGCCAGCACCGTGACCTATGGCAAGGCGCAATACGACGATTCGCAGAAGGGGACGTGGACCGCACCGGTCTCGCAGTCCCTGGGGAGCGTCTCGGCGCCGGTCAGCGTGACCCTCCCACCCTGGAGCATGACGGTGCTCACCCTGCAGTAGGTCTGGCGCCGTATCGGCAGGGAGCTCTCGCCGGCGAACGTCCCTGCGGTCGGCCGGCTTGCGTCGTCGGCGAGCGTGGGCGCAAGATCCCGCATGGGCCGGGCGTTCGCGCCTCCGGGTGGCTCGAAGGACCGTCAGTGATGTTGCCGCGCTGTTTCTTGCTGGGATTGCTCGTGCTGGGGACGTGCGGCTGCGGAAGCTCCGATTCACGCGCCCAAGACCGCCCGGTGAACCCGAGCGCCGGCGCCGCCAGTCTCGCCACACCTTTCGACCACCATTTGCTCGTGGACCAATTCGGCTACCGGCCCGGGGACCCGAAGGTCGCGGTCGTCAGGGATCCGCACGTGGGGTACGACTCGAAGGATCGGTTCGCGCCCGGCGCGGAATATCAGGTGCGGCGGGCGGATGACGGAGCCGCGGTGTTTTCCGGCAAATTGTCCGCATGGGGCGGTGGCGCCGTGGAGGCGTCGTCGGGCGATGCCGGATGGTGGTTCGACTTCTCCGTCGTCGACGCGCCCGGCAAGTACTTCGTCTACGACGTCGCCAGGAACCGGCGCTCACCCACGTTCCGCATCGACGATCGGGTCTACTCCGACGCACTTCGTGCGGCGGTGCGGATGTATTTCTATCAGCGCAGCGGCTACGGAAAACACCAGCCGCAGGCGCAATCCTGTTGGACGGACGAGCCGGCTTACCTGAGGCCGGATCAGGACGTCGGCGCACGCGACGTCACGGATCGCGCGAATTCCGCCAAGGTCCGGAACCTGAGCGGCGGTTGGTTCGATGCCGGCGACACCAACAAGTACGTGACCTTTGCGGCGCAACCGGTCCATCAGCTGCTCACCGCGTATCAGGAAAATTCTCAGGCGTTCACCGACGATTTCGGGATTCCGGAATCCGGCAACGGAATTCCCGATCTCCTCGATGAGGTCAAATGGGAGACCGATTGGCTCAAGCGGATGCAATTCGACGACGGAAGCGCAGCGCTCAAGGTGGGGAGCATCGTGTACGCCGCCGCAAGTCCTCCGAGCACCGACAAGAGCGCGCGCTTCTACGTGCCCAGCTGCACCTCCTCGACGATCGCGCTGGCCGGCATGCTGGCGCACGCCTCTTTCGTATTCGCGCGCTTCCCGGCTCTCGAGGCCGAGGCGGCCGACCTGCGTCGCCGGGCTGCCGCCGCGTGGCGGAACTATCGATCGGCGCCGGCGAAGCAGACGGCATGCGATTCCCAAGTCGTGCATGCCGGGAAGGCGGATTGGAGCGCCGAGGATCAGGACGGAGAGGCGGTGGTCGCGGCGGTGTATCTGTTCGCCATCACCGGCGATTCCGCCTACGACGATTTCATCAAGGCGAACTACAAGGCTACGCGGCCGTATCGGGATTTCGGTTGGACGCGTTACAACCCCGAGCAGGGTGAGGCGCTACTCTTCTACACGGGGCTCGCCGGGGCGGACAGGGCGCTGCAAGCGACCCTCATCGAGGACAAGCGGCGCGACGTGGCCGCGGGAAATCACGTCTACGGCTTCGATGCACGCGATGATTTGTATCGAAGTTTCATGCATGAACCGCAATACCACTGGGGCAGCAACAATCCGCGCGCGGCCTACGGCAACTCTAACATGGACGCCATCCGGTATGGCGCCGCAGCGGCGGAGCCGCCAAGGCTGCGCGACCGCGCGTTGGAGATCCTGCACTACTTCCACGGCGTCAATCCGTTCGGCAAGGTGTATCTGACGAACATGTATGCCTACGGTGCGACGGATTCCGTGAACGAACTGTTCCATGTCTGGTTCTGGCCGGGGAGCAAATGGAGTGACGCGCTGACCTCGGCTTGTGGGCCCGCTCCGGGATACGTCCCCGGAGGTCCGGTCGCCAACGCCGGAGCCGCCGGCGTGCCCGCGTCGATGGCGCCACCGTCGGGCCAGCCCGCACAGAAGTCCTATCGCGACTGGAATGGCAATGCGCCCGAGAACTCCTACGTCGTCAATGAGCCCGGCATCTATTACCAATCGGGCTACGTGAAACTGCTGTCGAATTTCGTGCGCTGACGTCGCGATCGTACCCACCCAGGAAAGTGCGTGGGAGCGCACGATCGCCACCGTGCGATCCGTGATGCAGTTCCTTGCGAACCCCATCGACGGCCTCGCGTGGATGCAGCTCGGCGATCGGCAATTCCCCTAATTTTCAAGCCCCGTTTGGGTCGCCAATAGGCGACATGTTGCGGGCCGCGCGCCCGGCACCTATTACTGCGTCACAGTCGCAAATGCCTTATGTCGAGCCGCGACTGGCCAGCCGGGTGACTCCGGCGAACAACGCGATCAGCGACATTCCATCCTGGAGCTCGTAGTGAAAACTGCATCGATCATCACGGCAATCGTTGCTGCCGCATTGGCCGGGTGCGGCACGGGATCCGACGCCATCGTTACGAGCGCAGCGGGTACCGCGAGCGCGACCGCGGCGTCCGGGACCAATCCGGCCGGTTCATCGGGTTCGTCGTCGAGCACTCCGAGTGGCGGTGGCTCGAGCGGAGGGACCGGCTCGACGGGCTCCACGGGCGGCGGTTCCAGCGGCGGCGGTTCCAGCAGCGGCGGTTCTTCCAGCAGCGGGGGTTCCAGCAGCAGCGGTGGCTCGAGCACGTCGGCGGCAAGCGTCGACTTCGCGGCGACGAGCTACACCGTCGCGCAAACAGCGGGTTCCGTTGTAGTGACCGTCCAGCGATCCGGTGACACCAGCGCGGCGCTGAGCGTGAACTATGCGACCTCCGACGGCACGGCGGTCGCCGGTACCGACTATGCCAAGGCCAGCGGCATGCTCACCTGGGCGGCCGGCGATGGCGCGGCCAAGTCTTTCGCCGTATCCCTGATCAGCGAGTCCGGCTTCTCCGGATTCAAGTCGTTCGCGGTCACTCTGTCGAATCCGTCCACGGGCGCCCTCGGCACGCCTTCTTCGGCCACCGTGTCCATCGCCGGGGCGGGTGCGACCCAGCCCATGGGCCAGGCGGCGGCGGCACGCCTGCTGATGCAGGGCACCATGGGCGCCTCGCTCAACGATCTGAACACAGCCGCCGGGGAGTCCTTCGATGCTTGGTTCGCGGCTCAAGCCGCAGCGCCGGTCAGTCTGCAGCTGCCGCAGATCCCTGCCTGGAATGCGAGCGAGACGCCCTCGTGGTGGTACAACGCCGTCAACGGCGGGGATCAGTTGCGACAGCGCATGGCCTTCGCGCTCTCGGAGATCTTCGTGACCTCATCGGTCAACAATTTCCTGTACACCCAGGGACAGGGTCTGGCGTATTACTACGATCAGATCGCCGCGAATGCGCTCGGTAACTTCCGTACGCTGCTGACCGCTGTCTCCACCTCGCCCGAGATGGGCGAGTACCTGACCTTCTACAAGAACGACGTGCCGAATCCCACTAGTGGGGTCCAACCGGACGAGAACTATGCCCGCGAGGTCATGCAGCTGTTCACCGTCGGCCTGTGGCAGCTCAATGCCGATGGCACGCAAAAGCTCGATGCGAACGGCAACCCGATTCCCACCTACTCACAAGCGGAAGTCACCAGCCTCGCGCACGTATTTACGGGATGGGGTTCGGCGCTCGGCAGTCAATCGGCGAGCCAGGCCTGGCAGAATGATCAGCCCGATTACCTGCACCCGATGGCCTGCTATGCGGCGCACCACGACACCGCTGCCAAGACCATCATCGGCGGCGTAGTGATTCCCGCCGGCGGTACCTGCGTGTCCGACATGCAGGTGGCGCTCGACACCCTCTTCAATCATCCGAATACCGGGCCGTTCATAGTCAGGCAGCTGATCCAGCGGCTGGTGACCAGCAATCCATCGCCCGCATACGTCGCGCGCGTGTCGGCGGTGTTCGCGAACGACGGCACCGGGGTTCGCGGCAACCTGCTCGCGGTGGCGAAGGCGATTCTGACGGATCCCGAGGCGACCACCCTCGGCACGGCGCCGGGAGCGGGAAAGCTGCGCGAACCGGCCCTGCGACTCACGGCATTGTGGCGGGCCTTTTCCGCCTCCCAGAGCAATGGCCTGGTGAACGACCAGATCACCGGCAACGCCGCGAGCGATTTCGGTGAGGACGTGCTCCAGAGTCCCACCGTGTTCAATTTCTTCACGCCGACGTACGAGCGCGCCGGGCCGCTGGCCGCCGCGAATCTGATGACGCCGGAGTTTCAGATCACCAACGAGTACACCATCGTGCTGACGGCGAACGACCTGCAGTACGCCGCCTACAAGTTTCAGAGCGCAGCGGGTGTCGCCGAGATCGGCGTGGACTCGGTCGGCGGACAAGGACAGCCCGGACCGGGCGACATGGTGCTTCACACGGCCGCATGGGAAGCGTTGGCCTCCAACCCGGCCAATCTGGTCGCGCAACTCGCCCTGGTGTTCATGCCCGGACAGATGTCCTCCGATATGACCAATACGCTGGTGAATTACGTGTCCTCCATTCCGGCGACCTCGCCGGCGAACCGGGTGATCGAGGCCGCTTCGTTGATCGTCACCTCACCCCAATACTCCGTGCAGCGCTGAGAGCGGAATCATGAGAAAAGATCTGTCCCGACGAGATTTCCTGCAGATGAGCGCCGGCGCGCTCGCGACCTCGAGTGTCTTCACGCTGGCGGGCACTCGAGAATCCCGGTCGGCGACGGGGCCGTCGGGATACCGTGCGCTGGTGTGTTTGATGCTGAACGGCGGCAACGACGGACACAATCTCATCGTTCCGCTGACCGGTTCGGCCTACTCCACGTATGCCGCCGGGCGGGGCGACCTCGCGCTGTCGTCCTCGAGCGTGCTGCCGCTCAACGGCACGGCCGGCAATGGCGTCACCTACGGGATTCATCCGAGCTGCCCGGAGCTCCGGGCCCTCTTCAATTCCGGCAAAGCGGCGGTGGTCGCGAACGTCGGGCCCCTGGTACAGCCCACGACGCTCGCCCAGGCCAAGGCGGGTTCGATCCCGCTACCGCCCCAGTTGTTTTCGCATTACAACCAGTCGACGGAATGGCAAACCGCGTATCCCCAATCCCTGCAACAGTACGGCTGGGGTGGCAGGGTCGCGGATCTGTTCGTCTCGAAGGGAATGGCCGCGAACCTGTCGTTCAACATCGCCGTGGGTGGCGCGAGCACCTGGCAACAAGGGCAATTGACCAATCCGTACACGCTGGGCACGTCGGGCGCCCCGTCGCTCAATGCGGCCGGGAATTCCTTTTATCGCAACGGGCTGCGGCAACAGGCGACGCAAGCGTTGCTCACGCAGGCTGCGAGCGATCCGAACCTGCTGGTCAGCACCGCCTCCTCGATCTTCCAGAACGCGGCGTCCAAAGTGACGCTGGTGAACAATGCGCTGAGTGCGGTGGGCGATCTGACGACCGTGTTTCCTGCCGCGCAGTCCAACGACTGGGGCTTGAGTCAGCAATTGCACGAAGTGGCGCGCGTCATCAAGGCGCAATCGCAGATCGGTGACACCCGCCAGCTGTTCTTCGTCCAGATCGGCGGATTCGATACGCACAGCGGGCAGCTCGCCACGCAGAGCACGCTGCTCGGCTACGTCAGCCAGTACGTGAACGCCTTCTGGAATGCCATGGGAGAGATCGGCATGCAGAACAACGTCACGCTGTTCACCATGTCGGATTTCGGCCGCACGTTGACCTCGAACGGAAACGGCGCGGATCACGGATGGGGCAACCACCATCTCGTCTTGGGAGGCGCGGTCGTCGGCGGCTATTACGGGACGATGCCGGATCTGACGCTGGGCGGTGCCAATGACATGGGTCAGGGGCGGTTGTTGCCGACGACCTCGGCGGATCAGTACGCCGCGACCTTGGCGGCCTGGTTCGGGGTCGGGAGTGCCGATCTCGGCACGGTGTTTCCGAATCTCGCGAACTTCCCGGTCACGAACCTCGGTTTCCTCGGTTAGGGTACCCGAGCCGCATCCGAGGGGCCGTGTGGATTCTCCGCTCGCCCGGCCTCCCGGATCGACAGTGCGATCAGACCGAGCGCATTCAGGGTCTCGCCCACCAGGATGCCTGCGAGCGCGCCGAAGATACCGAGACGCAGAATTCCGAAGTAGCTCACCGCCATGGACGAGACCGCGCAGACCAGCGTGATCGTGCTCATGAGGCGGAATCTGCCCCGCACCGTCAGCAGGTACTGCAGTTGATCCCGCAGGACCGTGACCAGTGCGACGGCGAACCACAGGCCGAGCAGGGTGTCTCGCTGGGCGAAGTCCTTCCTCAGGACCTTGACGAATATCCAGTCTCGCAGCAGCCACACGCACACGAGGTAGGCCGAGGCGGCCAGGAGCAGCGCCGCGGCCGCCAGCAACATCCGTCGCAGCACCCGGTGCGCGCTGTGGGAGTGCATCCAGGCCGCCGTGGTCGGTAACATCATGGTGCCGAGTCCCGCCGATACCAGGGTGATGGGCATGATCGTCAGGCGGGTCGCCGCGATGGCGGCCACGGCCGGAACGCTCAGCATTCCCGCGACGAGATAGTTGTAGCCCTGACTGAACATCCAATGGACGCCGGCTCCCGCGGCTGCCCAGGTGCCGAGCGGCGCGAAGGTACGAAGGATCCCCGGGGCTGCGGCCACATTCCACGGTTCGCGGCGCCACAACGCGCGGGCCCCGAGCACCCCGCCGCACAGCGCGGCCGCGCCCATTCCCGCCACGGCGACCGGCGCCGGTGCGGTGGTGCGGGTGGCAAGATACGCGCCGCCGAGCAGACAGATCGCGTAGACGCAATCGGCCTTGAGCACGGCGACGGGTTGGCGCAGCCCGAGCAGGACCATGCGGAAGAACTCGCGGTACAGCGTGAAAGGGATCGCAATACCGGCGGCGGCGAGCACCGTCGCTGCGACGGGGCTCACGAGGCCGAAACTCCACAGAAGGAACGACACCGTCAACGCCACGCCCGAAAGGAGCGGCCAGAGACGACGTTGGTCCCGATAGACTCCTCCGATCAGATCCGCTCGATCGGCCGCGTCCCCGCGCGTCATCCGCACGACGAGCTGCGGCTGGATGAACGTCGCTTGCAGCATGCTCGCCAGGGAGAACGCATTGAAGACGAGGACGTAGAGGCCATAGTGCAGGTCGCTGGTGCGACGGATCAGGATCAGGCCGACCAGCAGGTTGGCGCCCGACACGAGCGCCTGCATGACCACAGCGCTCGCGAGCAGCCGGATGAGCGCCCTACCGCGCCCGAGAGCCATGGTGTCCGGTTGCGTTCACGGGGATCAATGCCGTTCGCGATCCGTCTTGACCCATCCGGCGGATCTCGGACGGGTCACCATCGAGGCAACCTTCCAGGCGAGAAAGAACGGAGCGCAGGCGAGATCGCGCAAACCGCGGACGCCGGTTCCGCTCAGCTGCCACCCGCGCAGAACGTACAACGCGATCGAGGCTCCGCAGGCGGCCGCCACCGGGACATAGACCGTGCCGGCAGACCCCTCCAGGCTCCGGAGGATGCCTGCGACGAAGGTCAGCGCCAGTACGTTCAACGTCACGTAGGACAGCGGCAAAACCATCAGATCGAATGCCAAGTCCAGGGTGATCGGATCGCGACGCGTGACCGCATTGCGCAACAGCGGCCAAGTGCGCGATCGGATGAGCTGCAATCGACCGCCTTCCCAGCGACGCCGTTGGCTCTGGGCGGCCTTGGCGTTCGACACCATTTCCCCGTCGCAATGGGCCTCGTCCGCATAGTGCACCCGCACCCCGGCCAGACCGAGATCGATGCCGTATTCGATGTCCTCGGTCATCGAGAACGCCCGGTACGGAACCTGCCTCAGGAGCCCGTGGGTCACGCACCATCCGTTGCCGCGGATGCCGCAAGATAAACCCAGGCGCTCGCGGGCGCGCGACCGAACGACGTGGAACGCCCCCTTGGCGATCGCTATGAGCCGGGTTCTCCAGGAGTCGTGCGGGTTCAGGACGCCGTAATGAACCTGCACGGCGCACGCTCCGTGCCCCAGTCGGCCGTCGATCGCCTCGAGGAAATTGGCCGAAACTTCCGAGTCGGCGTCCACCACCACGACCGCGTCCGCCCAGCCATCCCCGCTGCTCCGCTCGAACGCGAAGGCGAGCGCATGGCCCTTGCCACGCTTTGCCGTGTCATGACGCTCGAGCACCAGCGCGCCCTCGTCGCGGGCGATGCGTGCGGTCGCATCAACGCAATTGTCGGCCACCACGATGATGCGGTATCGGTCCTTCGGCCACGCGATCGCCCGCAGGCTGCGCACGGTCCTCGCGATGACCGCGGCTTCGTTGTGCGCAGGTACGACTACGTCGTAGCGCCGGCTGCCGGATGCTCGGGCGGGCGCACGCGGCGGCGCCGACAGCAGCGTCGCCAGAAGCAGATACGCGCACGAGAAACCCGCCGGCACGGCCAGAGCCAGGGCCGCAAACTCGATGAGGGGACGCAGGATCACGAGAGCCGGTGACGCTCAGAATTCGTTCAGGACGGCGCCGAGGACTCTGGCCTGGGTCGCGGCGAGCCGCCGCATGAGCTCACGCGTGGTTCGATAGGTCGAGTGATTGCTGCGACTGAGCAGGAGCACGCGCCCGACGATCGTCGCCACCGCCAGGCCGTCCGCGAACGACGCCACCGCGGGCGTGTCGAAAACCAGGAATTCGTAGGTGTTGCGCCACTCGGTCACGAGTTTCTCGAATCGACCGTCGGACAGCAGTTCCAGCGGGTTCGGCGGCACCGGGCCGGCGCACAACAGATGCATGTGGGTGAGCCCGGTCACCGGATGATAGTGGGGCTTCTCGAATTCCGCGATGGTGCGCGACAGTCCGTGCTCGTTAGAACTGGCGAAGAGCTGATGCTGCTGCGGATTGCGCAGATCCGCATCCACCAGCAGCGTCCGTCGACCGAGCTGGGCGAACGCGATCGCGAGCTCGGCGGCGAGCTGCGATTTCCCCACGCCCGCATCGGCGCTCATTACCGTGACGCAGTTCGCGCCCCGGGCGCCCTCGTTGAGCAGGAGCAGCTCGGTACGCAGCGCACGCAGACGTTCGCTTCTGGCGCTGTCGGGCTCGTGCGCGATTCCGAGGGGCGGTCCCGGTTTCACGGGATCGGCGTGCCGGACGACCACGCGGCGATCCGTCGATACCCGGCGGAGCGCATTCTCGATCAATCCGGGCGCGGCCGCCTGCGTCCTCGCACCGACCCGCTTGGCCGCTTCCTCGACGTCCTTGCGGGAGAGAAGCTGCAGATGCACCGCCGCATCGCCGAACCCGAGATCGCTGTGCTGCATGAGCTCGAAGATCCGTTCGACGGCACGGGCATCCAGCCGGTAGAAGTCCACCAGTTCCGCGCGCAATTGCTTGTCGTCGATCTCGGGAGGTCCTTCCGGGATGGTGGCGCTCACGGCTTCGCCTTCAGCGACGTCAGGGCGCCGAATTCCATGAGCACCGGAACGGAGAACTCGCGCTCCAGATCGTCACGGCAGCGGATCCGCCGCCGGAACACGAGTTCGATGCCGATCGGCAGCGCCAGTCCGAGCCCGATGCCGGCGAACGCGCCCATCGCGACCATCTTGATCTTGTTCGGCCTGCTCGCCTTCTGCGGCGGCACGGCGCTGCTCACGAGGGTGATGTTCGAAAAACGGTTGCCCGAGACGAACATGATCTGATCGTAGCCGTCGAGAGCCCGCTTGTAGACGCTCTGCGCCGATTCGAGCTCGAGCACGTACTTCGTGCCCTCGTCCTGCATCCGGCTGATGGAGAGGACCTTGGCGCGCTGCTGCGCCACCGCGTCCGTGAGTTTCGCCTCGACTTCCCGTGCGGCGGTCAATTCGGCGGAGGCCTGCGCCGAGACGTGCTGCATCTTCTCGTTGAGGAGCCGCTGATTCGCGGCGATCTGATTCTGCAGCTCCAGGACCTTCGGATGCCTGGCGCCAAGCGTCGTCTGCAGCTGGGCGAGCTGAGCCTGTTCCGTGTCGATCTGGGTCTTCAGGGTGTCTACCGAGGTCGATACCGTCGGTCCGGACGCGAAGCGCGGATCGCCGGCGGCCTTGACCTCGGCGGCCCGCCGCGCATTCTGCGCCTCCTGCAGGCGAGTCTCCAGGGTGGCGAGCAGGTCGGACTCGATGGTGCTACTGCGCGCCGTGGCGTCGGTGACGCCGGTGCGCTGCCGAAACGCCGTCACCTGGTCTTGTGCGAGGCGCACCTTTTCCTTGAGTTCCGCGAGTTCCTCCGCATAGCGCTTGGCTCGCTCGCTCGCGGGCCCGGAAACCCGCGCCTTCTCCTGTTCCAGGTAGACGTTGGCCACGGTGTTGGCGATGTCCGCCGCGAGCGAGGCGGAGTGCGCCGATGCGCTCACGTAGAACAGCTGGCTGCCGGCGGGGCCGGGTTCGATGCTGAGGTCCTTGTACAGTGCGTCCTTGACCCATTCGGCCAGGCTGCCTTCGCCGCGGTAACCGACGGTGTAATCCTTGTTCTCCGTCAGATGGAGCTTCTGGACCACGGGCAGCAGGACCTCCGCGCTCTGCATGAGCTGGATTTCCGTCGCCATGTAGGTGCCGAGCGACTGCTGCTGTCCGACGGCCACCTCCATGGGGTCACGCTGGTCGTTGCGCACCATCAGCGTCGCGGTCGCCGTGTAAGTCTTGGCGGTCAACTTTGCGATGACCGCGGTCGCCATCAATACGCCGACGGCGATCAGGAGCGACTGCCTCCAGTGCGCTTTGAGCAGTGCCTGCACCTGCTGCAACGACAAGCCTGGGGTGGCGAGCTCCGCCGGGATCGCCGGCCCGGAGGGCGCGAGCGATTCCGGCATGGGAGCGGCGCTCGGCGCGAGTACCGGCAGGTTTCGATTGAACCTCAAAAGATGCTCTCTTTGACGCGAATGACGTCGTCCGGCCGCACGAGGTCGCTCAGTCTGGCGCCGGAGGTCTCGTAGGTCCCGTCGGCCCTTCGGCGTTTGATGTCGATGCGCCGCTGACTGCCCCGCACGGTGATTCCGCCGGCACGCGCGATGGCTTCGATGACCGTCATGCCGGTTTCCAGCTTGAATTTGCCGGGCGCGGTAACCTCTCCGTAGATGTAGAACTGCGGTGCGTGCGGAACGAACACCGAATCCCCGCCGCGCAGGAGCGGGGCCTGCGTGGTCGTGGCGCCGTCCGAGAAGTTCTTCAGATTCACCGGCATCCTCGCGACCTGGCCGTCGGCGCCCGGTCGCAGCACGTACACCGTGTCGCCGCCGGCCTCCGTGACGCCGCCGGCCTCGGCGAGGACGTCGAGAACGGTCGCATTCGACTCGACCGGGTAGCGTCCGGGTTTGGCGACCTCGCCCAGCACCGAGACGCGCTGGCTGCGCGACGTCGTCACCGTCAGGGTCACGTGCGGTTCGTTCAGGATCTTCGCGTCGCGCAGCGCCGCTTCAATTCGCGACGCCGCGTCGGCCGGCGACAGGCCTCCCACCGCCACGGGTCCGACGAGAGCGACGGGTACCGTCCCGTCGTCCGACACGTAGAGCGTGCCGCTCATGTCGGGCTGACCGTAGACCTGGATGGCAACCACGTCGCCCGGGCCGAGCTGCACCAGCGGAACCTTCAATTCGTCGAGCTGCCGCTGGTCGTCGCCGCGGGACGAGCCGGCGGGCGTATTCGGTGGCGTCTGGCCGATCGCGGCGCCCGCGGCGAGGATCAGCGCGGAGAGGGCCACCCAGAGGCCCGGCTGGCCGCAGATCCGTCGTCCGAAGTGGATGCGCACGTCCAAGGTCTCCAAAGGTTCAGCCTGCGGAGTCTATCGCGACTCGTCGACGCCCGGCCGCGTATCTTACAGAATCCGACGGGGTCGGGCGAAAGCCGCGCCATCGACCGGTTGCCGGTGTTTGCGGGCGTGATCTGCGTCGCGAAAACCAAGTGTGGTAACGTCGCGCGCCATGAGCGAGATCGACAGGGAATCGGCCGCGTTCGCCCGGAAGGCCTGGCTCGGTGCGCTGGAACGGTCGGCCGCCGTGGACCGCGACCCGCAGATGACGCTGCCCTTGCTTCTGTCGCGCCTCGCCGAGCAGCGATCGGACGCGCCGGCCCTGCTCTCTCGCGAGGGGAACATGAGCTACGGACAGCTGGCGCGGCGAATCCACCGGTACGCCCGCTGGGCGCTGGCACAGGGCCTGCGCGCCGGCGACACCGCGGCGCTGTTGATGCCGAACCGTCCGGACTATCTCGCGGCGTGGCTGGGTTTGACCCGTGCGGGAATCAAGGTGGCCCTGCTCAATACGCAGCTGACGGGGCCGGCGCTCGCTCATTGCGTGCGGGTGGTCGGTCCCCGGGCGTTGATCGCCGGGGCCGAATTGGCGGACGCCTATGCGGCGATTGGACGGTCGCTGCCAGAGACGCCGCGCGCCTGGGTGGCGGGCGCGTCGGAGCACGATCTTGCGCCGCTCGAGCCGGAATTGCTGCGTTTCGATGACTCGCCGTTGACGGCGAAGGAGTGCCCCGCGCCCACGGTCGACGCCACGGCGCTCTACATCTACACATCCGGCACGACCGGCCTGCCGAAGGCCGCCGCGGTGAGCCATTACCGGGTGATGCAGTGGAGCCACTGGTTCGCCGGCATGCTCGACACCGGGCCGGACGATCGGATGTACGACTGTCTGCCGCTCTACCACAGCGTCGGCGGGGTCGTGGCAACCGGCGCCACGCTGGTCGCCGGCGGAGCGGTGGTGATCCGCCGGCGTTTCTCCGCGTCGGACTTCTGGCGCGACGTGCGCGAGGAACGCTGCACGCTCTTCCAGTACATCGGCGAGTTGTGCCGCTACCTCGTCAACGCGCCGCCGCAGCCCGGCGAGACCGCGCATTTGCTGCGCATCGCGTGCGGTAACGGGCTGCGACCGGAGGTGTGGCAGGCGTTCCGGTCGCGCTTCAAGATCCCGCGCATCCTCGAGTACTACGCCTCCACCGAGGGCAACTTCTCCCTCTACAACTGCGAGGGGGAGGTCGGTGCCATCGGCCGCATCCCGCCGTTTCTCGCCGCGCGCCTGCCGATCCGACTCCTGCGCTTCGACGTGGAGCGCGGCGAACCGT
Organism: Gammaproteobacteria bacterium; assembly: GCA_027459765.1. Taxonomy (GTDB): domain Bacteria; phylum Pseudomonadota; class Gammaproteobacteria; order Steroidobacterales; family Steroidobacteraceae; genus Bog-1198. The sequence goes on along the minus strand of DAIDHD010000003.1, from coordinate 176,106 downwards.
TGCGCAACGTCGATGGCCGGTGCGAGACCTGCGGCGTGGACGAGGTCGGCGAGGCGGTCGGGCGGATGCCGGCGGAGCGGCAACAGCGCCAAGGGCGGTTCGAGGGGTATACGGACGAGGCGCAGTCCGAACGTAAGATTCTGCGCGACGTGTTCGATCCCGGGGACGCCTGGTATCGCACCGGCGACCTGATGCGGCGCGATGCGCGAGGTTTCTACTACTTCGTCGATCGGGTGGGGGATACGTATCGCTGGAAGGGAGAGAATGTTTCAACGGCGGAGGTGCTGACCGCCCTGACCTCGGCCCGCGGAGTCAGGGAAGGGGTCGTTTACGGCGTCCGGGTGCCGAATGCGGACGGTCGCGTCGGCATGGCGGCTCTGGTGGTCGACGGCGAGTTCGATTTCGGCGCGTTGCGCGCCCATCTCGCCGAGCGACTGCCGGGGTATGCACGGCCGGCGTTCTTGCGCCTCGTTCCGTACCTGGACGCGACAGGTACCTTCAAGCCTCGCAAGCAGGAGTTGTCTGAGCAGGGTTTCGATCCCGCGCGTGTTGGCACTGCCGTCTACTTCGACGATCCGCGGACCGCGTGCTATGTGACTATTGACGACGAACTACTGAACGCTATCATCAAGGGCCGCGTACGCATCTGACGCCGGTCCCGGTTGCCCCGAACCGCGCTAACGATGACGTTCATGCCGTGTTGCCGGCGTCGACCGTCAGCACCGTGCCGGTGATGTTGCGCCCAGCGTCACCGATCAGAAAGGCGACGGTGCGCGCGACGTCCACCGGCTCAGCAAGGCGCTTGAGCGCGCTGCGACGCACGATCTGGTCTCGTTGCCCCTGGGTCATTTCTTCCGTCATCTCGGTCGCTATGAAGCCGGGAGCCACGGCGTTGACCGTGATGCCGAAGGAGCCGAGCTCTCGGGCGAGCGAGCGTGTGAAACCGAGTAGCGCCGCTTTGGTAGCGCTATAGACCGACAGGCCGTTATAGCCGGTCGATGCGACGATGGACGAGACGTTCACGATGCGGCCTGCGCGCTCGCTCATCATCCCCCGCGCCACGTATTTCGTAAGCAGAATTGGCGAGAGCGTATTGAGGTGGAGCAGGCGCTCGATGTCCACATCCAGCATGACCCCGAGCACCCCGCTCGTGCCTAGCCCGGCGTTATTGACGAGCCCATGGAGAGGGCCGAACTCGCGCCGCAGGTCACGGGCGATCGCCCCGAGTTGCTCGGTCTGAGCGAGATCCGCCGCGCGAAACTCGATAGCGCCGCGGCCGGCCGCCTTGGCCTCGTCCGCTGCAGAGGCCAGTTCCGGCGTCGACTTTCGTGCGACCGCAATGACACAGAAGCCCGCCGCCGCCAATTCTCGCGCCATGGCAAGACCAAGGCCACGGCTGCCGCCCGTGATGACGACGTTACGCACCGGGGCGCACCAGTTTGCCCGCGGGCGTCACCTCGAGCGCCGGCACGAAGCGCAGCGTGGCCGGCACCTTGTGAGCGGCGAGAGCGCGCCGGCACGCGGCCAGCAGCTCCTCCCTCATCGCCGCTTCGGCCGGCGCGTCCGCTACCTCGCGGTGGCCGTCCGCGAGCACGACATCGGCGACGACCACCGCGCCCGTGATGGGATTGCGGCGCGGGCGCACCAGCGACATGCGCACGCGCGGATCGGCGTTGAGCACGGATTCCACCTCTTCTGGAAACACCTTGAGGCCTCCCACGTTGATCACGCCGCCGCGACGGCCGCGAAAGTAATAGCGATCATCGACGAGTTCCACCAGGTCGCCGGTGTCGACGAAGCCGTCCCCGCCCGCCAAGGTCGGTGCGGCGTCGCCAAGGTAGCGCGTGGCGTTGCGCCCGGAGCGGATCCGCAGCGTGCCGTCCTCGACCTTGAGTTGCACCCCGTTCGGCGGCTCGCGCAGATACTGTGCGGGAAATCCCGCCCGGCCGTCGTTGACGTCGAACGCGACGCCCGCCTCGGTGGAGGCGAAGGCGTGGCCGATGCGTGCCTTCGGGTAGGTCGCGCACAGCCGGTCGAGGATGGCTTGGTCGGCGATCTCCCCCGAGAGGCGCACGTACTGGGGATCGATGCGCCGGGCCTCGCCGCTCATCAGCGCGCGGCGCCAGTGCGAGGGCGTGCCGGAGATGTGGGCGACCCCGGCTGCCGCGGCGCGGCCGAGGAATTCGGGTGCCGGCTCGTCGGCGCTCGACAGCACCAGCGAGGCGCCGCCGAGCACGGCGCGCAGGAAGATCTGCAAGCCGCCGTAGCGGCGGATGTCGTAGAAGGTGCTCCACACGGTGGTGGGGCCGCCGGCCACCCGCGGCAGGGCGCCGGCGAGCGATTCCAGGGAGTGCAGCACGAGCTTCGGGATGCCGGTGGTGCCCGAGGTCAGCAGGATCCACTCGGTGGTTTCACTGGTGCGTCGCCTGACCGGCCGATCGGTCGGGGCGGAGGCGATATCCGCGTCGGTGAACACCACGTCGGCCTGTGCGGCCTCGCGGATGGCGTCCAAATGACCGGCGGCGTCGGGCGTGCACAGCACGATTCGGCCGGCGACGCCGTCGAGTTCCACGAGCGCGAGGGCGGTCGGCAACTGCCCGTGCGTGGCGAGCACCACCCGGCGCCCGCGCAGTGTCTCCAGATCGACCTTGAGCACGCTGCGCTCGCGCAGGTCGCCGAGCGCGACGGTGCCTTCCCGTCCGTAAAAGCGCGCCGTCGGCGTTGCCGGCGGCTCCGACAGTGCATCCTGCAGTGACCTCACGCCTCGCCTCCCGGCACTCCCCCTCGCTTCGCTATAGTAACTCGCTTGACGGTCGTACGACGGACCCAATGCCCCCCCCGACGCAGGCACCAGACATCGCATTCGACCGGTCGGATCGGGCCGAGCGGCTGTTCCCGCCCGGCGTGGCCGTGGTGAGCTTGCGGGGCGCCGGCGACCCTGCTTGGTTGTTATTGGAGGAACTGGCTCATATTGCCAAGGCGGCTCCGAGTCGAGTGCGCGAATTCGCGGCCGGGCGCGCCTGTGCACGGCACGCGCTTGCTCGATTCGGGCTGCCGGCGGTGGCGCTCCCGCCGGGCGATGACCGGCAGCCACGCTGGCCGCACGGCTTTACCGGCAGCATCACCCACACCGATGATCTGTGCGCAGTGGCCGTGGCGCGCACGGATCGCGTCGCGGCGCTTGGCATCGACGCTGAGCGTGCCCGTGTCGTGCACGCCGATCTCTGGCGCAAAGTGCTACTGCCGACGGAAGTCGAGTGGACGCAGACCCTGCCCGAAGCCGAGCGCCTGCCCGCGGCGACGGCGATCTTTTCGGCCAAGGAAGCCTTTTACAAGTGCCAATACGCCCTGACGCTGGCGTGGCTCGGCTTTCAGGATGCCCGTATCCGCTTACACGAGTGGGGGCGGAGCGAAGGCGCCTGGAGCGTCGAGGTGGTTCGCGGGGATGCACCGGCCGCGCAGTTGGCGGGTTCCTTCCTCGGGCGCTTCCTCGCGCTCGATACCCACGTGCTGACGGGTTGCGCGGTGCTTGCGGCGAATCCGACGGCGCCGACTCAATAGGCCTTGTCGTCGCGAAACACCTTCACGGCGGTGAGCAGGATGATCTTAAGGTCGAGCATCGGCGTCCAGCGACGCAAATATTCCAGGTCATAGTTCACCCGGGCCTCCATGTCCTTGAGGTCCGTCGTCTCGCCCCGGCAGCCGCTCACCTGCGCAAGGCCGGTGATGCCGGGCAGCACCTTGTGCCGCACCATGTACCCCTTGATGAGCTTCCGGTACTGCTCGTTGTGGGCGACCGCGTGCGGACGCGGACCGACGAGACTCATGCGGCCCTGCAGGACGTTGATGAGCTGTGGCAATTCGTCGAGCGAGGTGCGACGTAGGAGTGCGCCGATGGGCGTGATGCGCGGATCCCCCTTGGACGCCTGGCGGATCTGGCTGCCGTCCTCGGTGACCCGCATGGTGCGGAACTTGTAGACGACGATTTCCTGGCCGTCGAGTCCGTAGCGTCGCTGGGCGAAGATCACGGGACCCGGAGACGTCAATTTGACCAGCATCGAGATCAAGATCAGCAGGGGCAGAAGCAACGTGAAGATGATCAGCGACAGCACGAAATCGGTGATGCGCTTGGCCACGCCTCGATAGCCCTGGAACGGCGTCTCGCACATGGCGACCACCGGTATGCCGTCGATCTCGCCGGACCGTGCCTGGATCAGATCGAACACGAAGATGTCGGGCACGTAATAGATCGATGCAGTGGTGTCGCGCAGGTCGTCGAGGAGGTTCAGCACCCGCTGCACGTGCCGAATCGGCAGCGCGATGAAGATCACGTCGATGCGCCGTTCCTTGACGAAGGTGGCGAGTTCGGTAAGGCTGCCGAGAAGCTGCGCGTCCGGCTCCTTGCCGAGACGCTCGGCGCTGCGATCGTCGAAAAAGCCCACCGGATTCAAATGCAGCGCGGGATTGGCGCGCAGGCGTCGTGCGAGCTGCAGGCTGCTGTCGGTATATCCAGCGATCACGGTGCTGCGCGGGGTGAGGGCGCGCAGCCAGAAGTGCCTCAACAACTCGCGCATCGCGAGGTTCGACAGTACGAGCGCGAAAGGCGTGACGGCCGCCCAGGTGAGAAACACCCGTCGGGGATAGTCGCCGATGGCTGAGTGCGTGGCGTAAGCCACGGCGAGGAGCGCTCCCAGCATTGCGAGCCAGCGCATGACGATCTCAGCCGCCACGCTCACCCGCGAGGCCGCCAACTGTTGCGAGAACTCCGGCGGTGCCCGCACCAGCAGCAGGCTCAGCAAGATGACCGTGGGGACGGCGTTCGGCGAGGGCTCGTAGGCGCGCCCGAACACGGCGATGATGACCAGGAGCGAGAGCACCGACACCAGCGCGGGCGTCACGGCTTGCAAGGCCGTGATGGCCATGACCCGGAAGCTCTGCTTGTAGATGATTGGTCCAGCCATGCCTCGTCCGTGGAGCCGCGGTTCCTTGTACGAGGATGCCCTCGCGAACGGCGGCGTCGATGCCCGTAACAGCCTCAAAAGTATCGGACAATCCCCGCCGAGCGACCGTGACCGAAGTCGACAATCCGTCCCGCAATGTCAAATCGCGGTCTCTTTAAGTTAACTCGGAATCTCGCATGATATCCTTAAGTGCTTATGACGACCGTCCCCTTGCTCGATCTCAAAGCCCAATACGCCCAGATCCGCGCCGCCGTGATGCCTGTCATCGAGGAGGTGTGCGAGAGTCAGTACTTCATCCTCGGCAAGCACGTCACTGCCTTCGAGGCCGATGCGGCGCGCTATTGTGGTGCGCAGCACGGTATCGGCGTGTCCTCGGGCACGGATGCCTTGTTGCTCGCGTTGATGGCGCTCGACATAGGGCCCGGGGACGAGGTGATCACCTCGCCGTTCACCTTCTTCGCCACCGGCGGGACCATTGCGCGCGCTGGTGCACGGCCGCTCTACTGCGACATCGATCCGGTGTCCTTCAATTTGTCGCCGGCGGCGGTCGAGGCCTTCATCGACGCACACACCCGGGTGCGTGGTGGTGTCCTCGTCAATCGCGTCACCGGCGGGCGTATCCGCGCCATCATGCCGGTGCACCTCTATGGCCAGTCCGCCGACATGGATCCGCTGCTGCGCCTGGCGCGTGCGCATGGACTGGCGATCATCGAGGACGCCGCGCAGGCCATCGGTACCGAGTACCACGGTCGGCGCGTCGGCTCGATCGGTGACGTGGGGTGTTTCTCGTTCTTCCCGAGCAAGAACCTCGGCGCTTTCGGCGATGCGGGATTGTGCACGGCGAACGATCCCGAACTCGCCGAGCGGCTCAAAGTGCTGCGCGTGCATGGCGGCAAGCCCAAGTACTATCACGCCCTCATCGGCGGCAATTTCCGCATCGACGAATTGCAGGCCGCCGTGCTCGAGGTGAAGCTCAAGTTCCTCGACGGATGGACCGAAGGGCGGCAACGCAACGCGCGCTTCTACGATGCCGCCTTCGCGGCGGTGCCCGGCTTGGGCGCGCATCTGCGTACGCCACGCGCGCTGCCCGGCATGCGCCACATCTTCAACCAGTACGTGGTACGCGTCGCGCGTCGCGACGAACTGCGCCAATTTCTGGCAGAGAACGGCGTGGGCACGGAGATCTACTATCCCGTGCCGCTGCACCTGCAGGAATGCTTCGGCTACTTGGGCTATCGGGTGGGTGACCTGCCGCATTCCGAACTCGCGGCCCGGGAGACGCTGGCGCTGCCGGTGTATGCGGAACTCACCGAAGCCCAACTCCGCTACGTCGTCGATACCATCGCACGGTTCTACGCTGGCTGAGGCCCGCAGGCGGGGGTGGGGGCTGCTGACGGCACCCGGGGTAGATGTCCGTCACCTCTCGCGGCCGGGTACCGAACCCCCTGCGCGTCAGGGCTTCTTGAAGTCTTCCGGCACGAGCTGGTGGCGCGACAATAGCTTGTAGAAATCGGTGCGATTGCGCTTGGCGAGGCGCGCCGCCTGGCTGACGTTGCCGCCGGTGATCTGCAGGATCTGCGACAGGTAGTTGCGGGTGAATTCGTCGCGGGCCTCGTCGAAGGAGGTGAGACGGGTGCTCGATCCGCCGAGCGACTGCTGCACCAGTTCGGCCGTGATGATCGCGCCGTGGGACACGGCGACGTTCTGGCGTACCACGTTGTAGAGTTGGTGCACGTTGCCCGGCCAATCGGCCGTGGCCAAAAGCTCCACCGCCTCGGGCGCGTAGATGCGTCGCTGTCCGGTTTCCTTGCTGATCTTGTCGAGGAAGTGGGCCACCAACAGCGGAATGTCTTCGCGGCGGCGCGACAGCGGCGGCAACTCGATGTGCACCACGTTGAGCCGATAGAAGAGATCCTCGCGGAACTTCCCCTCCACCATGAGCTGGTGAAGATCGCGGTGCGTGGATGAGATGATCCGCACGTTCACCGGCACCGACTCGGTGCGGCCGATGGGCCGGATCTGATTCTCCTGCAGCACGCGCAGGAGCTTCACCTGCAGCCGCATGGGCAGGTCGCCGATCTCATCGAGCAGCAACGTGCCACCGTCGGCGCTTTCGAGAAGTCCCGAACGGGCCGCCACCCCGGCGGCGCCGGCATCGGTGCCGAAAAGCTCGGCATCCAGCAGATTTTCCGCCATGGCGCCGCAGTGCACCACCACGAACGGCTTGTTGCGTCGCGGGCTCGCCTCGTGGATGGCGCGCGCCAGCAACTCCTTGCCGGTGCCGGTCTCGCCGGTGACCAGCACCCGCGCATCCGTCCCGGCCACGATGTTGGCCTGCGCGAGCCGGTCCTCCATCAGGGGATTGCGGGTCACGATGTTGGCGCGCCAGTCCTCGGCGGCGTGCGCAAAACCGGATACCTTGAGCGCCTTCTGCACGTGATCGAGCAGATCCTGTTTGTCGACCGGTTTGGTCAGGAAACCGAACGCGCCGCTCTGGGTGGCGTGCACCGCGTCAGGGATCGTACCGTGCGCGGTGAGAATGATGACGTGCAATCCCGGCCAGCGGCTCTGCAGCTCCTTCAGAAGCCCGATACCGTCCATCTGGTCCATGCGCAGGTCGGTGATGACCAGGTCCGGTCGAAACCGGCCGCAGGCCGCCAGCGCTGCGGCGCCGCTCTCGACGGCCTCCACTTCGTAGTTCTCCGCCCGCAGGCGAATCGTGAGCAGTCGCAGCAAACCCGGGTCGTCGTCCACCACCAGGATGCGTGCCTTGCGCTTTTGCGGGGAGCCAGGCTCCCGGGCCAGGGTACCGAGACCGAACGACAGCGGCGTCGTGACGGCGGTGGAGTGGGCATTCACGGGTCGATCTCTCCGGTCCATGGCGTCACTCTACGGCGTACGCGTACCGTTGGGGTTGCGATCGTTGATGGCGCGCTCGATGTGCGTCACCGCGTCGAGCTTCGCCCGCGCCTCCTCGAGCGCCTTTCGCAACCGCGCGTTCTCGTCGCTCTCGGCGGCGAGGCGCCGCGTCAAGCCCGCGATCTTGTCGTTCGGCTCGTGCGGCACCTCGTCCCGCAGGCGCTGATTCTCGGCCTGCAGCACCAGGCGTTGTTCGATATCCGCCTGTACCACGGTCGCGAGCCAGCGCTCGGAGGCCAGCAGAGTCTCCGGCCGCGCCAGCAACTGCGCCAACTGTCGCTGTGCGGCGACGGGATCGCTGCCCGGATGGCCCGGCACCCCGAGCGCCAGCGCATAGCGCAACCGGTTGCTGGTGGTGGGGGCGATGCTCGCGGCGTCCTTGGCCGATTGGAAGATCTCGGCCTGGCGTGCCGGGTCCGTTTGCGGCAGCACGCTCATCATTTCGAGCAGCGGCGCGATGGCCGGCCATTCGGATTGCGCCCGGTCGGGAAGGGGGGGGGGAAGCGGCTTCTCGGCTCCGGCCGGCCGCACCAGGCTACATCCGCTACTCGCGATCACCATCGCGAGCAGCATGGCCCGCCGAACGTCAGGCCGTGGCATGGCTGCGCGAACCGACCGGCAGGAGCGCCTGGCGCATGGGCAATCGAACCCGGAAATGGGCGCCGCCGGCGGGACGATCGAGGATCTCGATGGCGCCGCCGTGGGCGCTCACGAACTCGGTCACCACCGACAGGCCGATGCCGGTTCCCTTCACGTGGCCTCCCTGCGGGGTCTTGCCCTGATAGAACGCGTCGAAGATGCGGCTGCGCTCCTCCGGCGGCACGCCCGGACCGCTGTCGATCACGTCGAGCACGAGTTGATCCCGTTCGGCGCGCGCGTGGATCGAGATGGTACCCCCGCGCGGCGTGAACTTGATGGCGTTGGAGAGCAGATTGTCGAGGATCAAGCGCACTTTCGCGCGATCGGCGCGCGGCGCGAGATCCTCGATCTGCACGTCGAGCCGCACCCGTTGCCCGACCAGGGTGAGCTGCTGGTTCTCCAGCACCGACTTGATCAACGGTCGCAGCTTGAACTCCGAGATCTCCAGGCCCACGCTCTTCGCCTGCCACGCGCTGAAGGACAAAAGGTTCTCGATCAGCCGCTGCAGTTTCATCGAATTGTCGCGCAGGATGGCGGCGACCTCACGCTGCGCGCTCGCGAGTTCTCCCACCGCACCGTCCATGAGCAGCTCCGTGCCTTCGCGGATGTTGGCGAGCGGCGTCTTGAGCTCATGCGACATGTGTCGCAGAAATCGATTCTTCTCCTGCGCGAGGTCCAAGAGCCGGGTGCGCAACCACTCGAGCTGGTCCGCCAGTCGCTCCAGGTCCGAGGGACCGCGGATCGCGATCGGCCGCGAGAACGTGCCGCGGCCGAGTTCGTTGATGGCGCGGTCGATGGCGCGGATCGGTCGGCCAAAGAGGTAGGTGAACACGCCGACCACGGCGAGGGTGAGTGGCACCAGGAGCGAGGTCTCGATCAACAGCGCGCGCCGTGCCGCCTGGGTGGCCGATTGCAACCGGTTGAGCTCGTGGTCGAGTTGTTCGCTCACGCGGTTGGCCATGGAGGAGGCCATCTCCCCGAGCCGCGCGTAGCCGCCGATCAACTCAGAAAAGTGCGGTGAATTCGGCGGCGTCGTCCGGATCTCTCCGGCCAGCCGCTCCGCTGTGGTGAGCAGCTCGCGCGCCTCGGCGCTCGAGGCCGGATCGAGCGGCAGACCGAGTTGGTCGTGCACCGTGGCGACCAGCCGCTGCTCGTTGCGCGCGTACACGTCGAGCAGGTCGGCGCTGCCGATGATCTGGTAGAGGCGGGCGCTGCGCTCGAGCGCACCGATCTCCTCGGTGAGCCGCTGGTTATTGCGGCTGCCCTCGACGCCGTGCATCACCAGTTGCTTGCTCGAGTTGGAGAGCCGGTTCATCTGCACGGCGGCATTCACGATCGCCACGAGCAGCGGCGCCGCGACGATCGTCAGGCCGATCATCATGAGCCCGCTCAACGACTTCGGACGTGGCCAACGCATGGGCGTCATCTTAGCAGCGTCGCACGGACCTAAGGCGCCCGCGCCGCCGTGGCAGGTACACTCGACGGCCATGCTCATCGACGCCCCCTACGCCGCGCTGTCTCCGGACCGAGTCCTCGACGCCCTGGAGGCGGCTGGATTTCGCTGCGACGGCCGCGTGCTCGCCCTCAACAGCTACGAGAACCGGGTTTATCAGATCGGCATCGAAGACGCCGCACCGGTGGTGGCCAAGTTCTACCGGCCCGGCCGCTGGAGCGACGCCGCGATCCTGGAGGAGCACGCCTACGCCGCCGAGCTCGCCGCCCAGGAGATCCCGGTGGTCGCGCCGCTCACGCACGACGGGCGCACCTTGCACGAGTCGCACGGTTATCGGTTCGCGGTATTTCCCCGCCGTGGCGGCCGTTGGCCGGAGCTCGGCACCACCGAGGAGCGTGAGTGGGTCGGGCGGTTCCTCGGCCGCATCCACGCCGTCGGCCGTGCCGGCCGGTTTCGTGAGCGGCCGCGGCTCGATGCCGAGGAACTAGGGGTCAGGGCGCGCGACGCGGTGCTCGACTCGGGGTTCATGCCGCCGTACCTCGAATCAAAGTACGAGCAAGTCACCGAGGAACTGCTCGCGGCGATCGAACCTGCCGCACAGGCGTGGTCGGGGCCGGGGGGGCTGCGCATCTTGGGCGATTGTCACCGCGGCAACATTCTCTGGACCGAGCAGGGGCCACATTTCGTCGACTTGGACGACTGCGTCACCGGCCCGGCGGTGCAGGACCTGTGGATGCTGCTCGCGGGCGGGCCTGAGGAGATGCGCCGCGAATTGACCGATCTTCTGGCGGGCTACGAGCGCTTCCTGCCCTTCGACCGGCGCGAAATCGCCTGGATCGAACCCTTGCGCGCGTTGCGCATGATCCACTATGCCGCCTGGCTCGGCCGCCGTTGGACCGATCCGGCCTTTCCGCGGGCGTTTCCCTGGTTCGCCACCCCGCGGTACTGGGAGGAGCACCAGCGTTCGCTGGAGGAGCAACTGGATGCCGTGCAGGGCCCGCCGCTCGAGCTCTGAGCGGGGGTGCCCGGTGTCTGGGTATCACGGCACCCGGCGCGCCGGGACGCGTTCAAGGGCGCGGCGGTTGTGAAGCCGCGCGGTTTTGCGGGATCATAGCGCGATGCGCCGCACTCTCGGATTGCTGATCCTCGCCGCCGTCGCCACCGCCGGCTGTCAGCGTGATGCCGCGCCGGGTGCGGCGCCCAAGGCCGGATCCGCGCCGCCGAGCGCCCCGGCACCGAAGAAGGCCGGGCCGACGGTCGCTGAAGCCACCCAGGGCATGGTGGAGGCCACGACGGTCGGCAAGTCCTCGCTCGCGGTCCAGCTCAAATTCGCGCTGGAGCGACGCCCCGTGGTGGGAACCCCGCTCAAAGTCGCGCTCGCCTGGTTGCCGGACGTGCTCGCCGATCAGGTCGACGTCCAGGCTACCGGGTCGGTCGGATTGCAGGTCGGGGCCTCCCCGATACCCGCCTTGGGCTCCGTCGAGCCGAGCGAAGCCTATCCGCAGACGCTGGAGGTCACGCCGACCCAGGAGGGCGTGCAACTGCTCACCCTTAATTTCACCGTCAAACGCGACGACGGGGTCGAAGCGCGCGCGTTCGCGATCCCGCTGCTCGTGGCGCCGGCCTCGGCGGCACCGTAAGGCCCGCCGGGGGGGGGGGGGGCACTCGAGCGTCCCTTAAGCCCTGCGCTGCGGCCCCTCCGCGGCGAGGCCCGTTTTCGGTGGGCGACGGTCACGAAATCCGCCTATAATGGGCGGTTTAGTCCGTAGGGTTCGCCGTGACGCAAAAACTTCGCAACATCGCCATCATCGCCCACGTCGATCACGGCAAGACCACGCTCGTCGATCAGCTCCTGCGCCAGTCGGGCACGCTCGACATGCGCAAGGAGGTGCAGGAGCGGGTCATGGACTCGAACGCCCTGGAGCGCGAGCGCGGCATCACCATTCTCGCCAAGAACACCGCCATCACCTGGGGCGACTATCGCATCAACATCGTCGACACGCCCGGCCACGCCGACTTCGGCGGCGAGGTGGAGCGGGTGCTCGCGATGGTCGACTGCGTGCTGTTGCTGGTGGACGCGGTCGATGGCCCGATGCCGCAGACGCGCTTCGTCACGCAGAAGGCCTTCAAGCACGGCTTGCGCCCGATCGTGGTGGTCAACAAGATCGACCGCGACGAGGCCCGCCCGGGCTGGGTGCTCGACCAGACCTTCGATCTGTTCGATCGGCTGGGCGCGACCGACGAACAGCTCGATTTCCCCGTGGTCTACGCCTCGGCCCTGCGCGGATTCGCGGGTCTCGAGCCGACCGTGCGCCAGGGCGACATGCAGCCGCTGTTTCGTACCATCGTCGAGCATTGCCCGCCGCCCGCGGTCGACGTCGATGGCCCGCTGCAACTTCAAGTCACGTTGCTCGATTATTCCAGTTACGTCGGCGCCATCGGCATCGGCCGCATCAAGCGCGGCACCCTGCGCCGCGGCATGGCGGTGACGGTGGTCAATCGCGAGGGCCGGCAACGCGCCGAGCGCATCACCCAGATTCTGGGCTTTCACGGCCTTACGCGCGTCGAGGTGGAGTCCGCGAGTGCGGGCGACATCGTCGCCTTCGCGGGCATCGCCGAGCCCAAGGTCTCCGACACCCTGTGCGATCCGCTGGCGGTGGAGCCGCTGCCGAGCCTGACCGTCGACGAGCCGACCATCAGCATGACCTTCGAGGTGAACACCTCGCCCTTCCTCGGTCGCGAGGGCAAGTTCGTCACCAGCCGCCAGTTGCGCGAACGGCTCGACCGAGAGTCGATCCACAACGTCGCCCTGCGGGTGGAATCGACCGATGATCCCGACAAGTTCGTGGTCTATGGACGCGGCGAACTACACCTGGGCGTGCTGCTCGAGAACATGCGCCGCGAGGGCTACGAACTGGCGGTCTCGCGTCCGCGGGTGGTCATCAAGGAGATCGACGGCGTCGCGCACGAGCCCTACGAGCAGGTCACGGTCGACCTCGACGCCGATGCGCAGGGTGACGTGATGTCCGCGCTCGGCGGCCGCGGCGCCGAACTCAAGGACATGATGCCCGACGGCCGCGGCCGGGTGCGCCTCGACTACGTCGTGCCCTCGCGCGGACTGATCGGCTTTCAGACCGAATTTCGCACCATGACGCGCGGCACCGGTCTGCTGCATCATGTGTTCGATCATTATGGTCCGGTCGCGCAGCGCGATCTCGGCCAACGCCCGCAGGGCGTGCTCGTGGCGAACGGCCAGGGCGTGGCGCTCGCGTATTCGCTCTTCAGCCTGCAGGAGCGCGGTCGCTTGTGCATCGGTCCCGGCGAGGAGGTGTACGAGGGCATGATCATCGGCATCCACAGCCGTGAGAACGACCTCGTCGTCAATCCGCTGAAGGGCAAGAAGCTCACCAACATCCGCGCCGCCGGCAAGGACGAGAACGTGGTGCTCACCCCGCCGATCCGCTTCACCCTCGAACAGGCCATGGAGTTCATCGACGACGACGAACTCATCGAGGTGACGCCGGGCTCGATCCGCCTGCGCAAGCGCAACCTGAAGGAGCACGAGCGGCGGCGCTCGGAGCGCGACACCGGCTCCTGACGGCACCGGTTGCGCTGCGGCAGCGCAGTCACGTCGGCATTTAACCGATGACTGACGGATTCGAGAAATCCGTCACACCCCCGTTGGGGGATCTCCCTAACATGGATTGCTCGGCGGGATGCAGGAGCGCCTCCCGCGTCGCACCTTTGGGAGAACACCGCTCGTGTCACGCGACCACGCCGTCGCAGCCTGGGGCGAGCCGAGCCCGGCGACCGAGGCTTACAACCGCCTGCTCGAGCGACAGATCGCCGAAGCGCGCGGCCGCTTAGGTCAGCTCGATCTCGCGACGCTGCTGCGCACGATCAGCGCGCACTACGATCGGATCGATGCCGAGCGTCGCGGCGTGGTGCGCTCGATGCAGCTCATGTCGGACGAGGCGCAGGCGCTTACGCGCGAGATCCGTGAACAGTCCGCCTCCCACCTGCAGGCGATTCTCGACAACGTCAAGGATGCGATCGTCACCCTCGATGATGCGGGGCATATCGAGACCTTCAATCCGACCGGTGAGCGGATCTTCGGCTTCACGCCCGCCGAGGTGATCGGGCGCACCTTGGACTTCCTCCTGCCGGAGGTGGACGCCTCACGGCCCCGCGACGCGCTCGAATCGCTCGCCGCCAAGATCGAGGACACTCACGTCGATCTCGCCGCCCATCAGGCCTGGGGCCGCACCAAGGAGGGAGGGCGGGTCGCGGTCGAGATCGCCGTCAGCAAGGCGCGCTTCAACCGCCATGACGGCTACATCGTCTGTATCCGCGACACCACCGAGCGGCAGCTTGCGGAGCGGTCGCTACGCGACAGCGAGGCGCGCTATCGCACGCTCGTCGAGCACGCGCCGGAGGCCATTCTGGTGTTCGACGCGGATTCCGGCCGCTTCGTCGACGTCAACGACAATGCCTGCCGCTTCTTCAAGATGCGGCGCGACGCGCTGCTCGCCGCGGGCGACTGCCTCGGCATGCCGCGCCACCACGTCGACCGTACGCTCGCCGGGGAGGCGCCCGTGTTCGAGTGGACCTACGTCGATGCGCACGACCGGACCATGCCCTGCGAAGTGCGCTTCGTGCGCCTGCCGAGTTCCAACCGCCGCCTAGTGCGCGCCAGCATCACCGACATCACCGAGCGCAAGCGCGCCGACGCGATCGCCGTCGGCGAACGGCGCATCTTCGAGCAGATCGCCGCGAATGCGCCGTTGCCGCCGACGCTCGCCGCGATCTGCGACTTGATCGAACGGGTGGTGCCGGAGAGCGCGTGCAGCGTGAGCCTCCTGGACGTCGAGCGCGAATCCCTGCAAATCGCGGTCGCACCGCATCTGCCGCGCGAATTCGTCGCCGCCATGGACGGCGTGCCGGTCGGTATCCGCAACGGCTCGTGCGCGGCGGCGGTGTATCTGGCGCGTCCGGTGATCGTGGCCGACGTCGCCGCCGACGCGCTCTGGGATCATCGTCGCGAGGCCGCGTTGCTGGCGCACGTCGTCGCCGCCTGGTCGGCGCCGATCGTGGCCTCGGACGGACGCATCGTCGGCACCGTCGGTGCCTACCTGTACGAGAGCGCGGTGCCGACCGCGCGCGAGCAGGAGTTGATCCTGCGCATGGCGCAGATCGCCGGCATCGCGATCGAGCGCCGTCGCGGCGAGGATGCGCTGCGCGAGAGCGAGGCGAAGTACCGCGGCCTGTTCGAGAACGTCATGGAAGGGGTGTACCGGACCACGCGGGACGGCCAGATCGTCATGGTGAATCCGGCCTTCGCGACCATGCTCGGGTACGGGTCGGCCGAGGACTTGCGCGACGTGCCGGCCAACACGCTGTATTGGGCGCCCGGGGATCGCGATGCGTTCATCCGCCGCATGGACGACGAGGGCGAGGTGCGCAACCAGGAACTCGTCCTGCGCCGCCGCGACGGCTCCATGCTGGTGGTGCTCGAGAACGGCCGCGTGCTGCGCGACCGGACGGGACGCATCACGGGCTACGAAGGCACGCTCGCCGACATCACCGAGCGCAAGCGCGCCGAGACCGCGGTGTTCCAGGCCAAGGAGCGGGCCCAGGTCACGCTGCAGTCGATCGGCGACGGGGTGATCACCACCGACGCGGACGGGCGCATCGACTACATGAACCCGGTGGCCGAGAGCCTCACGGGGTGGGAGAACCGCGACGCGCAGGGCAAACTCGTTTCCGAGGTGATCGCGGTGATCGATGAGACCACGCGCGAGGCGGGCGAGAACCCGGTGATCCGCTGCCTGCGGGAAGGTCAGGTGCTCGGCCTCGCGCAACACACGGTTCGCGTCGGCGGGCGCGGCCAGCACATCGTGATCCAGGACTCCGCGGCGCCGATCCGCGATCGCGCCGGCAACCTCATCGGCGCGGTGATGGTGTTCCACGACATCAGCCGCGAACGGCGGCTACACCGTGCGCTGCATTACCAGGCGAGCCATGATGCCCTCACCGGGCTCATCAATCGCCGTGAATTCGAGAATCGCCTCACCGCGGCGGTGGAGAGCGTGCGCCACGATCCCACCTGTCACTACGTTCTGTTGTACCTTGACCTCGACCAGTTCAAGCTGGTCAACGACACCTGTGGGCATCCGGCCGGCGATCAGCTCCTGAAGCAGATCACCGGACTCCTGCAGTCGCGCATCCGCAGCGGCGACGTGCTGGCGCGCTTGGGCGGCGACGAGTTCGGCATCCTGATGCACGGCTGCGCGCTCGATCAGGCGGCGCGCATCGCCGAGACGCTGCGCCAGGCGATCCGCGACTATCGCTTCCTCTGGCAGGACGGGGCGCTCGCCGTCGGGGCGAGCATCGGCATCGTCGAGATAACCCCGGACACGCCGACGGTGGCGAACGTCATGAGCGCCGCGGACGTCGCCTGCTATTCCGCCAAGGACGAGGGTCGCAACCGGGTGCAGCTGTATCGGCCGGGCGACGTGCCGGAGCGCCACCGCGAGATGCAGTGGGTGTCGCGCCTGACCCGCGCCTGCGAGGACAGCCGGTTCGAGCTGTATTTTCAGCCGATCGTGCCGATCGGTGCCGGCGCCGGCGATCGCGAACATTTCGAGCTGATGCTGCGCCTGCGCGACGAAACCGGAACGCTGGTGACGCCGGTGGAGTTCATCCCGGCCGCCGAGCGCTACAACGTCATGCCCTCGATCGATCGCTGGGTGGTGCGTCGCGCGTTCGAGCGCATCGCCTACCGGGGCGGCTTCGGTCGCAAGCCGTACACGGTGGCGGTGAACCTGTCGGGTACGTCGCTCAATGACGAGCGCTTCCTCGAGTTCCTGATCGACGAGCTGGACCAGTACGCATTGCCGGCCGGCGCGATGTGTTTCGAGATTACCGAAACCGCGGCCATCGCCAACCTGGGCAACGTCGCGTATTTCATGCGCGAATTGAAATCGCTCGGCTGCCGGTTCGCGCTCGACGACTTCGGCAGCGGATTGTCCTCGTTCATGTACTTAAAGACGCTGCCGGTCGATTATCTGAAGATCGACGGCCAGTTCATCGAGAACGTCGCCCGCGATCCGATCGACCGCAGCATGGTGGAGGCGATCAGCCAGGTGGGCCGCGCCATGGGGATCCAGACCATCGCCGAGCGGGTGGAATCCGCCGAGGTGCTCGAAACGCTCGCGCGCCTCGGCATCGGATTCGCGCAGGGCTATCACATCGCGAGACCGAAGCCGGTGGAGGAGTTCCCCTACCTGCGGGACGGGACCACGCTGGTCGTCGCGTGACTCGGCCAGATCGCGTTGGACGCTCCAGCGGCGGGAAATGTCGATGAAGGCGCGGATTGCTTGGCACAGCGAGACATCGGGGGTTCCTGTCCGGGTGATCTGAGTCTATGGTGATGGTCCATGCGCGCGTCTCATTTCCTCGCCCGACCCCCCCTCGCCAACTCGAAGGTGCGCTTGGAACCGCTCACCCCGGCCGATTTCGAGGCCCTGTACGCGGTGGCCTCGGACCCCTTAATCTGGGAGCAGCACCCGAACCCCGACCGTTACCGACGTGAGGTGTTCGAGAATTTCTTCGCGGGCGCGCTGGAATCGCGCGGTGCCTACCGGGTCCACGACGCGGCGACCGGCGCGCTGATCGGAAGCACCCGCTTCTACGACCACGACCCCGGCGCACGGGTGGTCGCCATCGGCTACACCTTTCTCGCCCGCGGCTGCTGGGCGACCGGCCACAACCGCGCCATGAAGACCCTCATGCTGGATCACGCCTTCGCGGCCGTGGAGCGCGTGGTGTTCCACGTCGGCGCCGCCAATCACCGCTCGCGGCAGGCGATGGAGAAGCTCGGCGCGCGGCTCACCGGGGAGCTGGCGGTGGCCTACCATGGGGAGCCGCCGCGCCCCAACGTCGTTTATGAGATCCACCGCGACGAATGGCGAGCCTCGACGGCTCGGTTTCGCGGCTGACTTTGGGACGGCAATCCGACATGAACGAGAATCTGGACGCCAACTATCGACGCGGCGGCTTCGGGCAGACGCTCGATCCCGGCGAGCGGCCGGCGCTGCTCATGATCGATTTCGTGCAGGCCTATCTCGCGCCCGAGTCGCCGCTCTACGCTGCCGTGGAATCCGCGTGCGCGGCGGCGGAGCGTCTGCTGGCTGCGGCACGCAGTTGCGGGATTCCGATCTGCCACACCTTCGTCGAATACCAGCCTGGCGGGCGTGACGGCGGTGTGTTCTTCCGCAAAGTGCCGGCGCTGCGTTGCTTCGAGCGCGGTGCGCACCCCGAGTGGGCGGCCTTCGTGCCGCAACTCGCGCCGGCGGCGGGGGAGACCGTGATCTGCAAGCAATACGCGAGCGCATTCTTCGGCACATCGCTCGCCGCCACGCTCACCGCGCTGCGCGTGGACACCGTGCTCATCGCGGGGTTGTCGACCAGTGGTTGCGTGCGGGCGAGCGCCGTGGATTGCTGCCAGCACGGCTTCGTGCCGCTCGTGGTCGGCGACGCGGTCGGGGACCGCGCGCTGGAGCCGCATCGGGCCAATCTCTTCGACCTGCAGGCAAAGTACGCCGAAGTGTTGGGCCTAGCCGACGCGCTCGGGTATCTCGCGCGGCTCCGAACGATCAACCACCACTGATTGTATGCAACGCGGTGCGGCGTGCAGCGACGCGCGTCCTGACGCCGATTCTCCGCATCCGCTCGCCGGCTCGCCGAAGCGATGGCTGCCGAGCCGGCCGAATGCCTCGGCACTGGAAAAGTGCATGTATCGCCCCAGCCTGGGGCGTGGTCCGTCGCCTCGGCCACGAGCCGGCTGATCCCGCGACCGTTGCAGCCCGCGGAATCTCGATGCTATGCTCGGCCCAGGTTGTATACAATCATCGGTGCCCGCTTGCGGAGCTGCCGAGAAGTCCTACAGCAGCCGAGGGATGTCATGAACACAGCGCGTGGTGGGCGTCGATCGACGGCGTGGGTGGTGGGGGTGGGGCTTGCGGCCGGCATGGCGGCGGGCGCCTCGCGGGCCGAGCAGGCTACCGCGCCTGCGGCGGCCGGCGCGGAGGAACTCGGCGAGATCGTCGTGACCGCGCGGCAGCGAGCGGAGCGGCTGGTCGACGTACCGATGAGCGTGCAGGCGTTCAGCGCCTCCGACATCAAGGCGGCGGGAATCGAACGCCCGCAGGACTTCATCGCTCTGACGCCGGGGGTCTCCCAGGTGCAGACGGCCGAGGTCGGCGACATGCAGGTGAGTATCCGCGGCATCAATACGGGCCGCGACGCGGAGACCAACTTCGCCCTGGTGATCGATGGGGTGCTCCAGGTCAACCCCAACAGCCTCAACCAGGAGCTGGCGAACATCGATCAGATCGAGATCCTCAAGGGGCCGCAGGGCGCGCTCTATGGCCGCAACGCGGTCGCGGGCGCCATCATCGTCACCACCAAGAAGCCCACCGATCAGTTCCAAGCCGACGTCAATCTCGGCTACGGCAACTTCAACACCCAGACGGCCAACGCCTTCGTGGGTGGTCCGCTGGCGTCCGGGATCGACGCGAGCCTGGGGGCGTTCTATCGCAAGACCAACGGGTATTTCACCAACAGCTACCTGGGCTGCGACAACTGCACCGACTACATGAAGGAGCAGGGCGTCACCCCGCGCGTGATCTTCAAGCTTGGCGACAACGGCACGCTCGACCTCAAGGCCAAGTACTCCAAAGTGGACGCGGGCGCCATCTTCTTCAACGCCGCGTTCGCCTTGCCGGGTTTCGCCGCCTTCACGGGCAACCCGGATTTCTTCCAGAACGTGAACGATCACTCGTTCGATTACATCAACAACATCGTGCCGCGCAACGAGCAGACCAACAAGCAGGTCTCGCTCAAGGGTGACTGGCAGCTTCCGGTCGGTACCCTCACCGCGGTGGCCGCGTATGCGGACGAGACCAATTATTTCCTGACCGACGGCACCAGCGCCGCGTTCCATTTGTACGACAACGTGCCCGCAAGCGTCGGACCGGACGTCTGCTCCGCCTCGCTGGCCGCGGAGCCCGGCTTCCCGCTGCCGTCGCCGACCTTCTACTCCAACCAGTTCGGGCCCAATACGCCGGGCTTCACGCTCCTGCCGCCGTATAGTCCCACCACCTGCGACGGCTATCAGTATCAGCAGCGCGACGAGATCGATCGTTCGATCGAGGTTCGTCTCGCGTCGCCGAACGACCAGTCGCTACGCTGGCAGGGCGGGGTGTATTACGCTGACATCGAGCGCCATGTGGTCGTGTCGCAGGGATCGGACAATGGCAACGGCTTCCTGGCGCAGCCGTTCGTTCCCACCGGCGGCCCGAATCCGACCGACCTGCTGTACGACGACGACTTCCACAGCAAGGTGGCGGCCGTATTCGGTCAGATCGCCTACGACGTGATGCCGAACCTCGAGGCGGCGCTCGCTTTGCGCTACGACCGCGAGCAGCGCAGCGTCGACAATCGCGTGCCGACGGGTGCCGATGCGTTCGCCCAGACACCGTGCTTCGCGCAGGGAGCGGGGTGTACCGCGGCGACCGCCAAACAGCCCTACATCAACCCCGCCTACAACATCGATCCGGCGCTCGCGACCAGCGGCATTCCGAGCCGCGATGCCACCTACGACCAGTTGCAGCCGAAGCTCTCCCTCAACTGGAAGGTGCGCGACGGCCTGTCGGCGTACGGCTCCTACGGATACGGCTTTCGCAGCGGCGGCTTCAATTCCACCGGCAGCGCCGCCACGGTGTTCAGTTCCACCACCGGCTACGGCGGGTTCCACCAGGTCGTGAACGGGCAGCCCGTGGCTGCGCAGCCATCGCTTCCCGTGGCCTCCCTCGGCACCTGCGGCAACGGTCAGAACAACGCCGTGGTCTACAACGCGCAGGGAGTCGGTACGCCCACCTGCGGTGGTACTCCGACGTTCGCCAACGGCGTCAGCGACACGTACAAGAAGGAAGTCTCCAAGGCGGGCGAGATCGGCTTCAAGGCCGAATTGCTCGACCGCACGCTGTTCATCACCGGTGCGCTGTACCACACGCGCGTCGACAACATGCAGATCTTCAACTTCTTCGCCGGCCCGTTCGGCCTGTTGCGCGTCGTGACCAACATCGACGAGGCGACCCTCAAGGGCGCGGAGGGCGACGTGCGTTGGCTCGCGAATCACTACGTCACGCTGTTCGCGGGCATCGGCACCGTCGACAGCCGTATCGACAACTACAGCGGCAGGCCCTACACCGTCGGCAACGCCGTTCCGTATGCGCCGCGCTACACCGGCGATGCCGGTGTCGACCTGCACGTGCCGGTCGGGGATCGGCTGACGCTGGTGGCGCGGGTGGACGCCTCCGTGACCGGCAAGACCTGGTTCAGCGCCGTGCAGAACAACGTGGTGCAGTCGGAGTTCGGTAACGCCGACTACTCCAATACCCGTCGCGATGCCTTCACGCTCTACAATGCGCGTCTCGGCGTACGCGGCGATCGCTGGGATGCGACCCTCTGGGGCCGCAACCTCGCCGACAAGCACTACCTGGCGGAGGTGATTCCGGCGCCCGAGTTCGGCGGCTCGTTCCTCAACGAGGGCACGTTGCGCGCCTATGGCGTGGAGTTCGGCTACCGCTTTGGGCGCTAGATGACGCGCTTGGCGGCGAGTTCGGCGAGCTGTGCGTCGGTCAGACCGAGCCGACCGGCGTAGATTTCCCGGTTGTGCTCGCCGAGCGCGGGGGCGACCCAACGGATCCCGCCCGGCGTCTCCGACAGCTTGGGGGCGACGTTCTGCATCTTGAGGTCGCCGAGCGACGGGTGCTTGACCGTGACGATCGCGTCGCGGGCCGCGAAGTGCGGGTCCTCGAGCATGTCAGGCGCGCGGTAGATGAGCCCGGCCGGCACGCCGTGTCGGTCCATGCGTTCGAGCACCTCGCGGGTGCCGAGGCCCGAACTCCAACGGCCGATCAACGCGTCGAGTTCTTGCTGACGACGACCGCGCGCATGGTGCGTGGAATACTCCGCCGCGGCGGCGAGTTCCGGCCTTTCCATGGCCTCGCATAGGCGCCGGAACACCGCATCCTGGTTGGCGGCGATCAGCACCAGTCCGTCGGCGGTGGGATAGACGTTCGACGGCGCCACGTTGGGCAGGATGGCGCCGGTGCGTTCGCGCACGTAGCCGGTCTTGTCGTATTCGGTGACCAACGATTCCATCATGTTGAGCACCGCCTCGTAGATGGCCGAGTCGACCACCTGTCCACGGCCGGTCTTGTCGCGGTAATGCAGCGCCGCGAGCGCACCCACGCACGCGAAGGTCGCCGCCAGCGAGTCGCCGATGCTGATGCCCATGCGCGATGGCGGTGCGCTCGGATCGCCGACCACGTAGCGCAATCCGCCCATGGCCTCGCCGATGGCGCCAAAGCCGGCGCGGTGGGCGTAGGGACCGCTCTGGCCGTAGCCCGACACGCGGATCATGATGAGGCGCGGATTGATCTCGCTCAGCGCTTCGTAGGACAAGCCCCACTTCTCCATCGTGCCGGGTCGGAAGTTCTCCAGGAGGAAGTCGACCTTCGGCAGCAGTGCCTTGAGCAGTGCCTGGCCTTCGGCCTGCCGCAGATCCAGGGTGATCGACTTCTTGTTGCGCGACACCACCGGCCACCACAGTGACGGCACGCTGTCGTCTTGGACGCGGCCCCAGAGACGCATCGGATCGCCCTGGCCTGGAGGTTCGATTTTGATGACGTCGGCGCCGAGGTCCCCCATGATCTGGCCGCAGAAGGGGCCGGCGATGAGCGAGCCGAGTTCCAGGACGGTCAGATCGGACAAGGCGCCGTGGGAGAATTCGATCGGTCGGGTCATGGGGTCCTCGAAAGTCAGTGAGCGTCGCTTGCCGTGGCGGCGGCCATTGCACGCGGTTGCACCGGTGCTTTGCCACTCGCACCAGCCTTCATCTGTATACAATGATGGCGTCCCGCTTCTTTGGGTTCGCGCCACCACGAGAGCGTTGCGCGAGCGACCAGCGCATATCGCTCATTATTGATCCCGCCGACGCACGATGACCGCATCTGCGGCTCGGGTTGTGTCGAGGGAAATTGTATACAATAATCGGCCTCGATGAAAATCGAAATCGTCGAGGTGGGACCCCGTGACGGTCTGCAGAGCGAGGGGCTCGTGTGGCCCACGGAGCTGAAGCTCGCGCTCATCGAACGGCTCACCGCCGCCGGCCTCCAGCGCCTCGAGGTGGCGAGCTTCGTCAATCCTCGCAAAGTCCCGCAGATGGCCGATGCCGAGGCGATCTTCGCCGCGCTGCCGCGCGACGGCGCCTGCAGCTACGTCGGGCTGGTGCTCAACCACCAGGGTTTCGAGCGCGCGCTCGCCGCCGGGTGTCGCGAGGTGGGTATGGCCGTCGTGGCGAGCGAGACCTTCAATCGCCGCAATCAGCGTGTCGGCACCGACGAGTCGGTGGCCGAATGGCTCCGGATCGCGCGTGCGGCGCGCGCCGCCGGTGTGCGCGCCCAGGTGACGGTATCCGCCGCGTTTGGTTGTCCTTTCGAAGGCGAGGTGAGCCCCGAGCGGGTGCTCGATCTCGCGCAACGCTGCGCCGAGGGCGAACCCATCGAGATCGCGCTCGCCGACACCGTCGGCGTCGCCGTGCCCAGCCAGGTGGCCGATCTGTTCGGGCGGCTGCGCGAGCGGGTGCCGCATCTGCCGTTGCGTGGGCATTTCCACAACACGCGCAACACCGGGCTCGCCAACGTGTACGCGGCCGTCGCCGCGGGCGTCACCCGCATCGACGCCAGCATCGGCGGCATCGGTGGCTGTCCGTTCGCGCCGGCCGCCACCGGCAACGTGCCGACCGAGGACGTGCTGTACATGCTCGAACGCATGGGCGTGAGCACGGGTGTCTCGCTCGCCGCGCTGCTCGACGCCGCCCGTTGGCTCGAGGCGCAACTCGGCCGGGCGGTGCCCGGCATGCTCGTCAAGGCCGGACCCTTTCCCCGCATCCAACCTACCTGAAGGTCATCGCATGTCATATCGCCTGGGAGTCGACGTCGGCGGCACGTTCACCGATCTGTTCCTAGTCGACGAGTCGAGCGGCCGAACGTTCACGGCCAAGGTGCCGAGCACGCCCGCCGACCAGTCCGTCGGCGTGCTGAACGGCATCGCGCGCGTGTGCGAGAAGGCTGGAATCGAGCCGCGCCGGATCGACCACGTGATGCACGGCACGACCGTCGCCACCAACACCATGCTCACCGGCACGGGTGCCCGCTGCGGTCTCGTGACCACGCGCGGCTATCGCCAGGTGCTGCAGATCGCACGCTCGTTCGTGCCGGGCGGCCTCGGCGGCTGGGTCATCTACAACAAGTCCCTGCCCATGGCGCCGCTCGCCTGCACCATCGAGGCCCACGAGCGCGTCGATGCGCGCGGCGTCGTGGTCGAGGCGCTCGACGAGGCGAGGCTACGCGTCGATCTTGCGCTGCTCGGGCGTCGCGGCATCGAGGCGCTGACCGTGTCGCTGATCAACTCCTTCGCGAACGATGCCCACGAGCGGCGCGTGCGCGAGATCGCGCGCGAGATCCTGCCGCGCGTGCCGGTGTCCTTGTCGAGCGAGGTGGTCCCGGAAATGCAGGAGTACGAGCGCACCGTGACCACGGTGGCCAACTCCTACGTGCGTCCGACGGTGGCGCGTTACATCGCCAACCTGAAGCAAAAGATCGAGCGCACCGCCGAGGACGTCAAACTGCACATCCTGCGCTCCGACGGCGGTCTCGCCGCGGCGCGCGCCGCCGAGGAATATCCGGTCAATCTGCTGATGTCGGGCCCCGCCGGCGGTGTCACCGGCGCGCTCTGGGTGGCGCTGCAGGCCGGCTTTCCCAACCTGCTGACCGTGGACGTGGGCGGCACCTCCACCGACGTCGCCCTGATCCGCGACGGCGCGCCGCGTCTGCGGCGCGAGACCACGATCGGCGACGTCACGGTGCGCGCCTCCTCCGTCGACATCCGCACCGTCGGTGCCGGCGGCGGCTCGATCGCCCACGTGCCGGCGTTGACCGGCGCCTTGCGCGTCGGTCCGCAGTCCGCGGGCGCGGTTCCCGGACCTGCCGCGTACGGCAAGGGCGGCACCGAGCCCACCGTCACGGATGCGAACGTGGTGCTCGGGCTTCTGCCCGACATGCAGCGCTTGGGCGGGGACATGCGCCTCGATGCAGTGCGTGCGACAGCCGCCGTGCAGAAGGTTGCCGATGCGTTGAAATTGCCGCTGCGCGACGCGGCACGGGGCATCTACGACATCGTCAACGAGAACATGGTGGGCGCCCTGCGCCTGGTGTCGGTCGAACAGGGCTACGACCCGCGCGACTACGCGCTGATCGCCTTCGGCGGCGCCGGTCCCCTGCACGCCAACGCCTTGGCGCGGCTGCTCGGCTCGTGGCCGGCGATCATTCCGCCGGGTCCCGGCGTGCTGTGTGCACTCGGCGATGCCACCACGGCGGTGCGCGACGAGCGTGCGCGCACCTACGTCAAGCGCTTCGGCGAGACCTCGGGCCAGGAGGTCGCCAAGATCCTGCGCGCCCTCGGCGCCGAAGCGTCGCGTTCCTTGATCCGCGAGGGCGTACCGAAGGCCGACGTCGCGGTCGCCTACGAGGTCGATCTGCGCTACCACGGTCAGGGTCTGCGTCTCACCGTCGACGTGTCGCTCGACGAACTCGCCAAGTCGGGGCTTGCCGCGATCGCGGCACGCTTCGACCGCGAGCACGAACGGCTGTTCACCTTCGCCCTCGGCCTCGAGCACGAACTCGTCACGCTGCGCGCGGCGGTGCGTGGTCGCGGCATCTCCGTGCGGCGTCCGGCGATTGCGCGTGGCGGGGCCGATCCGCGCCGCGCCGCCGTGGGCCGCCAGTCGGCGTACATGGACGGCAAGGCGTACGACGCGACGGTGTACGACCGGGCGCGGCTCGCCGCGGGTAACCGCATTCCGGGACCCGCCATCGTGCTCGAAATGGACTCGACCACGGTGATCCTGCCGCGCCATCATGGCCGCGTCGATGCGCTCGGCAACGTGCTGATCTACCCGGACGCGGCACCGCGCGGCGCCGCCAAGCGCGCGTCCGCCAAGCCCACCGCCGCCAAGCGCACGCGCGCCGAACGCCCCGCCGCCAAGCGCGCGGCGGCCAAACCCGCCGCGACCAAGCGCCGCGCCCGATGATGCCCGAGACCTCAAAGCCCGTTCCCCGAAGGTGAGCACGCCATGCCCGCGAAGATCATCCAACGCAACGTCAAGCGCCTGAAGAAGGTCAAGGTCGACACGGTGACCATCGACATCATCGAGAGCGCGCTGCGCAACGCGCGCTTCGAGATGGACACGGTGCTGTTTCGCACCGCCATGTCGCCCGGCATCCGCGAACAGCACGACGAGTTCCCGATGATCGCCAACGTCGACGGCAAGATGGTCGTCGGCCAGTTCGGCTCGTTCATCTGGGGCTTCATGCAGGGCTACGACGGCACCATCGAGGAGGGCGACGTCTTCCTCACCAACGACCCGTACGCGGTGCGCGGCGCGGTCAGCCACGCCAACGACTGGCTGCTGCTGATGCCGATCTACCGCAACGGCCGTCTGATCGCGTGGGCCGCCATGTTCGGCCACATGACCGACGTGGGCGGCAAGGTCCCCGGCTCCCTGCCCACCGACGCGCGCACCATCTACGAGGAGGGCATCACCGTGCCACCGGTGAAGATCTACCGGCGCGGCGAGCTCAACAAGGACGTGCTCGACATCATGCTGCACAACTGCCGGTTGCCGCACTGGAACCTCTCGGATTTCAACGCCATCGTCGCCGCGCTGCGCACGGCGGCGAGCCGCTGCACCGAGATCAGCGCGCGTTTCGGCGATGACGTGCTCTACTCGGCCATGGAGGAGATGCTGGCGCGCAATCGGCGAGCGATGCGGGAACTCATCCTGCGCACGGTGCCGACCACCCGGCAATACTTCGAGGACTACATCTGCGACGACGGACTCGGCATGGGTCCCTACAAGATTGCCTGCACCATGTGGCGCGAGGGCGAGACCTGCATCTTCGACTTCGCCGGCACCGATCCGCAATCGATCTCCTCGATCAACTTCCTCCTCAACGAGGAGATGTTCAAGATGTTCGCCGGGGTCTATATGATCATGGTGTTCGACCCCCAGATCCTCTTCAACGACGGTTTCTACGACCTGATGGAGGTGCGTATTCCCGAAGGGACGCTGCTGAAACCCGTCAAACCCGCCGCGCTGTCCTGCCGTACGCATGCGCTCGGGCGCATCTTCGACATCCTCGGCGGCCTCCTCGGTCAGGGCAATCCGCAATTCATGTGCGCCGCCGGCTTCTCCGATTCGCCGCACTTCATGTACTCCGGTGTCGATGCGCACGGTGATTGGTACCAGCTCTACCAGATCACCTTCGGCGGCATCCCCGGCAAGCCCTTCGGTGACGGGCCGGACGGACACTCGCTGTGGCCGTCGTTCACCAACGTGCCGAACGAATTCCTCGAAAGCTACTTCCCGCTGCGCGTCGAGACCTACGAAACCATTCCCGACAGCGGTGGTCCCGGCAAGCACCGCGGCGGGAACGGGCTGCGCATCGGGTACCGCTTCCTGGAGCCGGGCGAGATCTCCATCCACGACGACCGCTGGCTGACCTATCCCTGGGGCGTGAATGGCGGCCTGCCGGGTGCGCGCAGTGGCAAGACGCTCGAGCGGCGCGACGGTACCCGCGAGCGTCTGCCCTCGAAGATCGACCGGGTGAAGGTCGAGGAGGGCGATCTGCTCGTCGCCGACACCTGGGGGGGCGGTGGCTGGGGCGATCCGCTGGAACGCGACCCGAACCTGGTCAAATTCGACGTCGATGCGGGCCTGGTCACGGTGGCGGGCGCGCGCCGCTACGGCGTGGTCATCGGCGCGGACGGTGAAATCGATGGTCCGGGGACGACGCGTTTGCGGGCCGAGCTGGCGGCGGCGCGTGGCGCGGTCGGTCTGTTCGACCGCGGCTTCGCCTCCATCGACGAGTTGAAGGCGCGTTGTCTCGGCGAGACCGGGCTGCCGCCGCCCGCACAGCCGCGCTTCGCCAGCGACGTCCGCGCTCCCCGCGACGTCCGCGCGCCTCGCGGCGGCCGGGCTGTCTGATGCGCGCCGCCGAGCGCGCCTATGCGAGCGTCCGCGACGGCATCGTGCGCGGCAAATACCGGGCCGGCACGCGGCTCACCGAGCAGGAACTCGCCCGTTCCGCCGGCGTGAGCCGCACGCCCATCCGCGAGGCGCTGCGCCGGTTGCAGGCCGAGGGGCTGGTGCGCTTCGAACCCAACCACGGCGCGGTGGTAGCCCCGTTCGAGATCGAGGATGCCGAGGAGATCTTCGAATTGCGCGCCGCGCTCGAGCCGCTGAGCGCGCGCCGCGCCGCGGAGAACGCCACGGCCGAGCAGATCGAGGAGCTTCGCGAGCTCGCCAACCGCCAGAAGGCGGAGGTCGAGCGCGCCAGCGGCGAGTACATCACCCGCATCGGCGAGCTCAACGACCGCTTTCACCGCCGGGTCCAGGCGGCGGCGCGGAGCGGGCGCCTGGAGAAGACCCTCGCCGGGCTGATCGAGGCGCCCCTCATCCTGCGCACCTTTCGGCAATACTCGCCGGAGGAGCTCCGGCGCAGCGCCGATCAGCATCTGGAACTGGTGCAGGCCATCGAGACGCGCGACACCGAGTGGGCCTACGAGGTCATGCGCACCCATATCCTCGCCGGTCGCGCGTGCTTCCTACGCCGCCGTCGCGTGACCTGAGCGGCGTTCGACGCGCGGACGAGCGCGCACGCCATCATCCCGGGGTACTGGTCGGGTCGAGGTTCCTGTATATAATCCCAGTATGGAGCTCGCCGCCAAGCTGGAAGTCCTCGCCGACGCGGCCAAGTACGACGCCTCCTGCGCCTCGAGCGGCGCGCCCAAGCGCGACTCGCGTTCAGGGAGCGGCATGGGCTCGACCACCGGCATGGGCATCTGCCATAGCTACACGCCGGACGGCCGCTGCGTCTCGCTGCTCAAGATCCTGCTCACCAATTTCTGCCTCTACGACTGCCAGTACTGCGTCAACCGCCGTTCGAGCGACGTGCGTCGTGCGCGCTTCAGCGTCGCCGAGGTGGTGAACCTCACCCTCGACTTCTACCGCCGCAACTACATCGAGGGCCTGTTCCTGAGCTCCGGGATCATCCGCTCGGCCGACTACACCATGGAGCAGTTGGTGGCGGTCGCGCGGTGCTTGCGTGAGGAGCACGACTTTCGCGGCTACATTCACTTGAAGACCATCCCGGAGGCGAGCGCGGAGCTCATCGAACTCGCCGGCCGCTACGCAGACCGTCTGAGCGTCAACATCGAGCTGCCCACCGGCGCGGCACTGGCGGCGCTCGCGCCCGAGAAGTCCGCCGCGTCCATCGAGCAGACCATGGGCGTGATCCGCGTCAAGCTCGATGAGGCTCGCGAGGGCGGCCGGCGCGCGCCGCGCTTCTCGCCGTCCGGGCAGAGCACGCAGCTGATCGTCGGCGCGGAGCCGAGCTCGGACGCCGACATCCTCGGCACCGCCGATCAGCTCTACCGCGCGTATCGCCTGAAGCGCGTCTACTACTCGGCCTTCAGCCCCATTCCCTTCGCCTCGGCGCGGCTGCCGAACCGCGCGCCGCCGCTGTTGCGCGAGCATCGGCTCTACCAGGCCGATTGGCTGCTGCGCTTCTACGGGTTTTCGGTGGCGGAGATCGGTTCGGCGCTGGTCGGCGGCCAACTCGACCTGTCGCTCGACCCGAAGACCGCCTGGGCGCTCGCGCACCGCGAGTGCTTCCCGGTCGACGTCAATCGCGCCGAGCGCGAGGCGTTGCTGCGCGTGCCCGGCCTGGGCGTGCGCGTGGTCGCGCGCATCCTCGCCGCGCGGCGTCAGCGGCGGCTGCGGTTCGCCGACTTGGAAGCCCTGGGCGCGTCGCTGCGGCGCGCGCGGCACTTCATCCGCACCGCCGATTTCGCCCCGGCGAACGCCGCGCTCGGATCCGAACGGCTGCGCCGCGCGCTCCTGCCGGTGGGCGTGCAGGGCGAACTCTTCTAGCCCCGCCGGCCGCGATTCGCATGAACCTCCCGGACATGAGCGCGCATACCGCTTCGGTGCGTACCTTCGCCGAGTGGCGCGCCGCGGCGCGGCCCTGGCTCGCGGCTGGCACGCCGCCGCACGCCATCGAATGGACCTCACCGACGTCGCTGTTCGCCGCAGCCGCCCCCGCGCCGGCGCCGCCGGACGCGGCCAGCGACGCGCGTGGGCGGGCGCGGGCGCCGCGCCTGCCCGCCGCGGCGATGCGACTGCTCGAGACGCTGACGCTGTATCGAGACGAGGGACGCTGGACCCTCATGTACCGGCTCGCCTGGCGGCTGCTCAACGAGAACCCGCGGCTCCTCGAGGACGCGGCTGATCCGGACGTGCACCGCGCGGCGCGCATGGAAAGCGCCATCCGCCGTGACGTGCACAAGATGCATGCCTACGTGCGCTTTCGCGAGGTGGTCGAGGCCGACGGTGAGCGGGTGTATTTCGCCTGGTTCGAGCCGGCGCACGAGATCCTGCCGCGCGCGGCACCGTTCTTCGTCAAGCGCTTCGCGAATATGCCCTGGAGCATCGCCACCCCCGACGGCTCGGCGGTGTGGCGCGACGGCGCGCTCACCCTGCTGGCGGCGCCGGCCGCCGCGCCCCGTGACCCCGCCGATCCGCTCGAGGATCTCTGGCGTACCTATTACCGCAGCATCTGCAATGTGGCGCGGCTCAATCCGCGCGCCATGCAGCGCGAGATGCCGCAGCGCTATTGGCGCCACCTGCCGGAGGCGGGCGAGATCGCCTCGCTGCTGCGCGAGGGTACGCAACGGCTCGCGGCGACCCCCGCGCGCCGCCCGGCGGGCGTGTCGAAGACCACGCCGTCGCGCTAGAACTTGAAGCGCCCGCCGATCGTCGGTGCGGTGTTGTTGGCGTGCAGGTACGGCACTCCGGGCTTGTGCGGAATCGCGATGCCGAGACCGCCGCTCACGTCCGAATAGGCGATGCCGGCGTACACGTCGAATCGCGGCGTGAAGCGATGATCAGTGAACAGCGAGAACTCGTTGAGCGAACCGGCGCAGGCGGCGAGCACGCCCGCCGCGCCGCCGCACACCGCCGGGACGCGGAAGGTGTTCTGCGCCTGGTGGTACCAGGCCGCGGTGAGGTCGGTGTGCCCGGCGAAGGCGTACTTCGCGCCGGTCCACCAGATCCGCACCGTCTTCGGCGAGTCGAGGTTGTGGTCCTCGACGCCGCTCAAGTAGTAACCGCCCTGATCGGCGGCGCCGACGCCGAGCGGCTGCGACGGGTTGGTCTGGCGGATGTGCTCGTAGCCGCCGTAGAACTTGAACGCCCGCCACGTGTACTTCGCCGCGGCCATCAGCGCGGTGTTGTCGGTGACGATGCCGTACAGCGTGCCGGTGGGGTCGATCACGTTGGCGCCGCTGATCGGATGAGTGTCGATGCTGTCCTCCGTCGACTGGTACGGCTGGGTCGGGCTCTGCGCCCCCAGCAGCGGATTGAGCACGCTGATCGCCTGGTTGTAGTGCTGGTAGACGACGTCCGCCGCGAATCCGCCGATCTCGCCGCCGAAGTCTAGGCCATAGGCGTCGTTGTGGGCCTGTACCGGGGTGCAGGTGGCGGCGGACCAGGTCGCCGCCGACGAATAGCAGCCACCGGCGCCGTCGGCGAACTTGTACATCACACCGACGTGCAGGTGGTCGAAGGCGATCCGGTACTTGATGGCGTCGTCCCAGCGGCTGTTCTCGGTGTCGCCGCCGCCGGCCATGGTGCCGTTGTAGCCGATGTACGAGAAGGCGTAGGCGCCGCCCGCGGGGTCGTAGACCAGCATCGCGTCGGTGCCCAGAGACCGCTCGCGACCGAAGGTCAGCGTGCCGAACTCGTCCGACGCCAGACCCCCGTAGATCTCGTCGTTGAACGTCTGCCCGGCACGGGCGCCGTCGATGGCGATCGAATAGCTGGCGCGCGGCAGTCCATTGTTGATGATGTCGGTCGCCGAGGCGTTGGCGAGCGACCCGGACTGCGGGTTGATGCCGGTGGAGGCATTGAAGACCGCATACCAGCCGGGCAGGAGTTCCTCCTTGGCGCGGATCCCGAGTCCCGTCTGCGACAGGTTGTTGGGCGCGATCAGGAACATCGGGTGGTTGCCGTTGCGGTTGACCAGGGATTCGCCCTCGTAGTTGTAGCCGTTCTCCGGCAATCCGTGGCTCACCCAGCCGACGCCGACGTCGTAGGCGCCATACACGGTGATGCCGTGCCAGGTGAGCGTGCAGTCGCTGCTCGCGAAGTCGTGCACGTCCCGGCAGGCGGCGGCGTCCGTCGGCGGCTGCGGCACCGCCTGCGCGTGCGCCGGGCGATGGGCGGTGATCGCCGCCAGCAACACGGTCGCCGCGCAGGAGGCGGGGGATCGCAGGCAGAAGAGTCTCGGCGGCATGGTTCGCTCCGGGTTCGCGATGCTGTTGATGATGGTGGTGCCGATATATTCCATCAAATATTAAGCATCCCGGCGAGAGTTTTAATATACCGAATGCGGCACTGGGTCTGCCTGGGAGCGAAATCCCCGGCGGTCCCCGCATCCGTAAGGGCGGTCTATCGCGCCTGCAACGTCCGGATTCGCTCGGCGATGAACGCCCGTCGCCCCCCTGACCGCACCAATTCCGTGAATTCATGCAGCCGGTGCCAGTGAAAGCGGGGAGGAATCGTCAGTTCGGGTGGCTTCGCGAACAGGCGCGACCGGCCCGGTGCGAGGTACAGCAGGTCGAACAGGGCCTTTTCGGGCGTCGCGAGCTTGGCGTTCGACTCGGCCGCGGGCTCGAAGCCGGCGAAGAGTTCGGGCGGCATGCGATGCAAGGAGATCACGCCCAGCGGTGTCTGCACGCGGCGCGGCCGCGACGGAGTGACGGCATAGATCACGGAGGGGATTTGCTCGATCAGTCCATGATGAAACAGTGCCGACTGCAATGACACGTAGGCCGGGGAGGGCGCGATGATCAGTTCGGGCAATGCCAGGCGATCGATCTGTCGCTGCAACAGCCATCGACCGCGGCTCAGATGCACGATCATCCCCTCGGCCGCGAGGCGCCGCAGGATGGTGGTGGCGTTGCTGCCGGAAACCTCGAGCAGCGCGGCCGCGTCACGCGATTCCACCACGGAGACCCCGAGTGCTTGCAGCTTTCTGATGGCTTCGATCTGATTCATGAGGTGATGGCCTGAAGACCGCCCACGACTTGGTCCTGCAAATCACTCCATGCTCGCCTGCTGCCGTAGTACTCCTGAAACTCCGGCGCCAGATAAGCCAGCACCTGACCCGCAAATTCGTCGTATCCGATTCCCATGGCGTGGTCGATGGCGGCGCCCAGGTGCGTGGCGGCGGGCGCTGGCAGCCGCTTTTCGCCTGCGCCCGCGTCGAGCAGGAGTTTCAAGTCGAACACGTCGCGCGCCTGCACTTGTCCGCGCATCGCCAGCGCCACGACCTTCTGGGCGAAAGCGGCGTCGACCGTGTAGTGCTGCACGATCACCGGGTAGAGGCGGTATGCGCGGACGATGTCGGCATCCACCGGCTGCAGCGCCTTGTCATCGTCGAAGGCACGCCGTGAGAACTCGATTTTCGTCGGGATCCGGACGCCGGATTCCGTAATGCGCAGCGTGAGTTTCCAGCGTTGCGTAGTCGCAGTCTGCTTCGGTTGCGCTACATCGCTCAATTCCATGCCCGATGCGCGCATTAGTTGCACGAACGACGGGGATTCGAGCAGCCGATTGACGTTGTTCCGCAATGTGCCCACGGCCATGGTCTTGACGTCCAGGTCCATGTCTTCCGAGTAGCGGATGCTCTTGAAGAAGAACCGCAGATTACAACCACCCTTGAGGCAGTAGAGCGCTTTGTCGACGCGTGCACCGAATGCCCGCAGGAACAGCAGGTGGAATATCTCCACGGCTTCACGGTCGCTCCACATGGAATCATATTACGCGAAATCGACACTAATGTCGACTTAGCGTAATAAACAAGACCGCGGATCCTGGTCGATGGTAGTATCGCGACCGATGCGTCCCGCCATCCAAACCCCTGTAAACATCGGTCTTACGGCCGAGGAAGGCGCGCGCGCCATCAACCGCCGGCTGTCCGTCGCGCCGATGATGGACTGGACCGACCGGCACTGCCGGTTCCTGCACCGCTTGTACGCCCCGCACGCGCTCCTCTACACGGAGATGGTTACCGCGGCGGCGCTGGTGCGCGGCGACGCGCCGCGGCTGCTGGAATTCGACCCGGCCGAGCAGCCGGTGGCGCTGCAGCTCGGCGGCGCCGATCCGACCGAGCTCGCCGCGGCTGCACGGCTCGGCGCCGCCGCGGGATACGCGGAGATCAACCTCAACTGCGGCTGCCCGAGCGACCGCGTACAGAGCGGCGCCTTCGGCGCCTGCCTGATGCTCGATCCGCAGCGCGTCGCCGACGGCGTGCGCGCGCTAAGAGCGGCGGTGTCCGTGCCGGTGACGGTGAAGTGCCGCATCGGCGTCGATGCCGAGGACGGCTACGAGTTCTTCCGCCGCTTCGCCGCCACGGTGATCGAGGCGGGAGCGGCGGCGCTGATCGTGCACGCCCGCGCCGCCTGGTTGAAGGGGCTCTCGCCCAAGGAGAACCGCGAGGTGCCGCCGCTCAAGTACGACTACGTCGACCGGTTGAAGGCGGAATTCCCCGCCGTACCGATCGTGCTCAACGGCGGCATCACCTCCGTGGAGCAGGCGAACGCGGCGGTGGCACGCGGCCTGGACGGCGTCATGATCGGCCGGGCCGCCTATCATCGTCCGGCGTTCCTCGCCGAGCTCGAGCGGGCGCTGCTCGATCCGCACTTCCGTGTGCCCGCGCCTGCCGCCGTCATCGAACGCATGGTCGAGTACGCCCGCCACCCTCGCCGCCACGGGGTGCGGCTGCACGCCGTCACGCGCCACATGCACGGCGTGGTGTCCGGTTGCGATGGCGCGCGCGCCTGGCGCCGCTTCCTGTCGGAGATGGCCTGCCGGCCGGATGCGCCCCCCGAAACGCTGTACGCGGCCGCCCCCATCCTGGCGCGGGCCATGGCTGCCTGAGCGCGCGGCTGCTGATTAAGTATAATTCGGTCGTATGGCCGGACCAGAAGTCGAGATGGCGATCGTGTTCGCCGACGTCGTTGGCAGCACCAAGCTGTACGAGTCGCTGGGTGACTTGCGTGCCCGCGACATGGTGGGCATCTGCATCGACGTCATGCGCACCGCCACCGAGCAGAATCGCGGCACGGTCATCAAGACCATGGGCGACGAGGTCATGGCGACCTTCCCCACCGCCGACGATGCGCTCAACGCCGCGGCCCAGATGCAGAAACAGATCGTGCTGAACCCGGCACTGAAGGTCGACGGCCAGCCGATCGCGATCCGCATCGGCTGCAACTACGGTCCGGTGGTGGTCGAGAATCGCGACATCTTCGGCTCGGCCGTGCACACCGCCAACCGCATGACCAGCCAGGCCAAGGCCGGGCAGATCATGACCACGGCCACCATGGTCGAGCAGCTCACCGGCGAGTGGCGGGCCTCGGTGCGCCAGATCGACATCGCCACCCTGAAGGGGCGCAGCAGCGAGCAGGCGCTCTACGAGGTCCTGTGGCAGACCGAGGACGTCACCAGCATGGTGCCGGCCATCGCCATGGCGGCCCGCGATCACGGGCCGCGGCCGCAGCGGCTGCGGCTGCGCTACCAGGGCCAGGAGGTGCTGGTGCAGGAGAACCGCGCCAACATCACCATGGGCCGCGCCGAGGAGAACGATCTGGTGGTCAAGGGCAACCTGATTTCCCGGTTGCATGCGCGCGTGGAGTTCGCGCGCAACAAGTTCGTGCTGGTGGATCAGAGCACCAACGGCACCTTCATCCTCGGCAAGGATGGCGAGGAGGCCTTCGTGCGTCGCGACTCCATGCAGATCCGCGGCGAGGGGCTCATCGGCCTCGGCAAGGCGCCCGACAGCAATTCCTCCCAGGTCATCCGCTTCTCGGTCGAGGAGTAGTCCCTGCGGGCGGCCGCCGTCCTGGCGGCCGGTCCTCAACGCGCGGCTGCGACCCGCGCGCGAGCCGCGGCGAGCTCGGCAAGGAGTGCCGCCGGCACCCGCGGCGCGAATTCGCCGAAGTAACTCTCGATCGCCGCCAGTTCCTCGCGCCAGGCCGTGAGGTCCACCGCCAGCAGTTCGTCGAGCGCGTCCGGCGCGACCGCGACGCCCTGCAGATCGAGGTCCTGTGGCCGTGGTAGCCAGCCGATCGGCGTCTCGCGCGCACCGCTCGCGCCACCGCAACGCGCGAGCATCCAGGCGAGCACCCGCAGATTCTCCCCGAAACCCGGCCACAGGTAGCGGCCGCCGGCGTCCTGGCGGAACCAGTTGACGTGGAAGATCGCGGGCGGACGGGTGAGGCGCGCGCCGACGTCGAGCCAGTGGCTCCAGTAATCGCCGAAGTGATAGCCGGCGAAGGGCTTCATGGCCATCGGATCGCGGCGCACGACGCCGACGGCGCCCGCCGCCGCGGCGGTGGTCTCCGAGGCCACGGCCGCCCCCAGCAGCACGCCGTGCGCCCAGTCGCGCGCCTGCACCACCAGCGGTGCCAGGCTCCGGCGCCGGCCGCCGAACACGATGGCGCTCAAGGGCACGCCCGCGGGCGCGTCGGCCATGGGCGAGTAGTTCGGATTGCGGCGCGCATCGACGGTGAAGCGCGCGTTGGGGTGCGCGGCCGGGCCGTTGGCCGGGTCGTAGGGACGGCCGCGCCAGTCGAGCACCGGTGTGCCCTCGCCGCGGCCCTCCCACCAGGGTTGGCCGTCGGCGGTGAGCGCCACGTTGGTGAAGATCGTGTCGCGGTGGATGGTCTCGAACGCCACCCGGTTGGTGCTGGCGTTGGTGCCGGGGACGACGCCGAAGTAGCCCGCCTCCGGGTTGATCGCGTACAGCCGGCCGTCGCTGCCCGGGTGCAGCCAGGCGATGTCGTCGCCCACCGTCCAGATGCGCCAGCCGGCGAAGCGCGCCGGCGGGATCAGCATGGCGAGATTGGTCTTGCCGCAGGCCGAGGGGAATGCGCAGGCCACGTAGTGGGTCTCGCCGCGCGGATTCTCGATGCCCACCACCAGCATGTGCTCGGCGAGCCAGCCTTCGCTGCGCGCCTGCCAGCTCGCGATGCGCAGCGCGTGGCACTTCTTGCCGAGCAGCGCGTTGCCGCCGTAGCCGGACCCGAAGCTCTTGATCGTGAGCTCCTCGGGAAAGTGCATGATGAAGCGCCGCTCGGGATCGAGCTCGCCGGTCGAGTGCAGGCCCTTGACGAACGTGTCCTCGCGCGCGATGCGCCCGAGCGCATCGCGTCCCATGCGCGTCATCAGGCGCATGTTGAGCACCACGTACGCGCTGTCGGTGATTTCGACGCCGCAACGGGCGTAGGGCGAGTCGATCGGGCCCATGCAGTAGGGCACGACGTACAGGGTGCGCCCGCGCATGCAGCCCGCGAACAGCGCGTCCATGCGCGCGTGCGCCTCGCGCGGCTCCATCCAGTAGTTGTTGGGGCCGGCGTCTTCGCGGGCGCGCGTGCAGACGTAGGTGAGGTGCTCGACGCGCGCCACGTCGGCGGGGTCCGAACGGTAGAGGTAGCAGCCCGGGAAGCGTCCCGGCTCGAGCGGCAGCAGCGAGCCGTCGTGCACCAAGCCCTGGCGCAGCGTCTCGTACTCGGCGTCGCTGCCGTCGCACCAGTGGATGCGGGCCGGGCGCGTGTGCGCGGCGACGTCCTGAACCCAGGCAGCCACCCGCGGCTCGAGGCTCGCGAGCGCTGCCACTCGTTCTTGTGCGGTAGCCATGGCACTCCCCCGAGCGCCGCATGTAATACTAAAAAGGATGACAGATCGGCCGCCACCCCGCCACCGACCCCCCGGATCGTCCGCTGACTCGTGCCGGCGCGGTCGCGGCCGCGCGGCGCTCGCGCGCGTGCTCTTTCTGGGTATGGTTTTTGCTGCGCAACATACACTGCGTGCGCAGGCGCTGACCGAACCGGACGGTCTCGCCGTGAAGGCCCTGGCGCAGGTGGAAACCCGCGACGTGCAGCAAGGCCGCGCCGAGCTGCGCCTGATGCCGGCGGAGCGGGTCGTGCCCGGCGATCCGGTCATCTACACCCTCGAGGTGCGCAATCCCGGGCCCGCCCCGGTGCACCGCGCGGTGGTGACCTATGCCGTTCCCGAGCACACCCGCTACGTTGCGGACTCGGCTGCCGGGCCGAGCGCGAGCGTCACCTTCTCGGTCGACGGCGGTCACGACTTCGCGCCGCTGTCGCGCCTCACCGTGGCAGGCCCGGACGGGCGCACGCGGGCCGCGGTGGCCGCGGACGTCACCCACATCCGCTGGCAGCTGCGTGCCACGCTCAAGGTCAACTCGCTCGCCTATCTGCGCTTTCGCGCCGTGGTTAAATGATGCGGCGGCGAGGTTCGTCCGCGTAAGGCTCCTCCCATCGACATCGACTACGCAGAGATCTTCGGCACCGACGGCCCGCTCGCGCGGGCCCTGCCGGGGTACGCCCACCGACCGGAACAGACCACGATGGCGCGCGCCGTCGGCGCCGCGCTCGCGCGCGGCGAACCGCTCATCGTCGAGGCCGGCACCGGCACCGGCAAGACCTTCGCCTATCTGGTGCCGGCGCTGCTCTCGGGGCGCAGCATCATCATCTCCACCGGCACGCGCACGCTGCAGGACCAGCTCTTTCGCCGCGATCTGCCGCTGCTCGGCCGCGGCCTCGGCCGCCCGGTGCGGGTGGCGCTGCTGAAGGGGCGCAGCAACTATCTGTGCCGTCACCGGCTCGAGCTGGCCACCCGCCAGCTCGGTCTGCCGGGCCTGTCGCGCACCCTGGCGCGGCCCCTTTCGCGCATCGCGCGCTGGGCCGAGAGCACGCGCAGCGGCGATCTCGCCGAGCTCGCCGACCTGCCCGAGAATTCGCCGCTCTGGCCGCAGGTCACCTCGACGCGCGAGAACTGCCTGGGCGCCGAGTGCGCGCACTTCGGCCGCTGTCACGTGCTCGAGGCGCGCCGCGCCGCCCAGGCCGCCGACGTGGTGGTGGTGAACCACCACCTGCTGCTCGCCGACCTCGCGCTCAAGGACGAGGGCTTCGGCGACCTGCTGCCCGGAGCGGACGGGGTGATCCTCGACGAGGCGCACCAGATCCCGGACATCGCGGCCCAGTTCTTCGGCCAGCGCTGGTCGGTGCGCCAGGCGCAGATCCTCGCGCGCGACGCGCTCGCTGAGCTCGCCGCCGCGGCGGTGCGCGACGCCGCCGTCGCCGCCGCGCTCGGCGAACTCGACGCTGCGCTCGGCGCGCTCGCACGCGCGCTGCCCGGCGGCGCCGGCAGACGCGACTGGTCGCAGCTGTCCGACGAATTCGTCGACACCCTGCCGCGCATCGAGGCGGCGCTCGCCGAGTTGGCGCTGCGCCTCGAGGGGTTGGGCGCCGGCGCGGGCCTCGCGCAGGCCGCGCGGCGCGCCGAGGCGCTGCGGGACGCGCTCGCCGGCGTGCGCACGGCCGACGAGGACACGGGCCTGCGCTGGGTCGAGGCGGGCCCCGGCGGCCTGTCGCTCGAATTCACGCCCTTCGAGGTGGCCGACCGGCTGCGCGGTTACGTCGAGGCGCGCCCCTGCGCCTGGGTGTTCACCTCGGCCACGCTCACCGTGGGCGAGGAATTCGGCCACTTCGCGGCGCGCATCGGCCTGCCCGACGCGCGCACGCTGCGCATCGACAGTCCGTTCGACTACCGCGAGCAGGCGCGCATCTATCTGCCGCCCGGCATGCCGGAGCCGACGCACCCCGGCTACGGCGCGCGCTTCCTCGAGGCCTGCGTGCCGCTGCTCGAGGCGAGCGGCGGCCGCGCCTTCCTGTTGTTCACCAGCCATCGCGCCCTCGGCGAGGGAGTGGCCGCGCTGCGTGCGCGCTGGCCGGAGCCGCCTTTCCCGGTGCTGGTTCAGGGCGAGGCGCCGCGCGAGACCCTGCTGACGCGCTTTCGCGCGCTCGGCAACGCGGTGCTGCTCGGCACCGGCAGCTTCTGGGAGGGCGTGGACGTGAAGGGTGACGCGCTCGCGATCGTCGCCATCGACAAGCTGCCGTTCGCCTCGCCGGACGATCCGCTGCTGAAGGCGCGGCTCGAGGGTATCCGCCGCCGCGACGGCAACCCATTCGTCGAGTATCAGCTTCCACAGGCCGTGCTCGCGCTGAAACAGGGCGTCGGCCGGCTGATCCGCGACGTCGAGGACTTCGGCGTGATCGTGCTCGCCGACCCGCGCCTCACCGCCAAGTCCTACGGCCGGGTGTTCCTGAAGTCGCTGCCGCCGGCGCCGGTGTCGCGGGACGCCGCGGCGATGGCCGCCTTCCTCACCGAACGGCTCGCCGCCGCGCGGCGGCCGGCGGCGGGCGGTGCCACGGCATGAGCATCCCGCTGCGCCCCGGCGGCGCGCGAATCCTCGCCCTCGATTGCGCCACCGAGGCCTGTTCGGTGGCGCTCGTGCACGGCGACGCGCGGGTCGGGCGGCGCGCCGAGCTCGCGCGCGGGCACGCCGAGGCGCTGCTCGACATGGTGCAGGAGGTGCTGGCCGAGGCCGGCGTCGGCCTGCCTCAACTCGACGCCGTCGCCGCGAGCGTCGGCCCCGGGTCCTTCACCGGGGTCCGCGTCGGCGTGTCGGTGGCCCAGGGCCTCGCCTTCGGCGCCGAGCTGCCGGTGCTGCCCGTGAGCACGCTGGAGGCGCTGGCCGCGACCGTGATCGGGGCGCCCGCAGAGCGCGCTCTGGCGGCGCTGGATGCGCGCATGGGCGAGGTCTACGTCGCCGTGCTGTGCGCCGACGTCGCCCGCGGCGTCTCGTTCGAGGCGCCGCCGCAGGTGATCGCGCCCGAGCGGGTCGGGCTCGCCGGCGCGGCGCGCGCCGTCGGGCGGGCGTTCTCGGTGTACCCGGCGCTCGCCGCGCTGCCGGGTCTGACAATCGATCCGGCCGCCGCCACCGCCTTGCCGGACGCGGGCGCCATCGCGACGCTCGCGCAACTTCGATTCGCGCAGGGGGAGGGCCGCGATCCGGCCGAGCTTGCGCCTCTTTACGTGCGCAACCACGTGGCGCTCACCGAGGCCGAGCGGGCGCGGCGTTAGCGCGTGTCATTGAACTGTCACATGCGGTCGCTCTAATACGCGCCGTCGAACCTTGTAGCAGCCTGACGGCGAGGAACCCGCGAGAGTCATGACGGCAAAGCGCATCCTGATCGTCGAAGACGAACGGCCGATCCGCGACATGATCGCCTTCGGGCTGCGTCGTGCGGGTTACGACGTGCGCGAAGCCGAGGATTGCCGCGAGGCGCGGGCGCGCATCGCCGACGCGCGGCCGGACCTGTTGCTGGTCGACTGGATGCTGCCGGACATGAGTGGTCTCGAGCTCACGCGGGCGTTGCGGCGCTCGAAGGACACCGAGGACATTCCCATCATCATGCTCACCGCCAAGGCCGAGGAACAGGACAAGGTGGGCGGGCTCGACGGCGGCGCCGACGATTACGTCACCAAGCCGTTCTCGCCGCGGGAGTTGCTGGCGCGCATCCAGTCGGTGCTGCGCCGGGCCGCGCCCGCGGGCGGCGCGGACGTGGTCGAGGTCGAGGGCCTGAAGCTCGACGACTCCAGTCACCGTGTCAGCGCCGGCGACCACGAGGTCCCGCTCGGGCCCACCGAGTACCGGCTGCTGCACTTCTTCATGACCCACCCGGAGCGGGTGTTCACCCGCGGCCAGCTCCTCGACCGGGTATGGGGCGGCAACACCTACGTCGAGGAGCGCACCGTCGACGTGCACATCCGCCGGCTGCGCAAGGCGCTCGAGCCGCACGCGCTGGAACGCCTGGTGCAGACCGTGCGCGGCGCCGGCTACCGCTTCTCCACCCGCGAGAGCTGAGCGCTGGACGGCGCGGCCGGGGCGGCGCCCGGCGCGTGCGCCGCTGCCGACGCTTTGCGCCCACCCGGCCTACAATATGCGCATGTGGACCTTCGCCCTCGTTCGGCTCGCCGGCTTGCTGGTGGTCGCACTGTGCGCCGGCGTCCTGTTCGGGCACGTGGTCGCCTGGCTGCTGCTGGTGATTTCGCTGTATCTCGCCTGGCAACTCGTCAACTTGAACCGGGTCGACC
Source organism: Gammaproteobacteria bacterium (assembly GCA_027459765.1). Classification (GTDB taxonomy): domain Bacteria; phylum Pseudomonadota; class Gammaproteobacteria; order Steroidobacterales; family Steroidobacteraceae; genus Bog-1198. The sequence goes on along the minus strand of DAIDHD010000003.1, from coordinate 133,853 downwards.
ACTGGCTGCGGCTGCGCTCGCAGCTCGACCCGCCGGACTTGGGCGGCGTGTGGGGCGACGTGGTCGCCCAGGTGGTGCGCCTGCACCGGCGCAAGCGCTACCACAAACAGCGGCTGGTGCAGCTGTTCCGCGAGCTGCGCCGATCGACCGCGGCCTTGCCGGACGGCGTCATCATCCTCTCCGGCGCGCACGAAATCGTCTGGTTCAATCGCCGCGCGGCCGCGCTGCTCGGCTTGAAGCGTCCCGTCGACGTGGGCCTGCGCATCGACAACCTCATCCGCGTGCCGGAGTTCGTGCAGTACCTGCGTGCGGCCGACTATGCGACGCCGCTGGTGATCCGCCCGCCGGTGGGCGAGGAGAGCTGGCTGGAGCTCACGCTGGTGCCGTACGGCGCCGGGCAGTCGCTGCTGCTCGCGCGCGACGTGACCCGGCAGATGCAGCTCGAGGCCATGCGCAAGGACTTCGTGGCCAATGCGTCGCACGAGCTGCGCACCCCGCTCACCGTGATCTCGGGCTACCTCGACACGCTCGCCGACGACCCGGCCATCGACCCGTCGTGGTCGGGCCCCATCCGCGACATGCGCGCCCAGGCACAGCGGATGAACGCGATCATCGCCGATCTCCTCGAGCTGTCGCGGCTGGAATCGGCCGAGGGCGAGGCGCCGCGCGATCCGACCGACGTGCCGCGAATGCTCGAGCGGATGCAGCGGGACGCGCTCGCCGGCGCCGACCGGCCGCGGCACGTGCTCCTCGCGCTCGACTCCCAGGACGGGCTGTACGGCGCCGGCCACGAACTGGAGTCGGCGTTCTCGAACCTGCTGGTCAACGCGCTCAAGTACACGCTTTCGGACGGAACGGTGCGCATGCGCTGGTGGAGCGACGCCGAGGGCGCCCACTTCGCGGTCACCGACACCGGCATCGGCATTCCGGCCGAGCACATCCCGCGGCTCACCGAGCGCTTCTACCGGGTGGACGCGGGCCGCTCGCGCGACCGCGGCGGTTCGGGGCTCGGTCTCGCCATCGTCAAGCACGCGCTGCAGCGGCACGGCGGCCACATGACGGTCGAGAGCGAGGTCGGCAAGGGCAGCACGTTCACCTGCCACTTCCCGAAGGAGCGCGTCTTGACGGCGGGCGCCGCGGCCGCGGCGCTCGCGGCGGCCGGCGGCCGCTGACGCGCGCGCGTCACAATTCGCGTTCATCCTGTTGACGCACGGGCGGATCGGACGTATACGAGCCCCAAGGAATCCGCTGCGCCGCGCGCGGCGGGAACACACTTCTTCCAAGGTAAAGACATGGAAACGGCCGACCTCACCCATCACATCTCGCGGCGCTTCAACGAGGACCTGGAGAAGGTCCGCAACCAGGTGCTGCAGATGGGCGGCTTCGTCGAGCAACAGCTGCACAAGGCCATCACCGCGCTCGTGGAGGGCGACAGCCGTCTCGGCGAATCGGTGGCCACCGACGACTACAAGGTCAACGGCATGGAAGTGTCGATCGACGAGGAGTGCAGCCGCATCCTCGCGCTGCGTGCGCCCGCCGCCGGCGACCTGCGCGTGATCGTCGCCATCATCAAGACCATCACCGACCTCGAGCGGATCGGCGACGAGGGCGAGAAGATCGGCTACATCGCCTCGCGGCTGGCGACCATGGAGCGGCCCGCGGACAAGTACCGCGAGGTCAAGCACCTCGGGCGCCAGGTGGCTCAGATGGTGCACGACGCGCTCGACGCCTTCGCGCGCATGGACGCCCAGGCGGCCCTCAAGACGGCGCGCGAGGACAAGATGGTGGACGAGGAGTACGAGTCCATCCAGCGCCAGTGCATCACCTTCATGATGGAGGACCCGCGCGCCATCCGCCGCGCCCTCGAGATCATGTGGATCGTGCGCGCGCTCGAGCGCATCGGCGATCACGCCAAGAACATCTGCGAGTACGTGATCTACATGGTGCACGGCAAGGACATCCGCCACACCTCGCTCGAGGACGTGGCGCGCCAGATCGACGCCGCCCAGGCACTGCCGCGCCGCTGATGTCGTCCCGGATCTGGAACCTGTCCGGCGCGCTCGCCTGCGCGGCGCTGCTCGCGTTCGCCTACTACGCGCAGGTGGTGCTGCACCTGGAACCTTGTCCATTGTGCATCTTCCAGCGCGTCGGCGTGTTCTTCATCGGGGTGGCGTTCCTGCTGGCGGCGGTGCACGGGCCGAAGGGCTGGGGCCGGGGGGTGTACGCGGCGCTGGTCGCGCTCGCGGCGCTCGCCACCGCCGGCGTGGCGCTGCGGCACCTGTACATCCAGAGCCTGCCGCCGGGCACCGTGGCCGCCTGCGGCGCTTCGCTCGACTTCATGCTGAAGGTGTTCCCGCTCACCGAAGTGCTCACCAAGGTGCTCTCCGGCTCCGGTGAGTGCGCCAAGGTGAGTTGGCGGTTGCTCGGGCTGTCCATGCCCGGCTGGGTGCTGATCGCGGCGCTCGGTCTCGGCGCCTTCGGCGTGTGGGCCAACACGCGGCGCGCGCCGGTGCGTCGATGAGCAGCGTCGCCGCCGCGGGCGAGGCGCAGTCGCCCACGCTCGCACTCACCCTCGATCTGATGGCGCGGCCGTCGGTCAGTCCCGTCGACGGCGGCTGCCAGGAACTGATGATGGCGCGGCTGCGTGCGCTGGATTTCGACGTGGAGCCGATGCGCTTCGGAGTCGTCGACAACTTCTGGGCGCGGCGCGGCGCGGGCGACGGGCCGGTGCTGTGCTTCGCCGGCCACACCGACGTTGTGCCCCCGGGCCCGCTCGACGAGTGGAGCAGCGACCCGTTCGTGCCGTCGATCCGCGACGGCTGGCTGTACGGCCGCGGCGCCGCCGACATGAAGAGCGGCCTCGCCGCCATGATCACGGCCTGCGAAGCCTTCGTCGCGCGCCATCCCCGGCACCGTGGCAGCATCGCCTTCCTCATCACCAGCGACGAGGAGGGACCGTCGGTGGACGGCACCCGGCGCGTGGTGGAGGCTCTGCGCGCGCGCGGCGAACGCATCGACTGGTGTCTGGTCGGCGAGCCCTCGAGCGAACACGTCCTCGGCGACACGGTGAAGATCGGCCGGCGCGGCAGTTTGAGCGGCCGGCTCACCGTGCACGGGGTGCAGGGACACATCGCCTATCCGCACCTCGCCGACAATCCGGTGCACGCCTTGGCGCCGGCGCTCGCCGAACTCGTCACGCGGGTGTGGGACGCGGGCAATGCGCACTTCCAGCCGACGAGCTTCCAGGTGTCGAACCTCTCGGCCGGTACCGGGGCGCCGAACGTGATCCCGGGGGAATTGAAGGCGCGCTTCAATTTGCGCTTCTCCACCGAACAGAGCGTGCAATCCCTGCAGACGACCGTCGAAGCCATCCTGCGCAAGCACGGCGTCAAGTACAGCCTGGAGTGGTTCGTCTCCGGGCTGCCCTTCTTCACGCCGCCGGGCCCGCTGTCGGCCGCTCTTGCCGGGGCGGTGGAGGAGGAACTGGGGCTGCGCCCGGGACTGTCGACCGGCGGCGGCACCTCCGACGGCCGCTTCATCGCGCCCCTGGGTGCGCAGGTGGTGGAATTCGGCGTGGTCAACGCCACCATCCACAAGGTCGACGAGCGCGTGCGGGTCGAGGACGTCGACCGCCTGCACCGCGTGTACTATCGACTGCTCGAGAAACTGCTCGCCGTCTGATCCGGCGTTGCGTTGCGGCGGGCGCGGCCGCGCTCTTAATGCCGCTCTAATCGCTCCCACCGTATGACGTAGGGTTGAGGGAGCCGCGCAAGGGTGAATTGAATGCGAATTCTGATCGTCGAGGACGACCGTAAGTTGGCCGAGTTCCTGGCGCGCGGGCTGCGCGCCGAGCGCTTCGCGGTCGACGTGGTCGGCAACGGCGTCGAGGGCGAGAGCTTCCTCGGCTCGTTCGACTACGACTTGATGGTGCTCGACCTCATGCTGCCGCAGTTGAGCGGCTCGGAATTGCTGCGGCGCGTAAGGCGCAGCAAGCCGCAATTGCCGGTGATCGTGCTCACGGCGCGCGACGAGATCGAGGACAAGGTGGCGCACTTCGAGGCGGGCGCCGACGACTATCTCACCAAGCCGTTCGATTTCGCCGAGCTCCTGGTGCGCATCAAGGCGCTGCTGCGGCGGACTCCCGCGGAACGCTCGGACGTGCTGCGCATCGCGGACCTGGAACTCAACCGTCTCACCCAGCAGGTGCGCCGCGCCGGCCAGCGCATCGACCTGACCGCCAAGGAGTACGCGCTGTTCGAGTACATGATGTGCTCGCCCGGCCGCGTGTTCTCGCGTGCCATGATCTTGAACCACGTCTGGGACCAGAGCTTCGAGGGCGTCACCAACATCGTCGACGTGTACGTGCGCTACCTGCGGCGCAAGGTCGACGAGCCGTTCCCGGTGAAGCTCATCCACACGGTGCGCGGCGTGGGTTACTGCGTCCGGGACCCGGAGGCGGAGCGCAAAGCCGCGTCTGAATGAACCCGCGTTCGCTCGCCTTCCGGCTGGGCGCCTGGTACACGCTGCTGCTCGGCGTCATCTTCGTTCTGCTGGGCGCCGCCACCTTCTTCGGTCTGCAGAGCTACCTGAAGTCCACTCTGCTCGACTCGATTCGCCGTCGCTCCACCCAGGTGCAGCAGATCCTGTTCGAGGCGCCGGCGAGCGTCGCCGACGCCGAGCTGCAGCGCCAGATCGACAGCCGGGTGGCGCCCGCATTCAACAACCGCTTCCTGCGCGTCACCCGGCTGCCCGCCGCCGTGATCTACCGCTCCGGTGCGCCCGCGAACGGTGAGTTCGATCCGGCGGCGGTCGGACCGCCGGTCGACCCGGCGCCGGGCGCCGGCGCCGCCGACCGGGCGCGCACCCTGCCGGAGCTCGGCATATTGCTGTCCACCTCCGTGCTGGACACCGCCTCGGGGCGCTATCGGGTGGAGATGGGCGCGTCGCTGCATCCCATGCAGACGGTGCTGTCGCACCAGCTCGTGGTGCTCGCCATCCTGCTGCCCATGCTGGTGGTGGCCGCGGCCGCGTCCGGGTACGTGCTCGTGAATCGGGCGCTGCGCCCGGTCGACCGCATCTCGGCGCTCGCCGAACAGTTGAGCCTGCAGAACCTGTCGCAACGGCTGCCGGTGGAGCGCACCGGGGATGCCCTCGAGCGGCTGGCCATCGCCTTGAACAACATGCTCGGCCGGCTGCGCGACTCGGTGCAGACCCAGCGCCGCTTCCTCGCCGACGCCTCGCACGAGTTGCGCACGCCGCTCACGGTCATCAAGGGCGAACTCCAGGAGCTCTCCAGTCAGACCCGCGCCAGCGCCGAGGAGATGCGCGAGCGGGTGGGCAGCGTGCTCGAGGAGGTCGGCCGTCTCGAGCAGCTGGTGTCGGGACTTCTGATGCTGTCGCGCCTGGACGCGGGCGAGCGGCCGCGGGAGTGGGCCGACGTCGATCTCGCCGAGCTCGCGCACAGCACCGCGGAGCAGATGCGCCTCATCGCCGAGGACGGGGGCGTGGTCGTCGACCTCTCCGATCTGCGCCGCGCCGTGGTGCGGGGTGACCGCGCCCGCCTGAAACAGGTGATCGTCAATCTGCTGGACAACGCCATTCGCTACACGCCGCGCGGCGGGCGGGTGTCGATTCGCAGCCGCGAGGAGGCGCAGTGCGGCGTCCTGGAGGTCAAGGACACCGGCGTCGGCATCCCGGCCGACGCGTTGCCCCGGGTGTTCGACCGCTTCTTCCGCGTCGACGACGCGCGCTCGCGCGACGACGGTGGCGCCGGCATCGGTCTGTCCATCGTCAAGTCCATCTGTACGGTGCACGGCGCCGAGATCGCGGTGGAGAGTGAACTCGGTCACGGAAGCTGCTTCCGGCTGCGCTTTCCGCGCATCACCGGGCGGATCCTGCCGGCCGCCACCTCTAATGAGAATCTCAAAACGGGTTAATCTGCCCGCCGCAGCATCTCCTTACACAAGGGGATGTATACGTGAAGACACAACTCGACGACAACGCGCTCGTGCGGCGCGTGCAATCCGGGGAACGCGGCGCCTTCGATGCCCTGGTGGGCAAGTACCGCCAGCGGGTGATGAAACTGTCCCTGCGCTACGTGCACAACCACGCCGACGCCGAGGACGCCGTGCAGGAGACCTTCCTCAAGGCCTACGGCGGCCTGAAGCACTTCCGCGGCGAGGCGGCCTTCTACTCCTGGCTGCACCGCATCGCCATCAATTCCGCGAAGACGATTTCCACCTCGCGGGCCCGGCACGCCGGCTTGCTCGCCGCCGAGCCGCTCGACGAGCTGAACGACGGCGCCGCGCCGTTCGCCCTGGAGACGCCGGAGCAGCTGATGCGCACCGAGGAAATCGGCGCCGCCGTGCGGTCCGCGATCGAATCGCTTTGCGAGGAACAGCGCACCGCCATCCTGCTGCGCGAATTCCAGGGTCTGAGCTACGCCGAGGTGGCGCGGGTCATGAATTGCCCGGTGGGCACGGTGCGTTCACGGGTGTACCGAGCCCGCGAAACCATCGACGAGCGGCTCCGGCAGGTGTTCGACGACGGGCTCGGGCGGATGCGCCGCCGGCCGGCGGAGCGCCCCGAAGCCCACCTGCGCTGCGCCTGAGGCGCGCTAGATCCGCGAGCCGCGCTCGCTCAAGCGCACGGTCGGCACCGTGCGCCCGCGCGGCACGTCGCGGCGCGCACGTCGTGCGATGACCTTGAAGCGCTTCTCGGCACGGCTCTGGATGTCGCGCTCGAACGCCCGGTAGGTGCGGATCAACTCGCGGCCGAACGGGGTCAGCACCGCGCCACCGCCCCCGACTCCACCCTTGCTGGTGGTGGCCACGCGTTCACGGAACGAGACGTTCAAGCTCTCCAGTAGCTGCCACGCGCGGCGGTAGCTCATTTCGAGGTCGCGTGCGGCCTGGGACAGCGAACCGCTTTCCGCGATGCGCTCGAGCAGCGCGATCTTGCCGGGACCTACGGCCTCGTCGCGGCCGAAATCGACGCGAAATCGAACGGTGGGCGTATGCATGGCGCGAGCCTCCAGCCTTGTCGATCCTCGGACGATTTTAGCGCGCAACGCGGCGTTTGTGGGCGGGCCGATGCATGTTTTCGATGTAGTTAAATAGATATATCGAAGTTCCGGTGGTCACGGATCAATCATGAAAAAAGCATTAAAATTGAAGAAGCTTTCAGTCTCCGTCGCGCACCGTGTCGATCAGGGCGCGCAGCGCGGCGGACAGGAGTTTGCGCTGGTGGTGGATCAGCGCCAGTTGGCGCCGCAGCGGCGGAAGGCTGGTGCGCAACTCGATCAGTCGCCCGGCGGCGAGCTGGTCGGCGATCGCGTAGCGCGACAGGCAGCTCACGCCGAGTCCGGCGGCGGCGGCGTTCTTGATGGCCTCCGAGCTTCCCAGTGTCATGGCGGCGGGCAGGCTCGGAAGATGGGCGGCGAGCGCCTGTTCCACCGCCTCGCGGGTTCCGGAACCCGGTTCGCGCAGCAGCCAGGATGCGCCGGCGAGCGCCGCGACGGTGAGCGGCGCGCGTGCGGCCGCAGCCGCCAAGGGGTGCTGCGGGGAGGCCACGATGACCAGTTCGTCGCTCAACCAGGGTTCGACCACGACGTCGCCGGCGTGGCAGGGACCCTCGACGAACCCTAGGTCGGCTGCGAACTCGCGCACCGCGGCCACCACGTCACGGGTGTTGCCGATGGTGAGCGTGATCTGTGCCTCCGGGTAGGCGGCGCGGTGACGGGCGAGCAGGGCGGGCAGGAGATAGTTGCCGATGGTCGTGCTCGCGGCGAGCCGCAGGTGCGCCACCCCCGCAGCACCGGTGGCGAACGCGGTCTCGATCTGGCGTGCGCCGTCGAGCACCGCCAGCGCGAGCGGCAGCAGGGCGCGGCCCGCCTCGTTGAGGCGCAGCCGCTTGCCGACCCGGTCGAAGAGTACGGCGCCGAGCGTGCGTTCGAATTCGATCAGGGCGGCACTGGTGGCCGACTGCGACAGCGGCATGCTCGCGGCCGCCGCGCTGGTGCTGCCGGTGAGCGCCACCGCACGAAAGATCTCCAATTGCCGCAGGGAGATGCGCATGCAGGACTATATAGCGAAAGAATGGGTAGATAATATCGTAATTATCTGTTCGACAGCTAAACGTAGGGTGCGGCATCCTCCCGGCATGAATACCCGCGCCAACACGTCGGACCTGTCGCCTCCCGTCCACCCGTCGACTGCCTGGGAGCGCTGGCGGCGGCGTGCCCCGGGCCTTGCGCTCGCATTCGGCATCGCCGCGGCGGCCATCTGGATCGCCGACTCAAACTGGCTCAAGGCGCGCGGCTTCAGTGCGCTCACGGTGGCGATCGTGCTCGGGATGCTGCTCGGCAACAGCGTCTATCCACGCATCGCCAGCCAAGCCGGGGAGGGGATCGGGTTCTCCAAACAGAGCCTGCTGCGGCTCGGGATCGTGCTGTACGGACTTAGGCTCACGTTCCAGGACATTGCCGCCGTGGGCGTTGCCGGCGTGGTGATCGACACGCTCGTCGTCGGGTCGACCTTCGTGCTCGCGGTCTGGCTGGGTACGCGGGTGTTCGGGCTCGATCGCAAGACCGCAATGCTGATCGGCGCCGGCAGTTCCATCTGCGGTGCAGCCGCGGTGATGGCGGCCGAGCCGGTGGTGCGCGGCCGCGCCGAACAGGTCACCGTCGCGGTCGCGACCGTGGTGGTGTTCGGCACGCTCGGCATGTTCCTTTATCCCGTGCTGTACCGCTTGAATCTCGGCGCGGGATTCATCCCCATGTCCACCAAGGCGTACGGCATCTACACCGGTTCGACCGTGCACGAGGTGGCGCAGGTGGTGGCCGCCGGGCGCGCGGTGGCCGCTTCCGCGGCGGACACCGCCGTGATCACCAAGATGGTGCGCGTCATGATGTTGGCGCCGTTCCTGATCGCGCTCTCCGCCTGGCTCTCCCGGGCGTCCGGGCACGAGGGCCGGGACACGGATCACGGCGCCGGGGACGCGGCGCCGCGCGCCGCGGCACCACAGGCCGCGGCGGCGCGGCGCATCGTCATTCCCTGGTTCGCGGTCGGCTTCATCGCGGTTGCGGGCTTGAGTTCCCTGCGCCTGTTGCCGCATCCCGTGGTCGCCACCGCCATCGATCTCGACACCTGGCTGCTCGCCATGGCCATGGGAGCGCTCGGCGTTGCGACCCACGCCTCGGCGTTCCGGCTCGCCGGCGTGAAGCCGCTGGCGCTCGCCGGTGTGCTGTTCGCCTGGCTGATCGGCGGCGGTCTCCTCATCAATCTGGCGGTCGCGCGCCTGTTCGGCAGCTAAAAGAATCCGCCTGTCGGCCACGAAACCGTCACGAAGCCCGAGTAACCTCCGCGCGCAATTGTCGCTTTCTGCGCAACACCCGGCTCCGCCGGGCGTCCAACAGCCGCCCGGCGGCGTTTGTTGCGTAAAAGACACGTTATTTTTGTGAAAATCGCGCCGTCCAGTGATATAAAGGCGCCCCTCTGACGCGAAAATGCGTCAAAGCTTGAAGCGGTCATAAAAACGTAACAATTTGTCGGTTTAATGCGACCCCTCGAAAGGGTCGGACAGTTACTTGGTCATTCTTCTGGAGAGGACACGAACCGTGAATCAATTCAATACGAAGGCCGGCGTGCAAGCGCGCGGCGCGATGCTGTTGAAGGCGAGCGTGGCGGCGGCCTTGGCCGTGGCCGGCGTCGGTGCGGCGCACGCGGCGGACGACGATGCGCTCACCTGGAAGGGCATCACCCTGTACGGCATCGTCGACATCGGTCTGCAGTACCAGACCCACGGCGCGCCGATCAACGACTACTTCCCCGCGGGCAGCGCGGACATCGTGCAGAAGAACAGCAACAAGAGCACCTTCGGCGCGACCCCGAGCAACATGGCGCAGTCGCGCGTCGGCTTGCAGGGCAAGGAGTCGCTCGGCGTCGGTGACTGGTCGGCGGTGTTCAAGCTCGAGACCTTCTTCAACCCGCAGAGCGGCAACATCAGCGACGGCCTGAAGTCGGTGGCGCAGAACAACGGCCGCGCCCTCAACGCGCAGACCACCAACATCGACACCAGCGTCGCCGGTCAGGCGTTCCAGCAGGCCTTCGCGGGCTTTAGCTCGCCGACCTTCGGCACCATCACCTTCGGCCGTCAGAACACCCTGCTCGCCGACGGCGTCGCCAAGTACGACCCGAACTACGCCTCGCAGGCGTTCTCGGTGATCGGCCTCTCCGGCTTCACGGCCGGCGCGGGTGACACCCAGAACCGCCGCCTGGACTCCTCGTTGAAGTACACCCTCAACGTGCAGAACTTCCACGGCGGGCTGCAGTACAAGTTCAACGGCGCCAACGGCGGCGCCAAGAGCACCGTGTTCGAGGCGCAGTTGGGCGGTGAGTACCTCGGCTTCTCGGCCGACGCCTACTACGTCAACGCGCACGATGCCATCGGCATCGGCCCGCTGTCCGCGCAGCAGGTCGCGCAGCTTCCGACGCTCGGCTATTCGGTCAACAACTCGCTGTCCGGCACGATCTCGGACAACACGTCCTACAGCGTGATGGCGTCCTACAAGTTCCAGTACCCGGTGAAGCTGTTCGCGGGCTACGAGAACATCAAGTTCAAGAACCCGGCGACCCCGCTGCCGGCCGGCACCGACGACATCGGCGGTTACGTGCTCGCGTTCGTGAGCAACACGGCGTTCCCGAACCCGAAGACGGTCGCCGTCTACTGGGCGGGTGCGCGCTACACGGTGATCCCGAACCTCGACCTGGTCGGCGCCTACTATGGCTACCACCAGGACGCGTTCGCCTCGGGCGCGCTCGCGGGTTGCTCGAGCAACGTCTCCGGCGCCTGCAGCGGCACCCTGGACGGCATCTCCTTCGATGCCGACTACTACATGACGAAGCGATTCGACGTGTACGCGGGCATCATGTACACGGGCGTGAAGAATGGCCTCGCCAACGGCTATCTGCACACCACCGACATGAACCCGACCATCGGCGTGCGCTACAAGTTCTAAGCGCCGACGGATCGAGGAGCGGTTTGACCGCGGAACCGAAGACCCCGGGGCCCATGGCCTCGGGGTCTTTTTTTTTGTTACAGTCCGGGGCATTAGAAGCACGGTCGCGGGAGGGGGGGCACGATGAACGGCGACGGCAAACGCGGCGGTTGGAGCTGGTGGTACCTGCTCTTCGTGTTGCAATTCGTGGTGGCGCTGTGGCCGCCGTTCTACAACCGGATCGAGCCGACCCTGCTCGGTATGCCGTTCTTCTACTGGTTCCAGCTCGCCTGGGTGATCGTCAGCGCGGTGTTCACGGCGCTGGTCTACTTCGCCGTGCCGGATTGAGGTGACACCGTGCAAGACGTCAATTGGGTCGCGCTCACCGTATTCCTGGCGCTGTTTGGGCTGATCACCTGGCTCGGCTTCGCGGCCGCCAACTGGCGCAAGGGCGATCTCGACCAGCTCCACGAATGGGGTCTCGGCGGGCGCCGCTTCGGCACCCTGATCACCTGGTTTCTGGTAGGCGGCGACGTGTACACGGCGTACACCTTCATTGCGGTGCCGGCGCTCGCCTTCGGCGCGGGTGCCGTCGCCTTCTTCGCGGTCCCCTACACCGTCATCATCTACCCCATCCTGTTCCTCGCCTTTCGCCGGCTCTGGCACGTGTGCCACAAGCGCGGCTACATCACCGCCGGGGATTTCGTGCGCGGCCGCTTCGGCAACCGCTGGCTCGCGCTCGCCATCACCCTCACGGGCATCGTCGCCACCATGCCCTACATCGCGTTGCAGCTGGTCGGCATCCAGGTGGTCATCGGCGCCATGGGGGTGTCCGGCACCGGGCTCGCCGCCGACCTGCCGCTCATCATCGCTTTCGTGGTGCTCGCCGCGTTCACCTATTCCAGCGGCCTGCGCGCGCCGGCCTCGATCGCGGTGGTCAAAGACCTCCTCATTTACGTGACCGCGGTCGCGGCGGTGGTGGTGATCCCCATCCAGCTGGGCGGTTTCGGCAAGATCTTCGCCGCCGTACCGGCGCAGAAGATCCTGCTGGCGGTGCCGGGCCCGAACACCACCGGTGCGTACAGCGCCTACGCCACGCTCGCCTTCGGCTCGGCGCTGGCACTGTTCCTCTATCCGCATACGCTCACGGCCATCCTGAGCGCGAGCTCCGGCCACGCGATCCGCCGCAACGCGGCCATGCTCCCGGGCTACACCTTCGTGCTCGGCTTGCTGGCCCTGTTCGGCTTCTTCGCGCTGGCCGCGGGCGTAGACAAGTTGCCGGAGTACGCCGCGGGCTTCAAACAGTTCGGAACCAATTTCTCCGTGCCGGCGCTCATGCTGCACAGTTTCCCGTCCTGGTTCGTGGGCGTCGCCTTCGCCGCGGTGGGCATCGGCGCGCTGGTGCCGGCCGCCATCATGTCCATCGCCGCCGCCAATCTCTACACGCGCAACATCCACCGCGAATTCATCAACAAGAACCCGTCCGACAAGGACGAGGCGCGCATGGCCAAGCTCGTGTCGCTGGTGGTGAAATTCGGCGCGCTGGTGTTCATCTTGTTCGTGCCCACCAAGTACGCCATCCAGCTCCAGCTGCTCGGCGGCATCTGGATCATCCAGACGCTGCCGGCGGTGATGCTCGGGGCCTACACCCGCTGGTTCAACGCCTGGGCGCTGCTGGTCGGCTGGGCCGTGGGTACCTACCTGGGCACCACCATGGCGGTCGCCTCGAATCTGAAGCCGGCCTTCGACCTGCACCTCGGAAGCTTCACCCTGCCCGGGTACACGGCCGTGTACACCCTGGTGGTGAATCTGGCGCTGGCCGTGGTGCTGACCCCGCTGTTCGACGCCCTCGGCGGGCGTCGTCCGGCGGTGGACGAGACGGTGGCCGCCGACTACCTGCCCTGACGGGTACGGTGCGGCGGTGCGACGCGGCGGTTCGATTCGACACCGGCTTGTCATGAAACTGACATAAATGCTGTCGATACTGCCGCGCAAGTCCGGCCGGCCCCTCCTTAGGGCGACCGGTCGCAGACCATCCAAGCGGAGAGAACTCATGAAATTGATGACGCGCATGGCCGTGGCGGGGATTGCCGCCGTGTTCACGCTGGCCGCCGCCGCCGCCGACATTTCCGGCGCCGGTGCCACCTTCCCGTACCCCATCTACGCCAAGTGGGCGGACGCCTACAAGAAGGCGAGCGGGGTGGGCCTCAACTACCAGTCGATCGGCTCCGGTGGCGGCATCAAGCAGATCAAGGCCAAGACCGTCACCTTCGGCGCCTCCGACATGCCCTTGAAGCCCGAGGACCTGAAGGCGGCCGGACTGCTGCAGTTCCCGATGATCATCGGCGGCGTGGTGCCGGTGGTGAACGTCAAGGGCATCGCGGCGGGCGCCATGCAACTCGACGGCGCGACCCTCGCCGCGATCTATCTCGGTGACATCACCCAGTGGAACGATCCGGCGATCAAGAAGCTGAACCCCAAGCTCGCCCTGCCGGCGACCCCGATCGCGCCGGTGTACCGCTCCGACGGCTCCGGCACGAACTTCCTGTTCTCGGACTACCTCTCCAAGGAAAGCGCCAAGTTCAAGTCGAACATCGGCGCCAATACCTCGGTGCAGTGGCCGAGCGGCATCGGCGCCAAGGGCAACGAGGGCGTGGCCAACATGACCGCGCAGACCGACGGCGCCATCGGTTACGTCGAGTACGCCTACGCCAAGCAGAACAAGATGGCGTACGTGATGCTGGTGAACAAGGCCGGCAAGGCGGTGGCGCCGAGCGCCGAGAGCTTCCAGGCCGCGGCCGCCAACGCCGACTGGGCGCACGCCGATGGCTACTACCTGATCCTCACCGACCAGGCCGGCGCCAAGAGCTGGCCCATCACCGGTGCGAGCTTCATCCTCATGTATCACCAGCCGGAAGACGCCGCCGCGGCTGGCGAGGCGCTCAAGTTCTTCTCCTGGGCATACGCCAACGGCGCCGGCATGGCCAACGAGCTCGACTACGTGCCGCTGCCTGCCTCGCTCATCGCCCAGGTGAAGAAGACCTGGAGCACCGAGATCAGCGCCGGCGGCAAGCCGGTGTGGAGCGGCAAGTAAGGCGAAAGGCCCGGCTCGTCGTAGAATAGCGACTCGGAACCGGAGGCCGGTGCAATGAAGCGATTGCGCCGGCTTCCGTCGTTTAGGCAACGCTGAAGTCCCCGAGCAGACCCGCAGGAGCTCCACTCGACCGTGGCCATCATCGACGCGCGACACGCCGCCCGGCAGCTCGTCTACGAGCGCGTTTTTCGCGGTGCCACGCTGGCGGCCGCCGTGCTGGTGCTGCTGATCCTCGGCGGGGTCGCGTTGTCGCTCGTGAAGGGCGCCTGGCCCGCGGTGAGCCACTTCGGGCCGAAGTTCGTCACCACCGAGGCCTGGAACCCGGTCACCGACGAGTACGGTGCGCTCGGACCCATCTACGGCACGCTGGTGACCTCGACCATCGCGATGCTGATCGCCGTGCCCACGGCGTTCGGGATCGCGCTGTTCCTCACCCAGCTTTGTCCGGCGGTGCTGAAGCGGCCCATCGGCGTCGCGGTGGAACTGCTGGCCGCGGTGCCGAGCATCATCTTCGGCATCTGGGGCCTGTTCGTGCTGGCGCCCATCCTGCAGCGCCACGTGCAACCCTGGCTGATCGCCCACGCCGCGCCCATTCCGGTCCTGCACGCGCTGTTCAAGGGGCCTCCCTACGGCATCGGCGTGCTCACCGCCGGCCTGGTGCTCGCCATCATGGTGCTGCCGTTCATCGCCGCCACCATGCGCGACGTGTTCGAGACCGTGCCGGCGATGCTGAAGGAGTCCGGCTACGGTCTCGGTGCCACCACCTGGGAGGTGATGTGGCACGTGGTGGTGCCGCACTCGCGCGTCGGCATCGTCGGCGGCGTCATGCTCGGCCTCGGCCGCGCGCTCGGCGAGACCATGGCGGTGACCTTCGTGATCGGCAACGCGCACCGCATCAGCGCGTCGCTGCTCGCGCCCGGCACCACGATCTCCTCGGCGATCGCCAACGAGTTCACCGAGGCGGTGGGCGACCTGTACACCTCGTCGCTGATCGCGCTCGGGCTGCTCCTGTTCCTGATCACCTTCACCGTGATCGCGCTGGCGCAGCTCATGCTGCGGCGGCTGTCGCGCAGCGCGGGCGCCGCCACATGAAGCGCCGCAGCCTCAGGCGCTGGAACAACGTGCTGTTCCTCGGACTGTCGGTCCTGGCGACCGCGGTCGGGCTCGCCTGTCTGGCGGCGATCCTCTGGACGCTCCTGTCGCACGGCGTCGCGGCCCTGTCCTGGCGGCTTTTCACGCAGATGACGCCGCCGCCGGGCGGGCAGGGCGGTCTGCTCAACGCGCTCTACGGCAGTGCCGTGATGACGCTGCTCGGAATCCTCATCGGCTCGCCCATCGGCGTGCTCGCCGGCACCTACCTCGCCGAGTACGGCCGCGACTCGCGCCTGTCCACGGCGATCCGCTTCATCAACGACGTGCTGCTGTCGGCGCCGTCGATCATCGTCGGGCTGTTCGTATACGCCATCCTGGTGGTGCGCATGGGGCACTTCTCGGCGCTCGCCGGTGCGCTCGCGCTCGCGGTGCTGGCGATACCGGTGACGCTGCGCACCACCGAGGACATGCTGAACCTGGTGCCGGCCGGCATGAAGGACTCCTCGGCCGCGCTCGGCGCCTATCCCTGGCGCACCACGGTGAGCGTGCTGTATCCGGCGGCGCGCAGCGGCATCGTCACCGGATTGCTGCTGGCGGTGGCGCGCATCAGCGGTGAGACCGCGCCGCTGCTGTTCACGGCGCTCAACAACCAGTTCTGGAGCACGGATCTGTCGGCGCCGATGGCGAATCTGCCCGTGGTGATATTCCAGTTCGCGTTGAGTCCCTACAAGGACTGGCAATCGCTCGCCTGGGCCGGCGCACTGATCGTCACCGTCGCCATCCTCGTGCTGTCGATCGCCGCACGCTCGATCCTCGCGCTGTTGCAGCGTTCGCGCGGAGCCGCGCGGTGATCCCCTCGTCGAAGACGCCCAAGGAGCTGAAGACCCGGCCGGCGCCGCCGTCGGTCGCCGCGCCGGCCGCGCCCGGGCCGGCTGCGTCGGTCAAGATCGAGACGCGCGGCCTCGACTTCTTCTACGGCGAATCGCAGGCGCTGTTCAACGTCAACATGGCGCTCGCCGACCGCACCATCACCGCGCTGATCGGACCCTCGGGCTGCGGCAAGTCGACGCTGCTGCGGGTGTTGAACCGCATGTACGCGCTCTATCCCGGTCAGCGGGCCGCGGGCGAGGTGCTCATCGGCGGGGAGAACATTCTCGGCACGCACGTGGACGTCGCCGAACTCCGCTTTCGGGTCGGCATGGTGTTCCAGAAGCCGACCCCGTTTCCGATGTCGGTGTTCGACAACGTCGCGTTCGGGCTGCGGCTCGCCGGCGGCTTCAAGCGCACCGAAATCAAGGATCGCGTGGAGGAGGCGCTGCGCGACGCCGCGCTCTTCGAGGAGGTGAAGGACAAGCTGCACGCCGACGGGCGCAGCCTCTCCGGCGGCCAGCAGCAGCGCCTTTGCATCGCGCGCGCCATTGCCGTGCGGCCGGAGGTGCTGCTGCTCGACGAGCCCACGGCCGCGCTCGATCCGATCTCCACGCTCCGGGTCGAGGAGACGCTGCAGGCGCTGCGCGAGCGCTACTGCATCGTGATCGTGACCCACAACCTTCAACAGGCGGCTCGCGTCTCGAACGTCACCGGCTTCATGTACCTGGGCGAACTGGTCGAGATGGGGCCCTCCGGCGAGCTGTTCACCGCGCCGAAGCAGCGGCGCACCGACGACTACATCACGGGCCGTTTCGGCTAGGCATGCAGGGGGACGCGGCCGTCATGAACGACTCTCCGATGTTGGCAGAGACGCCGCCCGCGGCGGACGTGGTGGCGTCGCCCGTGATGAGTGCGCGCCGGGTCGACGTGCACTACGGCGACAAGCACGCGGTGAAGAGCGTGAGCCTGGACATCGGCCGCAACCAGGTGCTCGCCATGATCGGGCCCTCGGGTTGCGGCAAGTCGACCTTCCTGCGCTGCCTGAACCGCATGAACGACACCATTGCGCACGCACGCGTCTCCGGCACCATCACCCTGGACGGCCAGGACATCTACGGTCCTGGCCAGGACGTCGCGCAGCTTCGCGCGCGCGTCGGGATCGTGTTTCAGAAGCCGACGCCGTTCCCGCAGTCGATCTATGCCAACGTGGCCTACGGACCTCGCATCCACGGCCTCGCCCGGCACCGTACCGACCTCGACGAGATCGTGACCGTGAGCCTGCAGCGCGCCGGACTCTGGGACGAGGTGAAGGACCGGCTGTCGACGCCGGGAACCAGCCTGTCGGGCGGACAGCAGCAGCGCTTGTGCATCGCGCGCACCATCGCGGTGAGCCCGGAAGTGATCCTGATGGACGAGCCCACGTCGGCTCTCGACCCGATCGCGAGCGCCAAGGTCGAGGACTTGATCGACGAATTGCGGGCCAACTACGCCATCGTCATCGTCACCCACAACATGCAGCAGGCCGCTCGCGTCTCGCAGCGAACCGCCTACTTTCACATGGGGGATCTGGTCGAGGTCGGCCCGACGGACCGGATCTTCACCAATCCGCGCCAGAAGCTCACCGAAGACTACATCACCGGCCGCTTCGGCTGACGCCGCGGATCGGCCGGGCCGCGGCGTCAGTCGGCGCCGCGCAACAGTTCGTTGATCGAGGTCTTGGCGCGGGTCTGGGCGTCGACGCGCTTGACGATCACCGCGCAGGCGAGGGCGTACTTGCCGTTGGCGGCCGGGAGCGTTCCCGGAACCACCACCGCACCGGCGGGCACCCGGCCGTAGGACACCTGGTCGCGCTCGCGGTCGTAGATGCGCGTGCTCTGGCCGATGAACACGCCCATGGAGATCACGGCGCCGCGCTCGACCACCACGCCCTCGACGATCTCGGAGCGGGCGCCGATGAAACAGTCGTCCTCGATGATGGTGGGATTCGCCTGCAGCGGCTCGAGCACCCCGCCGATGCCGACGCCGCCGGACAGGTGCACGTTCCTGCCGATCTGCGCGCAGGAACCCACGGTGGCCCAGGTGTCCACCATGGTGCCGGAATCGACGTAGGCGCCGATGTTGACGTAGCTCGGCATCAGCACCGCGTTCGCGGCCACGTAGGCGCCGCGGCGCACGGTGGCGGGCGGCACCACGCGCACGCCGGCGCGCGCGAAGCGCCCCTCGTCCCAGCCGTCGTACTTGAGCGGAACCTTGTCGTAGAAGTTGAGCGCGGATGCGCCGATGACCTCGTTGGCGGAGATGCGAAAGGAGAGCAGCACCGCCTTCTTCAGCCACTCGTTGACGCGCCAGCCCGCCGCCGAGGGCTCCGCCACCCGCCGCGCTCCCGAATCGAGCGACTCGATGGTCTCGTGCACGGCGGCCTTCAGGTCGCGGGGCGCGTTCTGCGGCGTTATCTCCGCGCGCCGCTCGTACGCCGCTTCGATCACCGCCTTCAATTCCGCTTCGTTCATCCGCTGGTCCCGTTGTGTGAGTCAGATCCGCGGCGGCCCGTCGCGCCGGTCCAGGGCGCGCGTCAGCGCCTCCTGCACGCGCCGGCAGGCGTCCTCGCCGAGCTCGCGGCCGTCGTCGTCGGTGACGTAGAACACGTCCTCCGCGCGCTCGCCGACGGTCATGATCTTCGCGCCCGCGATCGCCACGTGTTCGTCCTTGAACACCTTGCCGACCTCGGAGAGCAGGCCCGGGCGATCCGCGGCCACGAGCTCGAGGATGGTGCGGCCGTTGCGTGCATCCAGGCTCAGGTTCACCTGGGTGGGCGTCGAGAACATGCGCACCTGGCGCGGCGCGCGCCGGGTCACCGTCAACGGCGCCTCATTGGGCTGTTCGAGCGCGCGCGTAAGTCCGCGCTCGATGTCGCGGATGCGCGCCGGATCGGTGATCAGCGCGCCATTGTCCTCGAGCACCACGTAGGTCTCCAGGCTGTGGCCGTCGGCGCTCGCCACCAGGCGCGCGTCCACCACGTTCAGCCCCAGCTGGTCGAGCACCGCGGTCGTGCAGGCGAAGCTCGGCAGCTGGTGCGGCGTGTAGGTGAGCACGGCGGTGCCGCCGCGCTCGGCGAGCTGGCGGATCGCGACCAGCGGCGCGTCCTCGCCGCCGTCGCGCCGCGCGAGCAGGGTGGTGTGCCAGGCGATCTCCTCGGCCGTGAACCGCAGGAAATACGTGTCGGTCCAGCGCGACCAGACCGCGGCCACGAGCGCGGGGTCGAGCCCCGGCAGCAGCGCCCGCGCCTGCTCCTGGGTCTCGCGAACGAGCTCCTCCTGGTCGACCGGGGTCTCGATACCGCGCCGCAGGGCGCGCTTGGTGCGTTCGTAGAACTCCTCGAACAGCCGCGCCTTCCACGCGTTCCACAGCTTCGGGTTGGTGCCGCGCACGTCCGCGACGGTGAGCACGTAGAGGTAGTCGAGATGCGCCTGGTCGCCGACCCGGCGCGCGAATTCCTGCACCACGTCCGGATCGCTGATGTCCTTCTTCTGCGCGGTGATCGAAAAGATCAGGTGATTGCGCACCAGCCACGCCACCAGCCGCGCCTCGTAGCGCGGCAGCCCCTGTTCCAGGCAGAAGGCCTCCGCATCCACCGCGCCGAGCTCGGAGTGATCGCCGCCGCGCCCCTTGGCGATGTCGTGGAACAGGGCGGCGAGGTAGGCGAGCTCCGGCCGCGGCAGCGACTGCATGATCTGGCTCAAGGCGGGGAATTCGTGGTTGAACTTCGGCATGGCCAGGCGCCGCAGGTTGCTCACCACGAACAGCGTGTGCTCGTCGACGGTGTAGGCGTGGAACAGGTCGTACTGCATCCGGCCGACCACGCGGCCGAACGCCGGTATGTAGCGTCCGAGCACGCCGTACAGGTTCATGCGCCGCAACTCGTGGGTGACCCCGACCGGGGCGCGCAGCATCTCCATGAACACCCGGTGGTGACGCGGGTTCTGGCGGAACTCCTCGTCGATGAGCCACAGGTGCGACCCCACCAGACGGATGGTCTCGGCGCGCACGCCGCGCAGCTCCGGGTGCTGCTGCAGCAGCACGAACAGCTCGAGCAGCGCGGACGGATTGCGCGCGAACACCTCGGGGTTGCTCACCTCGAGGCAGTCGTTGCGGATCTGGAAGCGGGCGTTGACCGGCAGCGGCGGTCCGCTCTGGGTGAGGATGGCCTCGCGAAACAGCTGCAGCAGCATCTCGTTGAGCAGGCTCACGTCCATCACGGTGCGGTAGTACTTCTGCATCAGCTGCTCGACCGCGAGCGTGAAGCTCGCGTCCTCGTAGCCGAACAGCTTGGCGAGCTTGATCTGGTGATCGAACAGCAACCGGTCCTCGCGCCGTCCGGTGAGCACGTGCAGGCCGAAGCGCACCTTCCACAGGAACGACTGGCCGGCCTTGAGCTTGCGCAGTTCCTCGCGGGTGAGAAAGCCGTGCGCCACCAGCCCGTCCAGCGTGTCGGTGCCGAAGTGGCGCTTCGCCACCCAGCCGATGGTCTGGATGTCGCGCAGTCCGCCGGGACTCGACTTGACGTTCGGCTCGAGGTTGTAGGCGGTGTCGAAGTAGCGGTGGTGGCGTTCGCTCTGTTCCCTGACCTTGGCCTCGAAGAACTCCTGCGACGACCACAGGCGGTCGGGCGCCAGCGCGCGGCGCATGCCGGCGAACAGCGCCTCGGGCCCGGCCAGCAGGCGCGCCTCGAACAGGGTGGTGGCGACGCTGATGTCGGCGAGGCTCTCGCGCTGGCAGTCGTCGATGGTGCGCACGCTGTGCCCGACCTCGAGACCGATGTCCCACAGAAAGGTGAGGAAGCGCTCGATGTTGGGCTGCCAATCGACCGCATCGCTCTTCGGCACCAGCACCATGACGTCGATGTCCGAGCACGGGTGCAGCTCGCCGCGGCCGTAGCCGCCGACCGCGAGGAGAGCGAGATCCGCCGCGAACCGCCCGGCGTGGCGTTCCCAGGCGCTCTTCAGGGCGAGGTCCACCAGGCGGGCGCGGTCGCGCACCAGGTCCTCCACCGGCGCGTCGGCGCCGAAGCGCTCGGTCAAAAGCTCGGTGCCCCTCTCCAGCGCCTGGCGGAACGCGGGCGGCGAGAGCTCACCTTGCGCAAGTTGCGCGGCGACCTCGCGCAGGTAGGGCCAGTCCGGTGCGGCGTCCAGGAATTGGCCGCGGGCGCTCAAGTGGCGGTCGCGGCGGCGGGCGGCGCGGCGAGCGCCGCCCGCGCACCCAGGGTGAGCACTTCGTAGCCGGTGTCGGTGACCAGCACCGTGTGCTCCCACTGCGCCGACAGCGACTGGTCGCGGGTCACCACGGTCCAGCCGTCCGGCAGCAGCCGCACGTCGCGCCGGCCGGCGTTGATCATCGGCTCGATGGTGAAGGTCATGCCCGGCTGCAGTTCGAGCCCGGTGCCCGGCTTGCCGTAGTGCAGGACCTGCGGGTCCTCGTGGTAGATGCGGCCGATGCCGTGTCCGCAGTACTCGCGCACCACGGAAAAGTCGTTGGCTTCGGCGTAGCTCTGGATCGCGTGGCCGATGTCGCCGAGGCGGGCCCCGGGACGCACGCTGCGGATGCCGCGCCACATCGCCTCGTGGCACACGTCGATCAGCCGCCGGGCGAGCACGGAGGGGCTGCCCACCACGTACATGCGGCTGGTGTCGCCGTGGAAGCCGTCGCGGATGACGGTGACGTCGATGTTGACGATGTCGCCGTTCTTGAGCTTGCGGTCGTTCGGGATGCCGTGGCAAACGACGTGGTTGACCGACGTGCAGATGGTCTTCGGAAAGCCGCGGTAGTTCAAGTTCGCGGGCACCGATTCGAGCTCGTTGACGATGTACTCGTGGCAGAGCCGGTCGAGCTCCTCGGTGGTCACGCCGGGCTTCACGTGCGCCTCGATCATGTCGAGCACGAGTCCGGCGAGCCGTCCCGCGGCGCGCATCTTCTCCTGCTCGGCTTGGCTTTTGATGGTGACGTTCATGGGCGCGCTTTTGGGACTTTGTACCGCTATCGGAATCATGGTATAAAGCGCGGCTCGTTTACACAACCCCGCACGCGCGTCGTCACGATCGACCGGGTGCCCGACGGGATCGCTCCTGCCGGGTCGCCGATCGGGACGCGCGGAGGCTCAACCCGACCATAGGAGTGTTTTCGATGACCGGCGTGTCCATGCGACAGATGCTGGAAGCGGGTGTTCATTTCGGACACCAGACCCGCTTCTGGAACCCGAAAATGGCCCCCTTCATTTTCGGCGAACGTAACAAGATCCACATCATCAACCTCGAGAAGACGCAGCCGCTGTACGCGCAGGCCGCGGCCTTCGTGAAGAGCGTCGCCGCGCAGGGCGGCACGGTGCTGTTCGTCGGCACCAAGCGCTCCGCCCGCGAGGCGATTCAGAAAGAGGCGCTGCGTTGCAGCATGCCCTACGTGAATCAGCGCTGGCTGGGCGGCATGCTCACCAATTTCAAGACCATTCGTCAGTCCATCAAGCGGCTCAACGAGCTCGACGAGATGGCGCAGAACGGCACGCTGGATCGGCGCGGCAAGAAGGAAGCGCAGATGCTCCGGCGCGAGATGGAGAAGCTCCTGAAGAGCCTCGGCGGCATCCGCGAGATGGGTGCGCTGCCCGACGCGCTGTTCGTGATCGACGTCGGTCACGAGGAGATCGCCATCAGCGAGGCGAAGAAGCTCGGCATCCCGGTGGTGGCGGTGGTCGATACCAACTGCTCGCCCGACGGCATCGACTACGTCGTCCCCGGCAACGATGACGCCATGCGCGCCATCCACCTCTACGCCGCCGGCATCGCCGAGGCGGTGCTCGAGGGCAAGGCTTCGCTGCCGGAGGTTCCGGTCGGCGAGGACGAATTCGTCGAACTCGACGAGGAAGGCAATCCGAAGAAGCGTGGCGGTGGCGCACGGCGCAACGCCGCCCCCCCTGCGCGCGGCCGCAAGCCGGCGCCGCGTCGCAAGGCACCGGCCGCCGCCGCGGCGGAGGGCGCTCCGGCGGTCGCCGAGGAAGTCGAGGCGGACGAGGGCGAGGCCGCTCCGGTCGAGTCGCGTCCGGCGAGTGCTCCGCGCCGCCGGCCCGCGGGTCGGCGCACGCCGGCGCGCGGCGCCTGATCGCAAGCACGTCGGGACGAAGTCATGAATATCACCGCAGAAGCAGTCAAGCAGCTCCGTGAACGCACGGGCGCCGGCATGATGGAGTGCAAGAAGGCGCTGGTGGAGACGGGCGGCGACCTCGATGCCGCCGCCGAACTCATGCGCAAGACCGGTCTCGCCAAGGCCGACAAGAAGGCGACCCGCGTGGCCGCCGAGGGCACCGTCGCCGTAGCCCAGGCGGGTGGCGACGCCGTGCTGGTCGAGGTCAATTGCGAGACCGATTTCGTCGCCCGCAGCGACGAGTTCCTCGGCTTCGCGCGCGACGTCGCCCAGGCGGCGCTCGAGCGCTCCCCGGCGACCCTCGACGCGCTGATGGCGCTGCCGTCCGGCGGCGGCAGCCTCGAGGAGCGGCGCCGCGCGCTCATCGCCAAGATCGGCGAGAACATCGCCGTACGGCGTTTCGAGCGCGTTCACTCGCCCGGCGCGCTCGGCTGGTACGTCCACGGCGCGCGCATCGGCAGCGTGGTCGCGCTGGAGGGTGGCGACGAGGCGCTGGCGCGTGACGTCGCCATGCACGTGGCCGCCGTCAATCCCGCCTACGTCGATGCGGCCGCCGTGCCGGCCGCGGTGCTCGACAAGGAGCGCGAGATCCTCGCAACCCAGGCCAAGGGCGAGAACAAGCCCGCCGAGATCATCGCCAAGATGATCGAGGGCCGGTTGCGCAAGTACCTCGCCGAGATCACCCTGGTCGGCCAGCCGTTCGTGAAGGATCCCGACATCACGGTCGATGCGCTGCTCAAGAAGGCCAAGGCCAAGGTGGCGCGCTTCGTGCGCTACGAGGTCGGCGCCGGCATCGAGAAGAAGCAGGACGACTTCGTCGGCGAAGTGATGGCCCAGGTCAAGGCCAACTCCTGAAGCCTGCCGTCGGCCGGGTGCGTCGCACCCGGCCGGCTCCGGCACCCCCTCCGCAGGGTTTCTCTGGTCGCGGACGGGGTACATCGCGCAGAATGTGGTGCTCTCGAGAGTTCCGCAGGAAGGCATCATGACCGACGACAACGCCCCCGCCCGTTATCGACGCATCCTCGTCAAGCTGTCCGGCGAAGCGCTGCTGGGCGACGAGGACTACGGGATCGACCCCGCGATCTTGAAGCGGATCGCCGGTGAGATCCGCGACATCACCCTGATGGGCGTACAGGTCGCGGTGGTGCTCGGCGGCGGCAACATCTTCCGCGGCGCGGGACTCGCGCGCGCCGGCATGGATCGGGTGACCGCCGACCACATGGGCATGCTCGCCACGGTGATGAACGCGCTCGCGCTGCAGGACGCGCTCGAGAGCCTCGGCGCGTACGCGCGCGTCATGTCGGCGCTGCGCATCAACGAAGTGTGCGAGGACTACATCCGCAGGCGCGCGGTGCGCCATCTCGAGAAGGGGCGGGTGGTGATCTTCGGGGCCGGCACCGGCAACCCGTTCTTCACCACCGACACGGCGGCGAGCCTGCGCGCCATCGAGATAGACGCCGACGTGCTGCTGAAGGCCACCAAGGTCAACGGCATCTACGACGCCGATCCGAAGCTCAACCCCGACGCCAAGCGCTATTCCCGGCTCACCTTCGACAAGGTCCTCGAGGACCGGCTCGGCGTCATGGACGCCACCGCCATCGTGATGTGTCGGGAGAACAACCTGCCGCTGCAGGTGTTCAACCTGTTCAACGCCGGCGACCTCACGCGCATCGTGCGCGGCGAGGACGTCGGCACGGTCGTGTCCACCTGAGGCCCGAAGAGGAACCCATGCTCGACGACATCAAGAAGGACGCCGCTCAGCGCATGCAAAAGTGTGTCGCGGCCTTCCGCGACCAGCTCAAGAAGCTGCGCACGGGACGCGCCCACACCAGCCTGATCGAACACATCAAGGTCGACTATTACGGCACCGAGACTCCCTTGAGCCAGGTCGCCAACGTGGCCGTCGAGGATGCGCGCACCCTGACGGTGACACCGTGGGAGAAGTCCATGGTTCAGGTCATCGAAAAGGCCATCTACAAGTCGGATCTCGGTCTCACGCCCAACACCGCGGGCCAGACCATCCGCATCGGCATGCCCGCCCTCACCGAGGAGCGCCGCCGCGACATCACCAAGGTGGTGCGCGCCGAGGCCGAGGGCGCCCGCGTGTCGGTGCGCAACGTACGTCGCGAGGTGCTCACCGAGCTCAAGGAGATGCTGAAGGAGAAGCTCATTGCGCAGGACGACGACCGTCGCGCGCAGGAGGAGATCCAGAAGCTCACCGACAAGCATGTCCATGAAATCGACCAGGCAATGGCCGACAAGGAAAAGGAACTGATGCAGGTCTGACGGGGCGCGCGGGTGCTCAAGGTTCGCGTGCTGACGGCGGCCGTGCTCGGCGGCCTGCTGCTCTTCGGCTTGTTCGTGCTCGAGCCCCGGCGCACGGTGCTCGCCTTCGCCGTGGTCACCGTGGCCGGAGCCTGGGAGTGGGCCGGCTTCGGCGGCTTGCGTGCGCCGGCCGCCCGTGCCGCCTACGCGCTCGCGATGGCCTTCGCGATGGTGCTCGCCTGGCGCATCGGCGCCGAGCCCCGCGCCGCGCTCGCCCTGTACTCGGCCGCCGCGCTCTGGTGGCTCGGTGCCTTCGCCTGGGTGCTGCGTGCGCCCGGCTCGGTGCCGCGATGGCCGGCGCTCGCGGCCGGCGTGCCGGTGCTGGTGCCGGCCTTCGTCGCCGTCGGCAGGCTGCTGCTCGCCGAGCACGGCTTCGCCCGCGGCCCCGTGCTGGTGCTGTGGATGCTGCTGCTCGTGTTCGCCGCGGACATCGGCGCGTTCTTCGCCGGGCGCCGCTTCGGCCGGCACAAGCTCGCGCCGCGCGTCAGTCCCGGCAAGACCTGGGAGGGCGCGGTCGGCGGCCTCGCCGCCGTCGCGCTGGTGGCGGCCGCGGGTGCCTGGCACTTCGGCCTGGCGCTCGCGCCGGCGGTGGGCTTCGGCTGCCTGTTGGGTGCGTTTTCGGTGGTTGGGGACCTCACCGAAAGTCTGTTCAAACGCTCGGCAGGACTCAAGGACAGCGGTAATCTACTGCCCGGACACGGGGGGATCTTGGATCGTATCGACAGCATCACGGCGGCGGCGCCGCTGTTCGCGTTGGGGCTCTTCGGTGGCGGGGTGATCGCGTGAGCGGGCCGCTCGGACTTGCGATCCTCGGCTGCACGGGCAGCATCGGCCGCAGCACCCTCGAGGTGGTGGCGCTGCACCCGCAGCGTTACCGGGTGACCGCGCTCGGCGCCAACGGGAGTTGGCGCGCGGCGGTGGAGCAGGCACTGCGTTTCCGCCCCGACGTGCTCGTGCTCGTGGATCCGCAGGCCGCCGCCGAGGCGCGCCGCGCGCTCGCCGATGCCGGCAGCGCGACCCGTGTCGAGTCGGGCGTGGAGGCGCTGTGCGCCTCGGTCACCGGCGCCGGGGTGCACGTAGTGATGGCGGCCATCGTCGGCGCCGCCGGCCTGTTGCCGACCCTCGCGGCGGTGCGCGCGAGCAAGCGTGTGCTGCTCGCCAACAAGGAATCCCTGGTGATGGCCGGGCCGCTGCTGATGCAGGAGGTGAGCCGCGCGGGCGCCGCGCTCATCCCGATCGACAGCGAGCACAACGCCATCTTCCAGTGCATGCCCGCCGGCTACCTGCCCGGCGCCGCCGCGCGCGGCGTCGAGCGCGTCGTGCTCACCGCATCGGGCGGTCCGTTCCGCAACACCGACGCGGCGGTGCTGGAAAGCGTCACGCCGGACGAGGCCTGCGCGCACCCGAAGTGGAAGATGGGCCGCAAGATCTCGGTCGACTCGGCGACCCTGATGAACAAGGGGCTCGAGGTCATCGAAGCGACACTGCTGTTCGACCTGCCGGAGTCGCGGGTCGACGTCGTGGTGCACCCGCAGAGCGTGGTGCACTCGCTGGTCGGGTACGCGGACGGCTCGCTGCTCGCACAGCTCGGGGCGCCGGACATGCGCACCCCGATCGCGCAGGCGCTCGCCTGGCCCGAGCGCTTCGATTCCGGTGTACACTTGCTCGACCTGACCGAAGTGGCGCGACTGGACTTCGAGGCTCCCGACCACGCGCGCTTCCCGAGCCTCGGGCTCGCCCGCGCCGCGGCGCGGGCCGGCGGGACCGCGCCGGCCGTGCTCAATGCGGCCAACGAGGTCGCCGTGGCGGCCTTCCTCGAACGGCGCTTGAACTTTACCGGGATCGCCGCGGTCATTGATCGGGTATTGAACCGCCTGGGATCTTCCTCCGTGAAGGCGCTCGACGACGTGTTGCAGGCCGACGCCGAGGCGCGCCGGCTGGCCACGGCGTGCATCGAGCCCGGCCGTGGAGCGTTGGCATGAAGTCATTGGTATTCGTGGTCGCCTTCCTGGTGGCGATCGGCATCCTCGTGGCCGTGCACGAGTTCGGTCACTACTGGGTCGCCAAGCGCCTCGGTTTCAAGGTGCTGCGCTTCAGCATCGGCTTCGGCAAGCCGCTCGTGACCGTGGCGGGACGCGACGCGGACCGCACCGAATACTGCCTGTCGGCCATTCCGCTCGGCGGCTACGTCAAGCTCCTCGACGAGCGCGAAGGCGAGGTCAGCGCCGAGGAACTGCCGCGCTCCTTCACGCGCCGTCCGGTGCGCCACCGGGTGGCGGTGCTGCTCGCCGGCCCGGCGATGAACCTGCTGTTCGCGGCGCTCTTGTATGCGGTGCTCGCCATGCAGGGCAGCGAGGCCGCCAAGCCCATCGTCGGCCAGGTGCGTCTCGACAGCCCGGCCGCGGTGGCCGGCCTCGAGCGCGGCGACGAAATCGTGCGCGTCGGCGCCCGCGACGTCGCGGACACCGAGGAACTGCAGATCGACCTGATGCGCGAGTTCTCCGGCGACGGGGTCGTGCCGCTGACCGTGCGCCGTGCCGGCGAACTGCGTGCGCTCACCCTGCGTGTCGCCACCGATCGCCGCGCGCTCACCGAGCCGGGGCGGCTACTGCCCGGACTCGGCTTCGATCTCGCGACCTGGCGCGCGGACGTCACCGTGCAGGACGTTCCGCCCGGGAGCGCCGGCGCGCGCGCCGGCCTCGCCGCAGGGGACCGGTTGCTCGCCGCGGACGGCGTGAACATCGCGAATGCCGCGGATTTCGTCTCGACGGTCAACGGCGCCCCGGGCCGGGATCTGCGCCTTCAGGTCGAGCGTTCGGGTCGCCGGCTCGACCTGGTCGCGGCGGTGCCGGCGGTGCTCGACCACGGTCTCACCCTGGGCCGCCTCGGGGTGACCCTCGCCGAGGGGCCGCGCACCTGGCCGCCGGGCGTGTTGTTCGTGCGCCGTGCCGGGCCAATCGCGGCCCTCGGCGTGGGCGTCGGCAAGACCTGGGAGATGTCCACGCTCACCGTGCAGATGCTCTGGCGCATCGTGACCGGCCGCGTCTCCGCGAAGAACATCAGCGGTCCCTTGAGCATCGCCGAGTTCGCCGGCGTGAGCGCCTTCCTCGGTCCGAGCGCCTTCCTCGGCTTCCTCGCCGTGATCAGCGTGAGTCTCGGGGTGCTCAATCTGCTGCCGGTGCCGCTGCTCGACGGCGGACAGGTGGTGTACCAGACGGTGGAGGCGGTGAAGGGCAGCCCGCTCTCCGAACGCGCCCAGGCCCTCGGCCAGCAGTTCGGCATCGCGCTGCTCGTGCTGCTGATGAGCCTCGCCTTCTACAACGACATTTCCAGACACTTGCACTAGGGATCCACCGCACGTCATGAGCCACGCAACGTTCGAGTCGCCACGCGGGCGCGCCACTGCGCGCGCCCTCCGCCCGTCAACGGACCGGTCTCGCCCGCGTGCGGCTTGAGCTTCGCCTGCTCGGGCTGATGGCGCTCGCCGCCCAGCCGTTCGCGGTGACCGCGCGCGCCGATGCCGCGCTCGACAACTTCACCGTGGGCGACATCCGCATCGAGGGCCTGCAGCGCATCTCCGAGGGCACGGTTTTCAACTACCTGCCCGTGAACATCGGCGACCACCTCGACGCGCAGCGCGTCTCGGAGGCCATGCGGGCGCTCTACGCCACCGGCTTCTTCCGCGACGTGGAACTGCGCCGCGACGGCAACACGCTGCTCGTGGTGGTCATCGAGCGGCCCTCGATCGCCAAGTTCGAGATCAAGGGCAACAAGGACATCAAGACCGAGGACCTGCAGAAGAGCCTGCGCAACGTCGGTCTCGCCACCGGCAAGACCTTCGACCGCTCGGTGCTCGACGAGGTCAAGCAGTACCTCACCGACCAGTACTTCAGCCGCGGCAAGTACGGCGTGAAGGTGGACACCAAGATCACCGACCTGCCCGGCAACAAGGTCGACGTCCTGGTCGACATCAAGGAGGGCAAGCGCGCCAAGATCGAGGAGATCAACCTGGTGGGCAACACCCGGTTCAAGGACAAGGACATCTTCCAGAGCTTCGAACTGCACACGCCGAACTGGCTGTCCTGGTACAAGCAGGACGACCGGTACTCGCGCGAGTCGCTCACCGGCGATCTCGAGAAGCTCAGGTCCTACTACATGGACCGCGGCTACGCGAACTTCCAGATCGAGTCCACCCAGGTGACCATCGCGCCTGAGAAGGACAACATGTACATCACGGTGAACGTCAACGAAGGCGACGTCTACCGTATCTCGGAGATCAAGCTCGCCGGCACCATGGTCGTGCCGGAGTCGGAGCTGCGCAAGCGCCTGCTCATCAAGCCGGGCGACATCTATTCGCGCAAGGCCATCACGAGCTCCCAGGAGGGCATGAGCTACCGCCTCGGAGCGGACGGCTACGCGTTCGCGAAGATCGACCCGGTGCCGACCACCGACAACGCCAAGAAGACCGTGGCGCTGACCTTCTTCATCGAGCCCGGCAATCGCGTGTACGTGCGGCACATCGACTTCAACAACGTCACCGCCATCAACGACGAGACCCTGCGCCGCGAGATGCGCCAGCTCGAGGGCGGGTGGCTGTCGAACTCCGCGGTGGAGCGCTCCAAGGAGCGCATCCAGCGCCTGCCCTACGTCGAGAAGGTGGAGTTCGAGACCAAGCCCGTGCCCGGCAGCGCGGACATGGTGGACGTCGACTTCAACATCAAGGAGGGCCTCCCGGGCCAGTTCGGCGGCGGCATCGGCTACTCCGAGGCGCAGCGCTTCAGCCTGAACGGCAACTTCGTGCACAGCAACTTCCTGGGCACGGGCGAGCGCATCGCGCTCGAGGCGAACGTCGGCGTGTACAGCAAGAGCTACGTGCTGTCGCACACCAATCCGTACACCACCATCGACGGCATATCGCGCACCGAGTCGGTGTCGTTCCGCGACATCACGCAGTTCGTCGCCGCCTCGTCGCAATTCTCGACCAAGCAGATCACGGGCGCGGTGCAGTGGGCTTACCCGATCAGCGAGTTCCAGTACCTGTCGGCGGGCCTCTCGGCCAACAAGAACACGCTGGTGGTCTCGCAGGGCTACAGCGCCCAGCAGGCCGTCGACTGGGTGCGCTCCAACGGCAAGTCGTTCCACGACGATCTGCTCGACACCAACGGCGACGGCGTCGTGAACTCCCTTGACAGCCCCTATACGGTGTACGGCACCGATTTCAACACCTACGAGCTCACCGCCGGCTGGAGCATCGATTCGCGCAACCGCGCGCTGTTCGCGGACCGCGGCTCGCACCTCGCGGTCTCCGGCCGAATCGCGCTGCCGGTGAGCGACGTGCGCTACTACACGACGAGCTTCCAGTACCTGCAGTACATCCCGGTCACCCGCAGGGCGCTGTTCTCCTACCTGGCGGGCGTCGACTACGGCAACCCGCTCGGCAAGACCACGGCGCTGCCGCCGTATCTGAATTATTACGCCGGCGGCCCGGACAGCGTCCGCGGCTTCCGCGAGAGCACCCTGGGACCGCGCGACAACATCGGCTATGGCAATCCCTACGGCGGCAACCTGCGGATCCTGAGCCGCCTGGAATTCATCTTTCCGGTGCCGGAGAAGTGGCAGAACGCCGCGCGCGTCAGCTGGTTCTACGACATGGGCAACGTCTTCCAGACCGGCAGCCGGGTCAAGTTCCTGGGCTTCGACGACGTGACGCCGGTCACCTACCACTTCAGTTATGCTAATCTCAAGCGCTCCACCGGCGTCGCGGTCCAATGGCTCGCGCCGCTGGGTCTGTTCAGGTTCTCGTACGGCATCCCGCTGAACGCCTACGCTGGCGATTACGTGCGATACGGCGACGAAACGGAGAGATTCCAATTTTCCATCGGTCAGGCGTTCTGACCGTCCACTGACTTTCGAGGTTCGAGATACCAACATGTCGACTTTCAATCGCACTCTGCCGTTGCTCGCCGTTTTCCTGGGCGCCCTCGCCCTGAGCGCGCAAGCCAGCGCCGAGACCAAGATGGGCGTGGTGAACTTCCAGCGCCTGCTCGAGGAGGCGCCGCAGACCAAGGCCGCCATGCAGGGTCTGGAGAACGAGTTCGCGCCCCGCCGGCGCGAGCTGGTCACGATGCAGAACGATCTGAAGGCGAGGGAAGACAAGCTGCAGAAGGAAGGGGCGGTGATGGCCGAGGCGGACCGCACCAAGGCGGAGAAGACGCTGCGCGACCAGCAGCGCGAGTTCTCGCGCAAGGCGAGCGAGTTCCAGGACGACGCCTCCACCCGCCGCAACGAAGAGCTCGGCAAGGTGCAGCGCTTCCTCGTTCAGGAAATCCAGAGCTACGCCGCCGCGCAGGGCTACGACATCGTGCTCGGCGAGGGCGTGTTCTTCGCCAAGGCGCCGCTCGACATCACCTCGCAGGTGCTCGGCGTGCTCGCCACCAAGCCGACCACGCTGCCCGCCGCTCCGGCGCCCGCGAGCGCGCCGGCGGGCAAGCCGTCCGGCAAGTGATCGCGGTCGCGGCCGCCGCGCGTCGATCGGGGACTTGGGTCTCTTGCCCGGGGACTTCAGCCTAGGCGAGCTTGCGCTCCGGTTCGGGGTCGAACTGCGTGGCGACCCGCAGCTGCGGGTGCGCCGGGTGGCGACCCTGGCGCACGCCGGCGACGGCGACTTGGCCTTCCTCGCCAATTCCCGCTATCGGCGCGGCTTGCCTGAGACGCGGGCCACGGCGGTGCTGGTGACGGCGGAGGATGCCCCGGCCTGTCCGGGCGCGGCGCTCGTCACCCGGGACCCGTACGGCGTCTACGCCCGGATCGCCACGCTCCTGTATCCCACGCCGGCCGCCGTGCCCGGCGTGCACCCCTCCGCGGTGGTGGCCGCGGGGGCGCGGGTCGCGCCGAGCGCCACCGTCGGCGCCGGCGCGGTGATCGAGTCGGGCGCCGAGATCGAGGCGCACGTGCTGGTGGGCCCCGGCTGCGTGGTCGGGGCGGCCCGAATCGGCGAAGGCACCCGCCTCGGGCCCCGCGTCGCCGTCTATGACGGGGTGCGCATCGGCCGCCGCTGTATAGTGCACGCGGGGGCGGTGCTCGGCGCCGACGGTTTCGGCTTCGCGCCGGGGTCCGGCGGCTGGATCAAGGTGCCCCAGGTGGGCGGCGTGACCATCGGTGACGACGTCGAGATCGGCGCCAACACCACCGTCGACCGCGGTGCCATCGACGACACCGTGATCGAGGACGGCGTCAAGCTCGACAACCAGATTCAGGTGGGACACAACGTGTCCATCGGCGCGCACACGGCGATCGCGGCCTGTACCGGCATCTCCGGCAGCACGCGCATCGGGCGGCGCTGCCTGATCGGGGGAATGGTGGGTTTCGCGGGCCACCTGACGATTGCCGACGACGTGGTCGTCACGGGCATGACTCTGGTGAGCGCCTCGATCCGCGAGCCGGGGAGCTATTCGAGCGGCATGCCGGCGGTTGAAACGCGCGCCTGGCGGCGCATGGTCGCGCACTTGCGCAGATTCGCAGATAAGGAGAGACGATGACGGAGTCGATGCGTATGGACATCGAGGCGATCATGCGGCTGTTGCCGCATCGCTATCCGTTCCTGCTGGTCGACCGGGTGCTCGACTGCGAGCCCGGCAAATTCGTGCACGCGCTCAAGAACGTCACCGTCAACGAGCCGTTCTTCCCCGGGCACTTCCCGCATCGTCCGGTGATGCCGGGCGTGATGATCATCGAGGCGCTCGCGCAGGCGAGCGGCATCCTCGCCTTCACGACCGCGGGCGTCGTGCCGGACCAGGACACCCGTTTCTATTTCGTCGCCATCGACAACGCGCGCTTTCGCCGGCCGGTGGAACCCGGTGACCAGTTGCACCTCAAGGTGACGCTCACGCGCGCACTGAAGGGGATATGGAAGTTCTCCGGCGTGGCCGAGGTGGACGGCCAGGTCGCGGCCTCGGCCGATCTCATGGTGGCGCCGGAGACCAAGGCGCCCGCGAAGGAGCGCGGATGATCGATCCGCGAGCGATCGTGTCGCCGCGAGCCGAGATCGCGGACGACGTAGAGATCGGCCCCTACAGCGTGATCGGACCGGACGTCGTGATCGGCCCGGGCACGTGGATCGGGCCGCACGTGGTCATCAATGGGCCGACCCGCATCGGCGCCGGCAACAAGGTGTTCCAGTTCGCATCGCTGGGCGACGCGCCGCAGGACAAGAAGTACAAGGGCGAGCCGACGCGTCTCGAGATCGGCGATCGCAACGTCTTCCGCGAGTGCGTCACGGTCAACCGCGGCACGACCCACGATCGCGGTGTGACCGTGATCGGCAACGACAATCTGTTGATGGCGTATTCGCACGTGGCCCACGACTGCCGCCTCGGCGACAAGATCGTGATGTCCAATCTCGCCACCCTGGGCGGCCACGTCGAGCTCGGCGACTGGGTGATCATGGGCGGGCTGTCGGCGGTGCACCAGTTCACCAAGGTCGGCGCGCATGCCTTTCTCGCCAACAATGCGGCGGTGACCCGCGACGTGCCTCCCTACGTGATGGCCGTCGGCCAGCCGGCCGAGCCGCACAGCGTGAACTCGGAGGGGCTCAAGCGCCGCGGATTCACGCCCGAGCAGATCCAGAACATCCGCCGTGCCTACCGTGTGCTGTACCGCTCGGGACTGAAGCTCGAAGAAGCCCTCGCGCGGCTGGACGAGGCCGCCCGTGAGGCGGCGGAGATCCTGCCCTTCGTCGAGTTCATCAGGTCGAGCTCGCGCAGCATCGTGCGCTGATCTCATGACGGCACCGTTGCGGGTCGGGCTCGTGGCGGGCGAGGCGTCCGGCGACACGCTCGGCGCCGACCTCATCCGCGCGTTGCGCGCGCGGGTGCCGGACGCCGAGTTCTTCGGGGTCGCGGGGCCGAAGATGGTGGCCGCCGGCTGCACCGCCTGGGAGCCGTCCGAGTCGCTCGCGGTCATGGGGCTGTTCGAGATCCTGCGCGATCTGCCGCGGCTGCTCGCGTTGCGCGCACGGGTGCGCGCGCGCTTCCTCGCCGCCGCACCGGACGTGTTCGTCGGCATCGACTCCCCGGAGTTCAATCTGCGCCTCGCTCGCGACCTGCGGGCCGCGGGCATCCCCACCGTGCAGTACGTGAGCCCCCAGGTGTGGGCCTGGCGGCAGGGGCGCGTGCACCGCATTCACGAATCGGTGGATCTGGTGCTGTGTCTGCTGCCGTTCGAGAAGCGCTTCTACGACGGCGCCGGCGTGCCGGCCGAGTTCGTGGGCCACCCGCTCGCCGACGCCGTGCCCATGCATCCGGATCGCGCCGCCGCGCGCGCCGCGCTCGCGCTGGATCCGCGCCGGCCGCTGGTCGCGCTGCTTCCCGGCAGCCGGCGCGGCGAGGTGACCCGGCTCGCGCCGGATTTCGCGGCGGTGGTGCGCTGGCTGGCGCACGTGCGCCCGGGACTCGAATTCGTCGCGCCGATGGCCACGCCGGCGGTGCGCGAGCTGTTCGCGGCGGTGCTCGCGCGCGACGCTCCGGACGTGCCGGTGCGGCTGCTCGACGGCGGCGCGCAGACCGCGCTGATCGCCGCCGACGTCGCCCTGGTGGCCTCCGGCACCGCGAGCCTGGAGGCGGCGCTGTGCAACCGGC
Source organism: Gammaproteobacteria bacterium (assembly GCA_027459765.1). Lineage (GTDB taxonomy): Bacteria > Pseudomonadota > Gammaproteobacteria > Steroidobacterales > Steroidobacteraceae > Bog-1198. Next base: position 98,656 of record DAIDHD010000003.1, on the reverse strand, counting down.
CCATGGTGGTGGTCTACCGCCTCGGGGCGCTGACCGTGTGGCTGCTGCGGCGATTGGGACTCGTCAAGGTGCGCTTCTTCTCCCAGCCCAATCTACTTGCGGACCGGCGCGTGGTCGGCGAGTATTTTCAGGAGGCGATAGTCCCCGAGTCGATCGGAGCGGAGCTCTTGATGTGGCTGGACGACGACGCGCGCCGAGCGCAGCTCGAGCGGGAGTTCGCGCGCATCCACGCGGATCTGCGCCAGGGCGCCGGAGGACGCGCGGCGGGCGCCATCCTGGAGCGGCTCGCGACGCGGCGCGCAGCGCGGCGCGCGGTCGGGGACGCATCCGCATGAGCGGGCAGGAGCGGGTGGCCGGCGTCGACGAGGCCGGCCGCGGGCCGCTCGCCGGGCCGGTGGTCGCGGCCGCCGTGATCCTCGACGCGCGCCGGCCGGTGTCCGGCATCGCGGACTCCAAGCGGCTTGCGGCGCGCGAGCGCCACAGGCTCGCGGCCCTGATCCGCGGCCAGGCCCTGGCGGTCGGGGTGGGCTGGGCCGATCCCCGTGAAATCGACGCTCTCGACATCCTGCGCGCCACCTTTCTCGCCATGCGCCGTGCCGTGCTCGCCCTGCCGCACCCGCCGTCGCGACTGCTGGTCGACGGCCACCTGTTGCCGAGTCTCGCCGGTCTGCCGGGCGTGACCGAGGCGCGCGCGCTGGTGCGTGGCGACGCGAACGACATCGCCATCGGCGCCGCCTCGATCGTCGCCAAGACCGCCCGCGACGAGTACATGCGGAGCGCGCACTCGCGCTATCCGCAATACGCCTTCGACGCGCACAAGGGCTACGGCACCGTGCAGCACCTGGAACGGCTGGCGCGCCACGGGCCGTGCCCGCTGCACCGCCTGAGCTTCGCGCCGGTCGCCGCCGCGCGCGCCCGCCTGGAGGCGGGGACGTGAGCGTCGGGTTCGTCCACCTGCGCCTGCACACCGAGTACTCGCTGGTGGACGGCATCGTACGGGTGCCGGAATTGATGGCGGCGACGGCTGCGGCCGGCATGCCGGCGGTGGCGCTCACCGACCAGAGCAATCTGTTCGCGATGGTGAAGTTCTACAAAGAGGCTCAGGCCGCCGGCGTCAAGCCCTTGATCGGCGTCGACGCCTGGGTGCGCGAGCCCGGCGAGCGCACCGGCGCCGTGCGCGTGGTGCTGCTGTGCCAGAACCTCTCCGGCTATCGGCGGCTCACCCAGCTGGTCACGCGCGCCTATCTCGAGGGACAGAACGCGGGGCCGCCGATGTTCGAGCGTGCCTGGCTGAGCGCCGATGCCCTCGACGGACTGGTGGTGCTGTCCGGTGGTCCGGAGGGAGACGTCGGTCGCGCCGTGGCCCGTGGCCGGGAGGAGGAGGCGCGCCGTTGCGTGGAGCGCTGGCAATCCCTCTGCGGCGATCGCTTCTACCTCGAGGTCATGCGCACCGGACGCGACGGCGAGCAGGCCTACGAGGAGGCCGCGCTCGACCTCGCCGCGCGTTGCGGCGCGCCGGCGGTGGCGACCAACGACGTGCGCTTCCTCACCCGCCAGGAGTTCGAGGCGCACGAGGCGCGGGTGTGCATCCACGACGGCGCGTTGCTCGCCGATCCGAGCCGGCCGCGCCGCTACAGCGAGGAGCAATACCTCAAGTCGCCCGCCGAGATGGCGGCGCTGTTCGCCGACGCGCCTGAGCTGCTCGACAACAGCGTCGAAATAGCCAAGCGCTGTTCGCTGGAGATCAAGCTCGGCGCGCCCATGCTGCCCGCCTATCCGGTGCCGCCCGGCAGCAGCACGGAGGAGTTCCTGCGCACCGAGTCGCAGCGCGGTCTCGCCGCGCGTCTCGACACCATCGAGGCGCGCGCCGGCGCGCGCCCGGATGAAGCCGGCTACGCCCGGCGCCTCGACATGGAGCTGTCGGTGATCTGCAGCATGGGCTTCGCCGGCTACTTCCTCATCGTCGCCGACTTCATCCGCTGGGCGCGCGGCAACGGCGTGCCCGTCGGGCCCGGCCGCGGCTCGGGCGCGGGCTCGCTGGTCGCCTTCGCGCTCGGCATCACCGACCTGGACCCGATCGAACACGACCTGCTGTTCGAGCGCTTCCTGAATCCCGAACGCGTCTCGATGCCCGACTTCGACGTCGATTTCTGCATGGAGGGCCGCGATCGGGTCATCGAGTACGTGGCCGGCAAGTACGGGCGCGAGCGCGTCTCGCAGATCATCACCTACGGCACGCTGGCCGCGAAGGCGGTGGTACGCGACGTGGGCCGCGTGCTCGGCCACAACTACGGCTACGTCGACAAGATCGCGAAGCTCATCCCGTTCGAGATCGGCATCACGCTCGACAAGGCGCTCGCCGACGAAGAGGAGCTGAAGCGCCTGTACGCCGAGGACGCGGACGTGCGCGAGTTGATCGACCTCGCGCGTTCGCTCGAGGGGCTCGCCCGCAACGCCGGCACGCACGCCGGCGGAGTGGTGATCGCGCCCTCGGTGCTCACCGACTTCACGCCGCTGTATTGCGAAGCCGGCGGCGGGGCGCCGGTGACGCAGTTCGACAAGGACGACGTCGAGGCGGCGGGCCTGGTGAAGTTCGACTTCCTCGGCCTGCGCACGCTCACCGTGATCGACTGGGCGATGCGCGACGTGAACGCCGCCCGTGCGGCGCAGGGCGAGCCGCCGATCGACATCGGTTCGCTGCCGATGGACGACCAGGCGACCTATCAGCTCCTGAAGAGCACGCGCACGACGGCGGTGTTCCAGCTCGAATCGCGCGGCATGAAGGACCTCATCCGGCGCCTCCAGCCCGACCGCTTCGAGGACATCGTCGCGCTGGTGGCGCTGTTCCGTCCCGGCCCGCTGCAGTCGGGCATGGTCGACGACTTCATCGCGCGCAAGCACGACAAGAGCGGCGCCGCGATCGACTACCTGCATCCGGACTTGAAGCCCTCGCTCGAGTCCACCTACGGCGTCATCCTGTACCAGGAACAGGTGATGCAGATCGCGCAGATCCTCGCCGGCTACACGCTCGGCGGCGCCGACCTGCTGCGCCGCGCGATGGGCAAGAAGAAGCCCGAGGAGATGGCCAAGCAGCGCTCGGTCTTCGTGAGCGGCGCGGTGGCGCGCGGGGTCTCCGAGGCGCAAGCCACGCACATCTTCGATTTGATGGAGAAGTTCGCGGGCTACGGCTTCAACAAGTCGCACTCGGCCGCCTACGCGCTGCTGTCCTATCAGACCGCCTGGCTCAAGGCGCATCACCCGGCGGCCTACATGGCCGCGGTGCTGTCGGCCGACATGGACAAGACCGACAAGGTGGTCACGCTCATCGACGAGTGCGTGAGCATGGGGCTCACCGTGCATCCGCCGGACGTGAACGAGTCGGCATACGCCTTCAAGGTGGCCGGAGCCGACGCGATCCGCTATGGGCTCGGGGCCATCAAGGGTGTGGGCGCTTCGGCCGTGGAGGCCATCGTCGTCGAGCGCGATGCGCACGGACCGTACTCGAGCCTCGCCGATCTGTGCCGGCGGGTGGACCTGTCGCGCCTCAACCGGCGCGTGTTCGAGGCGCTCATCAAGTCGGGGAGCCTCGATCGCGTGGGCGCGAACCGCGCCGTGCTGACGGCGGAGCTCGACCGCGCCATGCAGCTCGGCGAGCAGAACTCGCGCGCCTCGAGCGTCGGCCAGGTGGACCTGTTCGGGCTCGCACCCGCGGCGGCGGCGGCGCCCGCCGCGCCGGTGACGGACTGGACCGAATCGCAGCGGCTCGCCGGCGAGCGTGAGACCCTGGGTCTGTTCCTGACCGGACACCCGATCTCGCCCTACGAGCCGGATCTGAAATTCCTGGTGAGCACCCGTCTGGTCGACGCCGGCGGGCCGAAACCGACCGCGGCCCCGGGAGAGCGCGCCTGGGCGCCGCCCAAGCCGGTCACGGTCGGGGGTCTGGTGCTCGAGGTGCGGCGCCGTCCGAATCGCGTGATCCTGATCCTCGATGACCGCACCGCGCGCATAGAAGTCAGTCTGTTCGAAGAGACCTTCCAGCAGTACCGCGACCTGATCGTCAAGGACGCCATCCTGCTCGTCGAGGGAACGCTGCGCTACGACGACTTCATCGAGGCCTGGCGCGTGCAGGCGAAGTCGCTGCAGGACATCGACCGGGCGCGCGAGCGCCAGGCGCGCCGCCTCTGGGTGCGCTGGCCGGCCGACTTCGACGGCCCGCAGGGGCTGGCGCGCTTCGAAACGTTGCTCAAACCCGTGCAGCAGCGCGGCGGCTGCGGCGTGAGCGTGCTGCTCACCCGCGGGGACTACGCCGGCAAGCTCACGCTGGGCGAAGCCTGGTCGATCCGGCCGACGCGGGAGTTCCTCGACCGCCTCACCACCGTGGTCGGGCGCGAAGGGTGGTATTTGGTGTATGGTCCGCGGTCTGACTCACGGGGTGAGGAAACCTCTTCATGGCGATGAATTTTCTGGAGTTCGAGCAACCGATCGCGGAGCTCGAGGCGAAGATCGAAGAACTCAAGTTCCTGGGGAACGACGCCTCGGTGAACTTGAGCGAGGAGGTCAAGCGCCTGCAGGCCAAGAGCCGGGCGCTCACCACCAGTATTTTTGCCAATCTGACTCCCTGGCAAATCACGCAGTTAGCCAGACATCCTCAGCGTCCATATACGCTCGATTACATCGCTTCCATCTTCACCGACTGGCATGAATTGCACGGTGACCGCATGTACGGCGACGACCTCGCCATCGTCGGCGGGCTGGCGCGCATCGGCGGCACGCCGGTGATGCTGATCGGCCAGCAGAAGGGGCGCGACACCAAGGAGCGCATGCGGCGCAATTACGGCATGCCGAAGCCGGAGGGGTATCGCAAGGCGCTGCGACTCATGCGGCTCGCCGAGCGCTTCCGCCTGCCCATCGTCACCCTCATCGACACCCCGGGCGCGTACCCCGGCATCGGTTCCGAGGAACGCGGCCAGAGCGAGGCCATTGCCCGCAACCTGTTCGAGATGTCGAGCCTCGCCTGTCCCATCTTGAGCGTGGTGATCGGCGAGGGTGGCTCCGGCGGCGCGCTCGCGATCGGCGTCTGCGACCGCCTGGTCATGCTCCAATTCAGCGTCTACTCGGTGATCTCGCCCGAGAGTTGTGCCTCGATCCTCTGGAAGAGCACCGACAAGAAGGAAATCGCCGCCGACGCCATGGGCGGCACCGCTGATCGCCTCAAGAAGCTCGGGCTGGTGGACGAGGTCCTGAAGGAGCCGCTCGGCGGCGCTCATCGTGATCCCGAGACCATGGCGGAGAACCTGAAACAGTGCATATCCAAGCACTTACAGGAACTTTGTAATCAACCGATCACCACCTTGCTCGACGCCCGGCAGGCGCGGTTGCGGAATTTCGGCGTCTTTCAGACGGCGTGACCGCGCCCCCACCGTCGTCGCTCCTCGAGGGGCTGCGAGCCGTTCTGGACGGCGCGGTGCCGGCCTCGACGCGGCGGCTGGTGGTGGCTTTGAGCGGTGGTGGCGACTCCGCTGCATTGCTTGCCGCCGCCCTTGAACTCGGCTTCCGCGGTCTGCCGCTCGCGGCGCTACACGTGGATCACAGCCTGCAAGCGGCCGCCGTCGCCCTGCGGGCGGCGTGCACGGCGACCTGCGCGCGGCTGCGCGTGCCTCTCACGGTGCTCGAGGTGCGGGTCGACACCGCGGGCGGGGTATCCCTGGAAGCCGCGGCGCGCGCGGCCCGCTACCGGGCGCTCGCCGAGCGGCTCGGCGAGCACGATTGCCTGCTGACGGCGCATCACCTCGAGGACCAGGCCGAGACCGTGTTGCTGCAGTTGCTGCGCGGCGCGGGTGGCCGGGGCGTCGCGGCCATGCCGGTGGGCAGGCCGCTGGGCCCGGGCTGGCACCTGCGACCGTTGCTCGGCGTGCCGCGGCAGCAGCTGCGCGACTTCGCCGCCGCCCGCGGGCTCGACTTCGTCGCCGACCCGATGAACGAGGATCCTCGCTTCGATCGCGCCTACCTGCGGGAGCGCGTCTGGCCGGCGCTCACGGCGCGTTGGCCGGGCGCGGCCACCGCGCTTGCGCGCGCGGCCACGCACGCCGCGGCCGCCGAGACCTTGCTCGGCGGCGAGGCGGCCCGCGAGCTCGACCGGTTGCGCGACGGCGCGGCGCTCTGGGTCCCGGGCCTGCGGGCGCTCGCCCCGGAGCGGCGGGCGCGGGTGGTGCGCGCCTGGCTCGGCGAGCGCGGGCTCGAAGTGCCCTCGACCTTGCGTCTGGCGGAGGCGCTGCGCCAGACGCTCGACGCGGATGCCGATCACCTGCCCGTGGTGGCCTGGCATGGGCACGCGTTGCGGCGCTACCGCGACCGGCTGTATCTGACGGCACGGCACCCGCCGGTGCTCGAGGGCGCGCTCGAGTGGCATCTCGCCACGACCGCGCGCCTGCCGCTGGGGCCGGGCCTCGGCGAACTTGCGCTCGTGCCGGCCTTAGGGGGCCTCGACGCGGCACGCTTGCCGCAGCGGCTGCGCGTGTGTCCGCGCGCGGGGGGCGAGCGCCTCAAGCCCGCCGCCGGTGCGCGTACGCAATCGGTCAAGCACCTCATGCAGCAGGCCGGCGTACCGCCCTGGCTGCGCGCCGCGGTACCGCTCCTCTACGCGGGCGATTGCCTCATCGCCGCGGGTGATCGCTGGCGCGACGCGCGCTGGTGCGCAGGCGCGCGCGCGCCGGGGCTCAAGGTCGTGTGGCACGACGCGCCGTGGCTCTACTGAACGTGGCTCTACTGAAGATTCGTCGCCGCGATTCGCGCGCACGGCGCGGAGTCGATTGTCGCCTCCCGGCGGTTCTGCTAGTCTGATCGCCCGTCGATTCTCCAGTTCCCTCTCGAAGGCTCCTCAAGAAGACTCGTGTGTCGATCCCAAGCCGCCGCCAGCGGCGCCCGCGGATCGACACTCGAACATTTATCGGCGGTGATCTCGTCATGACACGTTTCGTTTTCGTCACCGGCGGCGTCGTTTCCTCGCTCGGCAAGGGAATCGCGTCGGCCTCTCTGGGCGCCATCCTCGAGGCGCGCGGGCTCAAGGTGAGCATGGTCAAGCTCGATCCCTACATCAACGTGGATCCGGGCACCATGAGTCCCTTCCAGCACGGCGAGGTGTTCGTCACCGCCGACGGCACCGAGACCGACCTTGACCTTGGCCACTACGAGCGCTTCGTGCGCACCACGACCGGCCGCAACAGCAATTTCACGACCGGGCGCATCTACGAGCGGGTGATCGCCAAGGAGCGCCGCGGCGACTACCTCGGCGCGACGGTGCAGGTGATTCCGCACATCACCGACGAGATCAAGTACCGCATCCGCATGGGCGCGGGCGACGCCGACGTGTGCATGGTCGAGATCGGCGGCACGGTCGGCGACATCGAATCGTTGCCGTTCCTCGAGGCCATCCGCCAAATGGGGGTCGAACTCGGCCGCAACCACGTGCTGTACATGCACCTGACGCTGGTGCCGGTGGTCGGCGGCTCGGGCGAGATCAAGACCAAGCCGACCCAGCACTCCGTCAAGGAACTGCGCGGCATCGGCATCCAGCCCGACATCCTCCTGTGCCGATGCGCGCACGCGCTGCCCGACGAGCAGCGGCGCAAGATCGCGCTGTTCACCAACGTCGAGGAGCGCGCCGTGATCTCCGCGGTCGACGCCGACGACATCTACAAGATCCCCATGCTGCTGCACGAGCAGCAGCTCGACGAGATCGTGGTCGACAAGCTGCGGCTGGAGGCCCGGCCCGCCGACCTCTCGCAGTGGCGCGCGGTGGTCGAGGCCAGGCAGAACCCGGAGGCCACCATCGACATCGCCATGGTGGGCAAGTACGTGCAGGTGCGCGACTCGTACATCTCGCTCAACGAGGCGCTGATGCACGGCGGGATCAGGACCCGCACGCGGGTCAACATCCACTACTTCGAATCCCAGGACATCGAGCGCACCGGCCCCGGCCCGCTGCGCAAGATGGACGCCATTCTCGTGCCGGGCGGCTTCGGCGACCGCGGCATCGAGGGCAAGATCCAGGCGATCCGTTTCGCGCGCGAGAACGGCATCCCGTTCCTCGGCATCTGTCTCGGCATGCAACTCGCCATCATCGAGTACGCACGCCACGTTGTGGCGCTGAAGGGCGCCAACAGCACCGAGTTCGACCGCGCGACCACGCACCCGGTGATCGCCCTCATCACCGAGTGGCAGGATCTCGCCCGCGGCCAGCAGGTGCGCGACGAGACCTCCAATCTCGGCGGCAGCATGCGGCTCGGGGCGCAGGAGGCGCGCCTGGTTTCCGGTTCGCTGCTGCGCTCGCTGTACGGCAAGGACAGCGTTCTCGAGCGCCACCGGCACCGTTTCGAGTTCAACAACCACTACCGCGAGGAGCTCGAAGCAGCCGGGCTGCGCTTCAGCGGCTTCTCCGCCGACGGCCTGGTGGAGTGCATCGAGTTGCCGGGCCATCCCTGGTTCGCGGCGGTGCAGTTCCACCCCGAGTTCACTTCGACGCCGCGCGACGGACATCCGCTGTTCGCCGGCTTCGTCCGGGCGGCCCGCGAGCACCGCGCGCTGGCGCGCCCGGAGCGGGCGACGGCATGAGGCTCGCCGGCGCCGAGATCGGCGCGAACGAGCCCCTGTTCCTGATCGCCGGCCCGTGCGTGATCGAGAGCCGCGCGCTCGTCGAGGAGGTGGCCGGCCGGCTCAAGGAGATCACCGCCGCGCTCGGCGTGCCGTTCGTGTTCAAGGCCTCCTTCGACAAGGCCAACCGCTCCTCGCGCGCGAGCTTCCGCGGCCCCGGGATCGAGGCGGGACTCGAGGCGCTCGAGCACGTGCGCGCGCGCTTCGGCGTGCCGGTGCTGACCGACGTGCACGAGGACACGCCGCTCGCCGAGGTGGCGGCCGTGGTCGACGTGCTGCAGACGCCGGCGTTCCTCTGCCGGCAGACGAACTTCATCGTCGCCGTGGCCTCGCAGGGTAAGCCCGTGAACGTGAAGAAGGGTCAGTTCCTGAGCCCGTGGGAGATGCAGAACGTGGTCGACAAGGCGCGCTCCACGGGCAACCGCGACATCATGGTGTGCGAGCGCGGCTTTTCCTTCGGCTACAACAACCTGGTCTCCGACATGCGCTCGCTCGCCATCATGCGCGCCACGGATTGCCCGGTGGTGTTCGACGCCACCCACTCGGTCCAATTGCCCGGCGGCAGGGGCGACGCGTCCGGCGGCCAGCGCGAGTTCGTGCCGGTGCTCGCGCGCGCGGCCGTGGCCGCCGGCGTCGCCGGCGTGTTCATGGAGACGCACCCGGATCCCGCCAAGGCGCTCTCCGACGGCCCGAATGCGTGGCCGCTCGGGCGCATGGCGTCGCTGCTCGGCACGCTGGTCGACTTGGACCGCGTCGCCAAGCGTCAACCCTACGAGGAATCGTTGCTATGAGCCGTATCGTCGACGTTCGCGGGCGCGAGATCATCGACTCGCGCGGCAATCCCACGGTCGAGGCCGACGTGCTGCTCGACTCCGGCGCGCGCGGCCGCGCCGCCGTGCCCTCCGGCGCCTCCACCGGTTCGCGCGAGGCGGTGGAGCTGCGCGACGGCGATCCCAAGCGCTATCTCGGCAAGGGCGTGCGCACCGCGGTGGCGAACGTGAACGGGGCGCTGCGCGCCCTGGCCGTCGGCGCCGACGCCGCCGACCTCGCGCAGCTCGACGCGAAGATGATTGCCGCCGACGGCACCGACAACAAATCGCGCCTCGGCGCGAACGCGATCCTGGCCGTGTCGCTCGCCGCCGCGCACGCGGCGGCACGCGACCGCGGCCTGCCGCTGTACCGGCACCTCGCGGGCGCCGCTGCGGCCGACACGCGTGATTTCGTGCTGCCGGCGCCGATGATGAACATCATCAACGGCGGCGCGCACGCCGACAACAGCGTCGACATTCAGGAGTTCATGATCCTGCCGCTCGGTGCGCCGACCCTGGCGGAGGCTCTGCGCTACGGCGCCGAGATCTTCCACACCCTGAAGAAGGTGCTGAAGGACAAGGGCCTCAACACCGCCGTCGGCGACGAGGGCGGTTTCGCGCCCGATCTGCCGTCCAACGAGGCGGCGCTCGCGACCATCGTGGAGGCGATCGAGAAGGCGGGCTACCGGCCGGGCAGGGACGTCTACCTGGGCCTGGACGTCGCCAGCAGCGAGTTCTACAAGGACGGCCACTACGAGTTGGAGAGCGAGGGGCGGCGCTTCACGTCGGGCGAATTCGCCGACTATCTCGCCGGACTCGTGGCGCGTTACCCCATCGTCACCGTCGAGGACGGCATGAGCGAGGGCGACTGGAGCGGCTGGGCGACGCTCACCGCCAAGCTCGGCGAGCGCGTGCAGCTGGTCGGCGACGACCTGTTCGTCACCAACACCCGCATCCTCGCCGAGGGCATCGAGAAGCGCATCGCCAACGCCATTCTCATCAAGCCGAACCAGATCGGCACCCTCACCGAGACCCTCGCCGCCATCGACATGGCGGCGCGCGCCCGTTACGCGGCCGTAGTGTCGCACCGCTCGGGCGAGACCGAGGACGCGACCATCGCCGACATCGCCGTGGCGACCTCGGCGACGCAGATCAAGACCGGTTCGATGTCGCGCTCCGATCGCATCGCCAAGTACAACCAGCTGCTGCGTATCGAGGAGGAGCTGGGTTCGCGTGCGCGCTACGCCGGCCGCGGCGCGCTCTCGGTGCCCGTGGCCTGAAGATAGGCACGATTGTGGTTCCTCTTTATGAAGTTCCCGTGCTAAGCTCATGTGCCTATGAGGTTTTTCGCCGCCATTCTCGTTCTGGCATTGATCTCCCTGCAGGCGCGGCTGTGGTTCTCCGAGCAGGGGCTGCGGGAGGTGTCGCGGCTGCGAGCCGCCATCGAGACACAGGCCACGGCCAATCGCGAGCAGCTCGCTCGAAATCGGCAATTGGTGGCGGAAGTGACTGATTTGAAAGGCGGTCTTTCCGCTCTGGAAGAGCGCGCCCGCAGCGAGCTCGGCATGGTCGGCAACAACGAGACCTTCTACCAGGTGGTCACCGCCACCACGCCGGTGCCACCGGCGCCGGCCACCCTGGTCACCGCCCGAGCCCGGTGAGCTCTCCTGCGTCCCCGGCCCGCGTCTGGGCCATCGTGCCGGCTGCCGGCCGCGGCGCCCGCTTCGGCGCCACCGCCGGAACACCCAAGCAATACGTCGCCTTCGCCGGCCGCTCGGTGCTCGAGTGGTCGTTGCGCGCGCTGCTCGCGGAACCGCGCATCGCCGGCCTCGTGGTCGCAATCGCCGCCGGCGACGAGCGCTGGCCCGCGCTCGCGGCGGCGCTCGACGATCCGCGCCTCGACGCGGCGATCGGCGGGGCCGAGCGCCAGGATTCGGTGGAGAGCGGCCTCGCGCACCTCGCCGGACGCGCGGCGCCGCAGGACTGGGTGCTGGTGCACGACGCCGCCCGGCCCTGTCTGTCGCGCGCCGACCTCGCCGCGCTCATCGACGTCCTCGGCGACCAGCCGCCGGGCGCACTGCTCGCCGCGCCGGTGGTGGACACGGTCAAGCGCGAGCGCGACGGCGTGGTCGCCGACACCGTCGACCGCACCGCGCTGTGGCGCGCGCTGACTCCCCAGGTGTTTCGCTACGCTGAACTGGCCGCGGCGCTCGCCGACGCGCGCGCGAGCGGCGTGCTGGTCACCGACGAGGCGCAGGCGATGGAGCGTCTCGGGGTGCGCGCCCGGCTGGTGAAGGGATCGCCGCTCAACGTGAAGATCACTCGCGTCGAGGATCTGGAATTGGCGACGGGCATCATGAAAGCGATGGGAGTGGCCAGCATGCGCATCGGTCAGGGTTTCGACGTGCACACCTTCGGCGACGGCGACCACGTCGTGCTCGGCGGCGTGCGCATTCCGTACACGCGCGGCGTGGTGGCGCACTCCGACGGCGACGTCGTCATCCACGCGCTCTGCGACGCCGTGCTCGGCGCGCTCGGCCAGGGCGACATCGGCCAGCACTTTCCGGACACCGATCCGCGCTATCGCGGCGCGGACAGCCGCGTGTTCCTGCGCGAGGTGGCCGCACGCATGCGCGCCGCCGGCATGACCCTCGTCAACGCCGACGTCACCGTGCTCGCCGAGGCGCCGCGCATCGCCAGGCATCGCGCGGCCATGGCCGCCAATCTCGGTGCCGATCTCGGCGTCTGCGCGGACGTGATCAACATCAAGGCCACCACCACCGAGCGCATGGGATTCGTCGGCCGCGGCGAGGGTCTCGCCGCGAGCGCCGCGGTGCTGCTCGACGCCGCGCCTGCGGGCGCGGCCTAGCGTTCCGCCGGGCCCCCGCGTGGCCGTTCCGCAGGACTGGCGGCAGGTGGCGCTCGCGCCGCCGCGCGCACTCGGGCCGCCGCTGGTGGCCGCGGTGCTCAAGGCTCGGCCGGAGGATTTCGAGGTCGAGGAGCAGCTGTCGTTCACCCCCTCGGGCAGCGGCCCGCACTGGCTGCTGCGCGTCGAGAAGCGCGGCGCCAACACCCGCTGGGTGGCGGCGCAGCTCGCGCGCCTGTGCGGCGTGCCGCCGGCCGACGTCGGTTACGCCGGCTTGAAGGACCGCCACGCGCGCACGGTGCAGTGGTTCAGCGTGCCGGCGCGGGGCCGCCCGGCCTCCGAGTGGTGCGCGCTGGACGCCGGCGAGTACCGGGTGCTCGAGGCGGTCGGCAACGACCGCAAGCTGCGGCGCGGCGCGCTCGCCGGCAACCGCTTCCGCATACGCCTGCGCGGCGCCGCCTGGCCGCGCGAGCAACTGGCGGCGCGGCTCGATGCGCTGCGCGTGCGCGGCGCGCCCAACTATTTCGGGCCGCAGCGCTTCGGCCGCGATGCGGCCAATCTCGCGCGCGTCGCGGCCTGGATCGAGCACGGGCGCCAGCCGTCCTCGCGCACCGAGCGCGTTTTCGCGTTGTCCGCCGCGCGCGCGCTGATCTTCAACGCGCTGCTCGCGCGGCGCGTCGACGACGGCACCTGGTGCGAACTTGCGCCGGGCGATCGCGCCGGCCTCGACGGCAGCGCCAGCCACTTCCTGGTCGAGAGCCTGGACGACACGCTGCGCGCCCGGCTGGCGGCCTTCGACCTGCACCCGACCGGGCCGCTGTGGGGGCGCGGCGACCCCGCCGCCGCGGGTGCGGTGCAGGCGGCGGAGATCGCGATCGGCGCGCGGTACGCGAAGGTCGCGGAGCTGCTCGCGCAGGCGGGGCTGGATCAGGAGCGGCGGCCGCTGCGCTGCGCGGTGCGCGACCTCGCCGTGTCGTTCGAGCCGGAGGCATTGTGCCTCGAGTTTCGTCTCGGCCGCGGACAGTTCGCCACTGCGGTGCTCGCGGAACTCGCCGACTGCGGCCTGCCGGAGGATTTGGACGCGGAGGACTGAGCGTGCGCGCGGCGGGCCGCGCGCCTCAGGCGGCGCGCAGCAGCACGTAGACCGCGCCGGTGCCGCCGTCGATGGCGCGCGCCGACACGAACGCCATCACGTCGGCGTGTCGCCGCAGCCAGAGATTCACCGCGCTCTTCAAGATCGGGCCGCGCGTGCCGGAGCGGTGTCCCTTGCCGTGCACGACGCGCACGCAGCGGCAGCCGCGGGCGCGGCTGCGTTCGATGAACTCGACCAGCAGGTCGCGCGCGTGTGCCTGCCCGAGGCCGTGCAGGTCGATGGCGTCGTCGACCGCCAACTGGCCGCGGCGCAGGCGGCGCATGGTCTGGTCGCGCACCCCGCCGCGTCGAAACACGAGTTCGTCGCCCGGACCGACCACGGGCACCTGGGGCGCATCCGCCAGCCCCGCGTCCTCGACCGGGACCAGCGGCAGATCCGCGATCCGCGTCTCGAGGGGGCGGCGCAATCGGCGCGGGCGGGGCGCGGGCGCCTCGAGACCCGAGGGGAGCGGTGCCTGCGCGAGCGGCTTCACGTCGCGCATCGCCTCGCGAAAGACGCGCAACTCCTCGGGTGGAGGCTGCTGACGATCGGACGGCGGACGTGTCTTCGACATGGCTCTTCTGAAGCGTTGCGATCCGCTATCCGGACTTTTGTCGTTACAGTATAGTCCCGCCGGCACGCCCCGGAAGCGCGGGGACGACGGTCGAAAATTCCTTGAAGATTCTGCTCTCCAATGACGACGGCTACCGGGCCGAGGGTCTGGCGGCTCTTGGCCGGGCGATGCGTCCGCTCGGCGACGTCACCATCGTCGCGCCGGAACGCAACCGGAGCGGCGCCAGCAACTCGCTCACGCTCGACGTGCCGGTGCGCGCCGCGGCCTACGACGCCGACTCCTACTACGTGACCGGCACGCCCACCGACTGCGTTCACCTCGCCGTCTCCGGGCTGTTCTCCTTCGAGCACGACCTCGTGGTCTCGGGCGTCAACGACGGCGCGAATCTCGGTGACGATACGCTCTACTCGGGCACCGTGGCGGCCGCCATCGAGGGGCGCTTCCTCGGTCTGCCCGCGATCGCGGTGTCGCTGTGCGTCGAGCCCGGCAGTCCGCGCAACTTCGCGAGCGCGGCGGCGGTGGCCGCGCGGCTGGTCGAGCGGCTGGCGCGAGAACCGCTGCAGGGTCCGGTGGTCCTCAACGTCAACGTGCCCGATCTGCCCGACGGCGAACTGCGGGGCATTCGCGTGACGCGGCTCGGCGCCCGCCACCGCAGCAAGCCGATCGTGCGGGCGCGCGATCCGCGCGGTCGCGAGGTCTACTGGGTCGGCTCGGCCGGGGAGGGCCAGGACGCCGGCCCCGGCACCGACTTCCACGCGGTGGCGTCGGGCTACGCCTCGGTGACCCCGTTGCAGATCGACCTCACGCGGCACGCGGCGTTGCCGGAAGTCGACCGCTGGCTCGCCCGTGAGTAGCTACCTCGATCCGTCGCGCCTCGCCGGCATCGGCATGACCTCGGCGCGCACGCGCGAGCGCCTGGTGCAGCGTCTCACCGATCAGGGCATCGCCGACCTGCGCGTGCTCGACCGCATCCGGCAGGTGCCGCGGCACCTGTTCGTGGACGAGGCGCTCGGCTCGCGCGCCTACGAGGACACGGCGCTGCCGATAGGCTTCGGCCAGACCATCTCGCAGCCCTACATCGTGGCGCGCATGACCGAGGCGCTGCTCGCCGGCGGAGCCTTGCGCAAGGTGCTGGAGATCGGCACGGGCTGCGGCTACCAGACGGCGGTGCTCGCGCCGCTCGTCGGCGAGGTCTACAGCGTCGAGCGCATTGCGAGCCTGCTCGGCCGCGCGCGCCGCAACCTCCGCGAGCTGCGCATCCGCAACGTGCACTGCCGGCACGACGACGGCGCGCTCGGCTGGCCCGCGCGGGCGCCGTTCGACGGCATCCTCGTCGCGGCCGCACCGGCCGCGGTGCCGCCGGCGCTCTTCGAGCAGCTCGACGTCGGCGGCCGGCTGGTCGCGCCGGTCGGCCCGGACGGGCGACAGGAGCTCATCCGCTACACCAAGGGCGAACATCGCGTGCACCGCGAGTCGCTCGGCCCGGTACAGTTCGTACCCATGTTGTCGGGATTGCAACGCTAGGATCCCCGGCCGAGTGCGCGCGCGGCGCGGGCTGGTCATTGCAGCGGTACTGGGCGCGGCGCTCGCCGGCTGCGCGGCGCCCGCCGTGCGGCCGGCGGCCACCTACGTGGTGCGCCGTGAGGACACGCTGTACGCGATCGCCTGGCGCCATGGCATCGACTATCGCGATCTCGCCGCCTGGAACGGCATCGGCCCCGACTATCGCATCGAAGTCGGGCAGGTGCTGACGCTCACCCGGCCGGCGATCTTGCCGCCGTCCCGCCGGCCGCCCGAGCGCGCTGCCGCGGCCGTCCCGGCCGCGCCGACGCCCGGCTCCGCACCGGCGCACCCGGCCGCCGCCGCACGGCGCCCGGGTGGTTGGACCTGGCCCACCGTGCCCGATGCGCCGCCGCGGCCCGTGCCGGGTGGCGGGGTGCTGCTGCTGGGCCAAGTCGGGCAGCCGGTGCGCGCCGCGCGCGCGGGCCGTGTCGTGTACGTGGGAAGCGGGCTGCGGGGCTACGGCAACCTGGTCATCGTCAAGCACGGCGAGGATCTGTTGTCCGCCTATGCCCACAACGACGTCGTGCTGGTGCGGGAGGGGCAGGAGGTCGGCGCCGGAGAGCAGATCGGCCGCATGGGGCTCGGGCCGCACCGCACGGCCGCGCTGTACTTCGAGGTGCGGGTGAACGGCAAGCCGGTCGATCCGCTGCTCTATCTGCCGGCGCAGCCGCCGCTCACACGATGAGGAGGGCCACCACCCGGCGCGCCTCGGCGACCAGCACGTTGAAGGTGCGGCAGGCCGCGCCGGTGTCCATCACTTCGAAGCCGATGCCGGCGCGCAGGAAATTCGCACCGAAGGACGGGTGCGGAAATTCCTGCCTCGCGCCGGTGCCGAGCAGCACCAGCTCCGGCCGGTGGGCGAGCAGCGCCGCGGCGTCGTCGCCTTGCAGTTGCGCGACCGCGGCCAGGTTCGGCCGCGGCTCGATCGCGGTCGCGCTGACGATCAGAGAACTACGGAAGACCGCGTCGTTGATGCGCAACTCCGCGGCCCCGTAGCCGCGCACCACGTTGTTGCCGGTGCGCGTGTCCTGGGTGAACTTCATCGGGCCTCCTGTCCCGATTCTAATACGGCCGGCGGGTTCAGATCGCCGCGCCGCCCGAGACGTACAAGGTCTCGCCGGTGATCCAGCGCGCCTCGTCGGAGGCGAGGAACGCCACCGGCGGGGCGATGTCGTCGGGCTCGCCGACACGGCCGAGCGGCGTCGCCGCCACCGTCTGTTTCTCGAAGTCCGTGCCCATGAAGCCGCTCGTGCCCTCGGTGCTGACCAGGCCGGGGTTCACTGCGTTGACGCGGATCTTGCGCGGACCCAGCTCCTTGGCGAGGGTGCGGGTGATGGTGTCGACCGCGCCCTTGGTGGCCGAATAGACGGCGCCGCCCGGGGGCGCGAGCGTGCTCGCGACCGAGCTCACGTTGACGATGCTGCCGCCGGTGGCCGGAAACAGCGGCAGGGCCGCGCGCGTCACCAGCAACAGGCCGCGCACGTTGACGTCGAACTGGCGCGCGTACTCGGCCACGCTGAACTCCTCGAAGGGATGGAAGGCGTACACCCCGGCGTTGTTGACCAAGACGTCGAGGCGGCCGTGGGCGGCGGCGACGTGCTCGAACAGGGCGTTCACGTCGGCTTCCCGCGCGACGTTGCCGCGCGCCGCGAAGGCCGCGCCGCCGGCGCCGCGAATGGCCTCGACGGTGCGCTGCGCACCGGCCTCGTCGGCGGCGTAGTTCACGATCACGGTCGCGCCGGCCGCGGCCAGGTGCCGGGCGATGGCCGCGCCGATTCCCTTGGATGCGCCGGTCACCAGCGCGACCTTGTTGGCTAACTTGCTCATGGGGGAGTGTCCTTAGTTAAGTGGTTTAATAATGAAACCGAGAGCCAGCATCTCACATCTGGTATCATCGAGCAACTGGTTTTCGGGGACGGCACGGCGATGCGTCACAAGTGCATGAGTACGGCGGGCTGCCCGGTCGCGCGCACGCTCGACCTGGTCGGCGAGTGGTGGACGCTCCTGATCCTGCGCGATGCCCTGGCCGGGGTGAGCCGCTTCGGCGAGTTCCAGGCGAGCCTCGGCATGGCCAAGAACATCCTCGCCCAGCGCCTTCGCAAGCTGGTGGACAACGGCATCCTCGAGCTTCGCCCCGCCGCGGACGGCAGCGCGTATCGCGAGTACGGGCTCACCGAGAAGGGGCGTTCGCTCGGCGCCATCGTCGGCGCGCTGCGCGACTGGGGCGAGCGGCACCTGCCGGAACCCGGCGCCGGAAGTGCGCAAAGTCCGCGCCGGAGCGCGGCGCGCACCGGCGCGCCGTCGCGGCCGTCGTCTCCGCGACCGTCGTCGTCGCGGCCGGCGACGCGCCGCCGGACGCACTGAGCCGGGCGCGAGCCCGGCGCGTGCCATGGCGACCATCCACTGTCGGATCCGTCCTGGCGTCGGCGCGCGCCGCGAGCGCGCGCCGCGCCTGGAGCGCTGGCTCGCGCGCGGCGCGCCGGCAGCCGCCGCCGATTGGCGGGCGCGCGCCTATGGCTGCCTGACCACGGCCGCCGCGCCGTCGAGTCCGCCCACGGTGAGTCCGGCCGCCGCCGCCGCCCAGGTGGCATTCGGTGCGCTGCCGGAGGCCACCGTCTGTCTCTTCGACCCCATCCACGCGGTCGCAGGGCTCACCCACGTGAGCCTGCCGCCCGACGGGCTGCTCGCGCTCGCAGCCGACGAAGCCGCGGCGCTGGCGGCGGATTTCGGCCGCGCCTTCGCCGGCGGCGACGCGCGCCTGCTCGCCGACTCCGGCGGCAGGCTCTACGGACTGCTCGACGGCGCATGGCAGGTCGAGGCCTGCGAGCCCTGCGAGGTGCTGGGGTGCGACCTGTGGGAACGGCGCGCGCGCGGCGCCGACGCGCCGCGCCTGCGCCGGCTGGTGACGGAACTGGAACTGTGGCTGCACGATCACGCGCTCAACCGCGCGCGCACGGCCCGCGGTGCGCCCGCGGTGACCAGTCTGTGGCCCTGGGGCTTCGGCCGCGCGCAGGGTGAGGCCGCGGCGGCGCTCGCCGGCTTCGCGGCCGGTGGCGATCCGCAGTTCGCCGCCGCCGTGCAGGTCCGGGAGTTTCCGCAGGCGCCGCTCGCCGCCGCGGGCGGCGTGGTGATCGTCGATGCCGCCCCCGGCGCGCCGGCGTGGCCGGCCGCCGAGGCGGCTTGGCTCGCCCCCGCGCTCGATGCGCTGCGTGGCGGGCTCATCGAGGCCGTGGAGATCTCGCTTGGGAGCATGTGCGTGCGCATCCCGCGCCGCGGGTGGCGCTGGTGGCGGCCGCGACGCCCGTGGTGGCGGACGTTCGCAGTGGAGGGGTTGCAAGATGAAGCCGATTGAGATCCGCCGGCGCGAGCCGTCGCCCACGGAGAGCCTGGGAGCGACCGTGCATCCGGTGCTCAAGCGTGTGTACGCGGCCCGCGGCGTCGAGCGCGCCGACGATCTCGATCTGTCGCTCGAGCGGCTGCTGCCGGTCGGTTCGCTCGCCGGCGTCGAGGCGGCGGCGGAACTCCTGGCGGCGCAGCGCGCCGGCGGCCGCGTGCTGGTGGTCGGCGACTTCGACGCCGACGGCGCCACCGCCAGCGCGCTCGTGGTGCGCGCGCTGCGCGGCATGGGCTTCGCCCATGTGGACTTCCTGGTGCCCGACCGCTTTCGCTTCGGCTACGGACTGTCCGCGGAGATCGTCGCGCTTGCGGCGGAGCGCCGGCCGACGCTGATCGTGACGGTCGACAACGGCATCTCGAGCCTCGAGGGCGTGGCGGCGGCGCGCGCCGCGGGCATCGAGGTGCTGGTCACCGATCACCACTTGCCCGCCGCGGCGCTGCCGCGCGCATCCGTGATCGTCAATCCGAATCTCGGCGATTCGGGCTTCGCGAGTCCCGCGCTCGCCGGGGTCGGCGTGGCCTTCTACGTGGTCGCGGCGCTCGCGCGCCGGCTCGGCGACGTGGGCTTTCGCGTCGCGGATCTGCTCGACCTGGTGGCGCTCGGCACGGTCGCCGACGTCGTGCCGCTCGACCGCAACAACCGCATCCTGGTCGAGCAGGGCCTGCGCCGCATCCGCGCGGGGCGCTGCGTGCCCGGGATCCGTGCGCTGCTCGACGCCGCGGGGCGGCGCCTGGCGCGGGTCACGGCCGCGGATCTCGGCTTCGCGGTGGGTCCACGGCTCAATGCCGCCGGCAGGCTCACCGACATGAGCGTGGGTATCGCCTGCCTCCTCACCGACGACCCCGCGGTGGCCGCCGATCTGGCCGGCCAGCTGTCACGGCTCAACGAGGAGCGCCGCGACATCGAGCAGCGCATGCAGGCCGAGGCCATCGACATGGCGGTTCGCGCCTGCGCGCAGGCCGAGGGCAGCGAGGCGCTCGGGCTGACGCTGTTCGACCCGACCTGGCACCAGGGCGTGGTGGGCCTGGTGGCGGGGCGCGTCAAGGAGCGGCTGCACCGTCCGGTGGTGGCCTTCGCGCGCGGCGATGGCGGTCTGTTGCGCGGCTCGGCGCGCTCGATTGCCGGCGTGCACGTGCGCGACGTGCTGGACAGCATCGCGGCCCGCCACCCGGACCTTTTGAAGAAGTTCGGCGGCCACGCGATGGCGGCCGGCATGACGCTCGCGGAAGGGGCGCTCGAGCAGTTTCGGCAGGCGTTCGCCGCGGAGGTCGCCGCGCGGGTGGATGCGAGCGCGCTGCGCGGGGTGATCTTGAGCGACGGCGAACTCTCCCCCGGGGAGCTGTGCCTCGCCACCGCGCAGGCACTGCGTGCCGGTGGTCCCTGGGGCCAGGGATTCCCGGAGCCCGTGTTCGACGGCGTGTTCCGGGTCGAGCAGTGCCGTGTGGTCGGCGAGCGGCACCTGAAGCTCTCGCTCACGCCGCGCGGCGCCGGGGGCGGCGCACCGGTCGGCGCCATCGCCTTCGGTCACCTCGATCGGACCGGGCCGGACGCCGTGCCGCGGCCCGCGACCGAGGTGCGCGTCGCCTACCGGCTGGAAACGGACGACTACGGCGGCCCGGAACGCGCGCAGCTCAACGTGCTGCACCTTGGGCTTGCCGCGCCCGACGGGGCGCGCGGCTGACCCGGGTGACGCTATCGGCTATGATGGGAAGTTCCATGGAAATCAATCAACTCAAGCGGCACATCAAAGATCTCGAAGAGCGCGCCGGCTCTTTGAGGGGGTATCTTTGACTACGACGCCAAGCGTGAACGGCTGCAGGAAGTCAATCGCGAGCTCGAGCAGCCCGGCATCTGGGACCAGGCGGAGCGGGCGCAGGAACTCGGCAAGGAGCGCGCCAAGCTCGCCGCGGTGGTCGAGACCCTCGATCGGCTCAATGGCGGGCTGAAGGACTCGGGCGAGCTGCTCGATCTCGCCGCCGATGAGGGCGACGGCGCCGCCGCCGCCGAGGTCGAGACCGACGTCGCGGGGCTCGCGCGCGAGGTGGAACGGCTGGAGTTCCAGCGCATGTTCCCGGGCCAGATGGACTCGCACAATGCCTTCCTCGACATCCAGGCGGGCGCCGGCGGCACCGAAGCCCAGGACTGGGCGCAGATGCTGCTGCGCATGTACCTGAAGTGGGCCGACGCGCACGGCTTCAAGACCGAGATCATCGACCAGAACGACGGCGAGGTCGCCGGCATCAAGAGCGCCACCGTCAGCCTGTCCGGCGACTACGCCTACGGCTGGCTGCGCACCGAGACCGGCGTGCACCGGCTGGTGCGCAAGTCGCCCTTCGATTCGGGCAACCGCCGCCACACCTCGTTCGCCTCGGTGTTCGTCTCGCCGGAAGTCGACGACGACATCGACATAGAGATCAATCCGGCCGACCTGCGCACCGACGTGTACCGCTCGAGCGGCGCCGGCGGCCAGCACGTCAACAAGACCGAGTCGGCGGTGCGCATCACGCACGTGCCCACCGGCATCGTGGTCGCGTGCCAGAGCGAGCGCAGTCAGCACAAGAACCGCTCCACCGCGATGAAGATGCTGAAGGCGAAGCTCTACGAGCTCGAGTACAACAAGCGCAACGCCGCCGCCAAGGTGCTCGAGGACTCCAAGTCCGACGTCAGCTGGGGCAACCAGATCAGGAGCTACGTGCTCGACCAGTCGCGCATCAAGGATCTGCGCACCG
The DNA here is from genome assembly GCA_027459765.1 of Gammaproteobacteria bacterium. GTDB lineage: Bacteria > Pseudomonadota > Gammaproteobacteria > Steroidobacterales > Steroidobacteraceae > Bog-1198. Next base: position 76,937 of record DAIDHD010000003.1, on the reverse strand, counting down.
GCGTCGAGATCGGCAACACCACGGCGGTGCTCGACGGAGCGCTCGACGAATTCATGCAGGCGAGCCTGAAGCAGGGCCTATGAGCGACCAAGAAGAGAACCACCTGATCGCCGAGCGGCGCGCCAAGCTCGCCCGCATCCGCGAGCGCGGCGTCGCCTTTCCGAACGACTTTCGCCGCACGGCGCTCGCGGGCGAGCTGATCGCGGCCCACGGCGAGCGCGCCGCCGAGGCCCTCGACGCGGACCCCGTGCGCGTCAAGGTGGCCGGCAGGCTGCGCGTCAAGCGCGTGATGGGCAAGGCGAGCTTCGCCAAGATCGAGGACCCGAGCGGGCAGATCCAGATCTTCCTGCAGCGCGAGGCGCTCGGCGACGCGTACGAGGACTTCAAGGGCTGGGACGTCGGCGACATCCTCGGCGCCGAGGGGGTGCTGTTCCGCACCCGTACCGGGGAGCTGTCGGTGCGTGCGGAGCGCATCGTGATGCTGGTCAAGTCGCTGCGTCCGCTGCCGGACAAGTGGCACGGCATCGCGGACACCGAACTGCGCTATCGGCAGCGCTACGTCGACCTCATCATGAACGAGGACAGCCGCCGGGTATTCGCGCTGCGCTCGCGGATCGTGCGCTACGTGCGTTCGTTCCTGGACGCGCGCGGCTTCCTGGAGGTCGAGACGCCCATGCTGCACCCGATCCCGGGAGGCGCCGCCGCGCGGCCGTTCCGGACCCACCACAATGCGCTGGACGTCGACATGTACCTGCGCATTGCGCCGGAGCTCTACCTGAAGCGCCTCACGGTGGGCGGCTTCGAGCGCGTCTACGAGATCAACCGCAATTTCCGCAACGAGGGTGTGTCCACCAAGCACAACCCCGAGTTCACGATGCTCGAGCTGTATCAGGCGTACGCCGACTATCGCGATCTGATGACGCTGGTCGAGGATCTCGTCCACGGCCTCGCCGACACCCTGCTCGGCGGCCGCACCGTCCGCTACCAGGGCGCCGAGTACGACTTCTCCGGTTCGTTCGCCAGGCTCACCATCGAGCAGATCATCCTCGCCCACAATCCGGGCCTCGATCCGGCGCGGCTGCGCGAGGTCGCCTACCTGCGCGGCGTCTGCGACGCGCTCGGCATCGGGTACGGCGCCGGTGACGGCGCCGGCAAGCTGCAGATCGAGATCTTCGAGAAGACGGGCGAGCACAAGCTGCTGCAGCCGACGTTCGCCTACGCCTACCCGACCGAGGTCTCGCCGCTGTCGCGCCGCAACGACCGCGATCCGTTCATCACCGACCGGTTCGAGTTCTTCGTCGGCGGACGCGAGATCGCCAACGGGTTCTCGGAGCTCAACGACGCCGAAGACCAGGCGCAGCGCTTCCGCGATCAGGTCGCCCGCAAGGAGGCCGGGGACGAGGAGGCGATGTACTACGACGCCGATTACGTGCGCGCGCTGGAGTACGGCATGCCGCCGACCGCGGGCCTGGGTGTCGGCATCGACCGCTTGGTGATGCTGCTCACCGACTCGCCGTCGATCCGCGACGTGCTCCTGTTCCCGCACATGCGCCCCGAGGCCTGAGGGGGCGTCGGTGCCGAGTTCCGGCGGCGCGGCGGTGCCGGCGCAGCACGGGCCCATCGGGGTGTTCGACTCCGGTGTCGGCGGACTCACGGTGCTGCGGGCGCTGTGCGCCGCACTTCCCGGCGAGCGGTTCGTCTACCTCGGCGACACCGCGCGGCTGCCCTACGGCACCAAGAGCTCGTCCACCGTGGCGCGCTATTCGCTGCAGTGCGCGGCCGCGCTGGTCGCGCGCGGCATCCGCGCGCTGGTGGTCGCCTGCAACACCGCCTCGGCGTCCTCGCTCGAGGCGCTCGGGGAACGTTACCCGAGCCTGCCCATCATCGGCGTGATCGAGCCGGGCGCGCGCGCCGCGCTGGCCGCGACCCGCTGCCGGCGCATCGCCGTGGTCGCCACCGAGGGCACCATCGCCGGCGGCGCCTACCAGCAGGCCATCCGCGGCCTCGACCCGGCGGTGTCGCTGCGCACCGCCGCCTGTCCGCTGTTCGTGGCGCTCGCGGAGGAGGGTTGGGTGGACGGCGAGGTGGCGCGTGCCGTGGCGCGCCGCTATCTCGCGCCCATGTTCGACACGCCCGATCCGCCGGATACGCTGCTGCTCGGCTGCACCCACTTCCCGGTGCTCGAGGCGGCGCTGCGCGCGGTGTTGCCCGACGGCGTACGCGTGGTCGACTCGGCGGCCACCACGGCCGCCGCCGCCGCGCGCCTGCTCGGGCCGCCGGCCGGCGCGGGGCTGCCTGCAGCGGGGCCGCAGGAGCGACGCGTGCGCTGGCTCGCCACCGACGGCGCGGCGCGCTTCGCGCGCGTGGGCGGGATCTTCCTCGGTGAGCCGCTCGACCCGGCGGCGATCGAGATCGTCGACCTCTAGCTAATCGGCGCCGCGCTACTTGGCGCCGCGAGCACGAACTCGCGATACCCCGACGCGAACACGCGCAGCGCGAAATAGCAAAAGAGCGCCGCCGAGACGAGCGCGAGCGCGCGCACGAAGCGCGCGTCGAGCCGCCGTCTCGCGAAGCCGGTGAGGAAGGCCAGGAAGGTCGACCAGAGCACGCCTGCCAGCGCAAATCCGCCGAAGAACGGCACCCAGGCACCCCCGCCCGTCGCGTGCGCGGCGATGACGCTCCCGCCGACGGCGGCGAACCAGAGAATGGCGCTCGGGCTGGCGAGCGCGAGCGCCGCGCCACGGATGAATTCGCCCGCGACCGCCGGCCGGGCCGCCGTCTCGCCCGTCTGCCGCGCCTGGTCGTGGGCCGCGGACGGCGCGGCTTCGCGCAGCATCTTGACCGCGAGCCAGGCGAGCGTCGTCGAGCCGCCGAGCCAGAGCACGAATCGCGCCGGGCGGTGCGCGAGCAGCAGCGACACCAGCCACGCCGAGCTCGCCGCGTAGACGAGATCGCCCACGCACGAGCCGAGCCCGAGCGCGAGCGCCGGGCGCATGCCGCGCGTGAGGCCGGTGCGGATCAGCGCGAGATTGACGATGCCGAGATCGACGCACAGCGACAGCGACAGCAGGAAGCCGGCGGCGAACAGGCCGCCGCCGCTCATGCCGCGCCTCGCTCGGGGTCGAGGGGGTAGGGCAGCGGCAGCTCGTGCGCGTCCACGGCCGGTTGGGCGAGGCCGTCCTCGTCGGCGCGCGGGTCGTCCGCCGGCGCACCGCCGGCGGAGGCCAGCGTCATCACGGCGAGCGCCTCGATCGCGCCGCCCGCGGCGGCGACGGTCAGCAGTCGCCCGCTGCGCCCGTCGGGCAGCCGCAGAGGCTCGCCACGCCGGTATTCGCCGGTCGGCAGCTCGACGCGAATGGTGCGGCGCTTGATGCGGCCGAGGTGCTGGGTGCGCGCGACGATTTCCTGGCCGGTGTAGCAGCCCTTGGCGAAGCTGATGCCGTCGAGCAGATCGAGGTTCAGCATCTGCGCGACGAACAATTCGCTGGTCTCGCCGTGCACCCGGGGCCAGCCGGCGCGCACGTCGGCGAGATCCCAGCCGGCGCGCCATGCGGCCGTCGCGTCCGGCGCGGCCGCCTCGCCCGCGACGGCGGCGAGTTGCGCGCGCTCGCCGACGGCGATCAGTCGTGGCGAGTGCGCGTCGGCGCGCAACAGGGTGATCGCACCGGCCTGCGCGATGCGGGACGGTGCGGTGGGCGGCTCGAGTCCCGCGCCGCGCGCGCCGCGTTCGTCCGCGAAGCCGTACACGGCGAGGTCCGGACCGGCGGCCGCCAGCTGCACCTTGGCGCGCAGCACGAAGCGGCGCAGGCGTTCGAGCGTCGGTGCGACCAGCTCCTGCGGCAGCAGGCCGAGCACCGCATCGCCCTGCGTGAACCAGCTCGCGAGCGAAATCACTCTTCCCTGCGGATTGCAATAGGCGCCGAGCAGCGGCGCGTCGGTCGCCAGGCGGCGCACGTCGGCGGTGAGCTGGCCCTGCAGGAAGGCGTGCGCGTCGGCGCCCGTGACGCGCAGCACGCCGAGGTGCGGCAGTTCGCCGTGGCGTGGCATGAAGGCCGTGTTTTGGTCGCTGTGCGAACTCACGAGGGACTCTGGCGTGGTGATGTGGCGTGGATTTCTGGCAAAATTTGCGGCGTGGAATCCGAACGCGACGTCGCCGCACGCGCCGACCTCCGGCCAGCGGCTGATATACCAGAAGCGCGGCGCGCTGTCGCCGCACCCGTGGCTGGCGCCCCGCCGCGCGAGATCGGCGGCCGCGACGGCCCCGATCCGACGCGCTACGGCGACTGGGAACTGCGCGGACGCTGTATCGACTTTTGAATTCGTGCGACCGCGTCGACCGCCGACGCGCCGCCACTCGAGGAGACGCATGTCCACCCGTGAAAGGCCCCTCTCGCCGCATCTCGCCGTGTATCGCTGGCAGATCGGCAACACGCTCTCGATCCTGCACCGCTTCACAGGGATCGCGCTCGCCGCGGGCTTCGTGGCGCTGTGCTGCTGGTTGGTCGCGCTCGCCGGCGGCGAGCGCGACTTCGCCGCCGCGAATCGCCTGCTGGCGAGCCCGCTCGGCCTGCTGTGCCTCGCCGGCTGGTCGGCGGCGTTCTTCTACCACCTGCTGAACGGCGTGCGTCATCTCGTCTGGGACGCAGGCTTCGGCTTCGAGCGTCGGCAGCGTCACGCCAGCGGCTGGGCGGTGGTCGCCGGCGCGTTGCTGCTCACCGCGGGACTTTGGCTGCTCGCCCGTCACGGTGCGGCATGAGTCTGCGCAGTCCGCTCGGCCGGGTGCTCGGTCTCGGATCCGCCAAGGCCGGCGCCGGCCACTGGTGGGCCCAGCGCGTGACCGCGGTCGCCCTGGTGCCGCTCGGGCTCTGGTTCCTGATTTCGCTGCTCGCGCTGCCCGCGATCGATGAGGGTACGGTGCGTGCCTGGCTCGCCTCTCCCGCGAGCGCACTGTTCGCCTGTCTGCTCGTGGGCGTTCTCGGCTATCACGCCCTGCTCGGCGTCAGCGTCGTGGTCGAGGACTACGTGCACGCTCCGGGCTTGCGCATCGCGTCGCTGCTCGGCCTGCGCTTCGGATTCGCGCTCGCGGGCGCTGCCGCCCTGCTCGCGATCCTGAAGGTCGCCCTGGGGCACTGAAGAGGAATTTCATGACCGCATACGAATTGACGGACCACACCTACGACGTGGTGGTGGTGGGCGCCGGCGGCGCCGGTCTGCGCGCCACCTTCGGGCTTGCCGAGGCGGGCCTCTCCACCGCCTGCCTCACCAAGGTCTTTCCCACCCGCAGCCACACGGTGGCTGCGCAGGGCGGCATCTCAGCGGCGCTCGGCAACATGGGCGCGGACGACTGGCGCTGGCACATGTACGACACCGTCAAGGGATCGGACTGGCTCGGCGACCAGGACGCCATCGAGTTCATGTGCAAGGAGGCGCCGGCCGCGGTCATCGAGCTGGAACACTACGGCGTGCCGTTCTCGCGCACCGAGAGCGGCAAGATCTATCAACGCCCGTTCGGCGGCATGACCACGCACTTCGGCAAGGGGATCGCGCAGCGTACCTGCGCCGCCGCCGACCGCACCGGGCACGCCATGCTGCACACCCTCTACCAGCAGGCGCTGAAGCACGAGGCGAGCTTCTTCATCGAGTACTTCGCGCTCGACCTGCTGATGCAGGACGGGGTCTGCCGCGGCGTGCTGGCGCTCGACATGGCGAACGGCACTCTGCACCGCTTCCGCGCCCAGAAGGTGATCCTCGCCACCGGCGGCTACGGCCGCGCGTGGTTCTCCTGCACCTCGGCGCACACCTGCACCGGTGATGGCGGCGGCATGGTGCTGCGCGCCGGACTGCCGCTGCAGGACATGGAGTTCGTGCAGTTCCATCCCACCGGCATCTACGGCGCCGGCTGCCTCATCACCGAGGGGTCGCGCGGCGAGGGCGGGTACCTGACCAATGCCGCCGGCGAACGTTTCATGGAACGCTACGCGCCGAACGCCAAGGACCTCGCCTCGCGCGACGTGGTCAGCCGTTCGATGACCGTCGAGATCCGCGAAGGGCGCGGGGTGGGCCGGCACAAGGATCACATTCACCTGCACCTCGAGCACCTCGGCGCGGACGTGATCAAGGAGCGGCTCCCCGGCATCGCCGAGACCGCGCGCATCTTCGCCAACGTCGACGTCACCCGCGAGCCCATCCCGGTGCTGCCGACCGTGCACTACAACATGGGCGGCATCCCATGCAACGTGCACGGCGAGGCCGTGACCCGGAGCAATGGCGCCGAGCAGATCGTGCCGGGACTCATGGCCGTGGGCGAGGCCGCCTGCGTGTCGGTGCACGGCGCCAACCGGCTGGGATCGAACTCGCTGCTCGACCTGGTGGTGTTCGGCCGCGAAGCCGCGCGGCATTGCGCCGCCACCGTGGTGGCGGGCGCCCCGCAGCCCAAGCTGCGTGCCGATGCCGCCGAACCGGCGCTCGCGCGGCTCGACCGCCTGCGCCACGCGCGCGGCACGCGGCGCACGTCCGAGATCCGCCTCGACATGCAGAGGATCATGCAGAGCGACGCCGCGGTGTTCCGCACCGGCGCCACCCTCGAGGAGGGCAAGCGGCGCCTGGCGCAGGTGTTCGATTCGTTCGCCGACGTGCAGGTCTCGGACCGTTCCCTGGTGTGGAACACCGACCTCATCGAGACGCTGGAGCTCGACAACCTCCTCGGCCAGGCGGTCGCCACCATGCACTCCGCCGAGAACCGCAAGGAGAGCCGCGGGGCGCACGCCCGCGAGGACTTCCCGAATCGCGACGACGAGCAGTGGATGAAGCACACGTTGTGCTGGGTGGACGAGCGCGGCGCCAGCCGCTTCGACTACCGTGGCGTGCACCTCGAGACGCTCACCGACGAAGTGGAGTCGATTCCGCCGAAGGCGCGCACGTACTAGGACCGGGAGACAGCGATCATGGCCGAATTCAGACTTCCCGCGAATTCACGCATCCGCAAGGACGGCAAGACCTTCGCGGCGCCCGCCGGCGCGAAGCAGGTCCGCACCTTCAGGATCTACCGCTTCGATCCGGAGTCGGGCGAGAACCCGCGCATCGACACCTACGAGGTCGACGTCGAGTCCTGCGGACCGATGGTTCTCGACGCTCTCATCAAGATCAAGAACGAGATCGATCCGACGCTCACGTTCCGCCGTTCCTGCCGCGAGGGCATCTGCGGCTCCTGCGCCATGAACATCGACGGCAAGAACGGGCTCGCGTGCGTCACCGCCTGTGCCGACGTCAAGGGTGACGTGCGCATCTACCCGCTGCCGCACATGCCCGTCATCAAGGACCTGGTGCCGGATCTGACCAACTTCTACGCCCAGTACGCCTCGGTGAAGCCGTGGCTGCAGACGCGCACGCCCGCGCCGCCCGACGGCGAGCGGCTGCAGTCGAAGGCCGACCAGGAGAAGGTCGACCGTCCCTCCGCCTGCATCCTCTGCGCCTGTTGCTCGACGAGTTGCCCGAGCTATTGGTGGAACAGCGACCGCTACCTCGGACCGGCGGCGCTGCTCGCCGCCTATCGCTGGATCGTGGACAGCCGCGACGAGGCCACCGGCGAGCGGCTGGACGAACTCGAGGACCCGTTCCGGCTCTACCGCTGCCACACCATCATGAATTGCGCCGAAGCCTGCCCGAAGGACCTCAATCCGGCCCGCGCCATCGGCGAGATCAAGCGGCTGCTGGCGCAGCGGCAGCACTAGCGTGGCGGACGGGGAGGCCGACCGCCTGCTCGCCGGCCGGCTGCGCTGGCGCTGCCGGCGCGGCATGAAGGAACTCGACGTGCTCCTCGAGCGCTACCTCGACCGCGATCTGCCGCGCGCCGGCGCCGAGGAGCGCCGCCTGTTCGAACGGCTGCTCGAGACCCCCGACCCGCTGCTGCACGCCTGGTGCCTCGGCCGGGCGGCCGCGCCCGACGCGGCGCTCGCCGCCCTGATCGGACGGATCACGGCGCCCTGACGCGGCGCGTCGCCCGACGGGCGGCGGGCCGGCGACGACTGCTAGAATCCGCCGCGTGCGCCACCTCACGTTTCCGCGAGCCGTATGTTCCACCCGGCCCGAACTTTTCGGTCCGGCGTCGGTCTATTGCGACAGGCCGGCCCGAAGGCCCGCCGTTTGGGATCACGAATGAGCGTCGAGGAGAGTGATCTCAAGCTGGTGGAACGGGTCCAGCGCGGCGAGCGCGCCGCATTCGATCTGTTGGTGTTGCGTTACCAGCACAAGGTTCTGAAGCTCATCATGCGCTACGTGCACGACGCCAGCGAGGCAGAGGACATCGCCCAGGAGGCCTTCGTGAAAGCCTACCGGGCCCTGAAGTCCTTTCGCGGCGACAGCGCCTTCTACACCTGGCTCTATCGGATCGCCATCAACACCGCCAAGAACTCCCTGGTGGCCGCCAAGCGCCGCCCCGTCGACTACGATCTCGACCTGCAGGATCCGGAGCAATACGACATGCAGGCCCGGCTCGCCGAGTCCGAGACGCCCGAAGGGCTGTTGCTCACCGACGAGATCCGCGACACCGTCAACCGCGCCATCGAGAACCTTCCCGAGGACCTGCGCACCGCCATCGTGCTGCGCGAGCTGGAGGGTTTGAGCTACGAGGAGATCGCGCAGACCATGGACTGCCCGGTGGGCACCGTGCGCTCGCGCATCTTTCGGGCCCGCGAGGCCATCGACAAGAAGTTGCGACCGATTTTCGACGCTGGGCTGGGGCGACCTGAGGACACATGAGCGATCCAATACGCGAACAAGTATCGGCATTCCTGGACGGCGAGTTGCCGGACTCGGAAGTGGAGCTGCTGCTGCGGCGGCTGACGCGCGACCCCGAGTTGCGGCAGTGCTTCGGGCGCTACGCGCTGATCGGCGAGGCCATGCGCGGCCAGGGCGTGCCGACCCTGTCGGCCGGCTTTGCGGCGCGCGTCGAGCGCGCCATCGACGGGCACCCCGCGGCCGGTGAGTCGCCGGCGGCGCGTGGCCGGGCGGGTGTCGGCTGGAAGCCGTTCCTGAGCGTGGCGGCCGCGGCCGGCGTGGCGGCGGTGGCGGTCATGGCGCTGCAACATCGCGCCGTCGGCCCGGCCGGCGGTGCGCAGTCGTTGGTGGCGAAGTCGACGCCTGCGCCGGTGACACGCCCCGCGGCGGCGTCCGGCCGGGCGGCCGCTGCGCCGGCCGCGCTGTTGGCGAGCGCGGGCAAGCCTCGGGAAGCCTTGTCCTACACGGTGCCCGCCGCACCGACCGAGACGGCGCCCGTGGCGATGCCGGCGGCGCGCTTCACGAGCTACGTATTCGCGCACAGCCAATACTCTTCGGTGCTCGGACAGAGCAACGTGCTCTCCGGCCTGCTCACCCCGGACGAGCCGGATGCCGCCGCGCAGGTGGGCGTCGCGGCACCGGGCGTCGCGGCGGACGGCGGGCGCGCCGCCGCCGGCTTGCCGGTCCCCGACGCCGCGGGTTCCCGCACGACTCCATGAGTGCGGCGGTGGCGCACCGCGCCTCGCGGCGGCTCGCGGCGTGGGCGCTGGCCGGGTCGATGCTGGCAGTTGCGCCGCTCGCCTGTCGTGCCGCCGACGACGCGCGCGAGTGGCTGCAGAAGATGACCCACGCGCTTGCGGCGCGTAATTACGACGGCACGTTCTTCCACCTGAGCCAGGGGCGGGTGGAGACCATGCGCATCCTGCACCGGGTGCGCGGCGACCAGGTCACCGAGCGGCTGCTGTCGCTGGACGGCTCCGGGCGCGAATTCGTGCGTACCAACGACCAGCTCACCTGTTATCTGCCCGATCAGCGCACGGTGCTGGTCGAGCCGCGCCAGACCCACGGGCCGTTCCTCGGTTCGCTGCCGCAGTTCGGTCCGGGCGTCGCCGAGTACTACCGCATCGAGAGCCTGCCGCGCACGCGCCTGCTCGGGCGCAGCACGCGCGTCATCGCCGTGACCCCGAAGGACGAGTACCGCTTCGGCTACCGCCTCTGGCTCGACGAGGCCACGGCGATGCCGCTCAAGACCCAGCTGTGCGACCCGCGCGGCCAGGTCATCGAACAGATCCTGTTCGCGCGCCTGACCATGCGTGACTCGATCACGGACGCGGAACTTGCTCCCGCGACGCGCACCGACGGCATGCGCTGGGTCCGCCAGGCGCCTGCGGACGACGCCGCAGGCTCGCCGCTGGCGGCGTTCCGCGCCAGCGACCTGCCGCCGGGCTTCCGTCTGACGCTCGCCGGCAGCCAGAAACTCAAGGACGCCGGCGAGCCGGCCTCGCACCTCGTCTACTCGGACGGGCTCGCCACCGTGTCGGTGTTCGTCGAGGACGGCGCCGCCGCCCGAAGCGCCGCGCCCTCGAGCGGCGCGGCTGCGGGCGGTACGACGGCGAGCGGCACGGCCGCGAGCAGCGCGGCCCCGAGCGGCGCGACCGGGGAGGGCGCGCCCGATGGCCTCGCCCGCGTCGGTTCGGGGTTCGCCTACTCGACCGTCGTGCAGGGCCACCAGGTCACCGCGGTGGGCGAGGTGCCTGCGCGCACGGTCGAATCCATCGCGAACTCGGTGCGCGCCGTCAAGGACCTGTCGCCCGCGCACCGGCCGTGACCCGACCGGCCGGCTTCCTGCTGTATTCGCGTCCCGGCTGCACGCTCTGCGAGGAGATGCTGCTCGAGCTCGCGGCGCTCCCGGGCGCAGAGCTCCACCCCGTGGAGGTTCGCGACGTGGACGACGAGCCCGAGGCGCGCCGCCGCTACGGCCACAAGATCCCCGTGCTGCTGTTCGCCGGCGAACTCGTCTGCCACGGCCGCCTCGACGCGGAGGAGGTTCGAAAGGCCCTCGCGGTGCACGGCCCGCCGGTATAATGAAAAATTTGCTCAAGATGCAGGTCCGGCCCTCCCTTCGATGAAGAACATCCGCAACTTCTCCATCATCGCGCACGTCGATCACGGCAAGTCGACCCTCGCCGACCGGTTCATCCAAGTCTGCGGCGGGCTCGAAGACCGGGAAATGCAGGCGCAGGTGCTCGACTCGATGGATCTCGAACGAGAGCGCGGCATCACCATCAAGGCGCAGAGCGTCACGCTGTTCTTCAAGTCCGCCTCCGGCGAGACCTACCAGCTCAATTTCATCGACACCCCGGGTCACGTCGACTTCTCCTACGAGGTGTCCCGTTCGCTCGCGGCCTGCGAGGGAGCGCTGCTGGTCGTGGACGCGGCGCAGGGCGTGGAGGCTCAGAGCGTCGCCAACTGCTACACCGCCCTCGACCAGGGCCTCGAGGTGCTGCCGGTCATCAACAAGATCGACCTGCCGTCGGCGGACCCCAAGCGGGTGATCCACGAAATCGAGGAGATCATCGGCATACCGGCGGACGACGCGGCGCTTGTGAGCGCCAAGACCGGCCTCGGCATCCAGGATCTGCTGGAACAGCTGGTCAAGCGCATCCCGCCGCCGAAGGGCGATCCCGACGCGCCGCTGCAGGCGCTCATCATCGATTCGTGGTTCGACAATTACGTCGGCGTGGTCTCGCTGGTGCGCGTGATGAACGGGAGCCTCAAGACCGGCGACAAGGTGCGCGTGATGTCCACCGGCCGCAGCCACCTGGTCGACCGCCTCGGGCGCTTCACGCCGAAGTCGGTGCCGCGCGAGGCGCTGCTCACCGGCGAGGTCGGATTCGTGATCGCCGGCATCAAGGACATCGACGGCGCACCGGTGGGCGACACCATCACCCAGGAAGCCAATCCCGCCAAGGCGCCGCTCGCCGGCTTCAAACAGGTCCAGCCGCGCGTGTTCGCCGGTCTCTTCCCGGTGAGCTCCGACGACTACGAACAGTTCCGCGACGCCTTGAAGAAGCTGAAGCTCAACGACTCGGCGCTGCACTTCGAGCCGGAGGTGTCCACGGCGCTCGGCTTCGGCTTCCGCTGCGGCTTCCTCGGCCTGCTGCACATGGACATCGTCCAGGAGCGGCTGGAAAGAGAGTACGGGCTCGACCTGATCACCAGCGCACCCACCGTGATCTACGAGCTGAAGCTCACCGACGGCAGCACGATCTACGTCGACAATCCGAGCAAGCTGCCGCCCAACGACCGCATCGCCGAGATGCGCGAGCCCATCATCACCGCCAACATCCTGGTGCCGCCCGACCACGTCGGCGCGGTGCTCACGCTCTGCAGCGAGAAGCGCGGCGTGCAGAAGAAGATGCTCTATCTCGGCAGCCAGGTGTCCCTGCAGTACGAGCTGCCGCTCGCCGAGGTGGTGCTCGATTTCTTCGACCGGTTGAAGTCCGCCAGCCGCGGCTACGCGTCCTTCGACTACGAGTTCAGCCACTTCCAGCCGGCGCCGCTGGTCAAGCTCGACGTGCTCATCAACGGCGATCCGGTGGACGCGCTGTCGCTGATCGTGCACAAGGACAACGCCTACGCGCGCGGCCGCGAACTCGTCGACAAGATGCAGGACCTGATTCCGCGGCAGATGTTCGAGGTCGCGGTGCAGGCGGCCATCGGCAGCCACATCATCGCGCGCGCCACGGTCAAGGCCATGCGCAAGAACGTGCTCGCCAAGTGCTACGGCGGCGACGTCAGCCGCAAGCGCAAGCTCCTCGAGAAGCAGAAGGCCGGCAAGAAGCGCATGAAGCAGGTCGGCCAGGTGGAGATCCCGCAGGAGGCGTTCCTCGCCGTGCTGCAGGTGGGCAAGAAGGGCGGCTAGGACGGACGGGCGGCCGCGCCGCATGGAGAAGTCGATGGTGTCGTTCGGGGGTCATTCGTGAAAGATGGCGACGGCCTTTTCTTCGTGCTGTTGTACGCGGCGCTCGCCTGCGTGCTCGTGATCCTCATCGACGGCTGGGTCCTCGAGCCGCGCCGCGCCGTGCGCGCGCCTGCGGGCGGCGAATCCTGGTTGACGCGCCTCTCCGGCTACGCGCTGGTCGGCCTGTCGGCCGTCATGCTGTGGCGGCTGTTCCGCTACGAAGCGGTCGACTTCAGCCTGATGCTGGTGATCGTGGGCGCGGCGTCGGGCCTCATCTGGGGCGCGGACCGGCTCTGGTTCGCCGGCGCGCGCGCGCGCGCCGCGGCTGCCGCCGGCGCTCCCGCCGAGAGTCTGCGGGAGCCGGTCGCGGTCGAGTACGCACGCTCGTTCTTCCCGGTGATCCTCCTGGTGCTGGTGATCCGCTCGTTCATTTTCGAGCCGTTCCGCATCCCTTCCGACTCCATGATGCCGACGCTGTACGACGGAGACTTCATCTTCGTCAGCAAGTACGCCTACGGGCTGCGGCTCCCGGTCACCAACACCCTCATCCTCCCCACCGGCAAGCCGCATCGCGGTGACGTGATCGTGTTCCGCCTGCCGCCGAACCCGCGCATCAACTACATCAAGCGCCTGGTGGGTCTGCCCGGGGACCGAATCCGCGTGGACGAGCGCAACCAGCTCTGGGTCAACGGCGTGCCCATGCCGCAGGAACCGGGCCCGGTGTACTCCGGCCCGAAGGAGGACCTGTGGAACTACGCCGGCGCGCCCACGGCGGTGGAGAACCTGGACGGCCGGCGTCACCGCATCATGTTCGCCCTGGGCGGCGTGCGCACCGGCGAGTGGGTGGTGCCGCCGGGGCACTATTTCTTCATGGGCGACAACCGCAACAACAGCAAGGACAGCCGCTGGCTGCACGATTCGGACGCCCCGGGGTTCGTCCCGGAGGCCAATCTGGTCGGCAAGGCGGTGCGAATCTGGCTTAATCTCGACACCCGTGACGGACCTCTCTGGAGCCGGATCGGCCGTGCGATTCAATAGGGGATCCGTTCGAGGAGGAAGCCACCATGCGAATTGACCGCGGCGCCGGACGCCGATCCCAGGCCGGCATGACCTTCATCGGGCTGCTGTGCGTGCTCGCCCTGGTCGGGGTGGTGGTGTACGCCGGCATTCGCCTGGTGCCGGTGTACCTCAACTACCTGAAGGTCGCCCGCACCCTGACCAGCGTCGCCACCGAGTTCAAGGCCGACAACCCGGACGTGCGCGCCATGCAGGTCTCGCTCGAGCGCCACTGGGGCATCGAGGACATCACCGGCGTCGACTTCAAGGACGTCGAGGTGGTGAAGGACGACAGCGGCGTGTCGCTGCACGTGGCCTACGACGATACGGTGCCCTACGTCGGCAACGTCTCGCTGCTGGTGCACTTCGACAAGACCGTGAAGGTGCAGTGACCACGACGGATGACACCGCCGCCGCGCTCGCCTGGGCGGGCCGGGCGCTCGGTCACCGTTTCGGCGACCCGGCGCTCTGCCGCACGGCGCTCACGCATCGCAGCGCCGCGTCGGCTCACAACGAGCGCCTGGAGTTCCTCGGCGACGCCATCGTCAACGCGGCGGTGGCGCGGATGCTCTACGATGCCCAGCCGAAGGCCGACGAGGGCGCCTTGTCGAGGCTGCGGGCCAGCCTGGTGAACGGCGAACACCTCGCCGCGATCGCCGCCGAGATCGGGGTCGGCGATCACGTGCGCCTGGGGGCGGGCGAGATGAAGACGGGCGGGTTCCGGCGGGCGTCGATCCTCGCCGACGCCCTGGAGGCGCTGGTGGGAGCGATCTATCTCGACGCGGGCTTCGACGCCGCCGCAGCGGCGGTCGGGCGGCTGATCGGTCCCCGCATGGGCACCCTGCCGGCGGCCGCGGCCTTGAAGGATGCGAAGACGCAACTGCAGGAACTGCTGCAGTCCCGTGGACTGCCGCTGCCGCGCTATACGCTCGTCTCCGTTTCCGGCGAGCCGCACGAGCAGTCCTTCACCGTGACCTGCGCCGTCGCGCACTTCGACGTCGACGCGGTGGGGCAGGGCGCGAGCCGGCGCCGGGCCGAGCAGGCCGCCGCCTCGCGGGTGCTCGAGCGCCTCGCCGCGCACGCCGGGAGCCGCGCGTGACCGGGCCCGCATTCCGCGCCGGCATGGTCGCCATCGTCGGCCGCCCCAACGTCGGCAAGTCCACCCTGGTCAATGCGCTGGTCGGCCGCAAGGTCAGCATCGTCGCGCCCAAGCCGCAGACCACGCGGCACCGCGTGCTCGGCGTGGTCAACCGGCCGAAGGCCCAGCTCGTGCTGATCGACACGCCCGGCATGCACGAGAGCGCGCCGCGGGTCATGAACCAGTACATGAACCGCGTCGCCATGTCCTCCTCGCGCGACGCCGACGTGATCCTGTTCGTGGTCGAGGCGCTGCGCTTCACCGAGGAGGACCGCTGGGTGTGGGAGCGGGTGCGCGGCCTGAAGCAGCCCCTGTTCGTGGTCGTGAACAAGGTCGACAAGGTGCAGCCGCGCCAGCGCCTGCTGCCCTTCCTCGAGGAGCTCGCGGAGCGAGTGCCCGCCTCGGAACTGGTGCCGGTGTCCGCGCTGGAGAAGGACAATCTCGATCGCCTCGCCGACATGGTCGGCGAGCGCCTGCCGCTCTCGCCGCCGCTGTTCCCCGCGGACGTGCTCACCGACCGCGACGAGCTCTTCCACGCCGCCGAGGTCATTCGCGAGAAGCTCACCCTCAATCTGCGCGAGGAGCTGCCCTACGGCATCAACGTGCAGATCGAGCGCTTCGCCGAGGAGGACGGACGCGCCGTGATCCACGCCGTGATCTGGGTCGAACGGGCGGGGCAGAAAGCCATCGTGATCGGCCAGCGCGGCGAGCGCATCAAGGAGATCGGCCGGCTCGCGCGCATCGAGCTCGCCGACCTCTGGCAGCGCTCGGTGCACCTCGAGCTGTGGGTGAAGGTGAAGGAGAACTGGGCGGACAGCGAGATGGCCCTGCGCCAGTTCGGGTACGACACGCTGTGAAGAGTGCGCGCCGGGTGTGGCACGCGCCCGCCTTCGTCCTGCACCAGTATCCCTACCGCGACACCAGCCGCATCGTCGAGGCCTTCACCGCCGAGCACGGCCGCATCAGCCTGTTCGCGCGCGGCGCCAACGGCGGCAAGTCGGCGCTGCGCGGCGTGCTGCGGCCGTTCCAGCGCCTGCTCCTGTCCTGGTCGGGGCGCGGCGAGGCCGGCAACCTCGACGGCGCCGAGCTCGACGGTGCGCCGGTGGCGCTTCCGGGCGCCCACCTGATGAGCGGCTTCTACCTCAACGAACTGCTGCTCAAGCTGACCGAACGCTGGGATCCGCACCCGGAGATATTCGACGCCTACGCGGCCTGCATCGCGGCGCTCGCCGGCGGCGCCGACCAGGAGCCGGCGCTGCGGCGCTTCGAGATGCGCCTGCTCACGTCGCTCGGTTATGGTCTGGAACTCACCCGCACCGAGGCCGGTGAGGCGATCCGGCCCGACGACTACTACCGGATCGCCGCCGCCGGCGCGCCGCGCGCGTGCGTCGCCGAGACGCCGGGCGCCGTGAGCGGCCGCTCGCTGTACGATCTCGACGCCGGCCGGTTCGATTCGACACAGTCCCTGAAGGACGCGAAGCGGCTGCTGCGGGCGGCGCTCGACGCCTGTCTGGAGGGGCGCGCGCTCAAGTCCCGCGACGTGATGCTGGCGCTGCGCCAGCGGGAGACCACATGACCGACACCCCTGCCACGGCCGCGCACCGGCCCGCCGACATCGCGCTCGGCGTCAACATCGACCACGTGGCGACGCTGCGCCAGGCGCGCCGCGCCCGCTACCCCGATCCGCTGCTCGCGGCGCTGATCGCGGAGCAATCCGGCGCGGACAGCATCACGCTGCACCTGCGCGAGGATCGGCGCCACATCCAGGACCGCGACGTGCTGGCGATGCGCGACGCCCTGCAGACGCGCATGAATCTCGAGATGGCGGTGACCGGGGAGATGCTGGAAATCGCCTGCCGGATCGCGCCCGCCGACTGCTGTCTAGTGCCCGAGAAGCGCGCCGAGGTGACCACCGAGGGCGGGCTCGACGTGGCGGGCCAGGAGGCGCGCATCGCCGATGCCTGCGGGCGGCTCGCCGAGGCAGGGATCCGCGTGTCGCTGTTCATCGACCCCGAGGAGCGGCAGATCCGCGCCGCGTGCCGCGCCGGCGCGCCGGTGATCGAACTGCACACCGGCGCCTACGCCGAGGCCGAGGGCGCCGCACGCGACCGCGAACTCTCCCGCGTGCGCGCCGCAGCCGCCATGGCCGCCGCAGAGGGGCTGGTGGTGAACGCCGGCCACGGCCTGAACTATCACAACGTGGCGCCCATCGCCGCCATCGCGCAGATCGTCGAGCTCAACATCGGCCACGCGATCGTGGCGCGCGCGGTGTTCGACGGACTCGCGCGCGCGGTGCGCGACATGAAGGATGCGATGCGCGCCGCGCGGCGCTGAACGGCCATGAACACGCTGGTCTTCGACATAGAGACGATTCCCGACACCGATCTCGGCCGCCGGCTGTACGGCCTCGACGGCCTCACCGACGCGCAGGTCGCCGAAGTGATGTTCACCCGCAGGCGACAGGAGACCGGCGGCGAGTTCCTCTCCCACGAGCAACACCGCATCGTCGCCATCTCCGTGGTCATGCGCACGCGCGATTCGCTCAAGGTGTGGAGCCTGGGCGAGGCGGGCGCGACCGAGAAGGACCTGATCGAGCGCTTCTACGACGGGATCGAGAAATTCACGCCGGATCTGGTGTCGTGGAACGGTTCGGGTTTCGACCTGCCGGTGCTCAATTACCGCGCGCTGCTGCACGGCGTGACCGCCGCGCGTTTCTGGGAGACCGGCGACTCGGATTCGAGCTTTCGCTACAGCAATTATCTTTCCCGGTTCCACTGGCGGCACATGGACCTCATGGACATCCTGTCGGGCTTCCAGGGCCGCGGTCGCGCCAGCCTCGACGACGTGGCGACGCTGCTCGGCTTCCCCGGCAAGGTCGGCATGCGCGGCGCCGACGTCTGGCCGACGTACCTCGAGGGCGGCCTTACGCGGATTCGCGACTACTGCGAGACCGACGTGCTCAACACCTATCTGATCTACCTCCGCTTCCAGCTGCTGCGCGGCCACCTCACGCCGGAGGAGCACGCCCGCGAGGTCGCGCGCGTGCGCAAGATGCTCGCCGATTCGGGCGCCGCACACCTGAAGGAGTTCCTCGCCGCATGGCCGCCGACGTGAAGCGGGCCGCGGTCGCGGCGCCACTCGAGCTGCACATCGAGGACTTGAGCGAGGATGCCCGCGGCGTCGCCCGGGTCGACGGCAAGGCCGTGTTCGTCGACGGCGCACTGCCCGGCGAACGCGTGCGTGCGCGCATCGTCAAGCGCCGCCGCCAGTACGACGAGGCGGTGCTCGAGGAGGTGCTCGCGCCCTCGCCGGAGCGCGTCGCGCCTCGTTGCGCCCACTTCGGCGTCTGTGGCGGCTGCTCCCTGCAGCACCTCGAGCCGGCGGCGCAGATACTGCGCAAGCAGCGCCACCTGCTCGAGGCGCTGCAGCGAATCGGCGGCGTGACGCCGCGCACCGTGTACGCGCCGCTGCGCGGCCCCGACTGGGCGTATCGGCGCCGCGCCCGGCTCGGCGTGCGCTTCGTGCACAAGAAGGGTCGCGTGCTCGCCGGCTTCCGCGAGCGCGACAAGCCCTATCTGGCCGACTTGTCGCGCTGCGAGATCCTGGTCGAGCGCTTCGCCGACCTGCCGCGCGATCTCGCCGCCCTGGTCGACGGCATGAGCCTCAAGGAGCGGATACCCCAGGTCGAGGTGGCGGTGGGCGACGAGGAGGCGGCGCTCGTGTTCCGCGTCATGGAGGCGCCCACGGCCGACGACCTCGCCCGCTTGCAGGCCTTCGGCGCCGCGCAGGGTGTGCAGATCCACCTGCAGCCGGGCGGCCTCGACAGCGTGCACCCCGCGCAGGAGGGCTATCCGCCGCTCTCCTATCGCCTCGACGGCGGCGCGGTCGAGATCCAATTCGCGCCGGTCGACTTCATCCAGGTGAACGCAGCGGTCAACGCGGCCATGGTCGAACGCGCGCTCGAATTGCTGGCGCCGGAGCCGCAGCACAGCGTGCTCGATCTGTTCTGCGGACTCGGCAACTTCACCCTGCCGGTCGGCCGGCGCGTGCGCCGGGTGGTGGGTGTCGAGGGCGACGCCGCGCTGGTTGCGCGTGCGCGCGCCAACGCCCGCCGCAACGGCATCGAGGGCGCCGAATTCCACACCGCGAACCTGTTCGAGCCGGCCCGGTTCGGCCCCTGGGCGCGCTCGCGCTACGACCGGGTGCTTCTCGATCCCCCGCGAGCCGGCGCCGAGCAGTGCCTGGCGCACGTCGCCGATTGGCGGCCGGCGCGCATCGTGTATATTTCATGTCATCCGGGGAGTCTGGCGCGGGATGCGGGAATCCTGGTGAGCAAGCTGGGGTACGAACTCGCGGGCGCGGGGGTCATGGACATGTTTCCGCACACGACGCACGTCGAGTCCATCGCGGTGTTCGAGCCGGCCGCATGAGCCTCGGGCCGCTCATGGTCGACATCGCCGGCACCGAACTGACGCCGGACGACGTCGCCGTTCTCGGGCACCCGCTGGTCGGCAGCGTCATTCTCTTCAGCCGCAACTATCGCGATCCGCAGCAACTCGCCGCGCTCACCGCCGCCATCCGCGCGGTCCGCAACCCGCACCTGCTGATCGCCGTGGACCACGAGGGCGGGCGCGTGCAGCGCTTTCGCGATGGCTTCACCCGCCTGCCCGCGGCGCGCCTGCTGGGACACCGCCACGCCGCCGCCGCGTCGGACGGCCTGTCGCTCGCGCACACCGTCGGCTGGCTGCTCGCCGCCGAGCTGCGCGCGGTGGGCGTGGACTTCAGCTTCGCCCCCTGCGTCGACCTCGACTACGGCGTGAGCGAGATCATCGGCGATCGCGCCTATGCGGCCGATGCCGACGCGGTGGCCTCGCTCGCACTCGCCACCGTGGACGGCATGCGCGAGGCCGGCATGGCCGCGGTGGCCAAGCACTTTCCGGGGCACGGCGCCGTGGTCGCCGATTCGCACGTGGCGCTGCCGATCGACCGGCGCCGCTACGTCGACATGGAGGCGGATCTGCGGCCCTACCGGCTGCTCATCGAAAACAACGTGGCGGGGATCATGGCGGCCCACGTGGTGTATTCCGCGCTCGACCCGCTGCCCGCGAGCCTGTCGCGGCGCTGGATCGGCGACGTGCTGCGCGGCGAGCTCGGATTCCACGGCTGCGTCTTCGCCGACGACCTGTCGATGGCGGGCGCCGCCGCTTTCGGCGGCGTGCTCGAGCGGGTGCGCCTCGCGCTCGATGCGGGTTGCGACGTGCTGCCCATCTGCAACGACCGGGCGGCGGTGCGCGCGGTGCTGTCGAAGCTCGACATGGAGCAATCGCCGGCCGCCCAGGCCCGGCTGGTGCGCATGCGTGCCCGGGGCGAACCACCCGTCGACCTGCACGACGGCGCACGCTGGCGCGAGGCGGTGGCGCAGGTCGGTGCGCTGTCGGCCGCGCCGCCGCTGGTACTCACCGAGGCGCGTTGATGCAGAACCACGATCCAGAGTTCTACCGCCGGTTGCTCGAGTCCTCGCCGGACGGCGTGGCCGTGGTGGACGCGCGTGAGCCCGACCACCCGGTGGTGTACGTCAATCCCAGCTTCGAGGCGCTGACCGGCTACGCGGCGGCCGATCTGCTCGGCCGCAATTTGCGCCTTCTCCAGGCCGAGGACCGCGATCAGGACGGACGCCACCGGCTGCGCGAGGCGCTGTCGCGTGGCGACGGTTGCCGCGTGCTCCTGCGAAATTATCGCAGGGACGGTTCGTTGTTCTGGAACGAAATGACCGTGTTGCCCCTGTACGACGCCGACGGTGCCGTGAGCCACTTCGTCGGCCACCATCGCGATGCCGGCGAACGGCTGCGGGGCGATCCGCGCATCGGCCGCGATTCCCTGAGCGGCGCCCACCAGCCCACCGCGGTGGCCATTCGCGACGATCGGCTCACCGGGCTGTACACGCTGCCGTACCTGGAAGAACTGCTGAAGCGCGACTGGGCGATCGCACAGCGCGAACGGCGCAGCATCGCCGCCTTCGCCATCGACATCGACGCGCTCGAGGCCTACAACGCCACCTTCGGCCGTGCCGCGGGCGATTCGGTCATCCGCCGGGTCGCGCACTGCGTCTCGGGCTGCCTGCGCCGCGCCAGCGACTGCGCGGCGCGCATCCAGGGCGGCAGTCTGATGGCGTACGCGCCGGGACTGGATCTGGACGCGGCGCTGCGCTTCGGACGTCTGATGGCCGAGCGAGTCCGCGAGCTGCGCATTCACCACCCGCGCTCCGGCGTGCTGCGTTACGTGAGCGTGAGCGTGGGCGTGAGCGCCGCGGTGCCGGAGTCGCAGGACGCACCGGCGGCCCAGGGCGGACCGGCGGCGCTGCTCGAGCGCTCGCAGCTGCAGCTCAAGGTCGCGAAGGGCGCCGGCCGCAACCAGGCCGCGTAGGCGCCTGCACCCGTCCGCGACACCGCGCGCAGCGCCTGGCGCTGTTACCATGCGAGGCCATGAGGTGGTCGAGTACGCGAGAACGGGCGCCTGCCGCCGGCGCGCGGCAGTCGCTGCTGACCTTTGCCGCGCTGCTCGCGGGTGGCGCGGCCTCCACCGTATGGCTGCACGGCCTCGGCGGCCGTGCACTCTGGTTCGTGCCGAGCGGGATCGCCGTGGCGGCGGTGATCCGCTTCGGTACCTCGCAGTGGCTGCCGGTGTTCGCCGCCGGCGCCGTGCTCGAGTTGCTGCGGGGGCGCCCGCCGCTGGCGGCCGCACTGGTGGCGGCGGGGCTGCCGCTGGGTGCGCTGCTGGTGTCGGCCATCCTGCGCCGTGCCGGCTTCGACGCCGGGTTCACGCGGCGCCACGACCCGCCGCTGTTCCTCGTCGCCACGCTGGTGGGCATGCTGGTCCCGGCCAGCGTCGGCACTCCCGTGCTGCACGCCGTCTACGTCATCGATCCGGCCGACGGCCTGCCCTGGACCTCGCTCGACTGGCTGCGCTGGTGGTTGAACGACGCCGCCGGCGTGCTGCTGTTCACGCCGTTGCTCGTGTCCTGGCGGCAGGGCAGTTTCGCCGCGCTGGCGCAGTGGCCGCGCCTCGGCGCCGCGGTGCTGCTGGCGGCGCTCGCCACCTCGGCCGCCATCGCGTTGGCACCGGGTTCGGGCGCGCATCCCGGGCTGTTGCAACTGCCCATCGTGGTGGTGGCGCTGGCGCTGGTCGTGGTGGCCGCGCTGCTGTTCGGGTTCGTGCCGGCCGCGAGCATCGCCGCCGGCCTGAGCCTGGTGGAGGCGGTGAGCTATTCCTTCGGCGCCGGCGTGTTTCGCGGGCTCGCGCCGGTGCCGGGCCTGGTGTCGCTGTGGTCCTTCGTCGGCGCCACCATCGGCGTCGGCAGCATCCTCGCCATGCTGCTCGCCGAGCGCGAACGCCTGGCCGCGCGGTTGCTGGTGGAGGCGCGCCGCAATCGCCTGTTCCTGCGCAGTGCGAGCGACGGCGTCTGCATCCTCGACGCCGCGGGACGGGTGGTGGAGGCGAGCGACTCGTTCGCAGAGCTCACCGGGCACGAGCGCGCCGAGTTGGTGGGCATGCACGCCAGCGCCTGGCTGCCCGCGGCCGACCCTGAATCCGCCGCCGCCATCGACGGTGAGACGCGCTATCGGCGCAGCGACGGCCGCTGGATCGACGTGGCGGTGCGTGCGAACGAATTCGAAGCCGACGGCGCGCGCTACCGCTACCTGTCGGTGCGCGATCTGACCGATATCCGCCGCCTGGAGAGCGCCTTGCTCGACGCCATCGGCCGCGAACAGCGCCGTCTCGGCCAGGACATCCACGACGGTCTCGGCCAGGAATTGACCTTGATCGCCATGCTGGTGGATTCGCTGACCCCGGCCGTGCCGCCGGCCCTCGCCGAGCGCGCGGCACAGCTGCGCGAGCTCACGCGCCGCGCGATTCGCACCTGCCGCGGCGTGGCGCACGGCCTGTCGCCGGTCGAGGGCGGTGATCTGGCGGGCGCGTTGCGCCAACTGGTCGATGCCCACGCCGGCGGCATCGGCGTGCAGGTCGATCTCGCCGTTACCGCGTCGGCGCGCCTCGACGTGCGCGCGCAGAAGGCCGATCACCTCTACCGGATCGCGCAGGAGGCGCTCGCCAACGCCATCCGCCACGGCCGCGCCGCCGTGGTGCGGATCTCGGTCGAGGTGACCGCCGCGCAGATCCTGCTCGAGGTGCGTGACGACGGCGTCGGCCTGTCGGCACAGCCCGCCGACGCCGGCATCGGCCTGCGCGGGATGGCCTACCGTGCGCGCGCGATCGGCGGACAGTTCGGCATCGAGCCCGCCCCGAGCGGCGGCACGCGGGTCTGGTGCCGCTGCGCGAACGGTGTCGTCGACGAGGCCTTCGAGCGGCAGGCCTGAGCGGCGCCCGCCGCGGAAGGACCGTGTATCATTTCGCCTTCAATCCTCGAAGGAGTGCCCATGACTACCGCTGCCCCCATCACGCTGCCCCCGCTGCCCTATGCCGACAACGCCCTCGAGCCGGTGATCTCGGCGCACACCATGAGCTTCCACTACGGCAAGCACCACCGGGCGTACGTCGACAACCTCAACAAGCTCATCGCCGGCACCGAGCTCGCGGCGGCGTCGCTGGAGGAGATCGTGCGTGCGAGCGCGGGCAAGGCCGACCGGGTGGGCATCTTCAACAACGCCGCCCAGGTCTGGAACCACACCTTCTACTGGAAGAGCATGCGGCCGAATGGCGGCGGCGAACCGCCGGCCGTGCTGAAGCAGAAGATGGATGCCGCCTTCGGCGGCGTCGACGCCTGCAAGAAGGAACTCGCCAACGCCGCCGTGACGCAGTTCGGCAGCGGCTGGGCCTGGCTGGTGCTCGACGGCGCCAACCTCAAGGTGGTCAAGACCGGCAACGCGGAGACGCCGGTCACCCAGGGGCTGAAGCCGCTGCTCACGGTCGACGTGTGGGAGCACGCCTACTACCTGGACTACCAGAACAAGCGCGCCGACTACGTGGCCGCGGTGCTCGACAAGCTCGCCAACTGGGAGTTCGCGGCGGCCAACATGGCCTGATCGCGCGACGCGATCTTCCTCAGGAAACCCAGTACCGCCGCCGCGCAGGTCCGCGGGTTCGACTGCAACGCGAGGTGCGGGGCGTCGATCTTAAGGACCTGCGCGTGCGGTGCAGAGCCGTGAAGTTCCGTGAGCGCCCGCCGCGGCAATAGCCAGTCGCGGCGGCCCCGCAGCACGAGCACCGGCAGCCGCGAGCTCGCCAGCTGCGCGCGCGCATCCTCCGCGAAGGCCGCGCGCAGGCGGCGACGGATCACGGCCGCGTCGATTGCCGCCGTGCCGCGCAGCTGCGCCGGTGTCGCGTCGGCGGGGTTCGCGCTGCCCCACAACAACGGCGCGCGCAGCCAGCGCGGCAGCGACTTGACCGGCAGATGCGCCGCCAGCGGCGCGAGAGCGCGCGCGCCGGGGTAGGGCATGCGCGCGAAGGTGTTGACGAGCACCAGGCCACGCAATCCCGCCGGCGCCCCGGCCGCCAGTCGAATCGCGAGCGGCCCGCCGAAGGACTCGGCGAGCAGCACGTAGGGCTCGGCGCGCGGCAGCGCGGGCCGCAACAGCGCCTCAAGTTCCTCGTATCCGAGTGGTCTGTCCGCGGGATAGTCAAGGCGCGCCACGCGCGTCCACGGCGCGAGCAGGTCCATGAACCGGCCGAATCGCCGGCCCGCACCGTCGAGCCCGGGCAGCATGACGAGCCCGGCCAGTGCCCTGGCTCCGGAGCGGTGGTTTCGATACATTACGCGGCCTGAAATTTTCGAGTCCGACCGGCGAGGAAATCATCGATGTCCAATACCATTTACGACTTTACCATCCCGGTGCTGATCCGCGGCCTGACCAACCTTTCGGGCCTCCTGGAAAAGGCCGAGACGGACGCCGCCGCGCGCAAGATCGATCCGATCGTGTTCGCGCAGTCGCGGCTCTATCCCGACATGCACCCGCTGACCCGCCAGGTGCAGATCGCCTGCGACACGGCCAAGGGGGCCGCCGCCCGGCTCGCCGGCATCGACATCCCGAAGCACGAGGACACCGAAGTCACGCTCGCCGACCTGCGCGCGCGCATCGCCAAGACCCTCGACTTCGTCAAGTCCGTGACGCCGGCCCAGCTCGAGGGCGCGCATTCCCGGTCGATCGAGATGAAGTTCCCCAACATGACCTGGAAATTCACCGCCAAGGACTACGTGGCCGATTTCGTGCTGCCCAATTTCTTCTTCCACGAGAGCGTGGTCTACGCGCTGCTGCGGCACGCCGGTGTGCCCATCGGCAAGCGCGACTTCCTCGGCAACATCCAGTGACGCGCGCGCGGGCGGCGCACGGGCGCCGCCCGCGGCCGCTGCACGTGCGGCCCGCCGGCCGCGCTCCCCTCAGGCGAGCGACTCGAGCAGCGCCTCGATGCGCGTGAACAGCGACTCCTCGTCGCGCGCCTCGTGGGTGAACTTGAGCTTGAGCGAACCCTCGAGCCGGTAGTCGCGCGGCCTGCCCTGCACCAGTTTCAGCACCCGACGCGGATCCACGCGGTTTTCCGCGTCGAAGTTGAGGTAGCCGCCGGCCGGTCCGGCGTCTATCTTGCGGATGCCGAGCGCCCCTGCGCGCAGCTTGATGCGCGCGATGCGAAACAGCGACTGGGTGAACGCCGGCAGCGGACCGAAGCGATCCACCATCTCGACCTTGAGCTCGTCGAGCTCCTCGTGGGTCGCGGCGCTCGCGATGCGCTTGTAGAGCACCAGCCGCAGGTGCACGTCCGGCACGTAGTCCTCGGCGATCAGCGCCGGCAGGTGCAGCTCGACCTCGGGTCCCGCGTCGAGCGGCCGCTCGAGGTCCGCCTCCTTGCCGGACTTGAGCGCGGCGACCGCCCTCTCCAGCAGCTCCATGTACAGGTTGTAGCCGATCTCCTCGATCTGGCCGCTCTGCTCGTCGCCGAGCAGTTCACCCGCGCCGCGGATCTCGAGGTCGTGGGTGGCGAGGGTGAAGCCGGCGCCGAGGTCCTCGAGCGACTCGAGGGCCTCCAGGCGCTTGATCGCGTCGGCCGTCATCGCCTTGCGCGGCGGCGTCACCAGGTAGGCGTAGGCGCGGTGGTGCGAGCGGCCGACGCGGCCGCGCAACTGGTGGATCTGCGCCAGGCCGAAGCGGTCGGCGCGGTCGATCACGATGGTGTTGGCCGTGGGCACGTCGATGCCGCTCTCGACGATGGTGGTGCACACCAGCACGTTGAAGCGCCGGTGGTAGAAGTCGAGCATGAGCTGCTCGAGCTCGCGCTCGCGCATCTGGCCGTGACCCACCGCCACATGCGCCTCCGGCACGAGCTCGCGCAGCGCCTGCGCGGTCTTCTCGATGGTCTCGACGGTGTTGTGCACGAAATAGATCTGCCCGCCACGGCGGATCTCGCGCAGCATCGCCTCGCGGATCACCGTCTCGTTCCACTCGAGCACGAAGGTCTTCACCGCGAGGCGCTCGGCCGGCGGCGTGGTGATCAGCGACAGGTCGCGAAGGCCGCCCATGGCCATGTTGAGCGTGCGCGGAATCGGCGTTGCCGTGAGCGTGAGCACGTCCACCTCGGCGCGCAGTGCCTTGAGCTTCTCCTTGTCGCGCACGCCGAAGCGGTGTTCCTCGTCGATCACCACGAGACCGAGGTCCTTGAAGCGCACCTTCCCCTGCAACAGCCGCTGGGTGGCGATGACGACGTCGACCGTGCCGGCGGCGATGCCCTCCAGCACCGCGGTGGATTCCTTGACGGTGCGGAAGCGCGACAGGCTCTCGACGCGCACCGGCCAGTCGGCGAAGCGGTCGGCGAAGGTGTTGTAGTGCTGCTGCGCGAGCAGCGTGGTGGGCACGAGCACCGCCACCTGCTTGCCGGACTGCACGGCGATGAAGGCGGCGCGCAGCGCCACCTCGGTCTTGCCGAAGCCGACGTCGCCGCAAACGACGCGATCCATCGGCTTGCCGGAGCGCATGTCGGTGAGCACCTGGTCGATCGCAGCCGCCTGATCGGCGGTCTCCTCGAAGCGGAACCCGGCCTGGAAGGCGCGGTATTCGGCCTCGCCGGCCTCCATGCACGTGCCCTCGCGGGCGGCGCGGCGCGAGTACAGGTCGAGGAGCTCCGCCGCCACGTCGCGGATGCGCTGCGCCGCCTTGCGCCGCGCCTTCTGCCACTGGTCGCCGCCGAGCTTGTGAAGCGGCGCGGTCTCCGCGGGCGCGCCGGTGTAGCGCGACACGAGGTGCAGCGCCTGCACCGGCACGTACAGGGTGTCGCCGTCGGCGTAGGTGAGCACCAGGAACTCGCCGGTGTAGCCGGCGACGTCCATGGTCTTCAGGCCCTGATAGCGGCCGACCCCGTAGGCCTCGTGCACCACCGGGGCGCCGATGTGCAGGTCGGTGAGCTCCTTGAGGATCTTCGCCGGGTCGCGCTCGGCGCGCCGGCGCTTGCGTTCCTGCCGCGCGCGATCGCCGAAGAGTTGCGCTTCGGTGAGGATCTCGAGCGGCGGCGATTCGAGCTTGAGCGCGCCCACCGCGGGCGAGACGGCGAGCCCGAAGCGCGCGCCCGAGGCCATGAACTCGGCGAAGCCGTCGAACACCTTGGCCGACACGTTCTCGCCGCGCATCAGCTCGAGCAGCAGCTCGCGGCGGCCAGCCGACTCGGCGGCGATCAGCACCCGCCCCGCGCTCGCGGCGACGTGCGCCGCCAAGTCCGCCGCCGGGCGTGGCGCGCGCGGGTCGACGCGAACGGTCGAGGGCGCCGCGCTCGCGAAGTTCGTCACGGGCGCCGGCGCCTCGGGCGGCCACTCGAAGGTGCGCAGATCCACGCGCGGCCGGCCGGCGAGCTCGGCCGCGAATTGCGCCGGCGACAGGTACAGATCCGCCGGATCCAGTATGGGGCGGAAGCGGTCGTGGGCGAGCTGGTCGTGGCGCTCGGATATGCCGCGCCAGAGTTCGTCCACCCGCGAGGCCGCCTCGTTGAGCTCGACGACCACCGTGGCCGCCGGCAGGTACTCGTACAGGTGGGAGGTGCGCTCGAAGAACAGCGGCAGGTAGTACTCGACGCCGCCGGGCGCCCGGCCGGCGCTCACGTCGCGATACACCGGATGCTCGGCCAGGTCGCCGCTGAAGCGCAGCCGGTAGCGGCGCCGGAACTCGCGCACCGCCTCCGGATTGAGCGGCGTCTCGCGCGCCGGCAGCAGCGCGATGCGCGTGAGCCGCTCGCCGGAGCGCTGCGAGTCGGGGTCGAAGTGGCGGATGCTGTCGACCTCCCGGTCCAGCAGATCGATGCGATACGGCTGCTCGGCGCCCATGGGAAAGACGTCGATGAGCGAACCGCGCACCGCGAATTCGCCGTGTGCGACCACCTGCGTGACGGCGGCGTAGCCGGCGAGGTTGAGCCGCTCCCGCAAGGCATCCAGATCGAGCGTCTCGCCGACGTGCACCTTGAGCGAGTGCGCTTCGATGTAGGAGCGCGGCGCGAGCCGCTGCATCAGCGTGTCCACCGCCACCAGCCACACGCCCCGCCGCGCACGGGGAAGTTCGGCGAGCGCGGCGAGCCGGGCCGAGGTGATGTCCGGGTGCGCGGAGAAGGCGTCGTAGGGCAGCGTCTCCAGGTCCGGAAAGGTGTGCACCGGCAGGCCGGCGCCGGCGAAGAAGGCGACCTCGTCGGCGAGCGCCTCGGCCTCGCGGGTATTGCGAGTCAGCACCAGCAGCGGCACGTCGGCGCCGGTGGCGGCCTCGGCGATGGCGAGTGCGGCGGCGGCGCCGTACAGCCTTCCCCAGCGGACGAGGGGGCTGCCGGCATCGGGTAGCGTGGGATTCAGCAGGGGCATGTGTCGTGTTCGCGCGTGCAAAACGCCACCGGGCGGCGCGAGCCGCCGGGTGGCGTCCTTCTAACGTGGTTGCCGAGGTGCGCGAATGTTACGCGATCGGCGCCCCGGATCGGTGCGTCCGTCGACGCGGCCGGTCAGGAGTCGGCGGCCACGCTGTGGATGACGTGGTTGGATTCGAAGTAGACCACGAACCCCCGGTACTCCCAGCGCGAGATCGGCGGCTTGCCCACCGGCGGCTCCTTGCTGACCGGAGCGCCGAACTTGGCGAGCACCTGATCCATGGTCATGCCGCGGGTCGGGGCGGCCACGTCCGGCTTCTTGACCTCGATCTGATCGCCGACGGCGATGGTCTCGGCGCCCGCCGGCTCGAGGGCCGACAGGCCGGCCAAGGCGAGGGCGAACAACAGGGCGGTCGAAGCGTGCACAGGGCGAGTCATGGCGTACCTCGCAAGGGTTTGGGCCATAGGCCCGTGACTCCCCGATGCTAGCACCGCTCGAGACGCCGTGTCAGCGCGTGAGGCGCCGCGATGAGAGGGATTTAACACTTTGATTATCCGGGCGTTTCACGCCTCGGGCACGCGCATTGCCGGCACTGTGGTTTAATCGCCGCCCATGTTTCAGCCGCTGCCACTGTTCGTCGGGCTGCGCTACTCGCTCGCCCGCGAGCACAGCTTCTTCGTCTCCTTCATCACCTGGGTGTCCTTGGCGGGGGTGGCGGTGGGGGTGGCCGCGCTGATCACCGTGCTGTCGGTGATGAACGGCTTCGAGACCGAACTGCGCACGCGCCTACTGAGCCTGTCGGCGCACGCCACGCTCGCCGCGGGCGGCGCCGCGATCCCCGACTGGCGCCAGAGGCTCGAAAGCCTGCACGGCGCGCCGGGCCTCACCGGCGCGGCGCCGTTCCTGGACACCGACGTGATGCTGAGCCGCGCGCCGTCGATGAGCGGCGCCGTGCTGCGCGGGATCGATCCGGACCTCGAGCCCTCGGTGTCGTCGATCACGCAGGCGATGCGCGAAGGCAGCCTCGCCGCCCTGAAGCCCGGCAGCAACCGGATCGTGCTCGGCCGGATGCTGGCCTATCAGCTGCAGGTCGGGATCGGCGACCAGGTCACGGTCATGGCCCCCGGCAGCGATGCGGCCGGCGAGGGCGCGGGCGGGTTCGTTCCGCGCCTGCGGCAGTTCGAGGTGGCCGGCATCTTCGAGGCCGGGCTGCAGGACCACGACAGCGTGCTCGCGCTGGTGAACCTCGCCGACGCCGAGGCCTTCCGCGAGCTCGACGGACCCAACGGCATTCACCTGAAGTTCGACGACGTGCTCGAGGCGCCGCGACTCGCGCACGCGGCGGTGCTGCGCACCCCCGGTCTCGCCGTGCGCGACTGGACCGAGGAGAACGCGGCCTACTTTCGCGCGATTCGCATCGAGAAGACCATGATGGGGCTCATCCTCCTGCTGATCGTCGCGGTCGCGGTGTTCAACATCGTGGCGACGCTGGTCATGGTGGTGGCCGACAAGCGCACCGACATCGCCATCCTGCGCACCCTCGGCCTCACGCCGCGCGGGGTGCAGGCGGTGTTCGTCACCCAGGGCGTGATAATCGGCTGGCTCGGCACCGCCATCGGGGTCGCGCTCGGGCTCGCGCTCGCGCTCAACGTCGACGTGATCGTGCCCTTCCTGGAGGGCACGCTCGGAATCCACATCATGGACCCGGACGTGTACTACATCACCGGCATCCCGAGCGAGACGCACCCGCTCGACGTGGTGCGGATCGCGGCCGCGGCGCTTTCGCTGACGCTGCTCGCCACCCTCTACCCTGCGCGCCAGGCGGCCAAGACCCAGCCCGCCGAAGCGCTGCGCTACGACTGAGCCGCGGCGCGACGCCATGCTGCGAACCTGGTACGAAGGATTCATCGGCAGCCGCTACCTGCGCGCCTCGCGCGGCCGCGGCGGCCTGTCGCTGATCGCCGGCATCGCCATCCTCGGCCTGAGCGTCGGCGTCGCGGTGCTCATCGTGGTGCTGTCGGTGATGAACGGCTTCGAGCAGGAATTGCGCACGCGCATCCTGAGCCTCACCGCCCACGCCACCCTCTCGGGGCTGGAGGGGCGCCTCACGGACTGGCGCGCCGACCTCGGCCAGCTGCGCCGCTTCCCGGGCGTGGTGTCCGCCGCGCCGTACGTGGAGGAGCAGGGCATGCTCATGCACGGCGACAAGTCCGCCGGCATCCTGCTGCGGGGCATAGTGCCGGCGCAGGAGCGCCAGGTCGCGGACCTCGGACCGCACCTGCTCTCCGGCCGGCTCGAGGACCTCGAGCCCGGCTCCTATCGGATCATCCTCGGCAAGGCGCTCGCCGACGACCTCGGCGCACGGGTCGGCGACCGCGTGGTGCTGATCGTCGCGCGCGGTGACGTCACGCCGCTCGGGGTGTTGCCGCGCATGCGCGCCTTCCGGGTCGCGGGCATCCTCTCCGTCGGCATGTACGAGTACGACAAGCGCATCGCCATCACCGCGATGCAGGATGCCGCGCGGCTGCTGCAGATGGGCGACGACGTCACCGGCATCCGCCTCGACGTGCGCGACATGTACGCGGCGCCGCGGGTGGTGCGCGCGGCGGCGCTCGCGCTCGGCGGCGGCTTCTACGTGCAGGACTGGACCGGCCAGCACGTCAACTTCTTCAAGTCCATAGAGATCACCAAGCACATCCTGTTCGTGATCCTGTCGCTGGTGGTGGCCGTGGCCGCGTTCAACGTCGTCTCCACCATGGTGATGGTGGTCAAGGACAAGCGCCGCGACATCGCCATCCTGCGCACCCTCGGCGCCTCGCCGCGCAGCATCCTGTCGGTGTTCATGGTGCAGGGAAGCCTCGTGGGCACGCTCGGGATCGCCGGCGGGGTGCTGCTCGGGGTGCTGCTGTCGGTGAGCCTGAAGGACCTCGTGCACGGACTCGAACGCATCGTCGGCTTCAAGTTCCTGGACGCGCGGGTGTATTTCATGAGCGACCTTCCGGCTCGCGTGCTGCCCTCCGACGTGCTCGAGGTGTGCGCCGTCGCCGTCCTGCTCGCCTGCGCCTCCACGCTCTACCCGGCCTGGCGCGCGGCGCGGCTGCCGCCCGCGGAATCCCTGAGAAACGACTAGGACCTACCCGACATGACCATCGAGACCCCGGTGCTGCGCGGCGTCGACCTGCACAAGGAGTTCGTGCAGGGGCAGACCCGACTGCCGGTGCTGCGCGGCGCCAGCATCACCGTGCTGCCCGGCGAGCGTATCGCCATCGTCGGCGCCTCGGGCTCCGGCAAGACCACGCTCCTGCAGGTGCTCGGCGGGCTCGATCTGCCCACGGCCGGGACGGTGGAGATCGCCGGGGTGGAGATGAACCGGCTGGACGACGCCGCCCGCGGTCGGCTGCGCAACCGCGCCGTCGGCTTCGTATATCAGTTCCACCACCTGCTGCCCGAGTTCACCGCGCTGGAAAACGTGGCCATGCCGCTGCTGGTGCGGCGCGCGGATCCGGCCGAGGCGCGGCGCTCCGCGGCGGCGCTGCTCGAGCGCGTGGGCCTCGGCGCCCGGCTCGAGCACCGGCCGTCGCAGCTGTCCGGCGGTGAACGTCAGCGCGCGGCGGTGGCGCGCGCCCTGGTGACCCGCCCGCAGCTCGTGCTGGCGGACGAGCCCACCGGCAATCTCGACGGCCGCAATGCCGCCCAGGTGTTCGAGCTGATGCTGGAATTGAACCGCGAGCTCGCCACCAGCCTCGTGATCGTCACCCACGACGAGCGCATGGCGGCGCGCCTCGATCGGGTGCTGACCTTAACGGACGGAGCGCTGGTCGAGCGCGCTGCCGTGCCCGCTGCCGGCTAGACGGCGTTGCCGGCGGCGGCGCAGGTGCAGGGCGACGCGCAGCCGCCAGGCGCACTGCGCGAGCACGTAGCCGGCGGCGGCGGCGGCCAGGCCGAGCACGAGCGCGCCGATCAGGAGCGGCGGCCAGAGCGCGTGCAGATGGGCGAACAGGGTGCGCCGGCTCATGTCGTGCACCATCGGCGCGAGATCCATGCCGGTGAGCTTCGCTCCCACCCATATGGAGGCGAGCACCTGCGGCACCCAGGTGAACGGGTTGCTGAGGAACACCGTCGCGAACAGCACCGGCAGATTGAGGCCGAACGAGATTCCGAGGATGGTGCAGGTGAGGAGGTGCACCGGCAGCGGCGTCGGCGGGATGAAGGCGATGAAGAGCCCCACCGCGAAGGCGCGGGTCACGCTGCCGCGGTTGAACGTCCAGCAGCCGCGGTGCGCGCCCAGGGCCGCGAACGGGCGCATGCACCAGAGCTTCTCCAGCGAGTGCCTGTCCGGCGTGATGCTCTCGAGCCAGCGCTTCATGGACGAACCGTGCGAACTCCCTGCCGCTCATTATGCCGCTTAACCGGCCCGGGGCGCTCAAGTATCATGGCCGCTCGCGTGTGCGAGGCCTCGAGGTAGCGACACTACGATGTGGGAGATCATCCGCGCCGGCGGCGGCTTCATGTGGCCGATCATCCTGTGCTCGATCGCGTCGGTCGCGATCATCCTGGAGCGTCTGTGGACGCTCAAGACCGAGCGGGTGATCCCGAAGGACCTGTCCGCCAAGGTGTGGAACTGGATCGAGGCCGACGAGTTGAGCGACAAGCTGATCGCGGCGCTCGAACAGAACTCCCCGCTCGGCCAACTGCTCGCCATCGGCCTCGCCAACCGCGACAAGCCGCGCACGCTGCTGGTCGAACGCCTGGAGGACGGCGGCCGGCACGTGGTGCACGAGCTGGAGCGCTTCCTCAACACCCTGGGCACCATCGCGGCGGTGGCGCCGCTGCTCGGCCTGCTCGGCACCGTGGCGGGCATCATCCACGCCTTCAACGCCATCTCCGCGAACGGCATCGGCGATCCGCGCATCCTCTCCGGCGGCATCGGCGAGGCCCTGATCACCACCGCGGCGGGGCTCACCGTGGCGATCCCGTCGCTGATCGCCTACCGATTCCTGCGCGGCAAGGTGGAGCGCCTCGTGATCCGCATGGAGAAGGAGGCGATGAAGCTGGTCGACGCGCTCGACGAGCGCGCCGCCGCCGCCGCCGCGATGCGCGACGTCGGGCCGGCGTATCGATGAACCTGCGGCCGCGTCACCGCGAGGATCCGGAGATCAACCTGATCTCCCTGATCGACGTATTGCTCGTGCTGCTGATCTTCTTCATGGTGTCGACCACCTTCAACCAGGAGGGGCGCGTCAAGGTGCAGCTTCCGCGCGCGAGCGAGCAGCCCGTGCCGCCCGGCCCGCGCCAGCCGCTCGTGATCACCGTCACCGCCGAGGGCGCCTATCGGGTGAACGAGCGCACCTTGATCAATGCCAGCCCCGACACGCTGCGCGCGGCGCTGATCAAGGAATCCGCTGGCGACCGCGGTCCCATCGTCATCCGCGCCGACGCACGCGCGACGCACCAGTCGGTGGTCACGGCGATGGACGTCGCCGGACACCTCGGCTTCTCTCAGCTGGATATAGCCACCGTCCACGAGGACGCCGGTCCTTGAGCGACGCGAGCGCCTGGGCCGTCTACCGGCGGCTGGTCGGCTATGCGCGGCCGTACGCCGCCGTGTTCATGCTGGGCGTGCTCGGCATGGCGCTGTTCGCGGCCAGCCAGATGGGGCTCGTGTACCTCGTCAAGACCTTCCTCAAGGGCGCCTTCGTCACCCACGACCCCAAGGTGCTGTGGAGCGTGCCGCTCGGTGTGGTCGGCCTGTTCGTGCTGCGCGGCATCGGCGATTACGTGGGCAACTATTATCCGAGCTGGGTCGGCCGGCAGGTGATCAAGGGCTTGAGGCGCGACGTGTTCGTGCACTACCTCAAGCTGCCGACCGCCTACCTCGACCGGCAGCAGTCCGGGCACCTCCTTTCGAAGCTCACCTACAACATCGAACAGGTGGCCGACGCCGCCACCTCGGCGTCGATCTCGCTGATCAGCGACACACTGACCATCGCCGGGCTCGCCGCGTATCTGTTCTACCTCAACTGGCGCCTGGCGCTGTTCTGCATCGTCGCCGCGCCGGTGATCGGCTGGCTGATGCGGATCGCCAATCGCAGCTTCCGCCGCTACAGCGCGCGCATCCAGAACTCGATGGGCGACATCACGCGGGTCGCGAAGGAGGCCATCGACGCCCTCCGGCTGATCAAGATCTTCAACGCCGAGGAGCATCAGGCGGAGCGCTTCGACGCCGCCAACGAGGCCAATCGCGCCTCCAACATGAAACTGGCGCGTGCCAAGTCGATGAGCAACCCGGTGGTCGGCGGCATCGCCTCGGTGGCGCTCGCCGGCGTGCTGTACGTGGCGATCCGCCAGGTGTTCGCCAACAACATGCAGGTGGACGACTTCTGGGCGTTCCTCACGGCGCTGATGCTCATTCCGTCCTCGCTGCGCAGCCTGGTGAACATCGGCGGCCCGCTGCAGCAGGGCATCGCCGCCGGCCAGAGCGTGTTCGGACTGCTGGACGAGCCCACCGAGGGCGCCGGCGGGCCCCGGCCGCTCGCGCGTGCGCGCGGCGAGATCGAGTTCCGCGGGGTCTCGTTCGCCTACGGGGCGGACAAGGGCGATGTGTTGAGCTCGATCGACCTGCACGTGCGTCCGGGGGAGACGGTCGCCATCGTCGGGCCCTCGGGAAGCGGCAAGACCACGCTGGTCGGGCTGGTGCCGCGTTTCTACGACGTCGAGCGCGGCGCGGTGCTGGTCGACGGCGTGGACGTTCGCGAGTACCGGCTCGCGGACCTGCGCGCGCAGGTGAGCCTGGTCAGCCAGGACGTGGTGCTGTTCCACGACACCATCCGCAACAACATCGCATTCAACGCGGTCGATCGTTCACCCGCCGAGATCGAGGCGGCGGCGCGCGCCGCCAACGTGATGGAGTTCGTGGCGGCGCAGCCGGACGGCTTCGACACGGTGCTCACCGACCGCGGGCAGAACCTCTCCGGCGGCCAACGGCAGCGCATCTCCATCGCGCGCGCGCTGCTCAAGGACGCGCCCATCCTGATCCTCGACGAGGCGACGGCGGCGCTCGACAACGAGTCGGAGCGACGCGTGCAACAGGAACTGGCGACGCTCATGCGCGGCCGCACCACGCTGGTCATCGCGCATCGGCTGTCGACGGTGGAGAACGCGGACCGCATCGTGGTCCTGGAGCGCGGCCGCATCGTCGAGAGCGGCACTCACCGCGAGCTGCTGGCCCGCGGCGGGCTGTACGCGGCGCTGCACGGCACCGAGCTTCGGGCGTGAGTCTGAGGGTCGGTCGCATGACGCCGGCCGCCTGGTTCAACGAGTGCTGGTATTTGCGTCCGGACCCGCCGGCGTGGCTGAAGCCGCTGGCGTTGCTGTACGCGGCGATCGTGCGCGCGCGGCGTGCCGCCTACGCCCGCGGCTGGCGGCGCGTGACGCGCCTGCCCGTGCCGGTGATCGTGATCGGCAACCTCACCGTCGGCGGCACCGGCAAGACGCCGCTGGTGTGCTGGCTCGCCGAGCGGCTGCGCGAGCGGGGCTACGCGCCCGGGATCGTCACCCGCGGCTACCGCGGTTCGCAGCGCGAGGCGCGCCTGCTGACGGCGCAGGACGAGGCGGCTCGAGTGGGTGACGAACCCGTGTTGCTCGCGCGCCGCAGCGGCGCGCCGGTGGCGGTCGGTCGGGACCGTCCGGCGGCCGGACGGCTGCTCGCGGCGCGCGGCTGCGACGTGGTGGTCAGCGACGATGGCCTGCAGCACTACGCGCTCGCGCGCGATTGCGAGATCGTGGTGGTGGACGGCGAGCGGCGCTTCGGCAACGGCTGGCTGCTGCCCGCGGGGCCGCTGCGCGAGCCCCGGGAGCGGCTCTGCGACGCGGACGCCGTGGTGGTCAACGGCGCCGCGGAACGGACCGGCGAAGCCCTGGCGATGCGCCTGGACGGCGAGGTCGCGGTCTCGCTCGACGGCCGGCGCCGCCGGCCGCTCGCGCAATTCGCCGGCGGCGCCGTGCACGCCGTGGCGGGCATCGGCAATCCACGGCGCTTCTTCGAGATGCTGCGCGCGCGCGGCATCGAGGTGATCGAGCATCCGCTGGACGACCACGCCCAGCCGCTTGCCGGCGACTTGCGCTTCGCCGACGACCTGCCCGTGCTCATGACGGAGAAGGATGCCGTAAAATGCGGGGCGCTGGGCGACGCCCGGCACTGGTACGTGCCGGTGGACGCCGTGCTCGAACCTGCGTCGGCGACGGCGCTGCTGGCGGTGGTGAGTGCGCGGCTCGCCGGCGCGGCGGCGCCCGCCGGCCGCGAATTCCGCCCGGAAGGATGAAGTTCATGGACAAGCGTTTGCTGGAAATCCTCGTCTGCCCGATCTGCAAGGGGCCGCTGCAGCGCGAAGGGGGTGGCTTCGGCCAGGGCCCGCTCGAACTCGTCTGCCGCAACGATCGGCTCGCCTATCCCGTCCGCGACGGCATCCCGATCATGCTGCCGGAGGAGGCGCGCGCGCTGTCCTCGGGCGATCCGCTGCTCGCGCGCTAGCGGCGCCGCGTGCCGCCCGCGTCGCCGCCCGTGCCGAAGTTCCACGTCGTCATTCCCGCGCGCCACGGCGCTTCGCGGCTGCCGGGCAAGCCGCTGGAAGACGTCGGTGGCCGGCCGCTGGTGGTGCGCGTGTGGGAGGCTGCGTGCGCGAGCGGCGCGGCGTCGGTGATCGTCGCCACCGACGATGAGCGCATCCGCGCCGCCTGCGTGGCCGCCGGCGTCGACGTGGCGATGACCGGCGCCGCGCACGCCTCCGGCACCGACCGCATCGCCGAGGTGGCGCGTACGCGCGGCTGGGCGGCCGGCGAGATCGTGGTGAATCTGCAGGGCGACGAGCCCTTGATGCCGCCTGCGGCCGTGGCCGGGGTGGCGGCCGCGCTCGCGGACCGTCCCGCGACCGACATCGCCAGTGCGGTCACGCCCGTCGTCAGCCTCGCGGAGTTCCTCGACCCGAACTGTGTCAAGGCGCTGCGCGCGCTCGACGGCCGCGCGCTGTACTTCAGCCGCGCGCCGGTGCCCTGGCCGCGCGATCGGGTCGCGGACGGGCGGCCGGCGGCCTTCGAGGGCGCCTGGCGCCACGTCGGCCTGTATGCCTATCGCGTCGGCAGCCTGTTGCGCTTCGCCGCGCTCGCACCCACCGTGCTCGAGGAGACCGAGCGCCTGGAGCAGCTGCGTGCGCTCGAGCACGGCATGAGCTTGCACCTCATCGTGCTCGCGGAGCCGCCGCCGGGCGGCGTGGACACGCCGCAGGATCTCGCGCGGGTGCGTGCCGCCTGGGCGCGGCGCGCGGCGGGCTAGGAGCCCGTCCGGGTATTCCCCGCGGCGGCGACCGTGGCGGCGCCTTGGTCGAGCTGCTTCAGGTACCACTCCTGGAAGGTCACCACGCGCCGCTCCTGGGAGGAGTAGGGCCCGGGTGTATAGCGCTGCGAGCGCACGCCGGCCTGGTTGTTCTCGGTGATGGTCTTGTCCTGGCGCGTGGTGCGGTCCCAGCCCCAGATCATGCGCGCCACGTCCACCTGGTCTGCGCCGGCGCGGCCGTCGACCAGCCAATAGAGATCGACGTCGGTGTAGTCCACACGCCGCGGCGTGAACACGAACAACACCGCGAAGTCGTTGTCGGCCACCAGCTGGGTGAAGGGGCTGAACGACAGGTACATGCGTCCCTGGTCGAAGGCCTGCCGCTTGCCCATCAACGGCGCCGCCGGGCGGCCGTCCTGGGTCTCGCTCTCGTATCCAGGCCGCAGCGTCCGCTGCAGGAGCAGCCGCAGGTGCGTCGTGTCCGCGCCGTCGTCCACGGTTCCGATCGGCCGGCCGAGCGCGGCGGCGCGCGCTTCCCAGGCCCGCAGGGTGGGCAGGTACGCATCTTCCGCGTCCGCCGGACCCGAACTCGGGCCGGCGCCGAACGCCACCAGCGCCTCCGGCGGGTGCATCGAGCAGAACTCCGGGTGCGAGGGCACGCAGTGATAGCACTCGAGGAAATTCTCCACCACCAGCTTCCAGTTGGCGTCGGTGGGATAGGACTCGCGGTGCGCGATGCGCGCGCCGGCGATGCCGTGGAAGTCGAGGTACGGATCCAGGTCGCCGAAGGTGGCGTCGAAGTCCGGCGGCTCCTCGGTGCCGAGGTAGACGAAGATCAGGCCGTGGAACACGCGCACGTGGCAACGGTGCAGGCCGTGGCGCTCGCGCACGAAATCCGCCGGCATCTGCCGCGCGGCGAGCAGTGCGCCGTCGAGACCGTACGACCAGGCGTGGTAGCCGCAGGTGAAGCGCGCGGCGCGTCCCTCGGCCTGCGTGCACACGATCGAACCGCGGTGCCGGCACACGTTGAAGAACGCGTTCACCGTCGATGCGTCGCTGCGCACCACGATCAGCGACTCGCGGCCCACCTCGTACAGGAAGTAGTCGCCGGGATTGCGGATGCGGTCCACGTGCCCGGCCACCAGCCACTTGCGGCCGATCACGCGGCTCATGTCGGCTTCGAACACGGCTTGGTCGCAGTAGTAGCCCTGCGGCAGGCTGTGTCCCGGGACGACGTCCGCGGCCAGCGCACGCAGGCGCTCGGCGGCGGCGGTGGAGGAGGGTGCGGGGCTTTCGCCGCCGCGGTTGGCGCAGTTCATGGCGGTCTCCGGTGTCAGGCTTTGATGCGCGCGTGGGTCGGGTCGTACATCGGCCGCGCCGAGGCGATCGCCGGATGGCGGCGCCCGGCGATCTCGATCTCGTACGCGTCCACGTCCGCGAGCGCGTCGCCGTGCGGATCGGCGACGTAGCCGAGCGCGACGGCCGCGCCGAGCGTGTGGCCGTAGGCGCCCGAGCGCACGCAGCCGACCAGGGTGTCGCCGCGCCAGATCGGTTCGTTGCGGTACACGAGCGGCTTGGGATCGCGCAGCCGGAACTGCAACAGGCGGCGCCGCGGCGGCGCCGCGCGCGCCTTGAGCAGCGCCTCGCGGCCGATGAAGTCGCTCTTCTTGTCGAACTTCACCGCGAAGCTCAAGCCCGCCTCCAGCGGGTCGTCCTCGTCGGTCAGGTCGCTGCCCCAGTGGCGGTAGGCCTTCTCGATGCGCAGCGAGTCGAGCGCGTGGTAACCGGCGTGCGCGAGGCCGCAGGCGCGGCCCGCCTCCACCAGCACGTCGTAGACGCCCTGCAGGAATTCCGTGGGCACGTACAGCTCCCAGCCGAGTTCGCCCACGTAGGTGATGCGCGAGGCGCGCACTTGCGCGTAGCCGATCTCGATCAGGCGGCTGGTGGCGAACGCGAAGCCCGCGTTCGAGACGTCGTCGGGGGTCACCGCGGCGAGCAGTTCGCGCGCGCGCGGTCCCATGACCGACAGCACGCCGCTCGCGCCGGACACGTCGGTGAGCACGCAGCGCGCGTCGCCGATGTGGCGCCGCAGCCAGTGGAAGTCGCGCGTGGCGCTCTCGGCCGCGGTCACGATCAGGAACACGTGCTCGTCGAGGCGCGTCACGGTGAGGTCCGCCTCGATGCCGCCGCGCTCGTTGAGCCACTGCGTGTAGACGATGCGCCCGGGCGCGACGTCCATCGCATTGGCCGAGACCCGGTCGATCACGGCGAGCGCGTCCGGCCCCTCGAGCCTGAACTTGGCGAACGACGACTGGTCGAAGAGGCCGACACCGGTGCGCACCGCGTGGTGCTCGTGCGCCGCGTGCGCGAACCAGTTCTGCCGGCCGTAGCTGTACTCGTAGCGCGCCGTCACGCCGGCCGGGGCGTACCAGTTGGCGCGCTCCCAGCCGAAGGCCTCGCCGAAGCAGGCGCCGGCCGCGGCCAGCCGGTCGTGCACCGCCGACCGGCGCGCACCGCGCGCGGTCTCGTATTGGCGATACGGCCAGTGGGTCGCGTACAGCAGCCCGAGGCTCTCGCTCACCCGCTCGCGCAGGTAGCGGCGGTTTGACTGGAAGGGCATGTTGCGGCGGACGTCCACCTCCCACAGGTCCATGGGCGGGTGGCCGTCGCGGATCCACTCCGCGACCACCTTGCCGGCGCCGCCGGCGGACTGCAGGCCGATCGAATTGAAGCCGGCCGCCACGAAGCAGCCGTCGAGCTCCGGTGTCTCGCCCAGGTGATAGCGGACGTCCGGCGTGAAGCTCTCGGGGCCGCAGAAGAACTTCTGCAGTCCGGCCGAGGCGAGCGCCGGGATGCGGCGCACGGCGTCCTCCAGCACCGGCTCGAAGTGCGCGAAATCGCCCTCGATCTCCCCGAACGAGAAATCGGCGGGAATCCCGTCGACGGCCCAGGGCCGCGCGTGCGGCTCGAAGGCGCCGACCAGCAGCTTGCCGGCGTCGTACTTGAAATAGCTGGCGTGGTCGTAGTCCCGCAGCACCGGCATGTCCGGGTGCAGTCCTGGCACGTCCTTGAACAGCGCGTAGTAGTGCTCGCACGGGTGCAGCGGCACGTTGATGCCCGCGGCGGCGGCGAGGTCCCGGGTCCACAGGCCGCAGCACAGCACCACGATGCGCGCCTCGATCGGACCCTGCGACGTCTCCACGCCCGCGACCCGGCGGCCGGCGCGGCCGAGCGCGGTCACCGACACTCCCTGGAAGATGCGCGCACCGCGGCTGCGCGCGCCCTTGGCGAGCGCCTGCGTGACGTCGACCGCGTTCGCGTAGCCGTCGCTCGGGATGTGGATGCCGCCGATCACGTCGTCGAGGTTCGCCAGCGGGTAGCGCGCGGCGATGTCGGCGCGGTCGAGCAGATTCACCTCCAACTCGAACACCTTGGCCATCGAGGCGCCGCGTGCGAGTTCCTCCATGCGCGCATCGGTGGTGGCGAGCGAGATGGAGCCGCACTGCCGGTAGCCCGTCGCCTGGCCGGTCTCGGCCTCCAGCTGCCGGTAGAGGTTGCTCGTGTAGCGGGCGAGGGCGGTCATGTTCAGCGTCTGACGGAGCTGCCCGACCAGCCCGGCGGCGTGCCAGGTGGTGCCGCTGGTGAGCTGGTGCCGCTCGAGCAGCACCACGTCGGTGAGGCCGAGCTTGGTGAGGTGGTAGGCCACCGAGCAGCCGATCACGCCGCCGCCGACGATCACCACGTCGGCCTTGCGCGGCAAGGTGGGTTGCGAGGCCAAATTGCCCATCTTCAGGCCCTCGAACGACTGTCGGACGGATCGAACGCCGGCGCGGCGCGCACGGTGGCGCCGACGCGCTCGTTCTGCAGGAGCAGTGTCAGCGCGTGCTCGGCGCCGGCGCTGGCCGGCTCCACGCAGGCGAAGGCGAGGCTGCGTCCGACGCGGTGTCCATAGCCGCCGGAGGTCACCAGGCCGACGCAGCGGTCGCCGTCGAACACCGGTTCGCCGCCGCGCGCGTCGATGTCGCGCGCGTCCACCTCCAGGTAGACGATGCGCAGGCCGCGCTCGGGCGCGGCCAGAGTCGCCGCGCGGCCGACGAACTCGCCCTTGTCGGGCGCGAAGAAGCGCGTCATGCCGGCCTCCGGCAGGGTCAGCTCGTTGGTCAATTCGGTGCCGAAGCCGCGGTACGCCTTCTCCAGGCGCATGCCGTTGACCGCGTGCAGGCCCACGTTGGCGCCGCCCATGGCGCGCGCCGTGCCGTACAGGGCGTCGTAGATCGTGCCGAGCGCGTCGCGCGGCGCGTGCAGCTCCCAGCCGAGCTCGCCCACGTAGCTCACGCGCAGCGCCCGCACCGGGAT
Source organism: Gammaproteobacteria bacterium (assembly GCA_027459765.1). GTDB lineage: Bacteria > Pseudomonadota > Gammaproteobacteria > Steroidobacterales > Steroidobacteraceae > Bog-1198. Next base: position 34,483 of record DAIDHD010000003.1, on the reverse strand, counting down.
TCCCGCGACCTCGATCGAGCGCGCCGACAGCCACGGGAAGGCCTGGTTCGACAGATCCGCCGCGCTGTGCGCGGCCAGCACCTCGCGCGCGCGCGGGCCGGCAACGAGCAGTGCGCCGAGAGCCTCGGTCACGTCGTCTATCGCGACCCGCTCGCCGGGCCGGACGCGATCGCGCAGCAGGTCCGCGTCGCGCAGCTGCGAGGCTGACGCGCCCACGGCGTAGAACCGGTCCGGCGCGAGCCGCGTCAGCGTCACCTCCGCGGCGATGCGGCCGTTGGGCGAGAGCGCGTGCGTGAGCACGATGCCGCCCTCGCGGCGAGGCAGGCGATTGGCGAGCACGCGGTCGAGGTAGGCCGCCGCGTCGGCGCCCGTGATCTCGAACTTGGCGAACGCGCTGGTGTCGACGAAGCCGACCCGCTCGTGCAGCGCGCGCGTCTCCGCCGCCACCACCTCGAACACGTTGTTGCGCCGGTACGAGTACTGTTCGGTGCGGCCGTCGAGCGCGAACCACAGCGGACGCTCCCAACCGTGGATCTCGCCGCACACCGCGCCCGCGGTTCGCAGCCGCTCGTAGAGCGGGCTGGTCCGCTGCGGCCGCCCGTCGGGATCCTCCTCGCCGGGGGCGCGCGTCACGAAGGTGGTGCGGTAGTCGAGGAACACCTTGGCGCGCGCGTAGCCTGCGTCGGCGTAGCCGCCGAAGCGGCGCGGGTCGAACTCGGCCATGTTGATCTCGGAGTCGCCGTGCAGCATCCACTGCGCGAGGTACTTGCCGCAGCCCGCGCCCTGGGCGATGCCGAAGGAGGTGCCGCAGCACATCCAGAAGTTGCGCCGTCCCGCGGCCGGGCCGAGCAGCGGCGCGCCGTCCGGCGTGTGCGGGATGGCGCCGTTGATGACGCGGCGGATGCCGGCCTCGGCGAAGATGGGCATGCGTTCCAGCGCCCGCTCCAGCCACGGCGCGATGCGCTCGAGGTCCTCCGGGAAGAGCTCCTCGCGCGAAGCCCAGTCGGGTACGCCGCGCGGCGCCCAGGCCTCGACGATGCCGTCGTGCTCGTAAACGCCGATGAGCCCCGACTTCTGCTCCTGGCGCAGATAGCCGCGTGCATACGGGTCGCGCACCACCGGAATCTCGACCGTGCGCTCCTGGAACGCCGGCACCGGGTGCGTGACGACGTAGTGATGCTGCATGTTCACGATCGGCGCGTCCGCGCCCACCATGCGCGCCACTTCGCGCGCATAGCAGCCGGCGGCGTTGACCACCATCTCGGCGGTCACGCGGCCCTGCGTGGTTTCCACCTCCCATTCGCCGCTCGGCAGGGCGCGGATCGCGAGCACCCGGCAGTGGCGCTCGATGGCGCTGCCGCGGTCGCGCGCGCCCTTGGCGAGCGCGCGGCACAGGCCGGAGGGATCGCCGTGGCCGTCGTCGGTGGTGTGCGCGGCGGCGATCACGCCCGTGGTGTCGAGGAAGGGATTCAGGCGGCGGATCTCGTCCACGCCGACGATTTCCATGCCGAAGCCGATGTTGCGCGCGAAGCCGAGCACCCGGCGCAGCCACTCGAGTTCGCGCTCGTTGGTGGCGAGGCGCAGGCCGCCGCAGGGGTGCCAACCCACGTACTGGCCGGTGAGCGCTTCGAGCTGCGGATACAGCCGGTTGCCGTAGGCGTGGATCTTGGCGAGGTTGTAGCTGCCCGTGATGCTCGGACATTGCCCGGCGGCGTGCCAGGTCGACCCGCAGGTCAGGTCGTCTTTTTCGAGCAGCAGCGCATCGCTGCAGCCTTCCTCAGCGAGGTGATACAGGAGGCTTGCACCCATGATGCCGCCGCCCACCACCACGATACGTGCCGTTGATCGCATGGCCTCAATTTATTGATCCTATCGTGGCGCACAACCGAGTAATTTGCGACCATTGGGTCGAAAAATTTATAGGCTCGCGCTGGTGAGGGCATCCGCGGAGGTGGCAGTGGGGCACAGGAATCAGCGCCGCGAGGCACCCGGTCGTGCGTCCGCAGCCGTGCGCGTGCCGCGCGGCCTGCCGAATCTGCCCGGCCTCAAGGCATTCGAGGCCGCTGCGCGCACCGGCAGCTTCGCCGCCGCGGCCGCCGAGCTCAATCTCACCTCCGGCGCGGTCAGCTACCAGATCCGCGCGCTCGAGACGCAACTCGGCTGCGTGCTGTTCGAGCGGCGCGCGCGCGGGGTGCGCCTTTCACCCATGGGCGTCGCGTACCTGCCGCCGGTGCGCAAGGCATTCGAGGACCTCGCCGACTCCACGCTCGGACTGTTCGGTGGCGGCGCGCGCACCTGCGTGCGGTTGCACGCGCCGGTCTCGCTCGGCGCCGCTTGGCTGGCGCCGCGGCTGCCGCGCTTCCAGGCGAGCCACGTGGACGTCGACCTGCGCCTGTCCTGCGGCATCTGGGACCGACCGGCGCCCGATCCGGCCACCGACCTCGAGATCCGCTACGGCGCCGGCCACTGGCACGGTTACCGCAGCGAGTTCCTGTTCAACCAGCCGCTGCTCGCGGTGGTGAGTCCGGCGCTGCGCACGCTCGCGCCGACGCGCGCCGCCGCGCGCGCGCTGCTCGCCGCGCGGCTCGTGCCCATCATGGGCTACGAGCGGCACTGGATGGCGGCGCGCGCGGCACTCGATCTGCCGGAGGCGCCGGCCGCCGACCGGCTCGCGGTGGACACCACGCTCGCCGCGCTGGAGCTGGCCGCGGCGGGCGCGGGCTGCGTGCTCACCCACCGCGTGTTCCTCGGCGCCCATCTCGCCACCGGGCGGCTCGTGCCGCTGCTGGAGGAGGAAATCGTGGACGAGCACTCGCACTTCGTGGTGGCGCCCGAGCGGCCGCACCGTACCCGGCGCGAGGTGAACGCCTGCCGCGACTGGCTGCTGTCGCTCGCGCGCGAGAATTGAGCGCGTATCATGCGAAGCCTCGCGTCCCGCTAGGTCCTCGATGCCCTTCACCGTCTCGCACGTAGCCGCCGTATTGCCGCCTGCGCGCCGCTTGTTGCGTCATGGCGCGCTGTCGGCGGCCATCATCGGCAGCATGGTGCCGGACTTCGGCGTGCTCATGCCCTGGCGCCCCCCGCGTTTCGAGACCCACGGAGTCACGGCGCTGTTCACTTTCTGCCTGCCGGTGGGGCTCGCGACCTTCTGGCTGTTCCAGCGCGTGGTCAAGACGCCGCTGCTCGAACTGCTGCCGGACGCGGCCTATCTGCGCTCGCGGCCCTGGGCGGCGCCGTGCGACTGGCGCCGCCTCTCCGACTGGCTGCGCGCCGCCGGCGGCGTGCTGCTGGGCGCGGTCACGCACCTTGTCTGGGACGCGTTCACGCACGAAGGCGCGCGCGGCCTGCGCATGTTCCCGTCGCTCGAGGATCCTGCGGTGGACTTCGCGGGGCACCACGTCGTCGGCGCGCGCCTGATGCAGGACTTGAGTTCGCTGGTGGGGCTGGGCGTGGTGCTGGCGGTGAGCGCGTTCGCGCTGCGCAGTCGTGGCTCGCAGGACGGCGACCCGCCCCCGCGCCGCTTGGCCGAACGTGAGCGCTACCGCTGGACCCTGGCCTACGTGGTGGTCGCCATCGGGGTCACCGGTTTCTTCTGCGCGCTGCACCTGCACGACTTGAGTCCGATCCACTCATTCGGTGCGCGCCTGGGGACGGTGGCGATTGCCGCCCTGCGCGGCGCGGCGCTCGCATTGATCGGAGTGAGCGCGGGGCTCGGCGCGGTGATCGCACCCCGCGCCGACTGACCCCGCTCTCGAATCATCCGCGCCGTACGCGGCGCCAGGGGCCTCGAGGTCCTAGCGATCCTCGGCGCTGCGGCCCGTCTCGCTCGGGCCCGACGACCAGACCACGTACTTCTGGGCGCTGCCTTCGCCCCCGCTCGTACCGCCGCCGGCGCTGCCCGACTCGCTCGGGCGTGTTGCCACCGGTTCGCGCGGTGCCACGGGCTCGCGCGGTGCCACGGGCTCGCGTGGTGCCACGGGCTCGCGTGGTACCGCCTGCTCGCGTGGTGCCACGGGTTCGCGTGGTGCCGCATACTCGCGCACTGGTGCCGGTTCGCGAGCGTCACCGGTCTCCGCCGCGCGTGGCGCCTCCGACGAAGTTGTCGCAGGTGCCGCCTCCGTGCCCGCTGGCGCAACGCCGTTGCTGCCAGCGCCCGCCATCGCCTCGCCGCCTTCGCGTCGGCCCCGGCCTCGACCGCGCCGACGGCGCCCACCGCGTTCGCCGCGCTCGCCGCGTTCGCCGCGTTCGCCCCCCTGAGTTCGCTCACCGCCCTCGCGCTCGGGCGCGCGCGCAGCCTCGCTGACGCGCGCCGGCTCGGTGCTGCGCGCCGCAGCTTCGCCGCGGTTCGCGTCGGTACGTGGCGCCGCCTCGTTGCGTGCACCACGATCGCCGCCGCTGCCGGCAGCGGCGCCTTCCGGTCGGCGTGCTGCGCCCGCGTCGGCGCGTGCGTCGCTCCGGCCCCGACCGTCGCGGCGCGCATCGCGCGCGCCGTCCCGTCCGCCGTCGCGGCCACCATCGCGTCGGCCGCCGCGGTCACGATCGCGGTCACGGCCACGATCACGATCACGGTCGCGATCACGATGCCGATCGTGGCGCAGGTCGCGCTGTGCGCCGCGCTCGCGACCGCCGCGCTCGTGCGCGTCGCGGGCTTCGACCGGCGCTGATTTGGGTGCACCGAACAACCAGCGCCACAGTCGCACGAAGATGCCGAGCTGCTCGGCCGGTGCGGCGACCGCCTCGGCCACGGGCAGGGGCGCGGGAGCCGGCTGCAGCGGGGCGGACGCGGTTGGCAGGATGGTGGGCACGGCCGGTGCCTCCGTCTGCGGCTTCTTGTCGCGGTCGCCGATGTTCGAGTCGTCGACGCTCGGCTGATCGGCCATCTGGTAGCTGGACGTTGCGCTCTCCAGCAGTTCCTTCTCGTCGTCGCGTACCCGGCGCAGCGTGTACGCCGGAGTCTGCATGTGCGGATTGGGAACGACGACGATCGACACCTTGTCGCGTTGTTCGATTTGTTGCAGCCAGTCGCGCTTCTCGTTGATGAGGTAGGTGCCGACGTCCACCGGAACCTGGGCGATCACCCGTCCGGTGCGCTCCTTGCGCGCCTCCTCGCCGATGAGCCGCAGCAGTGCGAGCGACATCGACTCGACGCTGCGGATCGTGCCGACGCCGCCGCAGCGCGGACAGCCGATGTGCGTGGTCTCGGAGAGCGCCGGGCGCAGCCGCTGCCGCGACATCTCCAGCAGGCCGAAGCGCGACAGGCGCCCGATCTGGATACGCGCCCGGTCCATCTTCACCGCGTCGCGCAGCATGTCCTCCACCGCGCGCTGGTTGGCGGTCGATTCCATGTCGATGAAGTCGATCACGATCAGGCCGCCGATGTCGCGCAGTCGAAGCTGGCGCGCGATCTCCTCGGCCGCCTCCAGGTTGGTGTTGCGGGCCGTGGCCTCGATGTCGCCGCCGCGCGTGCTGCGCGCGGAGTTGATGTCGATCGACACCAGCGCCTCGGTGTGGTCGATCACCAGGCTTCCGCCCGAGGGAAGGTTCACCTTGTGCGCGTAGGCCGATTCGATCTGGCTCTCGATCTGGTAGCGGGTGAACAGCGGCACCGGATCCTGGTACAGCTTCAGCTTGCGCTGCGCATCCGGCGGCATGAAGCGCTGCATGTACTCCTGGGCCTTCTTGAAGGCCTCCGGATCGTCGATCAGGCACTCGCCGACGTCGTCCGAGAAGTAGTCGCGCAGGCCGCGCGTCACCGCGTCGCTCTCCTGATAGATCAGGAACGGCGCCGGGCGGCCGTCATTGGCGGCGATGATCGCGTCCCAGGCGGCCTTCAGATTGTTGAGGTCCCACTGCAGCTCTTCGGCGCTGCGGCCCACGCCGGCGGTGCGCACGATCGCGCCCATGCCGTCGGGGATCTGCAGCTCGTTCATGGCCTCGCGCATCTGGTCGCGATCCTCGCCCTCGATGCGGCGCGACACGCCGCCGGCGCGCGGATTGTTAGGCATCAGCACGAGGAAGCGGCCGGCGAGGCTGATGAACGTGGTCAGGGCGGCGCCCTTGTTGCCGCGCTCTTCCTTGTCGACCTGGACGACGAGTTCCTGGCCCTCGTGCAGCAACTCCTTGATGTTGAGTTTGCCGCCGGAGGCGGGTTGGGTGCGGAAGTACTCCTTGGAGACTTCCTTCAGCGGCAGGAACCCGTGGCGCTGGGCGCCATACTCGACGAACGCAGCCTCGAGGCTTGGTTCGATGCGGGTGATCCGGCCCTTATAGATGTTTGATTTTTTCTGCTCCCGGGAAGGGATTTCGATCGAAAGATCGTAGAGTTTCTGGCCGTCGACCAGTGCGACGCGCAGTTCTTCTTCTTGAACTGCGTTGACGAGCATTCTTTTCATTTGCCCCAACTACACGAAAAGGGGCCGAGCAACGACAGGAAACGAAGGTACGGGCAGCTGCGCACGTCGTGGCGCAAACCATGGAGAGACCGCTCGCCAGCCACGCGAGCGGCGTCCAAGCGATCCAGTTCTGCCAAACGGCGTACGGCAAGCCCATGCAGCCCTTCAGGTCTCGGTCAATCGTCGATCGGGGCTGGACGGCGAACTCATCTGGCTCCCCGCTGCCCACGGTTTTCTCGGCCGAGCGATGGCCTGGTATCCCAGAACCAACTAATATGCGTCGCCCCTTCGGACTCGAAAGCGTCAGGGGCACCGCGGAATCCTTTGCCCCCCGGGTCCGCCGCGGTGACGGCGGGACTCGCGGCTGTTGGCGCCAGGTGCGACTGCGGGAGTCGGCCGTGCGCTTCGGCAAGGTGCCTTGGAACATATCACGGTCGGTTGCCATGGTCAATGTAATCAAGGTCTTAGGTGCCGCGGGGCCGTCGGCGGGCGATGCTGCGCGGCGCACCGAGCTGCGCCTGCATCGTGTCGGCGCCGCCGAGGCCGGTCAGCGCATCGATAATTTCCTGCTGCGCCAGTTCGATCGGGTGCCGCGCAGTCGCGTCTACCGGATGCTGCGCAAGGGGGAAGTGCGGGTCAATCGCAAGCGCGTCGACGCCGAGTATCGGCTGGTCGCCGGCGATGAGGTGCGTCTGCCGCCGGTGCGGGTGGATGCGAGTCCCGAGCCGGGACGGCCATCGGACACGCTGGTCGAACTCATCGAGCGCGCGGTCATCCACACCGACAAGCACGTGCTGGTGATCGACAAGCCGGCCGGCGTGGCGGTGCACGGCGGCAGCGGCACGAGCTTCGGTGTGATCGAGGCGCTACGCGCCTCGCGGCCGCGCGAGACGCTCGAATTGGTGCACCGTCTGGACCGCGACACCAGCGGCTGCCTGGTGGTGGCGCGCGACCGGCCGACGCTCACCGCGCTGCACGCGCTGATTCGCGACGGCGGCATGCACAAGACCTACATGGCGCTGGTCGCCGGGCAATGGGACCTCGGCACCAAGCGCATCGATGCGCCGCTCGCCACCGATACGCGCCGCCACGGCGAGCGCCACGTGCAAGTGGCTGCCGCCGGCAAGCAGTCGGTGAGCGTGTTCAAACCGGTGCAGTTCTTCGGCAAGCTCGCGACCCTGATGGAAGTCGACATTCCCACCGGCCGCACCCACCAGATCCGCGTGCACGCGAGCTACGCCGGCCACCCGCTGCTCGGCGACGACAAGTACGGCGACCGCGCGCGCAACGCGGAGATGAAGGCCATGGGCTTGAAGCGCACCTTCCTGCACGCCCACTCGCTCGCCTTCGACTGGCCGGGCACGGGCGTGCCGTTCCACGTCAGCGCGCCGCTGCCGCCTGAACTTGCGGCGGTGATCGACGCGCTGACCAGCGCCACGCGCCGGCGACGCGGCGCACGCAGGTAGGACCGGTCCGCGCCAGGACCGGGCGCCGGGTCATCAGGGCACGCGCATGCCGACCTCGCGCAGGGCGGCGGCGAGGCCGATCAGCGGCAGGCCGACGAGTGCGGTGGGATCGGTCGAGTGCACCGCCTCGAACAGCGCCACGCCCAGGCCTTCGACCTTGAATCCGCCGGCGCAGTCGAGCGGCGACTCGCGCGCCACGTAACGCTCGATCTCGGCGTCGTCGAGGCGGCGAAAGCGCACCGTGGTGACGTCGAACAGGCGATGCTCCAGCACCTCGGGCGCCGCGCCGGGCGCGGCCGGCGGCGATGAGCGCACCAGCGCCGCCGCCGTGAGGAAGCGCACCGAGCGGCCGCTGCACTCGCGCAATTGCTCGATGCAGCGCTCCGTCGAGCCGGGTTTGCCGAGCACGGCCCCCCGGCCATCGTCCGCATCGATGACCGCGACCTGGTCGGAGCCGATCACCCAGTCGCCGGACCGGCGCAGCGCCACGACCCGGGCCTTGTTGCTCGCCAGTCGCTCGGCCAGCGCGGCCGGCGTCTCGCCGGGCAGCGCCGACTCGTCCACGCCGGGGGACTCGACGTCGAACGGCAGGCCGAGGCGCGCCAGCAGTTCGCGCCGGTAGCGCGAGGTCGACGCCAGCACGAGGCGGGCGCCCGCGGTCGACTGGGCGCCCGCGGTTGACTTGGGAGAAGGGGACTTCAAAAACAACGACTTGCGGTGCGAGGATTTTTGACAGGGGGGCCTTCGGTCCCTATTATACGCGGCCCATGGCAGCGGGCTCGCCGGATCTCGTGGATTGCGTGCGGTCGGCCGAAGACGCCGCCACGATTGAGCGTGCGTATCCGCTCGCGGATTTCGTGCGCCTGCGCGACGTCCTGGCGGCGCCCGCAGGCGAGTTGCGGGCGACCATCAGGTTCGAGCGCCTCGCCGAGGGGCGGGCGGGCGCCACACTGGACATCGAAGCGGTGCCGCGCCTGCTGTGTCAGCGCTGCCTGCAGCCCTTCGATCACCCGGTGCGCGGCAGCAGTCGCGTCGAGTTCACCGCGAGCGAGGACGCCGACGCGGTGGATGCGGATCGCGAGGCCGTGGCGACGCGCGACGGCCGCGTGTCGCTCCAGGATCTCGCCGAAGAGGAGTTGTTGCTCGCGTTGCCGATCGCGCCGCTGTGTGCGGACGAGGCGGCATGCGCCCGGCGCGTGCGCCGGGGCGAGGCGGAGGGCGGCGTGGCCGCGCGCTCGGTATCGCGTAAGTCGGCCGCCGACGCCGCGGCCCGCGAGGAGCCGGCGGCGGCGACCCGGCGGCCGTTTGCAGGCTTGAAGGATTTGATCGAAAAATCTCGACAATAGGATCACCCATGGCAGTTCAGAAGAGCAGAAAGACTCCCTCCAAGCGCGGCATGCACCGCTCGCACGCGGCGCTCGCCGCGCCGGCGATCTCGATCGAGCCGAAGAGCGGCGAGACGCACTCGCGCCACCGCATCTCGCGCGACGGTTACTATCGCGGCAAGAAGGTGCTCGAGACCAAGGCCGACGAAGCCGCGGCCGAAGAATAAGCGTGGGGCGCGCCGCGCGAGCGGCCGCCTCGAGTCCGCTCCAAACCGCCAGAACTCCAGAACCCTCCGGAGGCACGACCGTGTCCGCGCCCCTGCGAATCGCCATCGACGTCATGAGCGGCGACCGCGGGCCCGACGTGTGCGTGCCGGCGGCGCTCGCGGCCGCGCGCGAGTTCCCGGACGTGAAGCTGGTGCTGGTCGGACGCGATGACGCGCTCGACCGGGCGCTCGCCGCCGGGCAGCCGGCGAACGTCGAGCGGCTCGCGGCCACCGAAGTCGTGGAGATGCACGACCACCCGCGCGAGGCGTTGCGGCGGAAGAAGGACTCCTCGATGCGCCGCGCCATCGACCTCGTCCGGCAAGGCGAGGCGCGCGCCTGCGTCAGCGCCGGCAATACCGGCGCGCTCATGGCCACCGCGCACTTCGTGCTGAAGATGCTGCCCGGCGTGGAACGGCCGGCCATCGTGTCGCTGATCCCCTCGCGGGGCGGACACACCTGCATGCTCGACCTGGGCGCGAACGCCGCCTGCACGCCGCAACAGCTGTGCCAGTTCGCCCTGATGGGCGCGGTGATCGCGGCCGACCTGCCCGGCGCGCCCGCGCGTCCGCGGGTGGGCCTCCTCAACATCGGCGAGGAGGACATCAAGGGCAACGAGACCGTGCAGGCGGCGCACGCGCTGATGGGCACGCTGGACCTGGATTACGTCGGTTTCGTGGAAGGCCACGACATCTTCTCCGACAAGGTCGACGTGGTGGTCACCGACGGCTTCACCGGCAACGTCGCCCTGAAGACGATGGAGGGCGTCGCGCGGCTGATCGGCGAGGCCATGCGCGAGGAGTTCACCGCGAGCACGGTGCGCAAGCTCGGCGCGCTCGCGGCGCGCCCGACTCTGAAGGCGCTGCGCGCGCGCATGGATCCGAGGCGCTACAATGGGGCGACGATGGTCGGACTCAACGGCATCGTGATCAAGAGTCACGGCAGCGCCGACGAGTTCGGTTTTCAACGCGCGGTCGAGGTCGCGATTCTCGAGGCGCGTCACGACGTGACGGCGCGCATCGCACGCCGCTTCCAGAACGGGACCTGACGACATCATGTACTCAACGATCGTCGGCACCGGCAGCTACCTGCCCGAGCGCGTGCTGACCAACGCCGAGCTCGAGAAGCTGGTCGACACCACCGACGAGTGGATCCGCACCCGCACGGGCATCTCCAGGCGCCACATCGCCGCCGAGGGGCAGACCACCACCGACCTCGCGGAACAGGCCGCGCGCCGCGCCATGGAAGCGGCGGGCGTGGGCCCGGGCGATATCGACCTCATCTGCGTCGGCACCACCACGCCGGATCTCGTGTTCCCGAACGTCGGCACGCTCCTGCAGGACCGTCTCGGCATTCACGGCTGCGCGGCCTTCAGCCTGGAGGCCGCCTGCAGCAGCTTCCTGTACGCGCTCGGCGTCGCCGACAAGTTCGTGCGCCTGGGCGATGCGAAGTGCGCGCTGGTGGTGGGCGCCGAGACGCTCACCCGCATCGTCGACTGGACCGACCGCGGCACCTGCGTGCTGTTCGGCGACGGCGCCGGCGCGGTGGTGCTCAAGCCCTCGAAGGATCCGGGGATCATCTGCACCCGGCTGCACTCCGACGGGCGCTACAAGGATCTGCTGCTGTATCCGGACGGCGTCTCCAAGGGCTTCGGCCTGGTGCGCCAGGGCAAGGCGGGCGTGCAGATGAAGGGCAACGAAGTCTACAAGTTCGCCGTCAACACGCTCGGTGGGCTGGTGTCCGAGACTCTCGAAGCCTGCGGCGTCGCCCGTCAAGACCTGGACTGGCTCATTCCCCACCAGGCCAACATCCGCATCATCGAGGCGATCGCGCGCCGGCTCGACATGCCGCCGGAGCGCGTCATCGTCACCATCGCCGAGCAGGGCAACACCTCCGCGGCGTCGGTGCCGTTGGCGCTCGACACCGGGGTGCGCGACGGCCGTATCAAGCGCGGCCAGTTGCTGCTGCTCGAGGCTTTCGGCGGCGGCTTCACCTGGGGTTCCGCGCTGATTCGCTTCTGATGGCGATGCAGCGAGTGGGCGCGGCCCGCGCCGCCATCCGGTTGCTGCCCTGCGCGCTGCTGCTCGCCGCCGCGGCCCGTGCCGGCACCTTCACACTGGCGCCGGACCAGGACATGGTCGGCGCCGACGAGTCGGTGGTGGCCTCGCGGGCGGACACACTGCCCGACATCGCCCGTGCGCACGACGTCGGCTTCGACGAGATCGTGGCCGCTAATCCGGGGATCGATCCCTGGGTGCCGCGCGACGGCGCGCACGTGCGCCTGCCGCTCGCGCACCTGCTGCCGGACGCGCCCCACGAGGGCATCGTGGTGAACCTGCCCGAGGAGCGGCTCTACTACTACCGCACCGATGCACAGGGCCGCGCCGTGGTGGAGACCCACCCCATCAGCGTCGGCCGCATGGACTGGAAGACGCCGCTCGGGCTCACCCGGGTGGTGAGGAAGGAAAAGGATCCGACCTGGTATCCGCCGCAGTCGGTGCGCGAGACGCACCTGCGCGAGGACGGCGACACCCTTCCCGGTGCCGTGCCGCCGGGGCCGGACAATCCGCTCGGCGCCTACGCGATGCGCCTCGGCGTGCCCGGCGGCGCCTATCTGATCCACGGCACCAACAAGCCCGTCGGCGTCGGCATGCAGGTCACGCACGGCTGCATCCGGCTGTTCCCCGAGGACATCGAGTTCATGTTCCGCGAGGTGCCGGTGGGCACGCCGGTGCGCATCGTCAATCAGCGCGTCAAGGCCGGCTGGGACCGGGGCGTTTTGTACGTCGAGGTGCACCACCCGCTGGCGGGTGACGACCCGCAGGCGGCGGCGGATGAAACCCAGTTGACCCGCGCCATCGTCGCGGCCACCGCGCGGCAGCACGCGAAGATCGACTGGGCGGCCGCGGAGGGCGCCTTCGCGCGCGCCGACGGCATCCCGGTGGCGGTCTCGCGCTGACGGCAAGCCCCGCGGGGATCGGTCCCGCAGGCTCAAGGCCCATCCGCTCGCACCAAAAAAAAACGCCGCGGGGTTGCCGCGGCGTCTTCGTTCATCGAAAGAACGGGATCGAAGCTTACTTCGACACCGACTTCTTGAACATGCGATCGATCTTCTCGTTGATCGCTTCGATGGCGGTCGAGTTCGACTGCGCGGTGGAGAGGGCCTGGTTGGCCGTGCTCTGCGCGGCCGAGGCGGCCGACGACGCGCTGGCAGCCGCGCTCTTGGCGGCGGCGGCGTCGCTCGAGGCCTTCGCCGTGTCGCTCTGCAGCTTGCTGACCTGCGACTTCAGATCGTCGACCTGCGACTGGATCGGCTTCAGGTCGGTGCAGCCGGCGAACGCGATGACGCAAGCGGCGGCGAGCGAGGCCTTGAGAGTCGTGCTGAGTTTCATATCGATTCCCCTAGGGTTGATTCGTTGGTTTCGGCAAGACCGAAGTGTCGCGACACGCGAATCGGAGGATGCATCCTCACTAAATCCACGTACTTCGCAACACAGCCTCGCATCAAGCCAAAAGCGCGCGGCGATTGCAAATGAAAACCCCTTTATTTCGCCAAAAAGCGACAAATTTTCGGGCAGTTGCGCCTCAAAATTAAGGCGCGTTAAGAATTTCCCGAAGGTCGACCGTGATAATTCGCGCGCGTCATCAAACCGTCGCGAAGCCGCGTTAGGCGCGCGCCAGCACTTCCATCACCGCTCGGTGCCCCTGTTCGATGGCGACGTCGGTGTAGGCGCCACCGCCTGAATCCGAGTTGGCGATGCCGATGCGGCCGAAGGGGGCGCGACCGACCACGTGCGCGCGCTCGTCCTCCGGCACGTCCGGATCGAACAGCGGGTTGTACTCCGGCGCGTACCCGTGCGGCCAGCGGTTGACCGTCAGGCCGACGATGTCGCGCGCCGGGTCGAAGCCGCCGCCGGCGAGGCTGCGCGCCAGCTGTGCGCGCACGTTGCGCTCGAAAACGTCGAACGGCGTCGCCAGCAGTTCGGTGCGCCCGGCGCGGTTCTGGTCGTGTTCCGGCAGGCCGGGTTTGCAGGGCGTGCGCACCATGTGCACGAGGATGGGCCGGCGCGGCGAGGTTTCACTCGTGTAGTCGCCGACGTTCACGTGCGGATTCAGGCGAAAGTAGCTGTGATAGCTGCCCGGTGCATACACCCGGTGCACGCCCAGGCGCGCGAAGGCGCGCCAGTCGCGCAAGGCCACGGTGGTGTACACGAGCGGGGTCTTGACCAGTGCGTGCAGCGCCTGCTTCTGGCGCTCCGGCAGCTCCGGACACAGGTAGGGAATCATCATGTTGTAGCCGGCGAGCACCACGCCCGCGCCGCGCACCGTGAATGCCTCGCCGCCGCGCACGTAGGTCACTTCGACCTCGCGCGCCGCGTCGGGATCGCCGACGTGGCGCACCCGGACCGCGGTGCTCGACAGGCGCAGCCGCACCGGGCCTTGCGGCCGGTCGAGTTCGGCATAGCGGGCGCGCGCCGTGACCGCGTCGGCCGCCCCCGCACCGGGCAGCGCGTCCGGAATCAGGTCGCGCACCAGCAGACGCGCAATGGTGGCGTTGCCGTCGGGAAAGTGCAGCCGATACGAGCCGCCCGTCTCCTCGTAGCCGGCGGGAGTGAAGCCCATGCGGCGGATCGCGCCCTTGGGCAGGTTCAGTCCGCGAAATCCCGGCAGCCCGAATCCCCAGGCATCGAGCGCCGACACCGCGTCGATGCCCACGCCCCACTCGCCCTGGGTGCGCGCCTGATAGAACTTGAGCGCCGCCGGGTCGACGTGCGCCAGATCGCGCAGGAAGGCGAGGTAGCTGATGCGCGACAGCCGGTCCTTCTTCTCGTCCGCGGCGAGCCCGGGGAGATAGTCCACCGCACCGGTTTCGATGCGCAGCACGTCGGCGCGGGCGGCCGGCGGCAGCGGCGCCTCGCGCAGCGCCGCGGCGAGCGGCCGACGGCCGCCGAGGCCCACCACCAGCTTGTCCGCGCCGAAGGTCTCGCGGTCGAAGAACACGCCGCCGTCGAGACCTATGCGCTCGTAGAAGTGGGGATGCTGGGTGGTGCGCGCCAGGCGCTCGACGTCGATGCCCAGCGCCTTGATCAACTCGGCGGCCACCGGGCCGTAGGGGCGCGGGCTGTCGATCTCCAGCGTGCCGCCGTTCATGAGGTGCATGCGGCCGCCGAGCTCGAATTCGTTGCGCTTGGCGTGGCCGCCGAAGTCGTCGTGATTGTCGAGCAGCAGGATGCGGCTCTGCGCGCCGGCGGCGCGGCGGTAGAAGTGCGCCGCCGCCAGGCCGCTGATGCCGGCGCCCACCACGATCAAGTCGTAGCGCTCGGGCAGCAGCGTCGGCTGCGGCGGTGCATCGCCGTGCGCGAGCCGGTGCGCGTTCTCGAAGGATCCCGGGTGGCTGCCGCGCAGCCCAGTGAGCCGGGGCGGGTAGTAGCCGGCCGCGTCCTGCGACGTCACCGCCGCGCCCTGCGATGGCATCGCCGGGTCGGCGGCCGCGGGCGCCGTCTCGGCGGCGAAGGCGGGATGGCCGGTGGGGAGCAGGGGAGCGGCGGCGGCCGTCGCCGCGCTCACGGCCACGCCTTGCAGGAAATCGCGCCGGGTGATGCTCCGGTCCATGCCGAGCTCGCGGTCGCTGCGGCTCGACGTCGTGCCAGGGTGTCGGGGTTTGCGCATGGGTGAGGGGACGATAGCCGGCCTTGCGTGGGCTTGCCAATCGTCTCCGCCTGTATATACTCACAATACTGTCTGCATATACAGGTTTCCGCCATGTCCGACCTCACGCCGCGTCAAACGCAGATTCTTCGTCTGATCCAGGACGCCATCGCCGAGCACGGCATGCCGCCGACGCGCGCGGAGATCGCGCGTACCCTCGGCTTCAAGTCGCCGAACGCGGCCGAGGAGCACCTGCGCGCCCTGCAGCGCAAGGGCGTGATCGACCTCATTCCCGGCGCTTCGCGCGGGATCCAATTGAAGGACATCCTGCGCGAGCAGCTCGGCCTGCCGCTGATCGGCCGCGTGGCCGCCGGCCGTCCGATACTCGCCGAGGAACACATCGAGAGCCGCTACCAGATCGACCCGAACCTGTTCCAGCCACGGCCGCACTACCTGCTCAAGGTGCGCGGCATGAGCATGAAGAACGCCGGCATCCTGGACGGCGACCTCGTCGCCGTGCATCGCACCCCCGAGGTGCGCAATCGCCAGATCGTGGTGGCGCGGCTGGAAAACGAGGTCACCGTGAAGCGCTATCGCCAGGAAGGCCCGATCGTGTGGCTGCTGCCGGAGAACGAGGACTTCGAGCCGATCAAGGTGAACCTCAAGGAACAGCCCATGATCATCGAGGGGGTCGTGGTCGGGGTCCTGCGCCGCGGTAAAGACGTGGATGCCGCGTGAGTCGCCATCGCTCGCCGACATCCTCGCCGACGCGCGCGTCTTTCGCCTAAAGGACGCTGCGGCCGCCGTCACGCGGCCGGCGTGGTCGACGGGACGGCCTGAACTCGACGCACGGCTTCCGGGCGGCGGCTGGCCCATCGGTTCGCTGGTCGAGGTACTCCTCGCCGACGCCGGTCTCGGGGAAATCGACCTGTTCCTGCCTGCCCTGGTCGCCGCACAGCGCGCGCCCGAGGGACGTACGGGCTGGCTGGTCTGGATCGCACCACCTCACGAGCCGTACGCTCCTGCGCTGGCACAGTCCGGCGTGGACCTCGACCACCTGCTCGTGGTGCGCCCCGCCACCGCCACCGAAGCGCTCTGGGCCGCCGAGCAGGCGCTCGGCGCCGGCGTGTGCGCGGCCGTGCTCCTGTGGCTGAAAGGGACCGACGATCGTTGGCTGCGCCGGCTGAAGCTCGCGGCCGAGTCCGGCCGCACGCTGGGCGTGCTGTTCCGCCCCGAGCGGCACCGCTTCGAATCCTCGCCGGCCGCCTTGCGGGTCTGGTTGCACGCGCAGGAGCGCGCCACGCAGATCGACCTCATCAAGGTGCAGGGCGGTTGTCCCGGGCCGGTGGCGCTGCCGTTGCCATGAGCGCCCGCGCCCGCGACCCGCGTACCGCCGACCTGTTCGGCCCCGCGCCGGATGCGCCACCCGGAGCCGCCCGCGTGCGTCCGCGGCCGCTCATCGGCGGCGAGCCGCCTGCGCCGCGACCGCCCGCGCCGCAGCCGCAACCGGTGCTGCGTCCCGCGCTGCTCTGGTACGCCGTGGTGTTCCCGCACCTCGCTGCGCCGGCGACGCCAGCCGCCGGCGGCGCGCCGGCCGGTGCCGAGCTCGAGCGCCTCGCCCGGTACGCGCACACCTTCACTTCCTGGGTGAGCCTCGAGCCGCCGGCCGCGCTGCTGCTCGAACTGCGCGGCAGCCTGCGGCTGTTCGGCCCGCTCGCGGACCTCGTGGCGCGGATCGACGCCACCTGGGCAGCGCTCGACATCGACGCCCGCGGCGCGGTGGCGCCCTGCGCGCGGGCGGCGCTGTGGCTCGCGCGCGCCGGTCGCCGCACGCTGCTCGACGCACCGGGGCAGCTCGCGGCCGCCCTCGGCGATCTGCCGCTCGGCTGCACGGGCTGGGATCTCGAACGGCGCCGAGCGCTCGCCCGGCTCGGGGTGACCCGGCTCGCCGAGGTGGCGCGTCTGCCGCGCGCCGGCCTCGCGCGTCGCTTCGGCAAGGGACTGCTGCGTGATCTCGACCAGGCGTTCGGCCGTTGCGCCGAGCCGCGCCGCGCGCACCTGCCGCGCGAACGCTTCCGCCAGCGCCTGGATCCGGAGACCGAGATCGAGCACGCCGCCGGCCTCGCGTGGGCCATCGAGCCGCTGCTCGAGCGTTGCGCGGATTTCCTGCGCCATCGGCGCGCCGGCACGCAGCGCCTGCAATTGCGGCTCGCGCATCGCGGATTGCCGGCCACCCGGGTGTTCGTCGGGCTCGCCAGCGTCACCAGCGATCGGCAACGCATGCGGCGCGTCTTGATCGAGCGCCTGGAACGCCTCGACTTGAAGGCGCCGGTGCGCGCCATCGAGCTCTGCGCCGGCGTGCTGCTGCCGCTGCCCGGCGAGTCGCTCGACGTGTTCGCGGCGGCGGGTACCAGCGCCGCCGCCGGCGACGCCGCACCCGAGCTCATCGAGCGGCTGCGGGCGCGGCTCGGCGAGGCGGCGGTGTACGGCCTGCGCGCCGTCGCCGATCACCGTCCTGAAAGCGCCTGGCAGCGCGCCGCGCCGGTCGCGGCGCACGCTCGCCGCGTCCCCTGCGGCGAGCGTGCGGATCGCAGCGGCCACGCCGGCCCCGGGGGCGCGCCGGCCGCCGTCGAGGTGCCGCGGCCGGTGTGGCTGCTCGCCGAGCCCGAGCCTGTCAGCGCGCCGCTCGCCGACGCCTCGAACCGCGGGGCTTTCGTGCTCGAACGGGGGCCGGAGCGCATCGAGAGCGGCTGGTGGGACGGACGCGACGTGGCGCGCGACTACTACGTGGCGCGCCGCGGCGGCGCGCGTTGCTGGATCTTTCAGGAGCGGCGCACCCGCCACTGGTACCTGCACGGCGTGTTCGCCTGACCCGGCCGTCGAGCGTTTCGCCGTGTACGCCGAGCTGCACGCCCTCAGCAACTTCACCTTCCTGCGCGGCGCCTCGCACCCCGAGGAGCTCGTCGAGCGCGCCGCGGCCCTGGGCTACGCCGCGCTCGCGCTCACCGACGAGTGCTCGCTCGCGGGCGTGGTGCGCGCGCACGTGGCGGCCAAGGAGCACGGTCTGCCGCTCATCGTCGGCGCCGAACTGCGCTGCGACGGCGGGCCGCACCTGGTCGCGCTCGCCGCCGACCGTGCCGCCTACGGCGCCTTGAGCCGGCTCGTGAGCAATGCCCGCCGGGCCGCGCCGAAGGGCGGCTACCGGCTGCAGCGCGACGATCTCACCGGCGCCCTCGACGGCTGTCTGCTGCTCTGGCTGCCGCAGCCCGGGCGCGCGGCGCTGCCCGCGCAGGAAGCCGAAGGCCGCTGGCTCAAGGAGCGTTTCGACGGGCGGCTGTGGGTGGCCGTGGAATTGCTCACCGGCGGCAACGACGTCCGCCGGCTCGACGCGCTCACCGGCTTGGGCAACCGCCTCGGGCTGCCGTGCGTCGCCGCCGGCGACGTGCACATGCATCGCCGCAGCCGGCGTGCCGTGCAGGACGTGCTCACCGCGATCCGCCTGAACGCGCCGCTCGCCACGCTCGGCTACGAGCTGTACCCGAACGGTGAACGGCACCTTCGCAGTCTCGAGCGGTTGCGAGCGCTCTACCCGCCGCCCCTGCTCGAGGCGACGCTCGAGATCGCCGCGCGCTGCCGCTTCTCCCTCGACGAGCTGCGCTACGAGTATCCGCAGGAGATCGTGCCGCCCGGCGCGACGCCCGCGAGCCACCTGCGCGCGCTCACCTACGCGGGCGCCGCCGTGCGCTGGCCGGGCGGCGTGCCCGAGGGCGTGCGCAGCACGCTCGAGCACGAGCTCGCGCTCATCGCCGAGCTGTCGTTCGAGCCGTTCTTCCTCACGGTGCACGACGTGGTGCGCCACGCGCGCTCGCGCGGCATCCTCTGTCAGGGCCGCGGCTCGGCCGCCAATTCGGCGGTGTGCTACTGCCTCGGCATCACCGCGGTCGATCCCTCGCGCATGTCCATGCTGTTCGAGCGCTTCGTGTCCAAGGAGCGCAACGAGCCGCCGGACATCGACGTGGACTTCGAGCACGAGCGGCGCGAGGAGGTCATCCAGTACCTCTACGCCAAGTACGGTCGCGAGCGCGCCGCGCTCGCGGCCACCGTGATCAGTTACCGGCCGCGCAGCGCGCTGCGCGACGTCGGCAAGGCGCTGGGGATGGCCCCCGCCGCGATCGACCGGCTCGCGCGCGGCGTGCAGTGGTGGGACGGCGAACGTGTCGATCCCGCGCGGCTGCAGGCGGCGGGCTTCGACCCGGAGGCGCCCGCCACACGCCGGCTGCTCGCCCTCGCGCGCGAGATTCTGGGATTTCCGCGCCACCTGTCGCAGCACGTCGGCGGGTTCGTGATCGCGCGCGGCCGTCTCGACGAGCTGGTGCCCATCGAAAACGCCGCCATGCCGGAGCGCACGGTCATCCAGTGGGACAAGGACGACCTCGACGCGCTCGGCCTGCTCAAGGTGGACGTGCTGGGATTGGGCATGCTCAGCGCCATCCGCCGCGCCTTCGATCTCGTCAACGGCTTCGACGGCGTGCGCGCACTGCCGCACCGCCTCGATCTCGCGAGCGTGCCGCCGGAGGATCCGGCCGTGTACGAGATGATCGGCCGCGCCGACACGGTGGGCGTGTTCCAGATCGAGTCGCGCGCCCAGATGTCCATGCTGCCGCGCCTGAAGCCGCGCAACTACTACGACCTCGTGATCGAGGTGGCCATCGTGCGGCCGGGGCCCATCCAGGGCGAGATGGTGCACCCGTATCTGCGGCGCCGCAACGGCGAGGAGCGGGTGACCTATCCGAGTCCCGCGGTCGAGGCGGTGCTGAAGCGCACCCTCGGGGTGCCGATCTTCCAGGAACAGGTCATGCAACTCGCCATCGTCGCCGCCGGTTTCACCCCCGGCGAGGCCGATGGGCTGCGGCGCGCCATGGCGGCCTGGAAGCGCAAGGGCGGACTCGAGCCCTTCCAGCGGCGGCTCATCGACGGCATGCGCGAGCGCGGCTATCCCGAGAGCTTCGCCGAGCAGATCTTCCGGCAGATCCTCGGCTTCGGCGAATACGGCTTTCCCGAGTCGCACGCCGCCAGCTTCGCGCTGCTGGTGTACGTTTCGGCGTGGCTGAAGGCGCATGAAGGGGCCGCGTTCTGCGCCGCGCTGCTCAACAGCCAGCCCATGGGCTTCTACGCACCGGCGCAGCTCATTCGCGATGCGCGCGCCCACGGCATCGAGGTGCGGCCCGTCGACGTCACGGTGAGTGCCTGGGACTCGACGCTCGAGCGGCGCAGTGACGGCCGCGCCGCCATCCGCTTGGGGTTGCGGCTGGTCAAGCACCTCTCGGCGGATGGGGTGCAACGGCTGCTCGCGGCGCGCGCGACGCGGCCGTTCGCGCACCTCGCCGACCTCGCCGAGCGGGCCGCGCTCGAGCGGCGCGATTTGGAGGCGCTCGCCGCCGCCGACGCGCTCGCCGCGCTCGCCGGTCATCGTCACCGCGCCGCCTGGCGAGTCGGCGGCGTCGAGCGGCCGATGCCGCTGCTGCCGGCGGCCACCGCGGCGGAGGAGGGGGTGCCGCTGCTGCGTGCGCCGCGCGAGGGCCAGGACATCGTCGCCGATTACGCCAGCATCGGCCTCACGCTGCGACGCCACCCGCTTGCGCTGCTGCGCGAGCGGCTCGCCGCACGCGGCGTGCTCGCCACCCGCGAGCTATGGAATGCGCCGAACGGCGCGCGCGTGGCCACCGCGGGGCTGGTGATCACCCGTCAGCGGCCGGCGAGCGCCGGCGGCGTCACCTTCGTGACCCTGGAGGACGAGGCGGGGCACGCCAACCTCATCGTCTGGGAACGCGTCGCCGAGGCGCAGCGCGCGGCGCTGCTCGAATCGCGGCTGCTGCTCGTGCGCGGCACCGTGCAGATCGAGGGCGCGGTGCTGCACGTGATCGCGCGCCGGCTGGTCGACCTGTCCGGCTGGCTCGGCGAACTCGTGGTGTCTGCGCGCAACTTTCACTGATGCGAGCGCCGGCCGGCGGGCCGGCCGCGCCGACCCGCGGCCGATCGACTGCCGCCGGGCGCTCGACTACCAGTGACCGGCCGCGGCGAAGTCGGTCGAGAGGATGTGGTACAGATCCGCGGTGTAGCGCTCGGCGCTCGCCTTCGACATGTGCGACCACTCGGGCAGGTCGTAGTGGGTGAGCTGCGGGTAGTCCGAGAAATAGATCCCGGGTGCGCCGGTGCGCGCGAGCAGCGGATCCCAGGTCTCGGCGCGCGGATAATCGCGATTCTCGTAGGCGAGGTAGTCGCCGGCGCTCGGCTCGCGCACGAACACCACCGGCACGCCGCGCGCGCGCAGCGTCGCGATCGCCTTGACCATGCGCTCGATCTGCGCGTCACGCGTCTTGCGCGTCTCGGCGATCTCCTTGGGGTCCGTGGACGGCGGATCGAATTCCTGCGCCCACACGCGCCGGCAGAGCGCCCGGTAGTCGGGATCGTTCTCCACCTTGCTCCACATGAAATTGTTGCGGTCGGGCTCCATCACCGAGAGCTTGCGCACGTGCAGCACCCGTGGGCGGCCGAACGAGTCCGGCCAGAACGTCTGCCGTTGCAGCACCGTGGAGAGCGCGAAGTCGTCGTCGTAGAAGGCGAAATAGGGCTCGACCAGGTGCATGGACAGCCACTTGCCGACGCGCTGCGAGGGCGATTCCTTGTGGGTGAACTCGCCGAATCCCTTCATGAACTCGTAGCCCGAGAAGAAGACGTCGGGCGCGATGCCGATCAGCAGCCGGCCGTGAAATTTCGGATCGGCGGCGAGGTCCTCCACCGCGAACGCGGGCGAGGTGCCGGCGATGGCGAGCTGGATGGGCCGCCGGCCCGAGAGCCGCTCCCACACCGGCAGTTCGACGTCGAAGAGGCTGCGCGAGGCCGCGGTGATCACCGTCGCGTCGCCTTCGCCCGCGTCGATGCGCCGCCGCTGGATCGCCCACAGCGCCGCGTCGTCGTGCGCGCCGGGCACCGCGCCCTGCGCACGCCAGTAGCCTTCCCAGCCGCCGAGCATCGCCGCGAACAGCGCCAGCGCCACGAGCAGCAGCACGCCGAAGGGTCGATCGGGCACCGGCCGCTCGGGCACCGGTTGGGCCTCGCCGGGCCGATCGGCGGCGGTGAGACGCTCCGCGCTCGGCGTCACCGAACCCTGCGGCGACTCAGAACTGGAAGTAAATGAACGCATTGCCGGTGCCCTGGGAGATGACGATCAGGAACAGCATCACCGACCACGCGCCCGCGATCACGGGTGCGGGCGTGCGCGCCACCACCGATTCGAGCGTGCGCCGGCGCATGGCCCAGTGGGTGACGAGGATGCCCGTGATCACGGTGAGGGTGATGATCACGGCCGAGGCCTCCAGGCGCGGCTTGGCGCCGGCGTGTGCGCCCAGCATGCCCGTGAGCACCCGCCACGCGGTGGGAAAGTCCTTGGCGCGGAAGAACACCCAGGTGACGTCCACCAGCAGATAGGTGAGCAAGCCGAGCCCGAGAAGCGCCCATGGAGCCGGTCGATAGCCGGCGAACCGTGCACGCAGCGCCCGCTCCGCCGACAGGTACAGCCCGTGTAGTCCGCCCCAGGCGACGAAGGTCCAATTCGCGCCGTGCCAAAGTCCCCCGAGCAGCATCGTGGTCATCAACGCGAGGTAGGTGCGTGCCGGCCCGTGGCGGTTGCCGCCGAGCGGGATGTAGAGATAGTCCCGCAGCCACGAGGACAGCGTGATGTGCCAGCGGCGCCAGAAGTCGGAGAACCCCACCGCCGCGTACGGGAAGCGAAAGTTGTCGGGCATGGCGAAGCCCAGACACAGCGCGGCGCCGATGGCGGTGGTCGAGTAGCCGGCGAAGTCGCAGAAGATCTGGCCGCTGAAGGCGAGGGTGGCTATCCAGGCGTCGAGCGCACCCGGCGCCTGTGTCGCGTCGTAGACGCGCTCGACCGTGTGCGCGAGCAGCGTGTCGGCGAGCACCACCTTGTCGAACAGCCCGAGCGTCATCAACCCCAAGCCGAAGGCGAGCATGCGTCCCGTGGCGCGCCGCGGCTGCTCGAACTGCGGCACGAGTTCGGTGGGCCGCATGATGGGACCCGCGACCAGGTGCGGGAAGAAGGTCACGAACAGCGCGTAGTCGAGGAAGTTGCGCGCGGGGAGCGCCCGCCGCAGATACACGTCCAGCGTGTAGGACATGGTCGCGAAGGTGTAGAACGAGATGCCCACGGGTAGCACGATGTCGGTGTGGGGAGGGTGATATTGCACGCCCGCGGCCTGCAGGAGCGCGGTGAAGTTCTCGAGCAGGAAGTTGCCGTACTTGAAGTAGAGCAACATCCCCAAGTTCGCCACCACCGAGAGCAGCATCCAGGCGCGGCGGGCCGCGGGCCGGTCGGACTTCACCAGCCCCTGCGCCGCGTACCAGTCGACCACCGTGGATATCCACAGCAGCACCACGAACGGCGGGTTCCACGCGGAGTAGAACACGTAGCTCGCCAGCAGCAGGTTCACCTTGCGTGCCGTCCACGGCAGCGGAAGGTTGTGCAGCAGCAGAACGCAGGCGAAGAACGCCGCGAACGTCAGAGTGTTGAATACCACCGACCATCCCTGGCGCCTTCACACGCCGCGCACCGTGCGCGGCGCGGGTCAGCGCGCTTTTTTCTTCTTTCGCGCCGGTTTGTCGTCCGGCGGGGGCTCGCCGCCCTCGCTCTCCCCGATCTCGTAGTCGTCGAAGTCGCTGAGCAGCTCCGCGGTGCGCCGCTCCTCCATCACGCGCTCCAGGCGCCGCCACGCCGGCTCGGCGCCCTTGGGCGCGCGCCGCCGCTGCGACTCGACGTCGCGCATGATGTGATCGACGTCGACGTCGTCGCCGCCGGGCGGAGAGTCCTCGGCGTCCTCTTCCTCGAATTCGTCGGATTCGGGTTTTTCGCTCATGCTTCGCCAGCCTACGCGATGCTCACGCCGATCACGCGCGGTTTATAAACTCAAAGCGGTGGCAGGCGCAATACCCCGAAGATTACGCGTGCGCAGTCGCGAACCTGCGTCTCACTTGACGAGTTCGTTCAACTGGAAGATGGGCAGCAGCAGCGCGATGACGATGAACATCACCACGCCGCCCATGAACACCACCATGAAGGGGCCGAGGAGGTTGGTGAGCGTGGAGAGCAGCCCGTCCATCTCCCGCTCCTGATTCGCCGCCGCGCGCTCCAGCATCTTCTCCAGTTCGCCGCTGCTCTCGCCGCTCGAGATGAGGTGCACCATCATCGGCGGGAAGAGCTTGCGCGCCGCGAGCGACCGACCGATGGGCGCGCCCTCGCGCACCCGCAGCGCCGCCTCCTCAACCGCCCGCTTCATGGGCAGGTTCGCCACCACGTCGCCGGAGATGCGCAGTGCATCGAGCACCGGCACGGCGCTCGCGGTGAGGATGCTCAAGGTGCGCGAGAAGCGCGCGGTGTTCAGGCCGCGGATCACCTTGCCGACCAGCGGCACCTTGAGCATGAAGCCGTCGAACTTCAGGCGCGCCGCCGGCGCGCGAAGCCAGCGCCGAAACCCCCACACCGCGAGACCCACGGCGACCACGCCGTACGGCCAGTCGTGCCGGATCAGATCGCTCGTGCCGATCAGCAACCGAGTGGCGAACGGCAGTTCCTGGTGGCCCGACTCGAACACAGCCACCACCTGCGGCACGACGTAGGCGAGCAGGAAGGAGACGATGGCGAACGACAGCACCAGGAGCACGATGGGGTAGACCAGGGCGTTGCTCACCTGCTGGCCCATGGCCTGGCGCGACTCGGTGTAGTCGGCGAGCCGCTCGAGCACGGCGTCGAGCTTGCCGGACTGCTCGCCGGCGGCGATGGTGGCGCGGTAGATCTCGGGGAAGGCCTGCGGAAAGTCCTTCAGTCCGTCGGCGAGCGGGTGGCCTTCGACCACCTTGGCGCGCACCCCGAGAACGATGCGCTGCACGCGCGGCTTCTCGGTCTGTTCGCCGACCGCCTGCAGCGATTCCTCGAGCGGCAGTCCGGAACGCAGCAACGTGGCGAGCTGGCGGGTGAGCAGGGCGAGGTCGAGCGCCGAGATGCCGCGTCCGAACAGCCGCCGGGATCGCGCCTGGCGCTGTTCGCGCTGCGCGGCCTCCTGGATGTCGAGCGGCAGCAACTGGCGTTCGCGCAGCAGCTGGCGCACGTGTTTCGGGTTGTCGCCCTCGATCAGCCCCTTGCGCTCGCGGCCCGCGGCGTCGAGCGCGGTGTACTCGAAGGCGCCCATCAATCCTCGCGGGTGACGCGCAGCACCTCTTCGAGGGTGGTCTCGCCGGCGAGCACCTTGCGCCGGCCGTCGTCGCGGATGCCGGGACTCAAGGTGCGTGCGTAGCGCTCGAGTTCCTGCTCCGAGGCGCCGTCGTGGATCATGGTGCGCATGTGATCGTCGACGGTGATCAGCTCGTAGATACCGGTGCGGCCCCGGTAGCCGCCGCCCGGTTCGTTGGCCGGACGATAGAGCGTCATCGCCGGGTCGCCCGCCCGGAGGTTCAAGAGCCGGCGCTCGAATTCCCCGGCCGTGAATTGCTCCTTGGTGTCCGGGTTGAGCACCCGCACCAGGCGCTGCGCCATGACGCCGATCAGGCTCGAGGAGAGCAGGAAGGGTTCGATGCCCATGTCGCGCAGGCGCGTGACCGCGCCGACCGCGGTGTTGGTGTGCAGCGTGGAGAGCACGAGGTGGCCGGTGAGGCTCGCCTGCACGGCGATCTGCGCGGTCTCGAGGTCGCGGATCTCGCCTATCATCACCACGTCCGGGTCCTGGCGCAGGATCGCGCGCAGTCCGCGCGCGAAGGTCATCTCCACCTTGGTATTGACCTGGGTCTGGCCGATGCCGTCGATGTAGTACTCGATCGGATCCTCGACCGTCATGATGTTGCGGGTGTTGTCGTTGATGCGTTCCAGCGAGGCGTAGAGCGTCGTGCTCTTGCCCGAGCCGGTGGGCCCGGTGACCAGGATGATGCCGTGCGGCTTGTGGATGAGCTCATCCATCGCGCCCTGGGTGCGCGGGTCCATGCCGAGCGCGGTCAGTTCGATGCGTCCCGCCTGCTTGTCGAGCAAACGCAGCACCACGCGCTCGCCGTGCCCCGAGGGCAGGGTGGAGACGCGCACGTCCACCGGGCGGCCGGCGATGCGCAGGGAGATGCGGCCGTCCTGCGGCAGGCGCCGCTCGGCGATGTCGAGCTTCGACATCACCTTGATGCGCGACACCACCAGCGGCGACACCGCACGCTTGGTCTGCAGCACCTCGCGCAGCACGCCGTCCACCCGGAAGCGGATCACCAGCCGGTTCTCGTACGGCTCGATGTGGATGTCGGAGGCGTTCTCCTTCACGGCCTGCGTGAGCACCGCGTTGATCAGGCGGATGATGGGCGCCTCGTCCTCGCTCTCCAGCAGGTCCGAGGACTCGGGGATGTCCTCGGCCAGGTGCGCGAGATCGGTGTTCTCGTCGAGCCCCTCGAGCATCTGCATGGTGGTACCGGTGCCGGCTTCGTAGGCGAGGCGCAACAACTCGTCGAAGCTCTCCGGCGACACCCGTTCGATCTTGAGCGGCACCCCGACGAAGCGGCGCACCTCGGCGAGCGCCTGCGGCGTCACGCCGGGCCGGCACACCACGTCCGCGACCTCGTCGTCCACCGCGCGCACCAGCACGCCGTGGCGCTTGGCGAACGGGAAGGCGAGCTTGCGCTCCTTCGCTTCCTGCACGAGCGCGTTCACCGCGGCGGGCTCCCGTTGCCCGCGGCGGGCGGGGGGCTCGCCGGCGTGCCCGGCGGACTCGCGGGTGCGGGCTCGGGCTCGGTCGCCGGTGGCGGTGCCGGTGCCGGCCGATTCGGAGTGGCGCCCTGCGGATTGGCGTCGCGCGGCGCCCCGTCACGATGCAGCAGCGATCCGGGCGGAATCTCGGGAATCACCGGCTGCCGTTCGCCCGGCAGGAGATTGATCTTGCCCTTGGTGAGGGTCTTCTGATCGCCGCGCACCTCGCCGTACTTCTGCTCGCTGGCAGCCTCGGTGGCGTCGGAGTCGCGCAGGATCTTCGGCCGGATGAACACCAGCAGGTTCTTCTTGAGCCGCGATCCGCTCCTCGACTTGAAGAGATTGCCGATGATGGGAATCGCGCCGAGGCCCGGCACGCGGTCCTCGCTCTGCTGCACGGTATCCGACATCAGACCGCCGAGCACGATGATGCCGCCGTCCTCGATGAGCACCGTGGTCTTGATGGCGCGCTTGTTGGTGGAGATGTCGGCCGAGTCCTGCAGCTTCGCGCCCGGCGAGGAGTCCTCCTGCTCGATCTTGAGCTGCACCGAGTCGCCCTCGTTGATGTGCGGCGTCACTTTGAGGATGGTGCCGACCTCCTCGCGCTGGATGGTCTGGAACGGGCTGGTGGTGCCGCCCACCGCCGCCGTGGTGTTGGTGTAGGAGCCCGTGATCAGCGGAATCTCCTGGGTGACCTTCACCTGGGCCTCCTCGTTGTTCATGGTGATGATCGAGGGGGTCGAGATGATGTTGCTGGATCCGTCGCTGCGCAGCGCCTGGACGATGGCGGCGAAGTTGGTGCCGGAGTTGGCGTTGTAGCGGCCGATGCCGAGGGTCGCGCCGGTGCCGAGCTGCGAGGCTGCGGCGGCCGCTCCCGAGACCGCGCCGAAGCCCCCGATGGGCGTGCCGACGATACCGGTGCCGATGCCCGTGCCGATACCGGTGCCGATGCCCGTACCGATGCCCGTACCGATGCCGGTGCCGATGGTGCCCACGCCGCCGAGCGCGCCGGCGAGGAGGTTGACGATGCCGGTGCCGGAGCCCGGGAAGTTGGTGATACCGACCGGCACGGCCGAATTGCCCTGGCCGTACAGGATCCACTGCACGCCGAGGTTCGAGCTCTTGTTGACATCCACCTCGACGATGATGGCCTCGACCAGCACCTGCGCGCGGCGGATGTCGAGCTTGTCGATCACCGCCATCAGCGAGCGCATGATCTTCGGCGGCGCCGTGATCACCAGCGCGTTGGTGGCCGTGTCCGCCCAGATGGTGGTGCCGCCCTCGAGGTTCGAGGCGCCGCTCACGCCGGGCGCGCCGGCCGCGGCCGCGCTCGGGCCGCCCTGGGCCTTGGCGGTGGCCGCGGCCTGGCCCTTGAGCTTCTCGGCGATCTTCTCGGCGTCCGCGTAGCGCAGATAGCGCACCTGGGTGTCGCCGCCCTTCTGGGTCGGGGTGTCGAGATTGACGATCAGTGCCTTGAGGCGCAGGCGCAGCGACTTCTCGCCGCTGATGAGCACGCTGTTGGTGCGCTCGTCGGCCACCACCTTCACGGCCGCGCCCGCCGCCTCCGCGCCCTGGCCCTGGCTCAACTGGTTGACCGTGCGCACCACGTCGGAGGCGCTCGCGTTCTGCAGCGGAATGACCTCGACCGGCTCGTCGCCGCTCTCGTCCATGCGCTCGACGATGCGCATGATGCGATTCACGTTGCTCGCCCGGTCGGAGATGATGAGCATGTTGCCGCTCGGGTAGGCGGCCAGGTGGCCCTGCTGGGGAATGAGCGGCCGCAGCAACGGCACGAGCTGCGCCGCGCTCACGTTCTTCATGGTGATGATCTGGGTGACGATCTCGTCCGAGGACGGGCTCACCTCGTTCGGCAGGTCGAGCGAGGGCAGCTGGCGTGCGTCCGTGTTGGGAACGATCTTGATCACCTTGCCGGCCGGCACCGCCACGTAGCCGTACACCTGCAGCACCGACAGGAACGCCTCGTAGAAGGCGGCCGGCGACATCGGCGTCGCCGACAACATCGTCACCTTGGCGTTTACCCGCGGGTCGATGATGAAGTTCTTGCCCGTGACCTCGCTCACCGCCTGAATGATCTGGCTGAGGTCCGCGTCCTTGTAGTTCGGTGTGATCGTCGCCCCCTCGGGCATCCGATTCGCAGAGGCGGCGCCGGCCGACTGGGTCAGGAGGAGCGCGCCGAGCACGCAGGCTGCGAGCGATACGGGGCTTTGCCGATGGGTCGAGGAGGATTTCATGAGCGGTTCTTTCGAAGGATTCCTGTCGGATCGGACGCTTTGGACCAGTGCCGCGGCGATTCGTTTACTTCTCGCCCGGAGGCAGGCTCGCGCCCGGCGGCTCGCCTCCCGGTGGTGCACCCCCGGCCGGCGGCACGCCGCCGGTACCAGCGGCGCCCCCCGGCTCGTCGAGTGCCTGGGTCGCCTGCGAGATCACCTGCGCGATGTTCAGGCTGATGTCCTGACGCTGGCCCGACCGCTCCACGGTCACGGTCACGCGGTCGGAGCTCTGGATGGTGTTGAAGACTTCCTGACTGCGCTGCGGGTCGTCCAGCGGCGTGCCGTTGATGGCCGTCACGAGGTCGCCGGGCTTCAGGCCGAGCTTGCTGAATATGACGCGATTGCGGCCGGGATAGGCGCGAAAGCCGCGCAGCTTGCCGGCGGCGCTGTCGTACGAGGGCACCACGCGCATCACCTGGTCGAGGAGTCCCGGGTCCTGTTGGATGCGCTCGCGCGCGGACTCCACCGCGGCGGCGGTGCGGGGGTCGGCGCCACGCGCTCGGGTCGGCGCGGCGCGAGCCATCGAAGCCGGCACGTTCCTCGGCAGCACCAGGGTCTCGAGGCTGCCAGCTCGGTCGAGGATGACCCGGTCGAGGTACACCGAGTGCAGTCTGGCGCCGCCAACCGCGTCGCCGACCGCGAACACCTTGGCCGGCCCACCGTCGCTGATGATGGCCACGCCGCGGCGCGGATCCTGCGTGGCGATGGTCCCGGTCAGAGTCAGGTTCGAGCTCGACAGCGGCGCGTTGGCCGGATCCTGCGCCGTGGTGGGCGATGGCGCCACCCCGAACAGGTGCGCTGCGGCGACCGCCTCCAAATCGAGCCCCTGCGCCGTCGGCACGCCGCTTGCGGCAATACCTGCAGGTTCCGGCGTGCGCGCAGGCCCGAGCCAGGCGAGTGCGATGCGGCCCAGTTCCACGGCGATCAGGGCGGCGAGCACCAGCGCCACGAATTCGGGCCCGTAGCCGCGCAGGCGTGCGAGCCAGTCAGGGGGTTGCAGATCGGGCATGGTGCGATCGGTGACCGTGGGCTTGCATGATACGGGCTATCCGCTTGACCCCTCAAGCATTTGTTTTGGCTTGTTAAAGTGAAGTTACAGTGGGTGGCGCGCACGGCGCAGCGGCCGTTTCGACGGCTGCTGGCGTGGCTTGTAAAGCATGCGCGCCAGCCCTATAACGGGTACATCCATGAGCGACACCGAACGCGGCCGGGACGGGACGGGGCTGATCGTCGAGGAATCGACGCCCAAGCTCAAGCGCCCGCCCCTGTACCAAGTCATTCTGATCAACGACGATTACACGCCGATGGAATTCGTCGTGGACATCCTGCAGCGGTTCTTTTCCATGGACCGCACCAAGGCCACGCGCGTCATGCTGGAAGTCCACACCAAGGGCAAGGGCGTGTGCGGCGTGTTCACCTACGAGATCGCGGAGACCAAGGTCGCGCAGGTGATCGCCTACGCGCGACAGCACCAACACCCGCTGATGGCAACTTTGGAAGAGGCGTAACCAGTGCTTAGTCAAGAACTCGAGTTTTGCTTGAACGACGCCTTCGCGGGTGCGCGCGAGGCGCGCCACGAATTCATGACGGTGGAGCACCTGCTGCTCGCCATCCTCGACACCCCCAAGGTCCGCGAAATCCTGAAGTCCTGCGGCGCGGACATCGCCAAGCTCAAGTCCGAGCTGAAGCAATTCATCGAACAGACCACGCCACGCCTGCCGGCCGGCGAGGACCGCGACGTGCAGCCGACGCTCGGCTTCCAGCGGGTGCTGCAGCGCGCGGTGTTCCACGTGCAGTCGAGTGGCAAGAAGGAAGTGACGGTGGCGAACGTGCTGGTCGCCATCTTCAGCGAGAAGCAGTCGCACGCCGCCTACCTGCTCAGCATGCAGGACGTGTCGCGGCTCGACGTGGTGAATTTCATCGCCCACGGGCTCTCCAAATCCGGCGGCGAGGAGCGCAGCGAGCGCGACGAGGGCGGGGCGGGTGCCGACGGCGAACGCGACGGCGAGGCCGGCGGCAGCGCGCTCGAGAAGTACGCCATCAACCTCAACGAGGCGGCGCGGCGCGGCAAGATCGATCCGCTGATCGGCCGCAAGCTGGAGGTCGAACGCACCATCGAGATTCTCTGCCGGCGCCGCAAGAACAACCCGCTCTACGTGGGCGAGGCCGGCGTCGGCAAGACCGCGATCGCCGAGGGCCTCGCGCGCATGATCGTCGAGAACCAGGTTCCCGACGTGCTGCTCGACGCCACCATCTACTCGCTCGACATGGGTTCCCTGGTCGCGGGCACGAAGTACCGCGGCGATTTCGAGAAGCGTCTGAAGGCCGTGCTCGCCGAGGTCAAGAAGCAGCCCGGTGCGATCCTCTTCATCGACGAGATCCACACCGTGATCGGCGCCGGCGCGGCGTCCGGCGGCGTGATGGACGCCTCGAACCTCATCAAGCCCGCGCTCGCCAACGGCGAACTTCGCTGCATCGGCTCCACCACCTACAGCGAATACCGCGGCATCTTCGAGAAGGACCACGCGCTCGCGCGGCGCTTCCAGAAGATCGACGTGGTCGAGCCCTCGGTGCAGGACACCATCGACATCCTGCGCGGACTCAAGTCGCGCTACGAGGAGCACCACGGCATCACCTACGAGGACGATGCCTTGCGCGCCGCCGCCGAGCTCGCGGCCCGCCACATCAACGACCGGCACCTGCCGGACAAGGCCATCGACGTGGTCGACGAGGCGGGCGCCAACCTGCGCCTGCGTCCCGCCGACCAGCGCGAGCCCTCGGTCACCGTGTCGCAGATCGAGAACGTGGTGGCGCGCATCGCGCGCATCCCGCCGAAGAACGTGTCGACCTCGGATCGCGATCTTCTCAAGAATCTCGAGCGCAACCTGAAGCTCACCATCTTCGGCCAGGACAAGGCGATCGAGGCGCTGGCCGCCGCGATCAAGATGTCCCGGTCCGGGCTCGGCGACCAGCGCAAGCCCGTGGGTTCCTTCCTGTTCGCGGGCCCGACCGGCGTGGGCAAGACCGAGGTGACGCGTCAGCTCGCGATCGCGATGGGCGTGGAATTCGTGCGCTTCGACATGTCGGAGTACATGGAGCGCCACACCGTGTCGCGACTGATCGGCGCTCCCCCGGGCTACGTGGGTTTCGACCAGGGCGGGCTGCTCACCGAGGCGATCGCCAAGCACCCGCACTGCGTGTTGTTGCTCGACGAGATCGAGAAGGCGCACCCGGACGTGTTCAACCTGCTGCTGCAGGTCATGGATCACGGCACGCTCACCGACAACAACGGCCGCAAGGCGGACTTCCGGCACGTCATCATCGTCATGACCACCAATGCCGGGGCCTTCGAGATGAGCCGGCCCGCGATCGGCTTCACCCAGGCCGAGACCGCCGCCGACGGCATGGAGGCCATACGCCGGCTATTCTCGCCGGAATTCCGCAACCGGCTCGACGCGGTGATCCAGTTCGCCGGACTCGACCCGGCGACCATCGAACGCGTGGTGGACAAGCTGCTGGTGGAGACCGAGGCGCAGCTCGAGCAGAAGCGCGTGTCGCTGAACGTCGACGAGAAGGCGCGGCGCTGGATCGCGAAGCGCGGCTACGATCCGAAGATGGGCGCGCGGCCGATGGCGCGGATCATCCAGGAGTTCATCAAGCGTCCGCTCGCAGAGGAGTTGCTGTTCGGCAAGCTCGCCAATGGCGGACAGGTGGAGGTGACGGCGAGCGAGGACGGCGAGTCGCTCAAGCTCGAAACGCGCGCCGCCGACGAGCCGGCGCTGCTGTCGCACGAACCTTGAGACGGGGCAGGCGCCGGCGGCCCGCGGGGGATCGCCGGCGCACCGGCTGAACTGCCGGGCCTGGCGTGCGCCGTGGACGTGCTGGAGGGCGTCTTGGACGCTCTAGCGTCCGCGGTAGACGATTCGACCCTTGGTGAGATCGTACGGCGTCATTTCCACGGTGACCTGGTCGCCCGTGAGAATGCGGATGTAGTTCTTGCGCATCTTGCCGGAGATGTGCGCCGTAACCACGTGTCCGGTCTTCAGTTTCACCCGAAACGTCGTGTTCGGCAGGGTTTCGATGACCTCGCCCTCGAACTGAATGGACTCTTCTTTGGACATGCCGCCTTTGGTGTGTGCCGGAAACCGCGCGCATTGTGCATAAAGGCTCACCCTAATGCAATTTGCGTCGACTCGAGCCAGCGCCCGCGCGGTGCGCGGGCCGCGTGCGCCCGTAGCAGGTCGGCGAATTCCCGCCGCGGGACCTGACGCGCCCCGAGGCTCGTCAGGTGCCCGCTCGCGACCTGGCAGTCGATGACGACGATGCCGCGGTCGCGGCATTCCTGCACCAGCCGGGCGAGCGCCACCTTGGAGGCGTCCCGTTCGGTGCTCCACATCGATTCGCCGAAGAACACCCGGCCGAGCTGCAGCCCGTAGAGGCCGCCGACCAACCGCTCGTCGCGGTAGGTCTCCACCGAGTGCGCAAAGCCGAGCGCGTGCAGGCGCTCGTAGGCGGCGATCATCTCCGCGCTCAGCCAGGTGTCGGGGCCGGAGCGGCGCGGACCGGCGCAGGCGCGGATCGCCGCGCCGAAGGCGGTATCCATGCGCGTCGTGTAGGGTCCATTGCGCAGGGTCTTGGCGAGGCTGCGACGGAGCTTGAACTCGCCGGGGAAGAGCACCATGCGCGGGTCGGGCGACCACCAGAGAATGGGTTGCTGGGGCGAATACCACGGGAAGATGCCGCGTTCGTAGGCGGCGAGCAGCCGCTCGGGGCGCAGGTCGCCGCCGGCTGCGAGCAGACCCGGCGGCTCCTCGAGGGCCTGCTCCAGGGGCGGAAACCACTCCGAGTCCTGGTTCTCGCCGAGCCACACCAGCCGGTTCAGAGGGAGAGCTCCTCGTCGCTCGGCCGGTGGTAGGGCACGTGTTCCTCGACCGCCGCGGCGTACCGTTGCACGCCGCGTGCCTCCCGGGCCGCGTAGTCCCGGATCGCGGCGGCGAAGCGCTCGTCGACCACGTCGTGCGCGGATGCAGTGAAGCTCGGCACGAAGCCGCGTGGCACCTTGTGCTCGCCCTGGGTTCCCGGTTCGAAGCGTGCAAGGCCGCGCTCAATGCAGAATTCGATGCCCTGGTAGTAGCAGGTTTCGAAGTGCAGGCTGTGATATTGGCCGCCGGCGCCCCAGTAGCGCCCGTAGAGCGCGTCCTCGCCGACGAAGAAGATGGCGGCGGCGATGGGTTCGCGGCCGAGCCGCGCGATCTTCAGCATGATCCTCTCCGGCATGGCGGCCGACACCCGCGAGAAGAAGTCGAGATTCAGG
>DAIDHD010000077.1 GCA_027459765.1 Gammaproteobacteria bacterium | reverse complement strand
CGGCTACAGGCTGTGCATCATCCCGCCGTCGATGCGCACGATGGTGCCGGTCACGTAGGCCGCCCGCTCGCTCGCCAGGAAGGCCGCCACGTCCGCGAACTCCTCCGGGGTACCGAAGCGCCCCGCCGGGATCGCCTGCTGCGCTTGCCGGCGAAGCTCCTCGACCGGCACACCCTGCCGCTCGGCGCGTAGCCGGCCGAGCTCGGCGAGGCGTTCGGTGTCGATATTGCCCGGGGCGAGGCAGTTCACGGTGACGCCGTCCGCCGCCACCTCGCCGGCGAGCGTCTTTGCCCAGCCCACCAGGGCCGCGCGCAGGGCATTCGACAGGGCGAGGTTCGCGATCGGTTCCTGCACGCCCGAGGAGATCACGATCAGGATGCGCCCGAAGCGGCGCGCGCACATGCCGGGCAAGGCGTGCCGGGTCAGTCGCACTCCGGCGAGGAACATGGACTTGAAGTACTGCGTCCACTGCGCATCGGTGATGTCGGCGGCGCGTCCCGGCGGCGGTCCACCGGTGTTGATCACCAGCACGTCGGTGCGCGCGAGCTCCGGCGCGAGCGCGTCGATGGCGGCGGCATCGGCGAGGTCGACGCCGCGCGTGCGCAGCGATCCGGCCGCACGGCCCACCGCGGGCGGCGCCGCCGGCACTGCGCCGGGCGCCGCCAGGGTTTGCAGCTTCTCCACCGAGCGTGCCACCGCGAGCACGTCGGCCCCTTCGGCTACCAGGACACGCGCGATGGCCCGGCCGATGCCTCGCGATGCGCCGGTGACCAGTGCGTGCCGCCCCTTGAGTCCCATGTCCACCGGATTTCTCCTCCCGATCTGCGCCGCCTGGCCGATCACTCGGTGACGTCCACCACATTGTCGTCCGCGATGCGATCGATGAGCTTGTTGTAAGGATCGATGCCGGCGCGGGTCGGCTTCTCGTCGACCACCACCGTGTAGGTTGCGTGCTCGGCCGTCATGCGCTCACGGTGCAGGTCGAGCGGCACTTCCTCGTCTCCGGCGCCCTTGAACACGCCGATCTCGATGACGTCGTCGAGCGGCATCGGTCGCTCGTTGCCGTTGCCGTCCGCCTGAACCTTGCGCGCCTGCACCTCGAGCGTGACCACGTACTTGCCGTCGGCGCGACGCTTGGCGACCGCCGAGAGCGCCTTGTTGTCGTAGAGCACGATCCGATCGAAGCCGTCGTCTATCAGGTACTGATACTCGGGCGGCGTGTGCGCGCGCAGCGCCGCCTCCAGCTGCCGCGTATCCGGGTACGGCTGCTCGGTCGTGCCCTGCGCGTTCGCGTAACGGTATTGCATCAGAAAGTCGTGCAGCGCCGCGTTCACCCGATCGACGCCGATCGTATCCGCGAGCGTATACATGATCTGACCGCCCTTCTCGTACCAGACGTACGCCTCGCGCTGCACCAGCGCGAGCGGGCGCTCACGCCGCACCTCGCCTGCGCGGCCGCGCAGGTAGCGATCCAGGAAGTGACGCAGCACGCGGCGCATGTAGTCCTTGCCGTGCTTGCGTTGCATGAGCTCGTAGGCCGAGTACTGCGCCAGCGTCTCGGACATCATGTTCGATCCTTCGACCTCGCCGCCGACGAGCTGGTGGGCCCACCACTGGTGCGCGAGCTCGTGCGCGGTGACGAAGTACGTCAGATCGACGTCCTTGGGGTCCTTGAGGCGCGTGATGAAGCCGATGCCTTCGGAGAACGGCACCGTGTTCGGGAACGACTGGGCGAAGGTCCTATAACGCGGGAATTCGAGGATCCGGTATTGGCGGAATTGGTACGGGCTGTACACCGACTGGAAATAGGCGAGGCCGTCGCGCGACGCCTCGAGCATCTCATCGACGTTGTAGGGATGCGCGGGGTCGTAGTACACCTCGAGCGAAATCGGCCCCTCCGGTCCATCGGCGGTCGCCCGCTTGACCGCGTAGCGCGCCGACAGATAGGCGAAGAAGTCGAGAATGGGCGTCGGTCCCATGCCGTATTCGACGTAGTGCCGGCCGTTCGCCGTCCAATCGCGCAGCGGATATCCCGGCGCCACGGGGATCTGATCGGTGGTGGTGCTCACCACCGTGTGATAGCTGATCCAGTCCGACTGCGTGGTGAAGAGATTGATGCGCGAGTGCACCGCATCGCCGCGTGGCGCCATGTCTTCGAGATCGCCCAGTCCCTGCTCGCGCCGGCGCCGGGGATCGTCGATTTCCAGATTCGCGTCGTAGCCGATGACCGGAAACCACTCCATGTCGAAGAAGGTGCCGTTGCCGGCGAACTCGGCCGGCTCCTGACCGTCGGTGAAGCCGCGGGTGACGTGCGCCACATCGAAGCGCAGGCGCACGCTCTCGCCCGGCGCGAGCGGCGTGTCGAGCCGGTAGATCGAGTAGATGTCCCGCGCCGCCCGGCTGACGAGGCGCGCCGGCCGGTCGAAGCGCACGTTGCTGACGGTCTGGTGCGCGTCGGTGAGGTGGATCTCGGCGATGGGCGCGTCGGCCTTGTTGACCAGCGTGAAGCTGCCCGAGCCGTGGAAGGAGCGATGCGGCGGATCGAGGTCCACGCTCACGTCGACCGCCGTGATCTTCGGCTGCGGCAGGTTCTCGTAGCGCTTGAACGCGCGCTCGTAGTCGGCCGCGATTCGCCGCCGGTCGTTCGCGGTCAGGTACTCGTTGAGCACGTGGGCGTTGTAGTAGTACCAGCCGCCCACCCCGGCCGCCACGGCGAGACACGCCCCCGCCGCCGGCGCGAGCCTGGGCGCACGTGCGAGTGCCGCACGGGTGCGCGCCGCCAGCGACTCCTCCGGACCACGGCGCGCGTAGGCGATGCTGACGATGCCGAGGAAGGCGAATACGGCGGTCCAATAGACCAGCGCGCCGGCGAGCGCCGGCACGAAGTGGCCGTAGCCGTTCATGTCCGAATAGGTGAACGCCGGCACGGCGCCGGGCAGGTACAGCGTGTTCTCCCAGCCGAAGTTGAACAGCACCGACTGCAGCACGAATACGCCGATGACGATCGCGTGGCCGACGAACTTGTTGGACACCAGCGATTGCACGAACATCGCGAACAGTGCGAAGCCGATCACCTGCGGGAAGGCGACCAGGTACAGTTCCTTGAGGTAATGCGCGATCTCGAAGCGGTGGAAGCCGTCCAACGCCTGCATGAACACGCCCACCAGCAGCGTGATCGCGAGCAGCATGGCCTCGACGAGCACGATGGCCGTGAACCGCGCCGACCAGTCCACCCACTCCGGCATGGGGAGCGCGTCGTGGATGCCGTCGAAGCGCACGTCGCGTTCGCGCCAGAGCAGTTCGGCGGCGTACAGCGCGGCGACGATAAGGAAGAAGAGCATCGCCGCGCCTTCCACCGCGCTCAGCATCAGGTAGGTCACCGGCCAGACGTTGACCCCGCCGACCCGACCCGCGAAGTGGCCGTTGTTGATCGCGAACACCACCAACAGGCCGACCAGCGCCCAGAACGGCACGTCCCGCAGAATGGTGCGCAGGCGAAGCCGCGTCAGAGACCGGTATTGCGCCAGCGTGGTGGCCGCACCGTACACCGGATGCACCTCGGGCAGCGTCGCCGGCCGGTCGCGCCGGGAAGCGCCCTCGGCGGCATCGAGTTCGCGCTGTCGCGCGGCGCGCCGACCCTGGGTGCGCGCCGCCAACGCCTCCACGGAGAACGGAAAGCGCACCACCACCACGACCAACGCCAGCACGCCGACGGCGAGCCACAGCAACCGGTTGTAGAGGAAAACCCCCGGCGAGTAGCCCGAGAGATCGAGCGGCAGGAGCCGCGCATTGCGCTCCACCACTGTCCAGTAGCGCGTGACCCGGTCGACCATGAGAAGTCCCACCGGGTCGAGGATGCCGGACCAGAAGTGCTCGAGCGAGCGGGTGGCCGAGAACGCCGTGAGGCCCACGAGGTAGGCCATGAACAGCGCCACTCCCTGCACGTACACCACCACGATCCGGCGGGTGAGCGCCGCCACGGCGAAGAACAGCGCACCGAGATAGAAGATCTGCACCACCGTGATGGTGAGAAACGGCTGCAGGTAGAACGCGAGGTGATTCGGCCCGATGCGGGTTCGGTCGGCCCAGGGGGCGAAGGTGCCGAGCCAGGTGCCGGCAAGCAGTCCGGAGAACGCGAACACGGTGGTGATGAACGAGCCCGTCCAGCGACCGCCGAGATAGGCCAGCCGCCCGACCGGCTTGGTGAACACGATCTGGAAGGTGTCGCGCTGGAAATCGCGCAGCGCCGAGGTGCCGAAGATCGCCGCGACCACGATCACCCCGAAAAGGCCCGCCAGGGTGAAGTTCAGCGTATTGGCATAGGGGCCGTTGAGCAGGACCTTGCCGTTGGAGTTGCCCACCGGGCCGAAGCTCTCCGACGCCACGCAGAAGAACGAGAACGCGAACCACATCAGGAAATAGACGTAGGTCGACGGACTCTTGGCGCGCAGCTTCAGTTCGAAGCGCAG
The DNA here is from genome assembly GCA_027459765.1 of Gammaproteobacteria bacterium. Lineage (GTDB taxonomy): Bacteria > Pseudomonadota > Gammaproteobacteria > Steroidobacterales > Steroidobacteraceae > Bog-1198. The sequence goes on along the minus strand of DAIDHD010000077.1, from coordinate 93,377 downwards.
GAATTCCAGGAACTGCGGCATGCGGGGCTCCTTTCCGGAAAGCGTGGCGGAAGCGCGCCGCTTCAGCGCCGGCCGTGGCGCGCGAGTTCGAGGAAGTACACGTCCTCGAGGCCCGCGGGCGCGGGCGCGAAGCCCGCGCCGGGCGATCCTTGCGCGAACACCCGTACCTCGTGTTCACCGCCGACGAGGTGCGAGCTCACCACGTCGAGCTCGGCCTTCAGCGCCTCGAGCTCCGCATCGCTCGCCACCACGCGCGACCAGATGCGCCCCTCGAGCGCCGCGAGCGCGTCGGCGGGCGCGCCCTCGAGCAGCACCCGCCCGCTTGCGATGATGGCCATGCGCGGACACAGCTCGCGCACGTCGTCGACGATGTGCGTGGAGAGGATCACCGTCACCCGCCGGCCGATCGCGGCGAGCAGGTTCAGGAAGCGGTTGCGTTCGGCCGGGTCGAGGCCCGCGGTCGGTTCGTCGACGATGATGAGTTTCGGGTTCGCGAGCAGCGCCTGGGCGATGCCGAAGCGCTGGCGCATGCCGCCCGAGTAGGTGGCGAGCGCCTTCTTGCGAGCCTCCCAGAGGTTGGTCTGGTGCAGCAGGGCCTCCACCATCTCCTTGCGCTCGCCGCGCGCCGTGACGCCCTTGAGCACCGCGAGGTGATCCAGCAGATCGAGCGCCGAGATCTTCGGATACACCCCGAACTCCTGCGGGAGGTAGCCGAGGAGCTTGCGCACCTCGTTCTTGTTCGCGAGCACGTCGAGCCCGTCGAGCTCGATGCTGCCCGCGTCGGGATCCTGCAGCGTCGCGATGGTGCGCATCAGCGAGCTCTTGCCGGCGCCGTTCGGGCCCAGCAGTCCGAACAGGTGGTTGCCGACGGTGAGCGACAGATCGTCGAGCGCGCGCACCCCGTTCGGATAGGTCTTCGACAGTCCCTTGATCACCAGCGCCATGACCGACCCCCTCCCCTTGCTCGCGCCGGCGCCCGGGTGGCGTGCCGGCTAGCGTTCGATGAAGCTCAGCACCTCGAGTCCGATGGCCTCGAGCGTCTGTGCGACGCGCGGCGCCAGGCACTCCCCGTTGGGGCCGAACAGCGGTTCGGCGGAGTTCAGCGCCGCGCCGAGCGGCGTCGGCCAGCCGCGCAGGGCGTGCACGATCTCGCGCAGCGCGCTCAAGGTGTTCACGGCGGCCTGCCAGCCGCCGGCGATGGCGATGCAGCCCACGGCGCGGCCGCTGAAGTACGGACGCGTGTCCTCGCGCAGGTCCTCGGCGTAGTCCAGCGCGTTCTTGACCAGCCCCGAGATGCTGCCGTGGTAGCCGGGCGAGCCGATCACCAGCCCGTCGGCGCGGGCGAGCTCCGCCACCAGTTCACGCGCCGCGGCCGAGCGCTCGGCCTGGTCCGGCTGGTACATGGGCAGCATGAGTTCCTGGCCGCTGATGAGCCGCGTGCGGGCGCCGCGCCGCTCGACGGCGTCGAGCACGCAGCGCATGGCCTTGGCGGTGGAGGAATCGGCGCGGAGAGTGCCTCCGACGGCCACGATGTAAGGCGTACTCACCTACTTGAACCTTGCGACTGCAGCCATCATCCCGACCCGACGCGGGCGGCGGCAGGATAGCACGGGCCCCGGGGCCGGATCAGCGCGCAGCGAGATTCGCGCGCACGATGGCGTCCGCCTCCGCATTGGCCTTGTCGAGGTTGGGCTCGTAGACCGTGGTGTCGCCGACCGGGCGCTCATCGGGATTGCGCGACAGCACCGGGCCGTCACGGTGCGAGGTGTCCACCGTGACGGTGGTGGACAATCCCACGCGCAGCGGCGCGCGCTCGAGTTCCTTCGGGTCGAGTTCGATGCGCACCGGCACGCGCTGCACGACCTTGATCCAGTTGCCGGAGGCGTTCTGTGGCGGCAGGAGGGCAAACGCCGCGCCGGTGCCAGCCGACATGCCCTTGACCTTGCCGTGGAATACGAACGAGCCGCCGTAGAGGTCGGTCTCGACGGACGCGGGCTGGCCGATGCGCAGATTGCGCAGCTGGACCTCCTTGAAGTTCGCGTCTACCCACAGCGAGTCGAGCGGAATCACCGTCATCAGCGCCTGTCCGGGCTGGATGCGCGCGCCGAGTTGCACGCTGCGCTCGGCGACGTACCCGGTCACCGGGGCGACCACCGCATTGCGCGCGGCGGCGACCCACGCGTCACGATACGCCGCCTTGGCCTGCAGCACCGCCGGATTGTCCTCCACCCGCACCCCGTCGACGAGCGCATGCGCGGCCGCAGCCTGGCGCTCGGCCTGCGCGAGCGCCGCCTTCGCGAGCGCCACCGTCTCGCGGGCGTGCCGCACTTCCTCCGGCGCGATCGCGTTGGCGGCGATCAGCGGCTCGCGCTTGGCGAGGTCGGCCTGGGCGCGCTGCAGTTCGAGCTTGCGGGTCTCGATGGCGGCATCGTACTGCTCGGCGGTCACCTTCTGGCCGCGCACCTGGCGCACCGTCGAGGCGAGCGCACTCGCCGCGCGCGCAAGCGCCACCTGCGCGTCGGTGGGATCGAGCTTGACCAGCACCTGGCCGGCCTTGACGAGCTGGGTGTCGTCGGTGAGCACCGCGACCACGGTGCCGGGCACCTGCGAGGAGATCACCACCTTGTTGCCGTTGACGTAGGCATCGTCCGTGTCCTCGCGCTTCGACAGCACGAGCGCCCAGTAGGCCGCCCACGCGACGCCGAGCACGAGGAACACGAGCGCGATGAGCACGAGGGTGCGGCGCCGCTTGCCGTTGGCGGGCGCGGTGGCGGACGTCGGGGCGGGAGTGGCGGTGGCGTTCATGGTTTGGCTTGTGAAGTCCGAGTAGCGGAAAGGGAAGCCTCGGCGGCGCGGGAACCCGCGGCGGCGCCGGCAGTCGCGTCGAGGCGATAGCCGCCGCCGAGGGCGCGCTTCAGGTCGACGTCGGCGGCGACCGCGGCGGCGTCGAGTTGCAGCAAGCCGTCGCGCTGCGCGAGCAACGCATCGGTGGCGGCATATTGCGGACGCGGATCGGAGAGCCCCTGGCGCACACGCGCGGCGGCACTCTCCTCGAGCGCCTGCGCGGCGGCGACCGCGGCGGCGCGCTGCGTGCGTTCGGCGGCGACCTCATCGAGCGAGGTCGCGGCCGCCGCCACCTCGCGCGCCGCGCCGACCACGGTCTCGTCGTAGGCGGCGACCGCCGCCTGGAGCGCCGCGCGGCTGGCGCCGTAGCGCGCCTTCAGCCGACCGGAGTCGAAGATCGGCAGGTGCACGGCCGCGCCGATCTGCGGCACGCGGCTCGAGTACTCGAGAAGCTTGCCGAGATCCAGGCTGGACAGCCCAGCGAGCGCATTGACGGACACGTCGGGATAGAACTGCGCGCGCGCCGCGTCCGAGACACGCTCGGCGGACTCGACGCGCCAGCGGCTCGCGGTCACGTCCGCGCGGCGCGCGATCAGGTCGAGCTTGACGTTCGCGGGCAGGCCGGCGGACACCGGCGGCAGCGGCTTCGCGGTCAGCGGCGGCAGCGCCGAGGGGGCGCAGCCGACGAGCGCGGCGAGCGTCACCACGCGCAGCGCCGCCGAACCGCGCAGCGACTCCTCTTGCGCACGCAGGGCGGCTAGCGCCGCATCGTCGCGGCGCGAGGACTCGGGGGATTCGAGGTCGGCGCCGACGCGCGCCCGGGTGATCGCGGCGCTCTCCTCGAGCAGCCGCGCGCGCTGCTCGGAGAGAGCGAGGCGCGCCTGATCGGCCTGCCAGCCGAAATAGGTCTGCGCCACCGAGCTCGCGAGCACCAGGGCCGCCGCGGACCGGTCGGCGGCCGCCGCGCGCGCCTGATCGAGCGCGGCCTCGATGGTGTCGCGCTGCTTGCCCCACCAATCGAAGGTGTAGCTCGCCTGCAAGCCGAGGTCGAACTGGTTGTACCAGTTGAAACCCAGCAGCCGCGGCGGAAACAGCCCGTTGTCGCTCAGGCGCTGACGGTCGCCGTCGCCCGAGGCCTCGACGCGCACGCCGGTCTCGGCGCCGGCGAGCCGCACCGACTGGCGCGCCGAATCGAAACGCCGGCGAGCACTGTCGAGCGTCGGCGACTTCTCGAGCGCGAGCTTCACCAGCTGGTCGAGGGTCGGATCGCCGTAGGCGCGCCACCACTGCGCGTCCGGCCAGTCGACGCTCGCGCCACCGCCAGCGGGCGCCGCAAGGTCGAGCGGCGCATTGGTCGCGAGCGCCACCGGCGCCTGCCACGGCGGCAGCCCGGCGCAGGCGGCGAGCGTCGCCGCCAGGGCGCAGGCGCCCGCGCCCACGAGCAGGCGGGCTGCACCGGCGCCCCTCACGGCACCGGCTCCGCGCCCACCGGCTCCGCGCCCACCGATGCACCGCCCGCGGACGACGCGCCCACGGCCTGCGCCGCCGGCGCCGATGCAGCATCGTCGTGCAGGTGCTTGCCGAGGCTCTCCAGGCGTTCGCTCAAGCACTTCAACTCCTCCACCAGCTGCAGCTGATCGCGCTCCGCGATCGCGCCCACCCAGGTGCGCAGCGGCGTCCACAGCGACGGCAGAAGCTGGCGCACCAGCTCCTCGCCGCGAGGAGTGATCCGCAGCACCATGCGGCGCCGATCGTAGGCATCGAGCTCGCGGGTGATGAGGCCACGGGCGACCAGTGCATCGCCGATGCGCGAAATGTTGGCCGGACTCTGGGTGATCCGGGGACACAGATCCCCCGGGTGCATGACGCCGTCGGGCTGCACCAAGAGCGCCATGAGCACCCGGAATTCCACCTCGGCGAGGCCGAAGGGGCGGATCTGCTGCTCCATCATCATCACCAGGTCACGTCCGAGCTGAATGATGAGGCGGGCCAGCAGGATCCCGGGCACGGGCGCCTCCGGCAGGCGCTCCTTGACCTGGGCCACGTGAGTCTCGATCAGTTGCGCGCTTGTCGGCATGGAACCATTTGAAGTCTAACTATTCGATGTTGTATATTTTAGGAAATGAAATTCTCCACCGCAATGAGTTCTTGCGCAGCGGCCGGGAGTCGCCTTGCCACCACCGGCCTACCGTGGCACCGTGCCGCGACATTAAGGCCGCTTAACCTCCGGGCCTGAAGGGACCTCGATTGCCCATGGGAAGCACCGGCATGCCCCGCGCCACCCATTTCCTGTTCGGCACGCTCTGCGCATCGCTCGCGAGCTGTGCCGCCGGACCGGATTTCCACGCGCCTGCGGCGCCCAAGACGGCGGCATATGCCCCCGCCGGCGCCGTCGCCGAGACCACCGCCGCGGCGCCGGGTCCTGCCGGTGCCGCGCAGCACCTGGTGAACGGCGCGGACATTCCCGGCGAGTGGTGGACGCTGTTCCAGTCACCGTCGCTGAACGATTTGATCACCCGCGCCCTCGCGCACAACCCGACGCTCGAAGCTGCTCAGGCGGCACTCGTACAGGCGAACGAGACCGTGGCCGCGCAGCGCGCGGCGCTGCTGCCCACCGTCACGGGCGCCTTCGGTGCACAGCGTCAGCGGGTGCCGGCGGCCGCCTTCGGCCAGCCGGGCGGCGGCGCCATCCTGTACACGCTCAACAACGCCACCGTGAACGTGTCCTACACGCTCGACACGGCCGGCGGTCTGCGGCGTGCCGTGGAGGCGGCGAACGCGCAACTCGATGCGCAGCGCTACGCGCTCGAGGCCAGCTATTTGTCGCTCACCGCCAACGTGGTGACCGCGGCGGTGGCCGAGGCCTCGCTGCGGGCGCAGATCGCCGCCACCCAGGACATCGCCGCGGCGCAGTCGAAGCAGCTCGACATCACCCGCGCGCGCCAGGGCGCCGGCGGCGCCTCCCGGGCCGACGTGCTGCAACAGCAAGCCACGTTGCAGGCGACCCTCGCCACCCTGCCCGCCCTGCGCAGCCAGCTGGCGCAGACGCGCAATCAGCTCGCGGCCTACGTGGGCGAACTGCCCGCCGACTACGACGGCGGCGCGCTGTCGCTCGAGGGACTTCAATTGCCGCAAACGCTGCCGGTGAGCCTGCCGTCGCGGCTGGTTGAACAGCGTCCGGACGTGCAGCAATCGGCGGCACTGCTGCACGCCGCCACCGCGCAGGTGGGCATCGCCACGGCCAACCTCCTCCCGCAGATCACCCTGAGCGGCAACTATGGCGGCGAGGCGCCGCGACTCGCGGACGTGCTGTCGCCGAGCTCGGTGGTGTGGGGCCTGGTCGGTTCGCTGACCCAGCCGATTTTCGAGGGCGGCAAGCTGGTGCACCAGCGGCGCGCGGCGCAGGCCGCCCTTAAGGAGGCGGCGGCCAACTATCAGGCCACCGTGATCACCGCCTTCCAGAACGTGTCCGACGCCCTGTACGCGCTCGGTGGCGATGCCGAGGCGCTCGCCGCCGCGGCGGCTGCCGAGCAGGCCGCGGCCGACAGCCTCGCGCTGGTGCAGGCGCAGTATCGCAGCGGCGCCGCGAGCCTGCTCGCGGTGCTCACCGCCGAGCAGGCGCAGCAGAGCGCGTCGCTCACGCTGGTGAAGGCGCGCGCGCAGCGTTTCGCCGACACCGCGGCGCTGTTCCAGGCGCTCGGCGGCGGCTGGTGGAATCGACGGGACGTCGCGCAGATACGCGCAACGCCCTGACCCGCGCCCGCGACGGCGCGCCCTTTCGGAGTCGACGAGATTCGTATGAACGACGTACTCACATCGCAGGAGACGCCGCGGGCGCGCCCGCGGCAGATGGTCAAACCGCTGCTGATTCTGCTGATCGCCGCCGCCGTGGTGCTGGGCGGCGTCGCCGGCTGGAAGATGTTCATCGGCAGGATGATGGGCAAGTTCATGAGCGCGGCGGCGAGCGCGCCCCAGACCGTGTCCACCGCGGTGGCCGCGCGGCAGAGTTGGCAGCCGCGAATCGAGGCCTTCGGCACCCTGCGCGCGGTGCGCGGCGCCGACCTCGCGCCACAGGTGGCCGGGGTGGTGGACAGGATCCTGTTCGAGTCCGGCGCCGAGGTTCGCGCCGGACAGCCGCTTCTCGTGCTGAAGGCCAACGACGATCCGGCCAAGCTCGCGCAGCTCGAGGCGGCGGCGCAGATCGCCGCGATCACCTACGACCGCGACCGCGAGCAGCTCAAGGTGCAGGCCGTCAGCCAGGCGGTGGTCGACGCCGACCGCGCCACGCTGGAATCGGCCCGCGCCCAGGTCGCCGCGCAGCGCGCACTGATGGAGGAGAAGACCGTGCGCGCGCCGTTCGCCGGCGTGCTCGGCATCCGCCAGGTCGACGTGGGCCAATACCTCGCCGCCGGCACCGCCGTGGTGACGCTGCAGTCGCTCGATCCGATGTACGTCGACTTCTACGTGCCGCAGCAGGCGCTCGCGCGCCTGAAGGTGGGGCAGCCGGTGAACGCCAGCGTCGACACCCACCCCGGCGAGAGCTTCGCGGGCAAGCTCACCTCGATCAACGCCAAGGTGGACAGCGCGAGCCGCAACGTGCAGGTGCGCGCGGCGTTCGCGAACCCCGGGCACAAGCTCCTGCCCGGCATGTACGCCACCGTCGCCATCGACAGCGGCGCGCCGGTCGAGCAGATCACGCTGCCGCAGACCGCGATCACCTACAACCCGTACGGCGACACGGTGTACGTGGTGGAGAAGTCCGGCACGGACGAACACGGCAAGGAACGGCTCACGGTCAAACAGCGCTTCGTCGACCTGGGCGACAAGCGCGGCGACCAGGTGGCCATCACGCGCGGCATCACGCCGGGCGAGACGGTGGTCACCGCCGGCCAGATCAAGCTGCGCAACGGCACGGCGGTGATCGTCGACAACAGCGTCACGCCGGCGAACGACGTGAACCCGACGCCGCCGAACGAGTGACGATCGAACCCGACGCCGCCCCCGAGGACGCCCTTTAAGTGAATTTCACCGACATCTTCATTCGCCGTCCGGTGCTCGCGAGCGTGGTGAGCCTGCTCATCCTGGTGGTGGGACTGCGCTCCTACGGGTCGCTGCAGGTGCTCGCCTACCCCAAGACCGAGAACGGCGTGGTCACGGTCACGACCGTCTACCCGGGCGCGGATCCGGAGGCGGTGGCCGGCTTCATCACCACGCCGATCGAGACCGCGGTGGCGCAGGCCAACGGCATCGACTACATGACCTCGAGCTCCACCAGCGGCGTGAGCACGATCACGGTGAACCTGCGGCAGAACTACGACACCTCCAAGGCCGCCGCCGAGATCAACATCAAGGTCAACTCGGTGCTGAACCAGCTGCCGATCGGCTCGCAGCAGCCCTCGATCACGGTCAAGGTGGGCCAGACCACCGACGCCATGTACATGGGCTTTTCGAGCTCGACCCTCGCTCCCAACCAGATCACCGACTATCTGCAGCGCGTGGTGCAGCCGAAGCTGCAGACGGTGCCGGGGGTGCAGACGGCGGAGATCCTCGGCGGCCAGTACTTCAGCCTGCGCGCCTGGCTGGATCCGAAGAAGCTCGCCGCCTACGGGCTCACGGCCACCGACGTGGCGAGCGCGCTCGCCGCCAACGACTACATCTCGGCGATCGGCAACACCAAGGGACAGATGGTGCAGGTGACCCTCACCTCCACCACCAGCCTGCACACGCTCGAGGAGTTTCGTAACCTCGTGGTCAAACAGGTCGGCGGCAGCAACGTGCGCCTCGCCGACGTGGCCCAGGTGAGCCTGGGTGCGGACTCCTACGAGGCACGGGTCGCCTTCGACGGCCGCAACGGGGTGTTCATCGGCATCCAGGTGGCGCCGAGCGCCAACCTTCTCACCGTGGTGGACGGCGTCAAAGCGGTGTTCCCGGAGATCAAGGCGCAGCTGCCGGAGGGTCTCAACGGCCAGATCGTCTACGACTCCACGGTGTTCGTGAACAGCTCCATCCACGAAGTGGCGACCACGCTGATCGAGGCGCTGGTCATCGTCATGGCGGTGATCTTCGTCTTCCTGGGCTCGCCACGCTCGGTGGTGATTCCCGTGGTGGCCATTCCGCTGTCGCTGATCGGCACCTTCGCCATCATGCTGGCGCTCGGCTTCTCGGTGAACCTGCTCACGCTGCTCGCGCTGGTGCTCGCCATCGGCCTGGTGGTGGACGATGCCATCATCGTGGTGGAGAACGTCAACCGCCACCTCGAGGGCGGCATGCCGGCGGTGGCGGCCGCGGGTCTCGCCGCGCGCGAGCTCGCCGGCCCCATCGTCGCCATGACGGTGGTGCTGCTCGCGGTGTTCGTGCCCATCGGCTTCCAGGGCGGGCTCACCGGCGCGCTGTTCGTGGAGTTCGCCTTCACCCTCGCCGCCTCGGTGACCGTGTCGGCGGTGGTGGCGCTCACGCTGTCGCCGATGATGTGTTCGCGGCTCCTGAAGCCGCACCGCCACGACGCGCAGGATTGGGAATCGCGCCTGGTGCGCTACATCGACGCGCGCTTCGACCGGATTCGCCAGGCCTACGTGCGCCGCCTGCAGCGTTCGCTCGCCTACACGCCGGTCACCGCGGTGCTGGTGTTCATCGTGCTCGGCAGCATCGTGTTCCTGTATGGCGCCGCCAAAAGCGAGCTCGCGCCGCAGGAGGACCAGGGCTTCGTGCTGCTGTCGTCCACGGCCGCCCCGGACGCGACCTTGCAGCGCAAGGCGCTGTACGACCAGCAGACCTTCGACATCCTCAAGCAGAACGTGCAGGCCGACCACATATTCCAGATCGACGCGCCGGGCATGTCGCTCGCGGGATTGAACCTGCCGCCGCGCGACAAGCGCAAGATGGGCTCGAACGAGATCCAGCAACTCGTGCAGCAGAAGGTCGCGGCGGTGGCGGGCCAAAGGATCGCCGTGTTCCAGCCGCCCTCGCTGCCCGGCGCCTTCGGCCTGCCGATCCAATTCGCCATCAAGACCACGGAGCCCGCGACGCGCCTGAACCAGGTGTCGCAGGACTTCCTCGGCACGGCGCTCAAGAGCGGCATGTTCATGTTCCTGGACACGGACCTGAAGATCGACCAGCCGCAATCGGTGATCGAGATCGACCGCGACAAGGCGGCTCAGATCGGCCTCAACATGACCCAGATCGGCAGCGCGCTCGGGAGCCTGCTCGGCGGCGGCTACGTCAATTACTTCAGCATGGACACGCGCTCGTACAAGGTGATCCCGCAGGTCGAGCGCACCGCACGACTGAACGTCGACCAGCTCCTCGACTACCCGATCGCCTCGGTGAACGGCGTGTCGGTGCCGCTCGGCACGGTGGCGAAGATCCGTACCGAAACGGTGCCCGAGTCCCTCAACCACTTCCAGCAGCTCAACGCCGCCACCATCTCCGGCGTGATGTCGCCGGGCGTGTCGCTCGACGACGCCCTGAAGTACCTCCAGGGTCTCGCCGGGCGTACCCTGCCACAGGGCTACTCGGTGGACTACGGCGGCCAGGGCCGGCAGTTCGTGCAGGAGTCCGGCGGTATCAAGACCACGTTCGCCTTCGCCATCATCATCGTGTTCCTCGCGCTCGCGGCGCTGTTCGAGAGCTTCCGCGATCCGCTGGTGATCCTGATCTCGGTGCCGATGTCGATCGCGGGGGCGCTGCTGTTCATCGCGGTGGGCGTGGGCGGCGCGAGCCTCAACATCTACACCGAGGTGGGCCTGGTGACCCTGATGGGCCTGATCAGCAAGCACGGCATCCTCATCGTCGAGGTCGCGAACGTCGAGCAGGCCACCGGCAAGAGCAAGTACGCGGCCGTGGTGGCGGCAGCCAGCGCGCGCTTTCGGCCCATCCTCATGACCACGGCGGCGATGGTGCTCGGCGTCGTTCCGCTGGTGTTCGCGAGCGGCGCCGGCGCGGCGTCGCGCTTCGCCATCGGACTCGTGATCGCCACGGGTCTCGCGATCGGCACCCTGTTCACGTTGTTCGTGGTGCCCGGTGTCTACATGCTCATCGGCGCCGATCATTCGGCGGCGAGCGGGACTGAACCCGCGCCGGTTACTTGATATTTTTTATAAGCTTAGAGAATAAATATAAACCGGCTTCTCGCGTACGCGCCGCTGACCGGCGCGTACGCGAGGGCCAGCCGCCGGGTGGACCGCAACCCCGCGCATCTCCGCCCTTGGCGCACCATCTCGGGTGCCCCACTCCCCGCTCCATCCCGCTGTGACGCACGTCCTTGCGCGCGGACTTAAAATTGCGCGTTGCCTTTTGACGGTTGTCTTGTATATTCCGCTTCCAGCAGCTTGATTTGACAAGATTCAGGGACGGATCTGCAGGCTCGAAACCACTTTAAGGGTGCGAATTTAGCTAATTACGGGGCCGCGGATGTCTATCTGGGATATTTTCCATAATGCGACGCTCGAGCTGGTGCGCTCGACCCCCATCAAGCAACGTCTCATCGCCGCCTACCGGCGACATCTCGCGGACTTGCCGGCCGAGGAGCTGCCGCCCGAGGCGCGTCCGCTCTTCGAACAGGTCAATCGCAGTTTCACCGGCGTGCGGCCGCTGCGGGGCGAGGATGCGGTGACGGCCTCGGTGCGCAAGATGTCGATGCTCGAAGCCGACGAGTGCGCCGCGCTGATCGTTGAAATCTTCGGCCTCGTCTGTCGCGCGCTCGCGGCGACCCGCCCCACCGGCACGGTCGTGCATCTGCACGGACTGGAGCCGACCGCGGACGCGGAGCCGGAACTGGATGGCGCGGATTTCGTTCCCGCCCTGATCGCGAACAGCTAGCCCGCGACGGCCTCAGCCGAGTCAGCCGCGAATGCGGGCGCGGGGCGCCCGCCCCGCCGTCAGTCGAGCTTGAACTCGATGGTGTCCCAGCGCGTGGTCTCTTCGTGGCGAGCCTGGCGCTTGAGGGCATCGATGAGATTGCGCTCGTTCCAGGGCACGATCTCGTCGGCGAGTTCGGCGATCGCCTTCGGTACCGCGTCCCTGCCGCCGAACTGTTCCATCACGATGACGGGCCGGTCGGCCGACTTGGCGAAGGCGAGTTCGAAGGCGATCAGGTCGGGTGCCGCGCGGTACATCGAGGCGAGTGCGACCACCACCTCGCAGGGCGCGATCTGGCGCCGCAGATCCTCGCGTTCGCTCTCCTTGTCGATGGGGCGCTTGGACTGCGGCCGGCTCGTGTTGACGTAGTAGAAATTCCCAGACGCCTCCAGGTATTCGAATACCCGCAGGTAATCGTCGTTCTCCTGCCACGCGTGGGTGACGAACAGGCGGATGGGGTTCACACGAGTGGACATCCGACTAGTGTAATCCCACCGGGGGTCATGCGCGACGCATTCGCGGCCGATACAATGCGGGTGTGCGCTTGCTGATCTACAACATCCGGTATGCCACCGGCACCGGACCTGCCTTCCACCTGCCCGTCCCGGGTGCCGGCTACCTGCGTTCCAGCCGCCAGGTGCTCGGCAAAATCACCAGCTTCATCAAGAGCCAGGATCCGGACGTGGTCGGACTGATCGAGGTGGATACCGGCTCGATTCGCACCGGCATGGTCAACCAGGCGGACTACATCGCCCGCTCGCTCGGCCACTACAGCACCTTCGAGTGCAAATACGGGGTGTCCTCGGTCAACCAGCTGATGCCCATCGTGCGCAAGCAGGCCAACGCCTTCCTGGCCGCCCCGCGGGTGCGGGGTGAGCGGTTTCACTATTTCAACACCGGCATCAAGCGCCTGATCATCGAGCTGGAACTCGACGAGGTGGCGATATTCCTGGTGCACCTGTCACTCAAGTTCCGCCACCGCCAGTACCAGCTGCGCCACCTCTACGACCTGGTGCGCAACGCCACCAAGCCCGTCATCGTGGCCGGCGACTTCAACACCTACTGGGGCGACCACGAGCTGTACCTGTTCATGCAGGCCGCTGGGCTGTCCAACGCCAATACCCGGGGCCTGCCGTCCTATCCGAGCTCGAGTCCGCGCAAGGAACTCGACTTCATCCTGCACAGCGGGGCCATCGACGTGCGCCGCTTCGAGATCCCGGACGTACAGTATTCCGACCACCTACCGCTGGTGTGCGACTTCACGGTGCGCGAACCGGCGCAGCAGGCGGCGTAAGGCCCCGGCACGCCGGCCCCGTCGCGGTTCCTGTGACCTGTTCGTGCCCGGTGCGCGGGTTTCGTGTGCTAGCATTCCGCGGCCAAAATCATCGGCTTGCCGAACAAGGCTACGACGACTTCGGAAGATGGAAGAACGACCAGTCGAATTGTCCGTCCTGCGCAGCTTCTCCCCCCTCGACGGGCTGAAGTCGGAGAACCTGCTCGCGCTCGCGCGCAAGACGAACCTGCGCTCGCTCGCCGCCGGCCGGGTGCTGTTCAAGGAAGGCGACACCGACAAGCGCACCTTCTATCTGGTGGCCGGCCAGATCGAACTGCGCGCCGAGGACCGGGTGATCGGCACCGTGCGGGCCGGTACGCCGGAGGCGCGCGCGGCCCTCGCGCCGGGCCTGCCGCGCAAGTTCACGGCGCGCGCCGCCACCGACGTCGACTACATCATGATCGACAGCGATCTGCTCGACGTGCTGCTCACCTGGGACCAGACCGGCCAGTACGAGGTGTCGGAGCTGCGCGGCGACGGACTCGACGTCACCGGCGATTGGATGACCACGCTCCTGCAGACCAAGGCGTTTCACCGCATCCCGCCGGCCAACATCCAGGCGATCTTCATGCGCATGCAGCGCATCAATTACCGCGCCGGCGACGTGATCATCAAGCAGGGAACCGAAGGCGATTACTTCTACGTGGTGGTGGCGGGCAAGTGCGTGGTGACGCGCGAGACACCGCTCAACAAGGAAGGCATCAAGCTCGCCGAGCTCGGCCCCGGCGACAGCTTCGGCGAGGAGGCGCTGATCGCCGAGGCGAAGCGCAACGCGACCGTCACCATGGCCACGGACGGGGCGCTGATGCGGCTCGGCAAGCAGGACTTTCAGACGCTGCTCAACGAGCCGATGCTGCAGTGGGTGGATTACGAGCAGGCGCGGGAAATCGTCGCCAAGGGCGGCAAGTGGCTCGACGTCAGGCTTCCCAGTGAATTCCAGAACTTCCGCATCGACGACGCGGTCAATATCCCGCTTTATTTCATCCGCCTGAAGCTCAACGCGCTCGACAAGGGCGTGCAGTACGTGGTGTGTTGCGACACCGGGCGGCGCAGCTCGGCGGCGTCCTACATCCTGAGCGAACGCGGCTTCGACGCCTACGTGCTGCGCGGCGGGCTCGCCGGCAACGACGCAACCCGGCCGCGGCGCTGAGCGCCCGGCCGACAAAGCGTTCGCGGCGCCGGGCGTACACGGGCGCCTGACCCATACGGCGCCTCGCCGCCGGCGTCACATGGTGTGGGTGGGCTTGTCGCCGCCGAGCGCACCGGCGAGATAGGTCTCGATGCGCTTCTGGGTATTGCCGCGATCCTGTTCGCTGAACTGCACGCCGATGCCCGCGGTGCGCTTGCCCTGAGCCCCCTTCGGCGTCATCCAGATGACGCGCCCGGCCACCGGCAGCTTCTCCTCCTCGCCCATGAGGTTCAGCAGCATGAACACCTCGTCGCCGAGGCGGTAGTTGCTGTTGGTGGGGATGAACAGGCCGCCGTTCTTCACGAACGGCATGTAGGCAAGGTAGAGCGCGCTCTTGTCCTTGATGGTGAGCGTCAGCAAACCCGGCTTGTTACTTGGACTGCGCACGTGGTTCCGATTCCCCTAAAGCGGCGCGGCTGGCGAGCAGCACGGCCTCCCAGGCCAGCTGCGGGTTGAGCCCCCGCGAACCCGAGCGACGGAGCTCCCGAACGGCATCCAGCCAGTCGTACAGGGCCCTGATCTTGGGCTTAAGTAAAGGGCGAGGCAAGCGACTCGAATCGGCAGTGTGACGCGCATTCTCGCCGCCGAGCCCGCCCCGGATCCGCGCTGTGATCCAGTTCTCGAGCCAGGCGAGACGCAGTGCCGGCTGGGCCCGCAACCAGCGCTCGGCGACCAGGGTGGGATCCGCGGCCCCGCCGCCGAGCGCCTCGACGTCGGCGCGCATCTCCTTATCCAGCGCCTCGAGCGCGGTTCCCTGCCATTCGAGCGCGAGCAGCGGCGCGCCGCCCGCAAGCGCGAGCGCGGTGGCCGCACCGGCGCCGGCGCCCTGCTCCTCGAGCCACTCCCGGGCGAGCGCGGGCTCGGGGATGCGCAGACCGATGCGGGTACAACGGCTGGCGATGGTCGCCGGCAGGCGGTGACTCGGCGCGGTCACCAGCACCAGCACGGTACGGTCGGTGGGCTCCTCGAGCGTCTTCAGGAAGGCATTGGCGCCGTTCACGTTGAGCGTCTCGGCGCTCTCGACGATGCCCACCTTGTAGCCGCCACGGTAGCTCTGCAGCGTGAGGACCTCGATGAGGGCGCGGATCTGGTCGACCTTGATCTGTTGCGCCTCCTCCTCCAGCCGCACGCGGTGGTGGTCCGGGTGGCTGTCCGCGCGCAGCAGCGCGCACGACGGGCACTCGCCGCAGGGCCGTGCGCCCGACGCCTGACACAGCAAGAGCCCCGCGACCCAGTCGGCCAGCGCCTCCGCGCCGAGGCCCGGCGCGGCGACCAGCAGCAGCGAGTGCGGGAAGCGCTGCTCGTCGAACGCGTGCCGCAGCCGCTCGCGCGCCGCCGCGAGCCAAGGCAGGCGCGTCGCGCTCAGCAGGTCCACGCGCGCTCCTCGATGGCGGCCACCAGCCGCGCGGTCACGGCATCGACGTCGAGAGTCGCGTCGACCACCGCGAAGCGGCGCGGCTCGGCGGCTGCGCGTGCACGGTAGGCCGCCCGGACCCGCTCGAAGAAATCCGCGCGCTCGCGCTCGAAGCGGTCGGCGTCGCCGGCGGCGGCGTTGCGCCGGCCGGCGCGCTCGAGCCCGACCGCGACCGGCAGGTCGAGCAGCAGCGTCAGGTCCGGCCGCCGCGCACCCTGCACCAGTTCCTCGAGCGTCGCGATGTGCTCCGTCGGCACCCCGCGGCCGCCCCCCTGGTAGGCGTAGGTCGCGTCGGTGAAGCGATCGCACAGCACCCACTCGCCGCGCGCGAGGGCGGGCTCGATCAGATTCTGCAAGTGCACCGCGCGCGCCGCGAACATCAGCAGGAGCTCGGCGCACATGGGCATCGGCTCTTCGCGGGCGTGCAGCACCACGCCACGGATCTGCTCGGCGAGCGGCGTGCCGCCCGGCTCGCGCGTCACCCGGTGGGCGATGCCGCGCGCGGTGAGCCAGGCCGAAAGCCGCGCGACCTGAGTGCTCTTGCCCACACCCTCGATGCCCTCGAGGGTGACGAATCTGCCCGGCGGCACGCTCATCGGCTCGCCGCCTTGCGGCGCAGGTGCGCCACGTAGCGCGCCACCGCCGCGTTGTGCTCGGCGAGCGTGGCCGAGAACACGTGGCTGCCGTCGTCCTTGTCGGAGGCGACGAAATAAAGCGCGTCGGTCTTCTCGGGATGCGCACTCGCCTCGAGCACCGCCGCGCTCGGCAATGCGATCGGCGTCGGCGGCAGACCGGTACGGGTGTAGGTGTTGTACGGGCCGTCGGTGGCGAGGTCGATCGAGTGCAGTTCGCCGTCGTAACGGTCACCCAGCCCGTAGATGACGGTGGGATCGGCCTGCAGGCGCATGCCGATGGCCAGCCGGTGCAGATACAGGCCGGCGATGCGCGGCAGTTCGCTCGGCAGGCCGCTCTCCTTCTCGACGATCGAGGCCAGGATGAGCAATTGCTGCGGCGATTCGAGCGGCAGATCCGGCGCGCGCGTGGCCCAGGCCGCGGTCAGCGCCTGCACCAGCGCCGCGTGCGCCTGGCGTAGCAGTTCGAGGTCGGTGGTGCCCGCCGGAAAGCGGTAGGTCTCCGGGAGGAACTGACCTTCGGGGTCGAGTCCCGGCGCCCCGAGCTTCGCCATCAAGTCCTTGGACGGATCGCGCAGGGTGACCTGCACGTCGGGGTTGCGGCGCAGTGCGGCGAGCGCATCGGCGGTGCGCCAGCCGTCGATGAACGTGAGCGAGTGCAGGATCACATCGCCGGCGACCATCCGCTCGAGCAAGCGGCGCGGCGTGGTGCCGGGCTCGATGGCGTACTCGCCGGCCTTGAGGGCGCCGGCGACGCCGCGCGCCCGGGCATACAGCGCCCAGACGCGCGGGTACTTCACCACGCCACGGCTGCCGAGCTGCGCCGCCACCCGGCTCAAGGTGGCGCCGGGCGGCACCTTGAAGACCAGCCGCGACTCGACCGCCAGCGGCTCGTCGAGGCTGCGCCAGGCGAACGTGGCGGCAGCGGCCGCGCCCAGCGCGGCGAGCAGGACCAGCGCGCCCACGCGCTCGAAGACACGCTTCACAGCCGCTCCAGGCGCTCGCGCAGGCGCAGAGCGAGCGCGCGCTCGGGCGGCCGCAGGCTGCGCCTGCCGAGTTGCACACGGGCCACCGGCAGCACGCCGACGACGGCATTGGTGAGGAACATCTCGGCCGCGCCGTCGAGATCGGCCGCGCGCAGTCGCCCCTCCATCACCCGCACCCCGAATCCGGCGGCCTCGCCGAGTACCCAGCGGCGCATCACGCCCGCGACGCCGCCGCGATCCAGAATCGGAGTGAGCAGGAAGGAACCGTGGCGTACGAACACGTTGGACATGGTAGCGCAGGTCAGGTTGCCGTCCGGATCGGCCATCAACCCCTCGTAGATGCGCGGATCGGTCCACTCGGAGCGCGCCAGCACCGAATCCAGGCGATTGAGCGTCTTCAGGCCGGCGAGCCGCGGCTGCACGGTGAGCGGGGTCGCGCACAGCCGTACCGCCACGCCGGCCACCGCCGCCGGGGCCGCGGGCGGCAGCGGGTGCGCCGAGAGGATGCGGCAGGCCAGCTCGCGTCCGCTCGGCCGATAGCCGCGCGGCCCCACGCCGCGGGTGACGATGAGCTTGAGCACGCCCTCGTCCAGGCGGGCGGCCGCGGCGGCGAGCTCGCGCTCGAGCGTGCGGCGCGCCGGCGGCGCGATGCCGAGGCGCGCGCAACCATCGTACAGCCGCTCGAGATGCCAGGGCAGCAGCCGGACCGATCCTGCGCGCACGCGCAAGGTCTCGAACAGACCGTCGCCGTAGTTGAGGCCGCGGTCGCGCACGTCGAGCGTGCGCCGGCGGCGGCCGTCGACCCACGTGCTCACGGCGCGCTCCGCAGCGCCCGCAGCAGGCCCTCGGCCTTGGCGCGGGTCTCGGCGAGTTCGTGCGCGGGTATCGAGTCGGCGACGATGCCGGCGCCGGCACGGAAGGTGAGTTCGGCGCCGCAGGCGGTGAAGGTGCGGATGAGAATGTTCAGGTCGAGGCTGCCGTCGCGGTTCAAGTAGCCGATCGAGCCGGTGTAGGCGCCCCGCCCCGCGCCCTCGAGCTCGGCGATGATCTGCATACAGCGCACCTTCGGGCAGCCGGTGATGGTGCCGCCGGGAAACAGCGCGGCGATCACCTGCAGCGGACTCGTGCCGGCGCGCAGCCGGCCGCTGACGTTGGAGACGATGTGGTGCACGTGGGCGTAAGTCTCCACGGTCATGAACTCGTCCACCTCGACGCTGCCGCCCTCGCAGACCCGGCCGATGTCGTTGCGCTCCAGGTCGATGAGCATGACGTGCTCGGCGCGCTCCTTCTCGTTGCCGAGCAGGGTGGCGATGAGTTCGGCGTCGCGCGCCGGGGAGCCGCCCCGCGGCCGCGTACCGGCGATCGGCCGCGTCGCGACCCGGCCGTCGCGCACGCTCACCAGGCGTTCGGGCGAGGAACTCAGCACGGCGAAGTCGCCGTGGCGCAGCAGCGCCGAAAACGGCGCCGGATTGGCGCGCCGCAGACGCTCGTACACGGCCAGCGGGTCGAGGTGCGCGGCGGCCCGCGCGCTCCAGCCCCGCGACAGATTGGCTTGGTAGACCTCCCCCGCGGCGATGTACTCGAGCGCTCGCTCGACGGCGGCCACGAATCGCGCCGGATCCTCCTCGCGCACCTCGAGCGGCTCGAGGCGCGCCGGCGTTCCGGCCGCAGTCCGGCTCGCCGCCACGTCGGCGACGAATTCCTCGAGCAGCGACTCGCAGCCCGGCTCGGCCACCAGCCACGCCCTGCCCGACTCGCGCTCGCGCACCCACGCGGCCGGGGCGCGCAGGGCGAGCGCCACGACCGGGTCCGGTCCGGGCGGCAGCGCGAGTTTCGGTTCGACCTCGCGCGCGATCTCGTAGCTCAGGTACAGCAGCCAGCCGCCGTGGAAGGGCAGATCGCCGGCCACCGCCGGCGTTGCGGGCAGTGCGCGCCACCAGGCGTCGAGCGCGCCGAGGAAGCCCGCACCGGCCCCGGCGTGGGGTCCTGAGAGCCGGCCGTCGCGCGCGAGTTCGAGGCACTCCCCGCTCGCGATCGGCAGGATGTCGAAGCGCGGACCTTGCGGAGCGCCCGGCGGCGCAGTGCTCTCGAGCAGCCCGGGATAACGTTCCGGCCGCCGCTCGATCAGCCGCAGCGGCTCAAACTCGCCGGAAAACGAGCGAGCCGTTGGTGCCACCGAAGCCGAACGAGTTCGACAGCGCGTGTTCGATCGACATGCGGCGCGCGACCTTCGGTACGTAATCCAGGTCGCAGCCCTCGCCGGGCTGGTCGAGATTGATGGTCGGCGGCGCCACCTGATCGCGCAGGGCGAGCACGGAGAAGATGGCCTCGACCACGCCGGCGGCGCCCAGGAGGTGGCCGGTCATGGACTTGGTGGAGCTGACGGCGAGCCGGTCGGCCGCCGCGCCGAAGGCGCGGCGAATGGCCAGGGTCTCGGCGCGGTCGCCGAGTTCCGTCGAGGTCGCGTGCGCATTGACGTACTGGACGCGGTCGGGCGCGATCGCCGCGTCGGCGAGCGCACGCACCATGGCCTTGCGGGCGCCCTCGCCGTCCTCCGGCGGCGCGGTGACGTGGAAGGCGTCGCCGCTCATGCCGAAGCCGACGATCTCGGCGTAGATGCGGGCGCCACGTGCCTTGGCGTGCTCGTACTCCTCGAGCAGCATCGCACCGGCGCCGTCGCCCATGACGAATCCGTCGCGATCGCGGTCCCAGGGACGGCTCGCACCCTGGGGGTCGCTGTTGCGCTGGGACAGCGCCTTGGCCTGGGAGAAACCGCTCATCCCGGTCGGACAGGTGGACATCTCCGAGCCGCCTGCGAGCATCGCGTCGGCTTCGCCGAACTGGATCAGGCGCATGGCGAGGCCGAGCGCGTGCGTCGAGGTGGTGCAGGCCGTGGCCACCGCGAGGTTCGGCCCGGTGAGCCGGAAGTTGATCGACAGGTGCCCGCTCACCAGATTGATGATGCTGGCGGGGATGAAGAACGGCGACACCTTCTTCGGCGATCCGGTCTCGCGGAACTTCTCGTAGGTCTCTTCGATGGACTCCAGGCCGCCCATCCCCGAACCCATGAGCACGCCCACGCGCTCGGAGTTGGCGTCGGTCACCTCGAGCCCGGAATCACGCATCGCCTGGGTGCCGGCGACCACGCCGTACTGCATGAAGGCATCCATGCGGCGCGCATCCTTGGCGCTCATGTACGGTTCGAGGTCGAGATTGCGCACCTCGCCGCCGAAGTGCGTGGGAAAGTTCGTGGTGTCGAACCGCGTGATCGGCGCGATGCCGCTGCGGCCGGCGAGGATCGACTCCCACGCCGTCGACAGGTCGTTGCCCACCGGCGATACGATCCCGAGACCCGTGACCACGACGCGTCGCTTGTTCAACCTCGACTCCTACGAACTAGTGAACGACAGGGACAGCGCGGTCCGGCACCGACCGTCTCTCGACACGCCCGGGCCGGACCGCGCAGTGCGTCAGGCCTTGCCCTTGTGGGAATTGATGTAGTCGATCGCCTGCTGAACGGTGGTGATCTTCTCGGCGTCCTCGTCCGGGATCTCGGTTTCGAACTCTTCCTCCAGCGCCATGACGAGCTCGACGGTGTCGAGCGAGTCCGCCCCCAGATCGTCGACGAAGGAGGCGTCGTTGGTCACTTCTTCTTCTTTGACGCCCAGCTGCTCGGCGACGATCTTCTTAACCTGCTGCTCAACGGTGCTCATCGTTATGGTTTCCTCTCGAGAATTTAGAGTTCGTGCCACTCCCGAAGGCCGCCGTACCCGCCTCGAGGAAGCAACAGGGCGCGTATTTTATGGCAACGCGGCCCGCACGGCTACCCGCGGGATGACGGCGGCGCGGAAGACGTATCGCGCGCTTGACACGGGC
Organism: Gammaproteobacteria bacterium; assembly: GCA_027459765.1. Taxonomy (GTDB): domain Bacteria; phylum Pseudomonadota; class Gammaproteobacteria; order Steroidobacterales; family Steroidobacteraceae; genus Bog-1198. Next base: position 72,247 of record DAIDHD010000077.1, on the reverse strand, counting down.
CTTCGCCGCCGCCCCACCCGCCCGCGCCGCGGCCGGCCCACCCGGCCTCAGGCCATGAACATGCCGCCGTTGACGTGCAGCGTCTCGCCGGTGATGTAGGCGGCCTGCGGCGAGGCCAGGAACGCTACCGCGGCGGCGACGTCCTCGGCCGCGCCGAGGCGGGCGAGCGGGATCTGGCCGAGCAGCGCCGCGCGCTGCGCGTCGTCGAGCGCGCGCGTCATGTCGGTATCGATGAACCCCGGCGCGACCACGTTCACCGTGATGGCGCGCGAACCGACCTCGCGGGCGAGCGACTTGCTGAAGCCGATCATGCCGGCCTTGGAGGCGGCGTAGTTGGTCTGGCCGGCGTTGCCCATCGCCCCGACCACCGAGGCGATGCCGATGATGCGTCCCTTGCGCGCCTTCATCATGCCGCGCAGCACCGCGCGCGACAGCCGGTACACCGAGGACAGATTGGTCTGGATGACCGCATCCCAGTCCTCGGGCTTCATGCGCATCAGCAGCGTGTCGCGGGTGATGCCGGCGTTGTTCACCAGGATGCCGATCGCGCCCTCCCGTCCCTCGACGTCCGCGATCAGCGCCTCCACGGACGCGGCGTCGGCAACGTCGAGCACGGCGCCGCGGCCGCCGTGCGGCGCGAGGCTCGCCTCGATGCGCGCCGCGCCCTCGGCGGTGGTGGCCGTGCCGATCACGCGTGCACCGTCGCGCGCGAGGCGCGCGGCGATGGCGGCGCCGATGCCGCGCGATGCGCCGGTCACCAGCGCGATGTCGCCGTTCAACATGGGATTCTCCTCTGCGTCGGATCGGTGGTGCGTCACGCCGTGCGCGCCGCGGCGAGCGCCTCGTCGAGGGACTTCGGGTCCTCGAGCGCGATCATGGCGAGATCGCGATTCTTGTCCACCCGCCGGTTCAGGCCGGTGAGCACCTTGCCGGGGCCGCACTCGACCAGGCAGGTGGCGCCCGCGGCGATCATGGTACGCACGGTGGCGGCCCAGTAGACCGGCGTGTGCAATTGCTTCACGAGTGCCGCGCGCATGGCCGGCGGACTCGAGTGCACCTTGACGTCGACCCCGTAGACGGCGACCCCCGCGGGCGCGGTGAGCGGGGTCGTCTCCAGCCGGGTGCGCAGTCGTTCGGCCGCCGGCTGCATCAGGGAGCTGTGCGCCGGCACGCTGATGGGCAGGGCCATGGAGCGGCGCGCGCCGCGGGCGGTTGCGGCGGCGATGGCGCGGGCCACCGCCGAGGCGTGTCCGGCGATCACCACCTGTCCGGGCGCGTTGAAATTGACGGCCTCGACCACCTCGCCCTGTGCGGCCTCACGGCAGGCGTCCTCCACGTCCATGTCCTCGAGCCCGAGGATGGCGGCCATGCCGCCGACCCCGGCGGGCACCGCCGCCTGCATGGCCTCGGCGCGAAACCGCACCAGATCGACCGCGGCCTCGAAATCGAGGCAGCCGGCCGCGACCAGCGCACTGAATTCCCCGAGACTGTGACCGGCCATGAGCGCAGGCACCGGGCCACCGCGTTCCAGCCAGAGACGGTAGGTCGCCACCGCGGCGGTCAGCATCAAGGGCTGCGTGCACTCGGTGGCCGCCAGCGCCTCGGCCGGACCCTCCTGGGATCGCTTCCAGAGGTCGTAGCCGAGCACCCGCGAGGCGGCGGCGAAAGTCGACTCGATGATCGGCGAGTGCTGCGCGAGCGCGGCCATCATGCCGACGGCCTGCGAACCCTGTCCGGGAAAGACGAAAGCGAGCGACATAGGCGGGAGCCCCTAGGCGTCAGAACGGTGGCGGATTATAGCGATATGCACCGAGAGTGCAGCCCCGACCAGGAAGCCGGTGGCCGCGCCATAGCGGTGCGCCGCGGCCACCACGCCGGGCGCGGCGCCCGGCCAGACCTCGTAGCCGAGCTTGACCGCGAGCGCCGCCGTGAGCAGCCAGCGGTCCGGGGCGCGCGCCGCGAGGTGGCGCGCGCAGCCGGCGGCCATCACCGCGTGCAGGACGCCCGAGGCGCCGACGTACCACTGGATGCCCGGCGACAGCCACCACAGGCCGCAGGAGATGCCGAGCGCGGCTGCGCACACGATCACGCACCACTGCACCGGATCGTAGTCGCCCGCGAACAGCGCCCAGAGCAGAATCAGGCCGAGCGAGTTCAGCACCAGGTGGTGCATGTCGAGGTGCACGAGATGCGCGCTCAAGAGCCGCCACCAGCCGCCGGCGGCGATGGCGGCGCGGTCGTAGCGCAGCGCGAGCGTCGCCTGCTCGCCGGCCAGCTGCACGGCCAGCAGCACCCCGACGATGGACAGCAACCAAATCCATCGACCGTGGTCCAAGCGCAGCGCGGCCGCCAGCGAGACGGGTCCGGTGCCGGGTGGAGAACCGGCTTTTGGTATCATGCGGCGATCATCTCCGAGGTCATCATGCAGAAGAGTCAACGCGGTTTCACGCTGATCGAAATCATGGTCGTGGTCGTCATCCTCGCCGTTCTCGGTGCGCTGGTGGTGCCGAAGATCCTGGAGAACGTCGACAAGGCGCGCGTCACGCGTGCGCAGAGCGACATTCGCGCCATCCAGACGGCGCTCGACCTCTATCGCCTCGACAACTTCAAGTATCCGACCTCGGAACAGGGTCTGCAGGCGCTGGTGACCCAGCCAGCCGACCCCTCCCTCACCAATTATCGCGCAGGCGGCTACCTGCCGTCGCTGCCGAAGGATCCCTGGGGCAACCCCTACCAGTACGCGAGCCCAGGCCCGAACGGGCGCGACTACGAGATCACCTCGTACGGCCGCGACGGCAAGCCCGGCGGCGAGGGCTATGACGCGGACATCTCCACCTCGACCCTCGATCAACGCTGAGGTGCCTCGGGCCGCGCGCCGCGCGCGCGGCTTCACGCTGGTCGAGATCCTCGTGGTGCTCGTCATCATCGCCATCGTGGTCGCGATGGCGGTGCTGTCGATCGGCTCGAGCGGTCGTGACACCCAACTCGACGACGAGACCCGCCGCATCGCCGGACTGATGGGACTGCTGCACGAGCGCGCGGTGCTCGAGGGTCGCGACTTCGGGGTGCGGATCGAGCCGACGGCATACGAGTTCGTGGTCTACGACTCGATCAAGGATCGCTGGCTCACCATCGACCAGGAGGGCGAGTTCCGTCGCCGGCAGCTGCCGAAGGGACTCTCGTTCTCGCTGGAGCTCGACTCGCAGGAGGTGGTGATCAAGGCGGTGGACCGGACCTTCAACGACGGCCAGCCGCCACCGCCGCCTCAACTTGCCATCGCCGCGAGCGGCGAAGGCACTCCCTTCAAGCTGACCCTGGCGCGTGCCGGGACCACCGCCAAGGCCTCGGTGACCGGCGACGCCTTCGGCAAGATCAGCGTCCTCTACTCGAGCGCCCCGGCGGCGCGCCACACATGAGATCGCAGCAGGCGCGCGGCTTCACGCTGGTCGAGGTGCTGGTGGCGCTGGTGGTGGTGGCGCTCGGGCTGGCGGCGCTGCTCACCACGGTATCGAGCGCGGCGCGCACCAGCGGCCGATTGCGCGACAAGACGGTGGCCCAGTGGATCGCCTTGAATCGCATCGCCGAGGTGCGCCTGAACCAGACCAAGTTCGGCGAGAACCGCGACTTGGGGGAACTGAAGTTCGCGAACCGCACCTGGCACTACGACACGCGCTATTTCGACACCGGCTTCGCCACCGTGCGCCGCGTGGTGGTGCGCGTGTACGAGGGCGATTCGAAGACCAAGGGCAATCCGGTGGTCGAGGTGACCGGGTTCCTGGGCGCGGCGCTCGGCATACCCGGCAGTTCCAACGTCGACTGGTCCCAGGGCAGCGCCGTGGGCACGCCGGCGCCGGGCGGCAACCCCGCCTTGCCGGGCACGCCCACGGTTCCGGGCGCCGCCCCCACGGTTCCCGGCGGCGCGCCGACCACACCGACGAACCCCACCCCCGTCATCGGCGCCCCGGGACCGACGGTGGGCGCGCCCGGACCGGCGCCGACCTCGCCATGAGCCGAGCGCGCCGCGCCCGCGGCTTCACCCTGGTGGAGATGCTGGTCGCCGTGCTGCTGCTCGGCGTGCTCACGGCGCTCGGCTACGGCGCCTATCGGGCGGCACGCATCTCCGCGGAGCGGACCGAGGAGGCGCTCGCGCGCACGCGCGAGATCGAGTACGGGATGCGCGTGCTGGTCATGGACTTCGCGCAGATGGTGCCGCGTCCGGTGCGCGACCCGCTCGGCCAGAGCCGCTACCCGAGCCTGCGTGGCGTCGGCGGTACCGGCACCCTGTCCGATCCGAGCGCCGGCGCGGTGCCGGGCAACGGCCTCGGCGGCAGTTCCGGGCTCGGCGGCGGCAGCAGCCTCGGGGGCAGCAGCTTCGGGGGCAGCAGCTTCGGCGGCTCGTCGCTCACCTTCGGGTCATCCTCGGCGTTCGCCGGCCCCGGCACGAGCGGCGGCGGCGACCAGCCGACGCCCGTGCCGCTGTTCGAAATGACGCGCGGCGGCTGGTCGAACACGGCCGGACAGCAGCGCGGCACGCTGCAGCGGGTGTCCTACGCGCTGGTCGGTGACGTGCTCAAGCGCGCCTACACCACCGTGCTCGACACTGTGCAGAGCACCCAACCCGTGGTGCAGGACCTCCTCAAGCAGGTCAAGGCGGTGCGGGTGCGCTATCTCGACGCCAATCAGGTGTGGCAGGCGCAGTGGCCGCCGCCGCTGATCGCGCTGCCGGAGGCGCTCTGGACACGGCCGGTGGCGGTGGAGATCACCATCGAGTTCAAGGACTGGGGCATCGTGCGCAGGCTGGTGGAGGTCGCCGGATGAGCGGGCCGCGACGGCAACGCGGCGTCGCGCTGATCATCGCGCTGGTGATCGTGGCGCTGGCGACGGTGCTCGCCACCAAGCTCGGCTTCGACGGCTGGCTCGAGCGGCGCCGCTCCATCGGCGTGTTCGCCGCCGAGCAGGCGTATCAATTCGGCCTCGGCGCCGAGGCGCTCGCCGCGGACGTGCTCGCGCAGGACCTGCAGAGCTCGCAGCAGGACACGCTCGCCGAGCCCTGGGCGCAGCCCACACAGCCGCTGCCGATCACGCCGCCGGACACGCCGGACGGGGAGCCGATCGGCACGCTGCAGGGCTCGCTGGAGGACATGCAGGGGCGCTTCAACCTCAACAACCTGGCGCGCGTGCTGCCGAACGGCCAGCCCGATCCGCAGCCGCTGCTGCAATTCCAGCGCCTGCTGGTGTCGCTGCGGCTCGAACCGAAGTGGGCGCAGCTGGCGCGCGACTGGATCGACGCCGACGACATACCGAGCGAGCCGGACGGCGCCGAGGACGCCGTCTACACGGCACTCACGCCGCCGTACCGGACCGCCAACTGGCCGATGACGAGCCCGAGCGAACTGATGCACCTGCCCGGCTTCGGCGCCGACCGTTACCGCATCATCGCGCCCTACGTGACCGCGCTGCCGACGGCGACCGCGACGATCAACGTCTGCACCGCCCCGGCGCTGGTGCTGGAAAGCCTCGCCGACAATCTCTCGGGCGAGTACTCGAGCAGCCCGCAGGTGCTCACCAACGCGCGCAGGTCGGGCTGTTTCCCGGACGTGGCGACGTTCAAGAACGTGCTCGGCCAGGCCAATGCCGCCCAGCTCGCGGATCGCTTCGCGGACAAGAGTTCGTACTTCCGGCTGACCACGCGCGTCACGCTTGGCACTACCCAATTCACCTTGTACAGTCTTTTGCAACGGGGCAACGGCGGCAAAGTGACGCCTCTCGTGCGCACGTTTGGGACCATCTGACCACCATGCCGAACACCCTGCTGTTGCGACTGCCCGCCCCGGGCTCGACCGACGCCGACTGGATCACCCTCGCTGACGGTGGGGCCGCACCATTGCACCAGCGTGGTCCGCTCGCGCTCGCCGCCGCGGCGGCGGGCGGCGCCCGCGTGGTGGTGCTCGCGCCGGCCACGCAGATCCTGCTCGCCGAGCCCGAACTGCCGCCCGGCGGCGGCGCCAAGCTCGCGCGCGCGGTGCCGTTCGCGCTCGAGGAACAGCTCACCGAGGACGTCGACACGCTGGTGTTCGCCATCGGCCGGCGGCGCGCCAACGGCGCCACGCCGGTGGCGGTGGTGGCGCGCGCGACGCTCGCCGCCTGGGTCGCGGCGCTCGACGCCGCCGGCATAGAGCCGGCCGCGATGTACCCGGAGGTGGCGCTGCTCCCCGACAACCCCGGCCAGACCGTGCTGTGGCTCGAGGAGTCACGGCTCGCCGTGCGTCGCCCGGGGGCACTGCCCTTCCAGGTAGAGGTCGAGCCCGTGACCGAGGCGCTGGTCGTGGCCGGCGTCATCGCCGATCCGCACGCCGCCGCGGAGGAGCCCAAGGTCATGGAGAGCGCGGTGCTGTACGCGACTCGCGAGGACTGGAACCGCGTCCAGGACGAATTCGAACCGCTGCTCGAGCGCTTCGCGACCATCAAGGTGCAACTGCTGCCGGACGGTCCGCTTCCGTGGCTGGCGCGCAGCCTGCCCGGCTCCGAGGCGGTGAACCTGCTGCAGGGGGAATTCGCGCGCACCGCCGAACGGGGCGTGCCCTGGCGCCGCTGGCGCGTGCCGCTCGTGCTCGGCGGCGCGCTGCTGGTCACGCACGTGGCGGCCGAGGCGCTGCAGATCCGCCAGGCGCAGCGCGACAGCGCACGCCTCGACGCGCAGATCGCGCAGGTCTTCGCGCAGGCGATGCCGGGGGAAAAGCCGAGTGAACCGCGGCGTCAGATGCAGTCCCGGCTCGATCGGATCCGGCGCGCGAATTCCGGACCGCATCAGTTCCTGCGCGCGCTGCAGGCGGTCGGCGCGGCGACCGCGGCCACGCCGCACACGAGCGTGCAGGGTCTCGCTTATCGCGAACAGGCGCTCGACCTCAAGATGAGCGCGCCCAACCTGGTGGCATTGTCGCAGTTCACCCAGGCGGTGGCGCAGCGCGGCCTCAGCGCGGAGATCCAGTCCTCGACGCCGGTCGGCGACGGGATCGAGGCGCACGTGCAGGTGCGCACCGGCGGCAGCGCCGCGGCGGTGCGGCGATGAACGCAATGCGCGCCTGGTACGCGGGACTTGCGCCGCGCGAGCGCCGCGTGGTGAGCGCGGGTGCGCTGACGCTGGCGGTGTTGCTGGTGGTCGGCGGCGGCCTGCTGCCGCTGCAGAGCGCGGTCTCCAGCGCCACCCATCGGCTGGCGACGCGGCGCGAGGACCTCGAGTGGATGCGGCGCAATGCGCCACTGGTGCTCGCAGCCGGCGACAACCTGGCCGCGGACACGGGCGAACCGGCCGTGGTAGTGGTGGACCGGCTCGGTCGCGAGGCCGGGCTCGGCGCGGCGCTGCGCGGCACGCAGCCGAGCGGCACCGGCGTGCGCGTGCAGCTGGAAGCGGCGCCGTTCGACACGCTGGTGCGTTGGCTGGCAACGCTCGAGCAGCGCTACGGGCTGTCGATCGAGGCGATCACGGTCGATCGCACGGCCACCCCCGGACTGGTCAATGCCAGCGTCACGTTCGCGACCGGCGCGCGCTGAGGCGGCGCGCGCGGCGTCCGCGCCGGACGCGTCGGCGTTCGCGGTGACGCCGCGCGCCTGGTTCGCCTTGGCCCTGCTCGCGCTGCTCGCCGTGGCGCTGGTCGCCCTGCCGGCCGGCCTCGCCGCCTACGCCCTGCCGGCCGGTCTGCAGGCGAGCGACTTCTCCGGCACTATCTGGCACGGCGCGGCGGAGCACGTGCGGCTGCGCGGGCGCGAACTCGGCGCGGTGGAGTGGCAGTTGCACCCCGCCGCGCTGTTCACGCTGGAACTCGCCGCCGACGTGCGCTGGGTGACGCGCGGCTTCGTGCTCGACGGACGGCTCGCGGCGAATCCGCACGGCCTGCACGCGCTCGACGTCACGGGCGGTGGTCCGATCGAGGACCTGGGCGTGCTGGGTGCGCCGGCCGGGTGGCGCGGGCAGGCCTCCGTGCACCTCTCGCGCCTCGACCTGGTGCGGGTCGACGGCACGTGGCGGCTCGGCGCGCTCGCCGCCGACGCGCGCATCGAGGACCTCGCGGGCGCCGCTCTCGCCGGCGGTGCGTCGCTCGGCAACTACACGCTGCACGCACCCGCCACGTCGGCCGATGCGGCGGGCACCGTGACGGCGCGCATTCGCGACGGCGGCGGCCCGCTCGACCTCGACGCGGTGCTCACCTACTCCACCCGGGAAGCACGCGGAGTTCTCTCCGGCACGGTGCGCGAACGCGGCAACGTGCCCGCGGCGCTGCACGCTCGCATCGAGGAACTCGCATCCGTGCGGCCCCGGGATTCCTCGGGACGCATTCCGATCGATCTCGAACTGTCGCTCTGAGGCGGCGAGCAAAGGCGCAGCGTGGCCACGCGCGGCGCGGTCAGGCGCGGCGCCGCAGCCTGCGCCGCACGGCAGCCGCGAGCGTGCGGATCTCGCCGATGCCGAGCGCCGAACCGACGGCGGCGTAGGCGCCACCCGCCGCCAGAATGGTCAACAGCAGACGCGGCGCCTCCACGGCGAAAGACTCGCTCGCCCAATCGTGCAGCCAGCCGTGCATCGCGAGCAGGCACACCGCCGCGAGCGCGGCCGCGGCCGCTCCGGCGCGCGCGAACAGGCCGAACAAGTGCGCCGATTCCAGGCCGCCGAGGCGGCGGCGCATGAGCAGGTAGAGCAGCGCGAAGTTGAAGCTGGCGACGCAGCCGGTGGAGAACGCGAGTCCGCGGTGGCCCCAGTGCAGATGCACGGTAAAGAGCCAGTTGAGGCCGAGATTGACCAGCACCGCGACGAAGCTCACCAGCATGGGCGTCTTGCGGTGTTCGAGCGCGTAGAAGGCGTTGACCAGCACCTTGAGCGCGGCGTATCCGCCGAGACCGAGCGCGTAGAAGCGCAGCGCGCCGGCCGCCTCGGCGGCTTCGTGGGCGGTGAAGCGCCCGTGCCGGTAGAGCACGGCGATGATCGGCTCGGCGAGCATCATCAGGCCGACCGTCGAGGGGATGGTGAGCAGGAACGCGAGGCGCATGGCACGCGCCAATTCGCCGCGGAAGGTCGGGAAATCCCCCGCCACCGCCAGGCGCGACAGCATCGGCAGGGTCACCGTACCGAGCGCGACGCCGAACAGGCCGAGCGGCAGCTGCATCAGCCGGAACGCGATCGACAGCCAGAAGATCGGGCCGTCGCCGAGGGTGGAGGCGAACATGGAGTTCACGAGCACGTTGATCTGCGTGGTGCTGGCCGCGACCACCGAGGGGCCCATGAGCAGCAGGATGGCCTTCACCCCGGGATCGCGGAAGCCGAAGTCGACCCGGTAGCGGTAGCCGAGCCGCGCCAGCGACGGCAGCTGCACCGCGAGCTGCAGCGCGCCGCCGATGAGCGTGCCGATCGCCAGCCCGACCAGCGCACGCGGCCCGAAGTGGGGGTCCATCCAGGCGCCGAGACCCACGCCGGCGAGGATGGAGCCGAGGTTGAAGAAGCTCGAGGCCATCGCGGGCATGCCGAACACGTGTCGGGCATTGAGCGCCCCCATCACCAGGGCCGCGAGCGACACGAGCAGGATGAAGGGAAACATCACGCGCGTGAGCGTGACCGTGAGCGCCGCCTTGTGCGGATCGAAGCCGGGCGCCAGCAACCCGACCAGCGCGGGCGAGAACACGATGCCGGCGAGGCACAGCACACCGAGCACCAGTGCGGCGAGCGTGATCACCTTGTCGGCGAGGCGCCAGGCCGCCTCGTCGCCGCCGCGCGCGATGGTCTTGCTGAAGGTGGTGACGAAGGCGGTCGACAGCGCGCCCTCGGCGAACAGGTCGCGCAGCAGGTTCGGAATGCGGAACGCCGCGGTGAAGGCGTCCATGGCCCCGCCGCCGCCGAACAGCGCCGCGAAAATCTGCTCGCGCGCCAGACCGAGCACGCGGCTGCACATCACGGCGACGCCGATCACGCCCGCGGCGCGGGTGTCGAGCCGCTCCTTGGGCCGTGCCGCACCGCTCACGGCGCCCACTCCCGCCAGGCCGCGAGCAACGGGAAGTACAGGCCCACGCGCACCGGCTGCGGCCCCAGCCGGCGTGCGAGCGCCGCGTAGCGCTCGAGCTGCGGCCGATAGCGCACGACCTCGCGGTCGAGGAACTCCTCGACGCCGCCGCCCGCGTGGGTGCTGGTCTTGTAGTCGATGACCCAGCGCACCCCGTCCGCCGCGACGAAGCTGCGATCGAACACCGCATGCACGATCTCGCCCTCCAGCACGCCCGACAGCGCCCACTCGCGCGCGTCGTCCGGCCGGCCTCGTTCGAGGATCCAGCGCCCGCGCGCGTCGCGGAGCACGCCGCAGAGCGCCTCTACCGCGCGCCGCGCAGCGCCGGCGCGGTGTTCGGGGGGCACTCCGTGACGCGCGAACCACTCGCGATAGCGCGCCTCGCGCGCCTGCACCTGCGCGACGTCCACTGCGTCGACCTCCAGCCGCTCGAGCTCGGCGTGCACCAGGATGCCGACCTGGCGCGCGGTCTCCCCCGCCCAGTCGAACAGCGGCGCCTCGGGGCGCACGCCCGGCGCCGCGGCGGGCGCTGCACCGATCCCCTCCTCCGCCGGCGGGCGCGGCACGAAATCCACCGGCACGCGGCGCAGGACGCCGGCGGCGGCGGGCTCCTCCAGGGCGGCGGCCACGGGCGGCGCCACGCCGTCCTCCTGCGCCGCCTGGTGGCGCCACTGCGCACCCACCACCGGCCACAGCACCGCCAGTGGACTGCCGGCGCGCGGCTGCCACGGGATCTCGGCCGCGGTGGTCGCCTCGGCGGGCACCACCGCGGACAGCAACAGTCCGCTCTTGGCGCGCGTGCAGGCCACGTACAGCAGGCGCTGCGCCTCGAGCTCGCCGGCGTCGCGCTGCAGGCTGCGCAGGTAGGCGGCGAGCGGGTCGGCCGGTGCGCCGACCGGCGGGCGCGCGGCGAACACCCAGCCGTCACGGCCGGTGCGCGCGAACTGGCAGGACGTGAGCAGGGACTCGTCGCGCGCCGAGACGCCGCGCTCCAGCGCGGGGACCACCACGTAATCGAACTCCAGGCCCTTGGACTTGTGGATGGTCATGATCTCGACCGCGCCCGCCACCGGCTCGCGCGCGAACAGACCCGCGAACGCCTGCGGCAGATCGGCAGGATCCGGCAGTCCGCGCCGTTCGAGCGCGCGCAGGTGCGCCAGCACGTCGGCGGCGTCCTCGAGCGCGCGCGCGTCCGCGGCGCAGGCGGCGCCGCCGAGCGCGAGCCAGAGCCGCTCGACCGTGCGCGCCAGGTCCGCGTCCGGGCGCGACTCGAACGCGGCCGCGAACACGCCACGCAGGCGCAGGCAGCGGCGCCGGCCGTCGTCGCTGAGCGTGGCGAGCAGCGCCGGATCGTCGAGCGCGTCAAGGACCAGGCCGCCCGCGCGTCCGATCCGCAGCAGATCGGCGAGCTCGAGCCCGACCCAGGGCGTGCGCAGCAGCGCAAGCCAGGCCACGCGATCGGCGCGGTGCAGCCAGGCACGCGCCAAGGTGATGAGATCGCGCGCCGCCGGCCGCTGCTCGAGCGGCTCCACGTCGAGCGCCCGGTAGGCGACGCCGGCGGCGCGCAACGCGGCGGCGAGTTCGCGCGCGTGCGTGCGCGCGCGCACCAGCACCGCCACGTGCCAGTCCGGGTGTCGCGCCCGGACCGCGGCCAGGCGTGCCGCGAGCGCGACCGCCTCCGCGGCACGGGACTCAAAGCCCAGCAAATCGACCCGGCCGGCGTAGCCATCCTGGGCCGCATCCGTCGCAGGCAGCGCACGCCCCGCCTCGCTCGGCCGAAATGCGATCGCACCCCGGTCGCGGTCGTCGTGCGCGGGCAGGATGCTCGCGAAGGTACGATTGATCCATGCCACCAGCGCCGGGTGTGACCGGAAGTTGCTGCTCAGTCGCTCGACCGAGAACGGCACGGCGCCGATCCCGGACTCGGCGAGTTCGAGGAAGGCGCGCACCTCGGCCTGGCGAAAGCCGTAGATCGACTGCATCGGGTCGCCGACGCAGAACAGGCTGCGGCCGTCGCCATCCGTCCAGCCCGCCGTGAGCCGCCGCAACAGCTCGAGTTGCGCACCCGAGGTGTCCTGGAATTCGTCCACCAGCACGTGCTCGAGCCGATAGTCGAGCGCGAGCGCGAGGTCGCTCGGCTGCATCTCCCCGCCGAGCGCGCGCAACGCCGCCATGGACACCGCCGGGAAGTCGGCGGCGCCCCGTTCGCGGAACAGCCGGGCGAGCTCCGCCGCGGCGAGCACGAGCACCTGCGCGACGTCACGCACCCGCTCCCACTGGGCGTCGGTGTAGGCCGGCGGCGGCAATTCGCGGATCTCGCGCAGCAGCGCGAGATGGCGTGCATCGCGCCCAAGTTCCTGGATCAGATCGAGCAGCGGCGCCTTGTCGGCGCAGCCGCGCGGGAAGCCCTCGTTCTTGGTGAGCGAGCTGCGGTACTTGCCGTCGTTCGTGAGCAGGATCGCGGCGAGCCCGCGCCAGCGCGCGGCGTCGGCGGCACGCGCCGACAGCGGCCGCGAATCGCTGCGCCAGGGCTCGAGATCGGCGCGCTCGGGCACGCGTGCCGCGGCTGCGTGCAGCAGCCCCGAGAGCGCTGCGATGCGCTCGGCGCCGATGCGCTCGAGCGCGCCGCCGAGCGTGCGCTCGATGAGCAGCGCGAGATCCTCCTCGATGTGCCGGCGAATCGTCGCCAGCCGTTCGGGGTCGAGGGCGTGCGCCGCCTCCAGACGACCGACCAGCAGCGGCAGCCACCGCTCGCGGCTACCGAGCATCGAGGCGAGCAGCTTGGCGAGCGCGGCCCAGCGCTGATCGTCGCAGCCGAGTAGCCGCTCCACCGCATCGGCGAAGGCGTCCTCGCCCTGGCTGGCGAGCGCGCGGCGCGCCGCGAGCTCGTAGAAGGGCTGCGGATCCTCCAGCAACTCCGGACGCACCCCCACGCCGGCCGAGAGCGGCAGCCGCGCCGCGAGCCAGCCATTGAACGAGTCGATGGTCTCGATGCGCAGCCGCGCCGGCTGCGCCTCGACGTCCACGCCGTGCATCGTGAGCTGCGCGCGCGCGGCCTGCGCGAGCGCCCAGGTCGAGGGGCTGAGCTGCGGCGGGCGCGTCTCCCCCGCCGCCGCGGCGAGCGCGCGCAGCACGCGCTCGCGCATCTCGCGCGCGGCGCGGCGCGTGAAGGTGAGCGCGAGGATGCGCTCGGGCGCCTGCACCGTGGCGAGCAGTCGCAGATAGCGTTGCACCAGCAAGGAGGTCTTGCCCGAGCCGGCCGGCGCCTGGACCAGCACCGAACCGGGCGTGGTCACGGCGCGGGTACGGGCCGGCGCGTCGCTCGTGGATGCGCTCATGCGGGCGCCGTCTCCTCGACCGGCTCGTCGCGCAGCGCGTCGCCGACGCGGCACAGTCCCGGCAAGGCGCAGTTCGCGCAGGCGGCGGGCGCCGGCGCGAGCCTGGCGTCGCCTTGTGCGAACTCGCTGGCGAGCACCTCCAGCCGCCGGCGCCAGTCGGCGACCAGGGCTGCGAAATCGGCCTTCTCCTCGAGCTTGGTGCGCCGCGAGCCCGGTGCGAATACGCCGGCGCGCTCGCACTCGGCGACGAAGCGGCAGCCGGCGGCGTTGATCACGCCATAGGCGACCCCCACCAGTCCCTCCGGCTGCAGCAGCGCGTACAGCGGCAATTGCGGATTGGCGGGCCGTTCGCCGCGCCAATCCGCGTTCGGATTGCCGGTCTTGTAATCGATGAGCAACCGTCCGCCGTCGAGCAGCCGGTCGGCGCGATCGATCCGCACCCCGAGCTCCAGCGGACCGAGCCGCACGCCGGCGGACGGCGCCTCGAGCGCCTCGACGGTGAACGGTGCGCGGGCGCGCTCCACCTCCAGCCAGCGCGCGAGCAGCTGCGGTAGCCGCGCCCGCTCGCGCCGCCGCCACGGCTCGCCCGGATCGCGCCGCTGCACGGCACGCGCCAGCGCGCGCTCCGCCGCCGCGTCGAGCAGCCGCGCCTGCGCCTGCGGATCGAGCCGCTCGAGCGCCGCCGAATTGCCGAGCGTGCCCCAGACCACTTCCAGCGCCTCGTGCAGCATCCGGCCGCGTTCGAGTTCGTCGAAGCCCGGCAGCGGCCGCACGAGCGGCTCGGCGCGCAGCCGCGTCTCGGCGAAGCCACGGAAGGGACAGGACGATTGCGCACGCAGCGTGGCCACACCGCGGGTGACCTCGGGCGCGGCGAACGGCGGCGCGCGGCCGTCGGCGATCGACTCCAACGCGGGGGCGGCCGCGCGCTGACGCAGCCAGTGCGGTCGCGGTGGCGCCGACGCCTCGAACGGCGACGCGTCCGGCAGCAGCGCGCTCGGCGTCGCCGCGTGGCCGTCCCCCGTGGCGGCGGCGCTCCAGACCACCTCGGCGGCCCGCGCCATCCAGGCCTCCTGCAAGATCCGCGCGGACGCGCAGCGACGCGCGGGATCGGCGTCGTCCACGCCGTACTCGCGCTGCAAGGCGAGCGGCAGGAGCGGCGCCGGATCCGGCGGCGGCGGCCAGTGCTCGGCATCGCAATTCATGACCCAGAGCCCGTCCTGCGCCAGCCAGGGATCGTGGCGCCGACCGGTGATCCAGATCGGCGGCACGCCCGTCGACGGCTGAAAGGCGGTCTCGCCCGCCGCCCGACGCAGGATGCCCTCCGCCGCGCGACGGCTGCGGGCCCCATACACCGGGTCGCCGGCGGCCAGCCCGTCGAGCAGCGCGCGCAGTCGTTCGGCGGCCTGATATTCGACACTCGACCAGTGCGCGCGTCCGCGCCAGGGACCGGCGTGCCACGCCTCGATCCAGGTACGCACCCAGGCGCTCAGCGGGCGTCGGCCTTGGGTTGCGGCCAGCACCTCGTGCGCGGCCGCCAGCCGCAGCAGCGGCTCCGGCGGCCCGCCGCCGTCGTCGCGCGCGAGACGGGCGCCGAGCGCGAGCCACTGCGCGAGCGGCGCCTCGGCCGGGCCGTAGCGGCGCAACAGCAGATCGAGGCGCGCCGCGTCGGCGCCGGGCCGCGCGCCCTCGACGAGCCCGGGTTCGCGCAGCAGGCCGCTGAACTCCTCGAATGGCACCGCTTCGTGGCTCGCCGCGAGCAGCGCGAGCGCACAGCGCACCGGCGCATAGGCGGCGAGCGGAGTGCCGCCGGCGATCGCATACGGCGGCTCGACGTCACCCGCCCCGAGTTGCAAGCGCCGCGGCGCGAGCGCGGCGTCGAAGGCGTCGCGTACGGCATCACGGCGGGCGGCAAGATCGGGAATGCACAGCCACAGGCGCGCACCGGGCCTCGCGGCGGCGCCCGCTCGCGCCCACTCGGCCGCCGCCGCGAGTTCCGCCGCGTCGCAGGCCGCGCTCAGGCGCCGTGCCGTGGCCCGTACGGACACAGGCTCGATGCGCAGTGCGGCGGACGCCGCCAGCCAGCGGCTCGCCTGAGGCCGCCACTCGGGGCTGGCGAGCCAGACCACGGGCTCCTCCGGCGCGAGCGCCGCGTCCTGCCAGAGGTGTTCGAGGGTGGTGAGGCGCAGCTCGCGCAGCCGTGCCTCGAAGGCGCGCAGCCACGCGCCGAGCGCACGCGTCTCGGCGGTGTCGTAGCGACCGAGCGCAGCGCCGGGGATCTGGTGATCGTAGAGCGTGCGCCGGGCCCGGCGCACCGCCCCGACCAGCGCGGCCGTGTCGACGGTCTCCGCATCGACCTCGGTGGCGGCGATCACCTCGCGCCACAACTCGCGCTCCTCCGTGTCCTCGAGGCAGCGCGGCAGCGACGGATCGACGAGCTGGCGGCGGACGTGGCGCTGGCGCAGCCAGGTGTTGGCGTCGTACACCCGGGGCGTCGGCCACACGGCGAGTCCGCGCGCGCGCTGTGCCTGCTCGGCGGTGGCGAACACCCGCGCGGCGATTTCGCCGCCGGGCGCGAGCACCGTTGCGCCGCGGTCGATGGCCTCGGCCAGAGCGCGCGGCAGGAGCTCCGGGGACGCGTCGCTCACCACCGTCACTGACGCGAACCGCCCGAGGTCACGACGCCGCAGCGGCCCGCGCATCGAGAAGTTCCTCGATGCGCGCGAACACCGTCGCCAGGATGTCCGGTTCCGGCAGGTTGGTGATGCGAAAGCAGTTGCGGTACGGCACGTTGAAGCTCACGCCCGGCGCCACCAGCACGTGCTTGTGCTCGAGGAGCTCGAGCGCGAAGGCCTGATCGTCGAAATCCTCGAGCACGTCGTCGCGCACCTCGAGGAAGGCGTACAGCGCGCCCATGGGACGGCGCAGCCGCAGATAGCGGCTGCGCGCGACGCCCTCGATGATGGCGCGGCGGGACTCGTGGAGCCGTCCCCCGGGGCGGGTGAGTTCGCGAATGCTCTGATAGCCGCCGAGCGCGGTCTGTACCGCCCACTGGCCGGGCACGTTGCTGCACAGTCTCAACGAGCTCAGCAGTTCCAGGCCGCCGAGGTATTCGGCGGCGCTCTCGGTGTCGCCCGAGAACACCGCCCAGCCCACGCGGTAGCCGCAGGCGCGGTACACCTTCGACAGGCCGCTCATGGTGCAGCAAAGGGTGCCCTGAACGAGCGTCGCCATCGGCACGAACTGCGCGCCGTCGTAGAGAATGTGGTCGTAGATCTCGTCGGCGAAGACCACCAGCCGATGGCGCTCGGCGAGGCTCGCGATGGCGGCCAGCGTCTCGCGCGGGTACACCGCGCCGGTGGGATTGTTCGGATTGACGATCACCAGCGCCCGCGTGCGGGCGGTGAGCAGCGCCTCCATCTCCTCGGGATCGGGCACGAAGTCCCGCTCGGCCCGGCACGCGTAGTGCACCGCGCGCCCGCCGTTCAAATTCACGGCCGCGGACCACAGCGGGTAGTCCGGGCTCGGCACCAGCACCTCGTCGCCGGGGTTGAGCAGCGCGCGCAAGCTGAGGTCGATGAGCTCGCTCACGCCGTTGCCGATGAACACCTCCTCGGCGGTGACGCCGCGCACGCCGCGCTCCTGTTGCTGCATCACCACGGCCTCGCGCGCCGGAAAGATGCCCTTCTGGTGCACGTAGCCCTCGCTCGAGCGCAGGTTCTCGATCATCGCGAGACGCATGGTCTCCGGTGTACGGAAGCCGAAGGCGAACGGATTGCCAATGTTGAGCGAGACGATGTCGTAGCCCAGGCGTTCCAGCGACTGCGCGCGCCGCGCCAGCTTGCCGCGGATCTCGTAGCGGACGTTGGCGAGCCCGTCGCTCGCACGCAAACTCTGGCGCGGCTTCATGTGGATTTAAGGATACACGAGCTCGCGGCGGGCAAGTGCCACCAGCGGATCGGGCGCCGCGGCGAGCAGCTCCCGGGTGTACGGATGGCGCGGCGACGCGAACAGCTCCTCGCAGGGCGCGTTCTCCACCACCCGGCCGCCGTACAGCACGCACACCCGGTCGCTGATCTGGCGCACCACCGGCAGGTTGTGGCTGATGAACAGCAGCGCGGCGCCGGTCTGCGCCTTCAGGTCGAGCAGCAGGTTGACGATCTGGCCCTGGATCGAGACGTCGAGTGCGCTCACCGGCTCGTCGCAGACCAGCAGCGCCGGCGCGAGCATCATCGCGCGCGCGACGGCGATGCGCTGACACTGGCCGCCGCTGAAGTCGTGCGGGCGCCGTGTCGCCGCGTCCGCCGGCAGACCGACGCGCTCGAGCATCGCGGCCACGCGCCGCGCGCGCGCGCCTGCTCCTAAGCGCGGCTCGTGCACCGCGAGCGGCTCCGCCAGAATCTCGCCGACCGTCTGGCGCGGATCGAGACTGGCGAGCGGATCCTGGAACACAATCTGCACCTCGCGCCGCGCCGCGCGCCAGGCGTGCCGCGAGGCGCGGGCGAGCTCCTGGCCGCGCCAGCGCACGCTGCCCGAGTCGGCTCGCACCAGACCGAGCACGGCGCGCGCCAGCGTCGACTTGCCGGCGCCGGACTCGCCCACCAATCCGACGACCTCGCCGGCTCGCACCTGAAGATCGACCGCCCGCAGCGCCGGGTGGGCGCCATAGGCGACCGACAATCCGCGCACCTCGAGCAGCGGCTCGTTCATGCCTCGAGCGGCTCGTGGCAGGCGGCGAGCGAATCGCCCACGGGCCGCAGCGGCGGCAGCCGGGTCAGGCAGTGCGGCGTGACGCGTGCGCAGCGCGCGGCGAACGCGCACCCGGACACCGGCTCGTCGAGCGCCGGCGGCTGCCCGGGCAGGGTCGCCAGGCGGCCCGTGCGCGGCGCGGCGATGCCGATCGAGCAGCCGAGCAGCGCCGCGGTGTAGGGGTGGCGCGGCCGGCGCAGCAGCGCCGCGGTCGGCGCCACCTCCACCACGCGTCCCGCATACATCACGTGGGTGCGGTCGGCGAGCGCCGCCACCGCGG
This sequence comes from Gammaproteobacteria bacterium, assembly GCA_027459765.1. GTDB lineage: Bacteria > Pseudomonadota > Gammaproteobacteria > Steroidobacterales > Steroidobacteraceae > Bog-1198. The sequence continues at coordinate 53,837 of DAIDHD010000077.1, read as the reverse complement.
CGAGGTCGTGGCTCACCAGCGCCACGGCGGTGCCGGCGTCGCGTCTGAGCTCGCGCAGCACCTCGAGCACCTGGCCGCGCAGCGTGACGTCGAGCGCCGAGGTGGGCTCGTCGGCGATCAACAAGGCCGGCGCATTCATCGCCGCCATGGCGATGAGCACGCGCTGCCGCTGGCCTCCCGAGAGCTCGTGCGGATACTGGCGCAGGCGCCGCCGCGGCTCGGCGATGCCGACGCGTTCGAGCATGCGCTCGGCCTCGGATGACGCCTGCCGCCAGCTGGCGCCGCCGTGCGCGACCCGCGCCTCGGCAAGTTGCACGCCGACGCGCAGATGCGGAGTCAGCGCCGTCACGGGATCCTGGAACACCATGCCGAGGCGTGCGCCACGCACCGCGTTCAACGCGGCGCGCGGCAAGCCGAGAAGTTCCCGTCCTTCGAAGCGCACGCTGCCGGTGGCGACCGCCGTGCGCGGCAGCAAGCCGAGCGCGGCGAGGAAGGTCTGGGTCTTGCCGCTGCCCGACTCGCCGAGCACGCCCACGCACTCTCCCGGCCGTACCGAAAGGCTCACCTCCGCGACGGCCGGGCGCCGGCCGGCGCCCGGATAGCGCACCGACAGCGCCTCGATGGAGAGCAGCGCGCTCACGAGCCGACCGCCGCGCGCGCGGCGAACGCGTCCCGCAGCGCGTCGCCGAGCACGTTCAGGGCGAGCAGCAGCACGCCGAGGCAGAGGCCGGGCGCGAGCAGTATCCAGGGCGCGGCCTGCATCTCCGCGGCGCCCTCCGCCACCAGCGTGCCGAGGCTCGCCGCGGGCTCCTGCACCCCCAGGCCGAGGAAGCTCAGAAAGCTCTCGAACAGCACGATCTGCGGCACCGTGAGCGTGGCGTAGACGATCACCGGGGCGAGTACGTTGGGCAGCACGTGCACGCCGATGACGCGCGCGGGGCCGGCGCCAAGCGCGACCGCGGCCTCGATGAATTCACGGCGGCGCAGGCTCAAGGTCTGCCCACGCACCAGGCGCGCCATGCTGAGCCAGCCCACCGCGCCGATGGCGGCGAACAGCAGGGTCTCGCCGCGGCCGAAGATCACCGTCAGGAAGATCACGAAGAACAGCAGCGGCAGACCGTCGAGCACCTCGAGCAGGCGCATCATCAACTCGTCCACGCGGCCGCCGGCGTAGCCGGCCACGGCGCCGTAGAGGATGCCGATGCCGACGCTGATCGCCGTGGCGACCAGCGCCACCAGCAGCGAGACTCGCGCGCCGTCACAGGTGCGCACGAACACGTCGCGGCCGAGACGATCGGTGCCGAACCAGTGCGCCCCCTCGAGCCGCGGCGCGACCGCGATCGCGTGCCAGTCGATGGCGGCGGGATCGTTGGGATTGACCAGCGGCCCAAGCAGGGCGATCGACGCGATCAAGGCGAGGAAAAGCGCCGCGGCCGCGCCGGCGCGATCGGCGCCCAGCCGCCGCCAGAGCGGCAGCGCGCCCGCGCCGTTCACGCGCGCTCCAGCGCGATGCGCGGGTCCAGCCAGAGGTAGAGCAGATCGACCAGGAGTCCCATGAGGACCAGGATGGCCGAATAGACGATGACCATGCCCATCACGAGGGTGTAGTCGCGGTTGAGAGCGCCCTGCACGAGATAACGACCGATGCCCGGCAGTCCGGCGATGGACTCGACCACCAGCGAACCGGTCATGATCGAGGCCACCGCCGGCGGCAGGTAGCTCGCCACCGGCAACAGCGCCGGGCGCAGCGCGTGCCGCCAGACGACCGCGGACAGCGGCAACCCCTTGGCGTGCGCCGTGCGCACGTAGTCGCTCGCCAGCGCCTCGCGCATGCCGCCGCGCGTCAGACGGGCGACGTAGGCGAACGGCGCCAGCGCCAGCGCGAACACCGGCAGCACCAGGAAGCGCGGTGAACCGGGCTCCCAGCCGGCCACCGGCAGCCAGCGCCAGTGCACGCCGAAGACCAGGCCGAGCAGCGGCAAGAGCACGAAGGCCGGCACGGCGAGCCCGAGCGCGGCGCACAGCATCAGACCCCGGTCGAGCAGCGGCCGGCGCGCGAGGGCGGCAAGGATGCCGAGCGGCACGCCGCACGCCAGGGCGACGGCGAGCGCGAGCAGCCCGAGCTCCGCGCTCACCGGGAAGCCCTGCGCGATCAGTTCGGTCACGGTGAAGTCCTTGTACCGGAACGAGGGCCCGAAATCGCCGTGCGCGAGCCCCTCGAGGTAGCGTCCGTACTGCACCCACAGCGGCCGGTCCAGGCCGTAGGCGCGCTGCAGGTTGGCGAGGATCTCCGGCGGCAGCGCCTGTTCCTGGTCGAACGGCCCGCCGGGCGCGAGCCGCACCAGGAAGAAGCTCGCGGTGACGATCACGAACAGGGTCGGCACGGCCACGCGTAGACGTCGCAGGAGGAATTTCAGCATCACACCGGCCATGGCCCCGCATCGAGGAACGCGGGGCGGATGCTACCAAATCGATGCCGCCCGCCGCAGCGCGACGGTGGTACCGTCAGGGCGGCAATCCCATGCGCGCGAGCAACGTCCGGTAGCGGGGATCGTCGTGGACGCTCGCGATCAGCACGTCGAATTTGAGATACCCGAGTCCCGCATCGCGCTGCCTGACTGCGCGCTCGAACCAGCCGAAGGCCGCACCGCGCTCGCCGCGCCACGCGTACACCTCGGCGATCTGATAGGCGTCCTTGCGATCGTACCGGTGAATCATCTCGCGCAGGTATCGGTCGGCCAGCCGGCGATGTCCCAGCGAGTATTCCGCGCTCGCCAGTCCGCGCAGCCGCAATGGCTCGAACGTGACGCGCTCGAAGGCGGCGCGCGCCGCCGCGAACTTCCCCTGCAACAGGCGCAGCTTGCCCAGGTCGCTGTGCGCGTAGGCGTCATCCGGGTCGATCTGCAGGCAGTGCTGCAAAGCCTCGTCGGCGGCGCCGTAGTCCCCGAGTTCGGTCAAGATGAACCCCAGATCCCGCCACGTGGTGACCGAGATCGGATCGAGGGCGACCGCCTTGCGCTGCATGGCCAGCGCGTCGTCGAGCCGCCCAAGGCTGGCGAGCAATCGGGTTTCTCCGCTGAGCACTTCGACGTCGAACGGCTCGAGCGCGTGCGCGCGCTCGAGATCCGCTTGCGCCCCGGACCAGTCGAACTGGTACCACTGCTCGAGGTCGGCGCGCGCCGCGAATCCGTCGGCGAGCTGCGGAGCCAGGGCGATCGCGCGGTCGGCGTCGGCGGTGGCACGTTCCAGCCATCGCGGCTCGCTGGTCCAGTCGTAGAAGTTCGACTCGACGCGCACGCGTGCGGCGACCGCCGCCGCATATCCGGGGTCCTGCGCCACGGCGCGGTCCAGTGCCTCCAGAGCACGCCGCCAGGCCTCGGGTCCGCCGCGCCGCATCAACTCGCGCGCCAGCAGCAGCTGGGTGTGTGCCTCCGGCACCTCTGTGCGGCCGGCGCGGGGACCCACCTCGCCGCCCGCGATCACGAGCGCAAGCGAGCGTCCGACGGCGGTGCCGATGTCATCCTGAATCGCGAACAGGTTGCCGAGTTCACGCTGGTAGGTCTGCGACCACACCGTGACCCCGTCGACACCACGCACCAGCTTGGTGGTGACGCGTACGCTGCCGCCGTCGCGGCGCACGCTGCCCTCGATCACGTGGGTCACGCCGAGCCGTCGTGCCACCTCGCGCGCGTCCGCGCCGTCGCGCGCCGCCGCGACCGAGGAAGTTCGCGCGATGACCCGCAGGTGCGGCATGGCGGCCAGGCTGGCCATCAGCTCCTCCGCCATACCATCGGCGAGGTACTGTTGATCGCGCGCGGAACTCAAGTCCTGGAACGGCAGTACGGCCAGGGAAGGCGGCGCAACGGCCGCTGGCCGCGCGGCCTCCGCGCCACCCGCCGCGCTCGCGGCAGGCGTTCGAGCCGGCGGATCCGCCGACTGGCGCAAAGCCCGGGGGACGGTGGCGCCGAGCGCCACCAAGGCGGCCAGGGCGAGCGTCGCCACGACGGCCCCCACATGCGGCCGCTGCGCACTTCGGCTCGCGGCCATCGCGGCGACCGGTGCCGGCGAATACGCCGGCATTTCAGGCGCCACGGGAACAACCGGGGCCACCAGCCGGTAGCCGCGCCGTGGAACGGTGGCGATGTACTCCCCCCCGTCCTCGCCCTCGCCCAGCGCGCGCCGCAAGGCGCCGACGGCCTGGTATACCGAGTCCGGCGTGACCACGACGTCGCCCCAGACGTCCTCGAGTATGCGCTCGATGCTCAACGTCTCGCCCGCGTGGCGAGTGAACAATCGCAACAAGCGCATGAGTCGCGGCTCGAGCTGAACGCGTTGGCCCGCGCGCGAAATGCAGTCGCGCTGCGGATCGAGGCACCACGATCCAACGCGAAGCGGCGCGCCCGCAGGCACATCCATGCTTGATTGCTCCCGCACGGCCGTCGAGGCACCGTGCCCGGCCGATTGTTGTTCTCCGAAAAGTATAACCCTCGGGATGCTCTCGATTTTCAGGTTTCTTCGGAAGAATTCGGTGGCGCTTTCAGGACTCCGGACGCGTCGTCGGCGTATTGATGCACTGCCGACGCGTTGGGGCGCCCTGCTCCAGGTCGGCGCGACACCCGGTTCGCTGCCTGACAGAGCGGCCGCGCGCGATCACTTGGTTCCACAGGCCGACAGCCGGAGGATTATTGTCATGTACTCATGGACCTCGCTTTGCTCACGACGTATCAGGTGCCGTGGCCTCGCATTACTGGCCGCCGCCGCTCTGGCCGCCTGCGGGGGCGGCGGCAGCGGCAGCTCCGGCGGCAGCTCGGGCGGGAGCGGGTCGGGGGGCGGTGGATCCGGCGGCGGCACCACCACGTACACCATCGGCGGCACTCTGTCCGGACTCGCGTCCGGGGAAAGTGTCGTACTGCTCGACAACGGTGGCGACGCCCTCACCGTGTCGGCGAACGGCGCCTTCACCTTCAAGACGGCGATCGCCGCCGGCGGCGCCTATGCGGTGACTGTCGGCACCCAGCCGGGTGGCCAGACCTGCAGCGTCGCGGCCGGCTCGGGTACCGCCAGTGCCAACGTGACCAGCGTGACCGTCACTTGCGCGACCAACGCGCCCACGGCGTATACGCTGGGCGGCGGCATCTCCGGGCTCACCGCCGCCGGCCTGCAGTTGTCCGTGCTCGCCGCGGGCGCGACCCAGACGCTGCCGGTATCGGCCGGGGCGACGAGCTTCGTCTTCCCGAACGGCTACACCCTGCCCGCCTCGGGCACCAGCTACACCGAGTACAACGTGTCGATCGCAGCCCAGCCCGCCGGCGAGACGTGCCTCGCGACCTCGGCGCACGGTTACGTACACTCGGCGGCCGACATCACCAGCGTGCAGATCAGCTGTTTCAGCAATACCACCGACCCGCTGCAGGGCCTGTACCAGGTATCGTCGTCGGCCGACACCAACAAAGAACGCTGGATCGCTCTGTATCCCGACGGCACCTACATCTTCGCCGTGGTCAGCAACGACTCCAATTGCCCGCCGAACAACGGCAACGGCGTCGAGTATGGTGTCTATAATTTCAACAAGAGCACCGGGGTATTCCAGTTCGTCAATGCGGTGCTGGACGGGAATGCGAGCTGCGGCTTGTTCAACAACGGCGTGTCGTCTCTGCCGGCCCTGCAGGCGTCGATCGCGGGGTCGGGATCGAGCACGGTGATCACGCTCACGGGTTCGGGGACTCCGACGTTCACGGCGACCGCGGTGCCGTCGGTCGCCACCTCCATCGTGGGTGCCTTCGGCGCCGGCAATTCGCGCGAGCAGAGCGTCGGCGCTTTCGGCACCGACGGCCACTACCTGATCCTGAGCACCCAGGCGGACGCATACTCCAATACGCTCGCCGGCCTGGAGTACGGTTGCTACACCGACTCAAGCGGCACGGTTTCCTGGGATGCCAATCCCTCGACCTGCACCGTGGCGGTGGATACCAACGGGACCGCCGGCCTCGCCGACGGGGTCACCGTGTCGGGATCGTTCGCGTACACCGTCGTGGATGCGAACACCATCCAGATCGGCTCCGGCGCCGCGGCGCAGACATTGACCCGCTTCCAGCCGAACTGAGGCACGCACACCGGCGGCGGGACGCCCATCCAGGTCGTTCCACCGCCGGTTGGCGGAACGCGCGGACGCCGGACGCCTCGCCCGGCGCCCCGGTTGGACAAGGCGCCCCGCAGTACCTACACTTTTGGACTCCATGGAGTCCACACGTCCCATCCGCGCGCTCGTGCGCGGACTCGATGCGCTCGCCGTGCTCAACACCCGCGACGGCGCCACCGTCACCGAGATCGCCCAGCAGATCCGCCTGCCGCGCACGACCGTGTACCGCATCCTGGAGACCCTGTGCGAGGGCGGCTTCGTGGCGCGCGATCCCGCGGACGAGCGCTACCGCATCACCATCCGCGTGCGCGGCTTGAGCCGGGGCTTCGACGACGAGGCCTGGGTACGCGAAGCGGCCGAGCCGCTGGTGCTCGAATTGGGGCGCGAAGTGCTCTGGCCGGTGGCGCTCGCCACGCGCCGCGGGGCGGTCATGATGGTGCGCGCGAGCAGCGACCGGGAGTCGCCGCTGGCGCTGCAGCGGCGCTTCGCGGGCATGCGCCTGCCGCTGCTCGACACGGCCAGCGGCCGCGCGCACCTCGCGGCCTGCGCGGAGGGCGAGCGTGCACAGCTGCTCGCCGGACTCGTGCGCCAGCCGGGCGCGGGCTCCACGCCGCGCGACCTGGTCGAGCGCGAGGTCGAAGCGATCCGCGCCCGCGGCCACGCGCTCATCGAGCACGCCGACGGGGCGGCCGAGATCGCGGTGCCGGTGCCCCTCGAGTCGACCTCCCCCGCGGCCCTGAGCCTGCGGTTCGAATCCACCGTCCTGCCCGCCGACCTCGCCGAGGAGCGTTACCTGCCGGCCCTGCGCGCCGGCGCCGCGCGTCTCGCCGAGTCGTTCGGGCAGCGGGCGGCCGCCGTCGCACCCGCGCCGGCGGCGATTTCCTGAAAGGACCTTCCGATGCAGAAGATCATGGTGTGTGTGAAGCGCGTCGTCGATTACAACGTGCGCGTGCGCGTCAAGCCGGACGGTAGCGGCGTGATGCTCGACGGCGTCAAGATGAGCGTCAACCCGTTCGACGAGATCGCGCTGGAGGAGGCGCTGCGCATCAAGGAGCGCACCGGCAACGTCGAGGTGGTGGCGGCGAGCATCGGCGTTCCCGACACGCAGCAGCAGCTGCGCACCGCGCTCGCGATGGGCGCCGACCGCGCCGTGCTGGTGGAAACCACGGCGCCGATCGAGCCGTTGACGGCGGCACAGGCCTTCCTCGCGCTGGTTCGCAAGGAGAACCCGGACATCGTCTTCCTCGGCAAGCAGGCGATCGACGACGACGCCAACCAGACCGGGCAGATGCTGGCGGCGCTGTGGGACCGGCCGCAGGCGACCTACGCCTCCAAGGTGGAGATCGCCGGCGGCAAGGCCGCGGTGACCCGCGAGGTGGACGCCGGACTGGAGACCATCGAGATCGACCTTCCGGCCGTGATCACGGTGGACCTGCGGCTCAACGAGCCGCGCTACGTGAAGCTGCCCGACATCATGAAGGCGAAGAAGAAGCCGCTCGACGTGATCGCGCTCGACTCCCTGGGAGTCGCCGCCGAGCAGCGCCTCAAGGTGGTCAAGACCGACCCGCCGGCGCAGCGCCAGAAGGGCATCATGGTCAAGGACGTCGCCGAACTGGTGGACGTGCTCAAGAAGAAGGGGCTGATCCGATGAGCAAGATACTGATCGTAGGCGAGCACGACGGGCGGCAGTTGAACCCGGCGGTGGCGAAGTGCGTGACCTGCGCGGCGGGCATCGCCGGCGGGGAGATCAGCGTGGCGCTGTTCGGCGCCGACACGGCGGGGGTGGCCGCGCAGGCGGCCGCGATCGCGGGCGTGAAGTCGGTACTGCGCGTCGACCGGCCGGAAAACACCCACCCGCTCGCCGCCGTGCTCGCGCCGCAGGTGGCGGCGCTCGCGGCCGACCATTCGCACATCTTCGGTCCTTCGACGAGCTTCGGCAAGGATCTGATGCCGCGTGTGGCCGCACTGCTCGGTGCGCCGCAGGTGAGCGACCTGATGGCCGTCGAGGCGCCGCACCGCTTCCGCCGGCCCATCTACGCCGGCAACGCCATCATCACGGTCGAGGCCGATCCCGCGCACAAGGTGGTGGCCACGGTGCGCGTGGCTTCCTTCGAGTCGGCGCCCGCCGGCGGCAGCGCCGCGGTCGAGTCGCGGACGCTGCAAGTGGCCCTGCCCGCACACACGCGCTACGTGGGCGCGAAGACGGCGGCCTCCGAGCGGCCGGACCTGCAGACGGCCGCACGGGTGATCTCGGGCGGTCGCGCGCTCGGCAGCGCCGATAACTTCAAGATGCTGTTCGCGCTCGCCGACAAGATGGGCGCGGCCGTCGGCGCCTCGCGCGCCGCGGTGGACGCGGGCTACGCGGCCAACGAGATGCAGGTCGGCCAGACCGGCAAGATCATCGCGCCGGACATGTACGTCGCCATCGGCATCTCCGGTGCCATCCAGCACCTGACGGGCATCAAGGACGCCAAGACCATCGTCGCCATCAACAAGGATCCGGAGGCGCCGATCTTCGAGGTGGCCGACGTGGGACTCGTGGGCGACCTGTTCCAGGTGGTGCCGGAGATCGACCGGCTAATCGGCTAGCGCCGCGGCGTCGATCTCCGCGGCGAGGCGGTCGGCGTGCTGCCGCTCGAACACGAGCGGCGGCCGTAGCTTGAGCACGCAGGCGTCCGGCCCCTCGAGGCCGGTCAGCACGCCGTGCTCGGCCGCGAGACGATCCACCAGCCGCCGGGCACGGCGCTTGGCGTCATCGAGGGTGTCGCCCCGCACCGGCAAACCGAGGAGCAGGCCCGCGCCCCGCACCCGTCCGAGCATCGGGTGCCGCGCCGCCACCTCATCGAGCAATGCGCGCGCGTACGCGCCCGTGTCGAGCGCCCGCCCCTGCAGTCCCTCGCGCTCGATCACGTCGAGCACGGCGAGGCCCGCCGCCGCCGCGACCGCATTGCCGCCGAAGGTCGAAAAGAGGCCGAAACGCGCCTGAAAGGCCTCGACGAGCTCGCGGCGGGCGATCACCACGCCGAGCGGGAAACCGTTGCCCACCGGCTTGCCGAGGGTGACGATGTCCGGCGCGAATCCGCGACGCTCGAAGCCCCAGAAGTGCGAACCCGAACGGCCGAGGCCGTACTGCACCTCGTCGCCGACCAGCAGTGCGCCCGCCGCGCGCAGCGGCGCCACCAGTGCCTCGAGCCAGTCGGGCGGCGGATCGTGGATGCCGGAACTCGTCAGGCCCGAATCCAGATAGAAGGCCGCCGGCCGATGGCCGCGCGCCGCGAGTTCGGCGACCGCACCGGCTCCGGCTGCCGCGGCGGCGGCCAGCGCCGCCGGGCTGGACGGGCGCTCGGCGCGCGCCTCGACCGGCGGCGCGGCCACGCTGACCACGTGCGGCTCGTGGGTGCCGCCAGCCGGCGTGAGCGCCGCCACCGCATCGGTGATCCCGTGGTAGGCGTGCGCCATGACGACGCCACCCGTGTGGCCGGTGGCGAACTTCGCCATGCGCCAGGCGACGTCGTTCGCCTCGCTGCCGGAATTGACGAAGATGCAGGCGTTCAGCGCCCCCAGGCGCCCGACCAGCCGCTCCGCGTAGTCGAGGATCAGCCCGTGCAGATAACGGGTGTGAGTGGCGAGCGTGGCGCTCTGGCGGGCAATCGCCTCCACCACCGCCGGGTGACAGTGCCCGACGTGCGGCACGTTGTTGTACACGTCGAGATATGCGCGTCCGGCCCGGTCGTAGAGCCAGACCCCGCGTCCGCGCACCAGGTGCAGCGGTTCGCGATAGAAGAGCTCGGCGTGCGCGCCGAGCAGCCGCCGGCGGCGCTCCAGGTCCACCGGTGCCGAACCGGCGCCGGTGCCGGGCACGGGTGACGCGTTGACGGCTCCGGCGGCATCGAGCCAGCGGCGCGTGAAGCGTTCGCGATCGTCGAGCAGTTCGGCGAGCGACTCGGTGGCCGGTGCGATCAGCGGTGCGAGCGCCTGCGCACCCGCCGGATCGTGACGCACGCGCCAGGCATGCACCAGCAGCGTGGTCGCGTGACGCGCGACCGCCAGCACGTAGAGCAACTCCACCTCGCCGGCCTCGAATGGTCGCTGCAGCGCGTAGCCGTGCACGAGCTGCGCCAGCGACTCGGCCTGCGTGCCGCCCTGCATGGCAAGTTCCGCGAGCGCGACGCCCGGCTCGAGGATCAACGGCGCGTGGATCATGTCGCCGAAATCGACCAGGCCGCACAGCGTCGCAGTCGCCGGGTCGACGAGCAGATTGTGAGCGTGGGCATCGGCGTGCACCGCCTGCGCCCGCAGACCCGCCAGCGCGGGCGCTGCAGCCTCGTAGATCGCCACCGCACGGCGCAGCTCGGCGGGCAGCGACACGCCGTCGACGCCGCCCACCCACGCGGCCAGCGCCGGCAGTTGCCGGCAGTCCCACGCCAGGGTACGGCCGAGAACCGGATGAAAAAAGCCCTGTAGAGCGCGGTCCAAGCGGCCGAGGAGCCGGCCGACCTGACCGGCGAGGCCAGCGTCCAGGGATACCTCGGCCAGCGGCCTGCCCGCCAGGAAGGACAGCAGACACGCCGCGAGCGTGTCACCGCCGCGCGTCAGCGCGACGAGATCGTCACCGCCGAGCGTCGGCACCACCCTCGGCACCGGCAAGCCGGGATCCGTCGCCTCCACGTGGCGCAAGGCGCGAACGTGGCACTCGGCCGCCGCGGGCTCGCGGCCCTGATCGGCGACCTTGAGCACGAACGACCGTCCGTCGGCACAGTGGATGCGAAAATTGCTGTCGCGCTCGCCGGGGAGCGGCGCGGCCGTGACCGCGAGCCCGTAAGCGTCGCGTACCAGCCGCTCGGCCTCCGCGATGGCGAAGGACGGCGGCGATGTCTCAAGCGCCCGCACGGTAGTCGCCAGCCGACAGGTTCATCCCGGAACGGCTACCGTACGGGCCAGCGGTCAGAGTTGTGCGAGCACGTGCTCCGCCGACGAGACCTTGAACTCCCCCGGCGCCTCGATGAAGAGGTGCGTGACGACTCCGTCCTTCGCAACCACGGCGAAGCGCTGTCCGCGCACACCCATGCCGAAGCCGGTGGCGTCGAGCTCCAGGCCCAGCGCCTTGACGTACTCGGCGTTGCCATCGGCCAGCATCAGCACCTGGTCACCGGCGCCGCTGGTCTTGCCCCAGGCGTTCATCACGAACACGTCGTTCACGGCGGTGCAGGCGATCGTGTCCACGCCCTTGGCCTTGAACTTGTGCGCGAGCTCTATGAACCCCGGCAGATGCTTGGCGTCACAGGTGGGCGTGAACGCACCGGGCACCGAGAACAGCACCACCGTCTTGCCCTTGAGAAGCTCGTCGGTGCCGAGCTTGCGCGGCCCGTCGGAAGTCATGCGGGTGAACTTGCCTTCCGGCAACCGGTCACCGACTTTGATGGTCATGGCGTACGCTCCTCAGGAACCGAGCTTCTCCGAATACAACTCCCACAGGCGCAGCACCCGCGGGCTGATGTTCGGCACGCTCTTCAGGCCACCGAACGCCTTCTTGGCATCGGCGACGTTCTTGAGCGCGACGTCCGCCCGTCCGAGGTACACGTAAGCCTCGTCGAGATGCTTGACCTGGCCCTTCTGCAGGCCGCGGTTGATGGCGGCGGCGGCATTGGTGTAGTCGCCCGCACCGAAGTACACCTCGCCCAACTTGACGCTGGCCTCGCCCTGGGCGTTCTTCGCCGCTTCGGCGTCGTACTGCGGCAGGCCCTTCTTGTCGGCGTCGGCGCGGGTCTTCAAGGCGCCGAGCAGGCGGTTGGTGCGCTCCTTGTGCTCGTCCTTGACCACGCCGGCGGCCAACGCCTTCTCCAGCACCGTGGCGGCCTCGCCCGGCAGCGCCGCATCGCCGAGGAGCTGCGCCATCTCGATGTAGTCGCTGTCCGCGTTCATGGACCCGGTGTCGTACATGATGCGGTAGATCATCAGCAGGTTATGGTCGTCGCGCTCGTCCTGGCGCTCCAGGCGCAGCAGCGAATTCCAGTAATTGGTCTTGTTGGTGAGCCGCACCAGGTCGATCAGCGCCGACACCATGCCGGCGTTGTCGCTCGCGTCGGAGGCGCACTGCAGCTTGAACTGGTACCAGTTCTCCTTCGGAGCCTCACCCGCCTTGCGTGCGGCCGCTACGGCCTTGTCCGCCCACGCGCCGCTGTTCTTGCAGTCCTTCTGCAGGAAGTAGAGCTGGGCGATCAGGCCGTAATCGTCGACCTTGAGGCTGCCGGCGTCGGCGAGGTCCTTGCCGATCTCGATCGCCTTGCCGTATTGCTGGGTGGCGGCGCTCAACTGGAACATGCGGTGCTTCAGGTCGCTGACCTCGCCCGCCGGGACCGCGCCGGTCGCGATCTCCTTGTCGTAGGCCTCGAGCGCCGCCTTGTAGTTCTGCATCTTGATGTAGGCGAACGCCTCGAAATCGTAGATGCTCTTCTTGTCGAAGGCCGTCAGCGGCGACTTCGCCTCCGCCGCCTGGCAGTTCTTCAGCGCGTCCTGCCACTGACCCTTCTTCAGAGCCTCCTGTGCCGCCGCCATTTCCTTGCCGATGATGTGGCTCACCGACTGCGACTTCTCCTTGCTCTCCGCGGCACGCGCGCCGACGGAGACCAGCGCCAGCGACACGCCGGCGAGCAGAACCAGCGCGAAGGACGCGGCGGTCGACCGCAGGCGAAGGCCCGCCCCTCTCGGGATCGAATGAGTCATGGGGTACCTCGTTGACATGATGCGTTTCGACATGTTCCTTGCGCGCCGATCGAGGCGCATCCCGCCGGGACCGCGAAACCGGCCGCGGCGAGCCGCGGCCGGTCTGCGTCGGGCGGGTTCTTCCAAGAACCCGCAGGTCCCTCAGAAGAGGTCGTTGTTGACGAACCCGATCTTCTTCAGGCCGCGGCTCTGCAGGTCGGCCAACGTCTGCGCCACCTTCTCGTACTTGGCGAACTTGTCGACCGTGATGTGCACTTCGGGCTGCGGGTCCTTGCCCGCCTCCGAGGTGATGTAGCCCTGCAGCGTCTTGCGATCCACCGGCGACCCGTTCCAGAGCAGCGTGCCGTCGAAGTCGATCGAGAGATTGATGACCTCGGGCGGCGGTGGCGGCTTGAAATTGGGCGGCGGCGGCTGCGGATTGTCGATCTTGACCGCGTGGGTCATGACCGGCAGGGTGATGATGAAGATGATGAGGAGCACCAGCATGACGTCGATCAACGGCGTCATGTTGATCTCGGACATCGAGTTGCCCTCGCCCCCTCCACCGACGTTCATGGCCATGCGAGAGTCTCCTTAACCACCGCCCGGATGATCCGGTTCGGTGATGAACGCCACTTTCTTGATGCCGATCTGCTGGGTCGCCACCAACACCTGTCCGACGAACTGGTAGCGCACCTGCGAGTCACCGCGGATGTGCACTTCCGGCTGGGGCTCCATGCGCACGATGGTGCGCAGGTCGGCCTTCAGCTCGTCCTGACCGGACAGGCGCTTGGTGTTCCAGTAGATGTTGCCCTGGGCGTCGATCGCGATGGTGATGTTCTCCGGCTTGGTCTGCGTCGGCACGTTGGTCGCGATTGGCAGCTGGAGCTTCACCTGTTGAATGATCACGGGGACCGTGATGATGAAGATGATGAGCAACACCAACATCACGTCCACGAGGGGCGTGACGTTGATGTCGGACATCGCTTCGGCTTCGTCGCTGCTGCCGCCGATGTTCATCGCCATGACGAAGGACTCCTAGCGCCCGATCAGCGCGCCGCCGCGGCGGGCTTCGACGACGCAGGCGGCGTCGCGCTCATCCCGAGGCCCATCTTGGCGCCGGAGATCAGGTAGGCGTGCAACTCGTGGGTGAAGTGGCTGACGTACTCCTGAACGCCCTTGTTGCGGCGGAGCAGGATGTTGTAACCGAGCACCGCGGGCACCGCGACGAACAGACCGATGGCGGTCATGATCAGCGCCTCGCCGACGGGGCCGGCCACCTTGTCGATCGACGCCTGACCCGCCAGGCTGATCGCGATCAGCGCGTGGTAGATGCCCCACACCGTGCCGAACAGACCGATGAAAGGCGCGGTGGAGCCGACCGACGCGAGGACCGGCAGGCCCGACTGCATGCGGCTCACGACGCGGTCAGCGGTGCGCTGCAGCGACTCGGTGATCCAATCGCTGGTGCCGATGGCGCTCGACAGGCGGGTCTTGTTGGTCTCGTGGTACTCGTAGGCCTGCTTGCCGGTCTCGGCGAGCGCGCGGAACGGATTCGCGTTGCCCTTCAGCTTGGCGATCGCGTCGGTGAGGCTCGAGGAGTTCCAGAATTCCTTTTCGGCCTCGATGGCCTGTTGGCGCATGCGGCGCTGGTCGAAGAACTTCGTGATCATGATGAACCACGTCATCAGGGACATCACGATCAGGATGACCAGCGTAGAGCGCGCGACGAGGTCGCCCTGCGCGATCAGCGCCTGGATGCCATACGGGTTTTCAACGACTGTCTCTTGCATGGACCGACTTCCTCTACTGGTGAAACGGATTATTCGATGGTTTATTCAGTCGTGGAGCGCGCGCCGACCGGAGGGTCGGCGCCCGCGCCTCGTTACGCCGCCGTTGCCGACGGCGGCCCTCATCTGCCGGTCAGTTTCCAGACGATCGGAATCGACACGGTCTTCGACACGGGCTTGCCGTCCTCGGTGGCGGGCATCATGCGCTGCCCGTGCACACCCTTCAGACACGCCTCGTCGAGCCGAGGAAATCCCGAGGACTGCTGGATCGACTCGTTGGTGATCTTGCCGTCCGCCGCGACCGTCATCTGCACGATGCAGCGGCCCTCCTCACCGGCGCGCTTGGAGGCGTCCGGATAGAAGTCCTCACCGATCTTCAGCGGGTGGCGCGGGTCCATGGCGACGTTGGTCACCTTCTTGGGTGCCGGCGGCGGCGGCGGCGGCGCCGCCACGGGGGCCGGAGCCAACGTCTGCGTCACCGTCGTGATCGCCGTGGTGTTCTCGGGAGGCGCCTGCTGGATGTCGACGAACTCCGGCGGCGGCACGTACGGCTTGATCTCTTCGAGCTTCGGCGGCGGCGGCGGCGGCTTGTCGACTTCCTTAGGCTTGTCGATCTGCGACACCTCGACCGGCGGGATGATCGCCGATTTGATGCGCTGTGCCAGACCAGAGTAGAACCCGTAGCCGACGAGCACGTGGATGAGGATGACGGCAATGAAGGCGATGCCTCGCTTGCCGGAGAACAACGATGGCTCTTCGTATTTGTACATAAGTCCGCTGCGACCCTACCCCTAATCGATCGTTACAGCTTGAAGGTCGTTTCGTCGTGACGACTCGCGGCCGCGCCTCCCTCATGCGCGCGCCGCAAATGACCACCACCCGCATACGTCAGGCGGTGCTCCCTCCACGTCCTTCGGCGAAGCCGGAGGGTGACACAGTTCACCGCCGCACTGCAAGCACGTCGTCACTCGTTGCAGCGCGTGCGCAGTGCATCAGGCAATCGATTTTCATAGCGAAAAATTAGATGGCGCGATCACTCGACGTCGGTGACCGCGCCGCGCGAGGCGCTCGTCACCGAGCGCGCGTACTTGGCGAGCACGCCGCGCCGCGGCGCACCCTTGGGAGCCTTCCACGCGCGCCGACGGCGCGCGAGCTCGGCGGCCGTCACGTGCAGCGTGATCTCGCGCCGCTGCGCGTCGATGGCGATGCGGTCGCCGGCGCGCACCAGCGCGAGCGGCCCACCGCTGGCCGCTTCGGGACTGACGTGGCCGACCACGAATCCGTGACTGCCGCCGGAGAACCGTCCGTCGGTGATGAGCGCGACCTCCGCGCCGAGTCCCTTGCCCATGATGGCGCTCGTGGGGCTCAGCATCTCGCGCATGCCCGGCCCGCCGCGCGGACCCTCGTAACGAATCACCACCACGTCACCGCTCCTCACGCGACCGCCGAGAATGCCGCGCAGCGCCGCCTCCTCGGAGTCGAACACGCGCGCGCGCCCCTCGAAGCGCAAGCCCTCCTTGCCGGTGATCTTGGCGACCGCGCCCTCCGGCGCGAGATTGCCGTACAGCACGACGAGGTGACTGTCGGCCTTGATCGGATCGGCGAGCGGCCGGACGATTTCCTGACCTTCCGGGTACGCGCCGGCCGCGGCGAGGTTGGCGGCGAGCGTCGCGCCGGTGACGGTGAGGCAATCGCCGTGCAGCAGGCCCGCGTCCAGCAGCGTCTTCATCAACGGCTGAATGCCGCCGATCGCGACCAGTTCGGACATCGAGTAGCGCCCGCTCGGCCGCAGATCCGCGAGCACCGGCACGCGCTTGCCGATGCGGGTGAAGTCGTCCAGCGAGAGGCGCACGCCCGCCGCCGACGCGATGGCCAGCAGATGCAGCACGGCGTTGGTCGACCCGCCGAGCGCGACCACCACGGCGATTGCGTTCTCGAACGCGCGCCGGGTGAGGATGTCGCTGGGCCGAATGCCGCGTCGGACCAGTTCCACCACCGCCGCGCCGGCGCGGCTGCAGTCGTCGCGCTTGTCGCCGGAGACGGCCTCCTGCGCCGAACTGTTCGGCAGGCTCATGCCGAGCGCCTCGATGGCGGAGGCCATGGTGTTGGCGGTGTACATTCCGCCGCAGGATCCCGGCCCGGGAATGGCGGTGCGCTCGATGTACTTCAATTGCTGTTCGGACACCGTGCCGCGGGCGTGCCCGCCGACGGCCTCGAACACGGAGACGATGTCGCGACGCTCCGCGCCCGGGCGAATGGTGCCCCCGTAGACGAACACCGCCGGGCGGTCGAGGCGCGCGATCGCCATCATGCAACCGGGCATGTTCTTGTCGCAGCCGCCGATGGCGACCAGACCGTCGAAACCCTGCGCGCCCACCACGGTCTCGATCGAATCGGCGATCACTTCGCGCGACACCAGCGAGTAGCGCATGCCGGGAGTGCCCATGGAAATGCCGTCGGAGACGGTGATGGTGCCGAAGGTGATTGCCTTGGCGCCGCTCGCCTCCACGCCCGCGGCGGCGAGCCGCGCGAGTTCGTCGATGTGCATGTTGCACGGCGTGAGATTGCTCCAGGTGGAGGCGATGCCCACCTGCGGCTTGCCGAAGTCGGCATCCTCGAAGCCCACCGCGCGCAGCATGGCGCGGCTCGGCGTCTGGGTGACGCCTTCGACGACGACGCGCGAGTATTTCCGTGGATCGGATGGCTTGCGGCTCGGCATGGGGCACCTGCGGACGATGACGGCTCGATGGGTGAGTCGCCCGCAGGATAAACAGGCGCCGCGCCGCGCCGCAACGGCATCCTGTCAGGCCGTCCCGAAGCGCCGCGTGAGATAACGATGCAGGGCCCGCACCGCCTGCGCCTCCGCTCCGACCGGCCGTCCCGGACGTTCCTTCGGATTCCAGGCGTAAAGATCGACGTGCAGCCAGTCGGGCGTGCGCGTGACGAAGCGCTTCAGGAACAGCGCGCCGAAGATCGCGCCCGCGAGAGAGGACGCGGCGACGTTGTTGAGGTCGGCCACCTTGCTGGCGAGTTCGTCGTCATATCCCATCCACAGCGGCATCGGCCACAGCGGGTCGTGCTCCGCGGCACCGGCCTGCGCCACCTCCATCGCCAGCCCGTCGTTGCTCGCGAACAACGCCGGCAGCTCCGGTCCGAGCGCGACACGCGCGGCGCCGGTGAGCGTCGCCAGGTCGACGATCAGGTCGGCGCCGTCGGCGTCGGCGAGCGCGAGCGCGTCGGCGAGCACCAACCGCCCTTCCGCGTCGGTGTTGCCCACCTCGACGTTGAGGCCCTTGCGCGTGGCGAGCACGTCGCCCGGACGATAGGCGTTGCCGGAGACGGCGTTCTCCACCGCCGGGATCAGCAGGCGCACGCGTGCGTGGACGCGCGCGCTCATGAGCATGTGCGCGAGTGCGAGCGCGGCGGCGGCGCCGCCCATGTCCTTCTTCATCAGCGCCATGCCGCTGCTCGGCTTCAGGTCGAGGCCACCGCTGTCGAAGCACACGCCCTTGCCGACCACGACGATGCGCCGGTCGCTGCCGCCGGGCGGCGTCCACTCGATGTCGATCAGCCGCGGGGGCGACGCGCTCGCGCGGCCGACGGCGTGTATGGCCGGGAAGTCGGCGGCGAGCAACTGCTCGCCGACCCACTCCTCGACCCGTGCGCCGTGGCGCTCGGCGACGCGGCGCGCGGCAGCGGCGAGTTCGGCCGGACCCATGTCCCCGGCGGGGGTGTTGATGAGGTCGCGCGCCAGGTCGAGCGCTTCGCTCGCGAGCGACACGTAGGCGGCGTCGGCGTTCAGCGGGGTCTCGAGCATCGCCGGCCGTTCCGAGCGTGCCGGCCGATAGCGTTCAAAGCGGTAACCGCCGTAGGCGAATCCGAGCGCGATCTGGGTCGCCTCCGCGGCCCCGAACTGCTGCGCCAGGCGGAAGCGCCGCGCCGGCAGCCGTTCCGCGAAGCCCGCGGCGTGCCACAGGGACAGCGGCCCCTGGCGCTTGCCGAGCCCGCCGACCGCAAAATCCACGGCCCCGTCTGCCGCGGGGATCAGCAACACGCGGTGACGTTCGCCCTTGAAGGCGTGCTCGGCGAGCCAGCGCGCGACGTGCGGAGGGCGGCCGGCGCGCCAGGCCTCGACCTCGTCCTCGTGGAGCAGCCAAAGCGGCAGCGCGGGTGCATCGTGTGCGTTCATGGATGCGATGATTCTGGCATGGCCGGTCGCTTCTCGGCGGCGGCGCGAGCACCGCGCCGGTGCTTGCATGATAGGCCATTCTGTGGTGCTATTTTGGGATTCCGACGCTGCTCCTCCTTCGCGCGTTCCCGCGCAAGCCCCAACGACTCGCTCGCGATTCCGTCGGCGGCAAGGCACCCGGCCCCGAGGCCGGAGTCGCGCTTCGGAACCGATTTTTCGAAGCACAACGGCAAAGACATCGCCAGGAGCTCTCTAGCATGCGCATGCACTCGCAGAAGGACGTGGACCGCAAGGCACTGAAGGGAGCGCGAATCGCGATCCTCGGCTACGGCAGCCAGGGACGGGCGCACGCGCTCAACCTGCGCGACAGCGGTTACGACGTCGTGGTCGGCGTGCGCAAGGGCGACAGCTTCGCCAAGGCGAAGAAGGACGGCCTGAAGGTGCTGGAACCGAAGGCGGCGGTCGCGGGCGCGACGGTGGTCGCGATGATGGTGCCCGACCTCACGCAGAAGGCGCTCTACGGCGAGCTGAAGGATTCCATCGGCAAGGGCGCGACGCTGCTGTTCGCGCACGGATTCAACATCCACTTCAAGCAGATCAAGCCGCGCAAGGACCTCGACGTGGTGCTGATCGCACCGAAGGGTCCCGGCGACCTGGTGCGCCGCCAGTACGTCCAGGGCCGCGGCGTGCCCTGCCTGCTCGCCGTCGCCCAGGACGCGAGCGGACGCGCCAAGGCCAAGGCGCTCGCATACGCCGACGGCATCGGCGGCACCCGCGGCGGCGTGCTGGAGACGACCTTCGCCGAGGAGACCGAGACGGACCTGTTCGGCGAGCAGGCCGTGCTCTGCGGCGGCGCCACCGAGCTGGTGGTGAAGGGCTTCGAGACGCTGGTGGAGGCCGGTTACCAGCCGGAGGTCGCCTATTTCGAGTGCCTGCACGAGCTGAAGCTGATCGTCGACCTCCTGCACGAAGGAGGCATCACCAAGATGCACCGCTTCATCAGCGAGACCGCGAAGTACGGCGACCTCACCCGCGGCCCGCGCGTGGTCAACAAGGCCACCAAGAAGGAAATGAAGAAGATCCTGGCCGAGATCCAGCAGGGCAAGTTCGCGCGCCAGTGGATTCGCGAGACTGAAGGGGGGCGGCGCAAGTACGCCAAGCTGCTGAAGGCGGATCTCGCGCACCCGATCGAGAAGGTGGGAGCCAAGCTGCGCGCGCGCATGCCCTGGCTCGACGACGCGAAGGCCTGACGGGCCGGCGGAGGCGCCGATGAGCGCACGCACGCTGTTCGAGAAGGTATGGTCCGCGCACGAAGTGGTGCCGGAGACGCCGGAGGCGCCGGCGGTGCTGTACGTGGACCTACACCTGGTGCACGAGGTCACCTCGCCGCAGGCGTTCAGCGTGCTGCGCGAGCGAGCTCTGCCCGTGCGGCGGCCGGACCGGACGCTCGCCACCATGGACCACTCCACCCCGACGCAGTCGGACCAGGTGTTCGGGAGGGCGCCCATCCGCGTCGACGCGGCCGCGCAGCAGGTGCGCCAACTGGAGCGCAACGCCGCCGAGTTCGGGGTGGAACTGTTCGCGCTCACCGACGAGCGCCGCGGGATCGTCCACGTCATCGGACCTGAACTCGGCGTGACCCAGCCGGGCGCCACCATCGTCTGCGGCGACAGTCACACGAGCACCCACGGCGCATTCGGCGCCCTCGCCTTCGGCATCGGCAGCACCGAGGTCGGACACGTGCTCGCCACGCAGTGTCTGTTGCAGCGCAAGCCGAAGACGCTGGCCGTCGAAGTCGAAGGGGCGCTACGTCCCGGCGTGACGGCGAAGGATCTGATCCTCGCCATCATCGGCCGGCTCGGCGTATCCGGCGGCACCGGCCACGTGATCGAGTACCGCGGCTCCACCATACGCGCGCTGTCGATGGACGAGCGCATGACCGTTTGCAACATGTCGATCGAGGCCGGCGCGCGCGCCGGCATGATCGCGCCCGACGAGACCACCTTCGCGTATCTCGCCGACCGGCCGCGAGCACCCAGGGGCGCCGCCCGGGACGAGGCGCTGGCGCGCTGGCGCGCGCTCGGCAGCGACGCGGGGGCGCGCTTCGACGCGCGCCTCGACCTCGACGCGGCCGCACTCGAGCCGATGATCACCTACGGCACCAACCCGGGCATGGTGGTGCCCATAACCGGCGCCGTCCCCGGCGCCGACGGCGACGCCGTGCACCGCAAGGCGCTCGAGTACATGGGTTTCCATCCCGGCGAGGCCATGATCGGCAAGCCGGTGGACGTGGTGTTCATAGGTAGCTGCACCAACGGCAGGCTCGAGGACCTCGAGGCGGCGGCGCGGATACTCAAGGGGCGGCGCGTCGCCAAGGGCGTGCAGCTCCTGATCGTGCCGGGATCGCAGCGGGTGAAGCAGCAGGCGGAGGCGTCGGGGATCGCGGACGTGCTGCGCGCCGCCGGCGCGGACTGGCGCGAGTCGGGCTGCTCCATGTGTCTCGGCATGAACGGCGACACTGTGGCGAGAGGCGCATACGCCGTGAGCACCAGCAATCGCAACTTCGAGGGCCGGCAGGGCGTCGGCGCGCGCACGCTGCTCGCGAGCCCGCTCACCGCCGCGGCGGCCGCCGTGACCGGCCGCATCGCGGACCCGCGGGAGATGATCTAAATGCAAGCGTTCACACGGCTGCGCTCGCGCACCGCCGTCATCGACTCGACCAACGTCGACACCGACCAGATCATACCGGCGCGCTTCCTCACCACCACCACCAAGGAAGGACTGGGACGGCAACTGTTCGCGGACTGGCGCTACCTGCCCGACGGCTCGCCCAATCCCTCGTTCGTGCTCAACGACCCGCGCTATCGCGACGTCCAGATACTGGTCGCCGGCCGCAATTTCGGCTGCGGCTCCTCGCGCGAGCACGCGCCGTGGGCGCTCGTGGACTTCGGCATCCGCGCGGTGATCAGCACGGAGATCGCGGACATCTTCCGCAGCAACGCGCTCAAGAACGGCCTCTTGCCCGTGGTCGTGGACGAG
Source organism: Gammaproteobacteria bacterium (assembly GCA_027459765.1). Lineage (GTDB taxonomy): Bacteria > Pseudomonadota > Gammaproteobacteria > Steroidobacterales > Steroidobacteraceae > Bog-1198. The sequence goes on along the minus strand of DAIDHD010000077.1, from coordinate 31,978 downwards.
GCGCACGCGCGCTGGCTCATCGAGCACCCGGGAGCCGAGGTGGAGATCGACCTCATGACGCGCACTCTTTCGCTGCCGGACGGCGAGCGCGTCGAGTTTGCGATCGAACCGTTCGCGCGCCACTGCCTGCTCCACGGCGTGGACGAGCTCGGCTTCCTGCTCTCGCAGCGCGCCGCCATCGAGCGTTACGAGGCGGCTCGCCCGTGGTGAAGGCGCGCATCGCGGTACTCGCCGGGGACGGCATCGGCGCGGAGGTCACCGCCGAGGCGGTGCGCGTGCTCGACGCGGTGGCGAAGCGCGGCGGACACGCTTTCGAGTTCGTCGACGCTCTCATCGGCGGCGCCGCCATCGACGCCACGGGAGAGGCGCTGCCCGCCGCGACCCTGACGCTTTGCCGGGGCGCGGACGCAATCCTGCTGGGCGCCGTCGGCGGACCGGCCTGGTCGGGTCCGGCGGTGCGCGTACGGCCGGAACAGGGACTCCTCGATCTTCGCAAGGCGCTCGGGCTGTTCGCGAACCTGAGGCCCGTGGCGCCCTTGCCGGCCGTGCTGCACGCCTCGCCCCTGAAGCCCGAGGTGATCGACGGCGTCGACATCCTGGTGGTGCGCGAACTGACCGGCGGCATCTACTTCGGCGCCAAGCAGCGCACCGCCACCGAGGCCGTCGACGAGTGCCGCTACAGTGTCGCGGAGATCGAGCGTGTGGTGCGCCTCGCGGCGACGCTCGCGCGCTCGCGCCGCCGCAAGCTCACCTCCGTGGACAAGGCGAACGTGCTGGAGACCTCGCGCCTGTGGCGCGCGGTGGTCGAGCGGATCATGCCGGCGGAGTTTGCGGACGTGGCCTGCGAGCACATGCTGGTGGACGCCGCGGCCATGCACCTTCTGCGCCGGCCACGCGACTTCGACGTGCTGGTGACGGAGAACATGTTCGGCGACATCCTCACCGACGAGGCCTCCATGCTCGCCGGCTCGATGGGCCTGCTGCCGTCGGCGTCGATCGGCGCCTCCGGGCGCGGTGGCCTGTTCGAGCCGATCCACGGTTCGGCGCCGGACATCGCCGGCCGCGGCATCGCCAATCCCTACGCGGCCATACTGAGCGGCGCGATGCTCCTGCGGCACGCGCTCGGGCTCGCGGAGGAGGCCGCCGCCGTCGAGGCGGCGGTGGCGCAGGCGGTCGAGGGCGGCGCCCTGCCCGCGGATCTCGCGCCCGCGGGCCGGGACGGCATTTCGACCCGCGCGGCCGGCGACGCGGTGCTCGCCGCGCTCGCGCGGGCCTGACCTCAGCCGAGAGCGCGCGCCGCGCGCTCGAGCCCGGCGCGCAGGTCCGCCACCAGATCCGTGGCGGCCTCGATTCCCACCGACAGCCGCAGGAGTCCGGGGCCGATGCCGGCACGCGCGCGCGCCGCGGCGTCCATGCCGGCGTGCGTCATGGTCGCCGGGTGCGCGATCAGGCTCTCCACGCCGCCGAGCGACTCGGCGAGCGTGAAGCAGTCGAGGCCCTCGAGGAACGCCGGCACCGCGGCCTCGCCACCGCGCAGATCGAAGCTCAACATGGCGCCGAAGCCCTGCTGCTGCCGGCGCGCGAGCTCGTGGCCGGGGTGCGTGGGCAGCCCCGGATAGTAGACGCGCTCGACCTGCGGGTGCGCGACCAGCGCGGCGGCCACCTCGGCGGCGTTCTCGCCGTGCACGCGCAAGCGCGCGTGCAGCGAACGCACGCCGCGCAGAGTGAGGAAGCTGTCGAACGGCGCGCCGGTCACCCCGAGCGCGTTCGCCCACCAGCCGAGATTGGCGAGTTGCTGCGAATCGGCGGCGACCACGGCGCCGCCGACCACGTCGCTGTGGCCGTTGAGGTACTTGGTGGTCGAGTGCACCACGAAATCCGCGCCGAGTGCGAGCGGCTGCTGCCACAGCGGCGACAGGAAGGTGTTGTCGGCGGCCACCAGCGCACCGGCCGCGTGCGCGGCCGCCGCGACGGCGGCTATGTCGACCACGCGCAGCAGCGGATTGCTGGGCGTCTCGATCCACACCAGCGCCGGTCGGCGCGCGAGCGCCGCGGCGAGCGCGGCGGCATCGCTCTGGTCGATGAAGTCCACCGCCAGCGCCCCCTTGGCGGCCAGCGCCGCCAGCATGCGGTAGGTGCCGCCGTAGCAGTCGAACGGCGCCACCACGCGCGCACCCGCCGGCAGGGTCGCGAGGATCAGGTGAATGGCGGCGAGTCCGGTCGCGGTCACCACGGCGCCCGCTCCCCCCTCGAGGTCGGCGAGCGCGGCCGCCAGCGCGTCGCGCGTGGGGTTGCCGGAACGGGTGTAGTCGTAGCGGCGCGGCTTGCCGTAGCCCGCAAACGAGAAATTCGAGGACAGGTAGATCGGCGGCACCACCGCACCGAACTGGGTGTCGCTCTCCAGCGCCGCGCGCACGGCGCGCGTGGCGATCTGGCGGGTGGGCTTCGATGTCTTGTCGTCGTTCATGGGGAAGTTGGCTCCGCGAGGGCTCGTCGTACGATGGGACCGAGCACGGCGCTCTCCTTGAGGAAGGCGTCGTGCCCGAACAGGGAATCGATTTCCACGAAGTCGGCGGGTCCGCCCAGGCGCGCGGCGAGCTCCCGCATGTCGGCACACGGCACGAGCTGGTCGTCGCGCACCGCGATCAACGTCGCCGGAACGCGAACCTCGGCCGGATCCACGCGGTGCAGATCGATGGATTCGCTCAAGGCGAGGAAGGACTCGGCGCGGTACTTGCGCACGTAGTCGTCGCCACGCGCGAACAGGTAACCCTCCACCGGGAAGCGGAAGTGGTCGCCCTCGCGCAGCGGTTCACCGTCGAAGCGCATGGAGAACTCGGCGGCCGTGCGGTAAGTCGCCATCGCGAGCGCCCGCGCGAGCTTCAAGCCCGAGGGTCCGTCGCCGCGCGCGAGCGCGTCGCGCACGATCGCCCGCTGCACGCTGCGCCAGGCGGTGGAGAGCGCCTGGGCGCGGTGCGCGGCGCTGATCACCACGATGCGCCCGACGAGGTCGGCGTGGCGTGCGGCAAAGGCGAGCGCCACCATGCCGCCATAGGAGGCACCGACGATGGCGTGCAAGGCGCCCGCGCCGAGACTGCCGAGCACGGCCGCGAGCGCGGCCGCCTGATCGAAGGAGCTGACCGGCGGAAAGGCGGCCGCACCAGTCGGGGCCGAGCTGCCGCCGCGCCCGCCGATATAGTCGATGCCGAGGGCCCGATAGCGGCCGGTGTCGATGGCGAGGCCGGGCCCCACCATGCTCGACCACCAGCCCTCCTCGCCGTCGAGCACCCGCCCGGCCGACATGCCGCCGAGCACCGCGACCAGCGGCGCCCCGGGCGCACCCACCACGCGGTAGGCGACCCGCGGCGCGTCGAGTTCGTCGCCGTGGTGCAGCCGAAAGGGCCGCGGCAGTTCCAGAACCTCGTGAATCACCTTCGCCACTCGCTCCTTCCAGGTAGTGAAACTCCCGGGGAGCCGCGCGCGCGGGGGCGCTGGGCACCGGAGCCCGCCGTTCGGCGAGGCACCGCTCATCTACCGGCGCGCGGACCGCGCGCCGCAGGAGTTGGCACCGTTCCGCGCGGCCCTGTGAACGGGCGGTACCGCGGTGGTTGCCCCGGCTTCGAAGGGCCTTTCCCTCAGCCGGTCTAGATGAGGCCGCGGATGATAGGGAGTGCCGCGCGCCGAAGTCAAGCGCGCACGCCGCCACGCCGCGCTTGCGTCACGCCGCCCGCTCGATTAATGTATTAACACGTTAATACATTGAAGCAGGCATGAAGAACAACCGCCCCGTAAGCCCGCGTCAGGAAAAGGAGCACGAGCGCGCCCTGTTCGCGGCCATTCTCAGCCTGCGCACGCTTGACGAGTGCCGCAGCTTCCTTCGCGACCTGTGCACCCCCGCCGAGCTGCAGGCGATGGCGGATCGCTGGGCCGTGGTCGAGCTGCTGGAGCGCGGCATGCCCTACCGCGAGATCCACCGCCACACCGGCGTGAGCGTGACGACCATCGGCCGCGTCGCCCGCTACCTGGTGGCGGGCAACGGCGGCTACCGGGTGGTGAGCGAGAGGATGAAGTCCCATGCGTGACGTGGCGAACGCCGCCGAGGCGCGGCTGCGGATCGCGCTGCAGAAGAGCGGCCGCCTCACCGACGCCTCCCTCGAATTGCTGTCGCGCTGCGGCCTGAAGGTAAGCCGCGGCAAGGACCAGCTCATGTGCTACGGCGAGAACATGCCGCTCGACGTACTCCTGGTGCGCGACGACGACATCCCCGATCTCGTGCAGGAGGACGTGTGCGATCTCGGGCTCGTCGGCCTGAACGTGGTGGAAGAGAAGCGGCTGGCGTTCGAGGCCGCGGGGCAGCCTGCGCTGTTCGAAGTGGTGCGCCGGCTCGACTTCGGCCGTTGTCGGCTCTGCATCGCGGTGCCCGACGGCTTCGAGTACCGCGGCGCCGCGTCGCTCGCCGGTCGGCGCATCGCGACCACCTATCCGCACGTGCTGCGCCGCTACCTCGAGGAGCGCGGCGTGGAGGCACAGATCGTGGTGCTGTCGGGGTCGGTGGAGATCGCGCCGCGCCTCGGCCGCGCCGACCTGATCTGCGACCTGGTGTCGACCGGCTCGACGCTCGCGGCCAACCACCTGCGGCTCGCCGATGTGGTGCTCGAGAGCCAGGCGGTGCTGATTCGCACGCCGGTGCCCATCCCGGAAGACAAGCAGGACTGGGCCCGCCGGCTGCTCATGCGCATCGACGGCGTGGAGGAGGTCAAGGGCAGCAAGTACATCATGCTGCACGCGCCGCGCGCGGCGCTGCCGGCGATCGCGCGCCTGCTGCCGGGCAGCGAGGCGCCCACGGTGATCCCTCTCGAGGGCCTCGGCGACCGCGTCGCCGTTCACGCCGTGTGCCGCGAGAACGTCTTCTGGGAGACCCTCGAGCAGTTGAAGGGCGTCGGCGCGAGTTCGGTGCTGGTGCTGCCGGTCGAGAAGATGCTCGCCTGACCTGCATGCGTCTGATCGACTGGAATTCCCTGGACGAGCCCGGCCGCGCGGCCGCCCTCGCCCGCCCCGCGCAACGCGACGCCGCCGCGGTGAGCGACGCGGCGCGCGCCATCGTCGCTGCCGTTCGGCGCGACGGCGATCGCGCCGTGCGCGACTACACGGCCCGCTTCGACGCGGTGAGGCTCGAGGATCTCGAAGTGTCGGCGCGCGAATTCGACGCCGCCGAGCGCGCGCTGGACCAGGATCAGCTGGCCGCGATCGACACGGCGATCGCCACGGTGCACAAGTTCCACGCTGCGCAGATGCCGCCCGCCATTCGCGTCGAGACCGCCCCCGGGGTGATCTGCGAGCGGCGCAGCGTGCCGGTGCGCGCGGTCGGACTGTACGTGCCCGCGGGATCCGCGCCGCTGCCCTCCACCGCGATCATGCTGGCGGTGCCGGCCGCGATCGCCGCCTGTCCGCTGCGGGTGATGTGCACGGCGCCGGACCGCAACGGCCGCGCCAATCCGGCGGTGCTGGCGGTGGCGCGCCGCGCGGGCGTGCACCACGTGTTCAAGGTCGGCGGCGCACAGGCGATCGCCGCCATGGCCTACGGCACGGCGAGCGTGCCCAAGTGCGACAAGCTCTACGGTCCCGGCAACGCGTTCGTCACCGCCGCCAAGCTGCTGGTGGCGTCCGATCCCGCCGGTGCGGCCGCCGACCTGCCGGCCGGCGTGTCGGAGGTGATGGTGGTCGCCGACGAGACCGCCAACCCGGAGTTCGTCGCCGCCGACCTGCTCGCGCAGGCCGAGCACAGTCCGGACGCGCAGGCGCTGCTGGTGACCCCCGCGCGCGCGCTGGCGGTGGCGGTGGCGGCGGCCCTGGAACGGCAGCGGCAGCGGCTCGCGCGCGCCGACATCCTGGCGCAGTCGGTGCAGCACGTGCGTCTGGTGGTGGTCGAGTCGCTCGACGCAGCGCTCGCGCTCGCCAACGACTACGCGCCGGAACACCTGATCCTGCAGGTGCGCGAGCCGCGCTCCTGGCTCGCGCAGGTCAGCGCCGCCGGTTCGGTGTTCCTCGGCCCTTGGTCGCCGGAATCCATGGGCGATTACTGCAGCGGCACCAACCACACGCTGCCCACCTACGGGTACGCGCGCGCGCACAGCGGCTTGTGCCTGGAGGACTTCCAGAAGCGCATCACGGTGCAGGAGCTGTCGGGCCCCGGACTCGCGGCGCTCGGACCGACGGCGCAGACGCTCGCCCGCATGGAGGGACTGGACGCGCACGCCGCAGCGGTCACCGTGCGGCTCGAGGCGCTGCGATGAGCGACCTCGACGCGGTGCGCCGGCTGGCGCGGCCCGAGATCCTGGAACTCGCCCCTTACGCGCATGCCGCCTGGCGTCGCGACCTCACCCGCCTGCACGCCAACGAGGCACCGTGGACGCCGCCGGGCGACGTCGGCGCCTGGCCGCTCAACCGCTATCCGCAGCCCCAGCCGGAGCCGTTGCTCGAGAGGCTCGCTTCCACGTATCAGGTGCCGCGCGAGCGCGTGCTCGCGACGCGTGGCAGTGACGAGGCCATCGACGTGCTGTCGCGTGTGTTCCTGCGCGCCGGCAGCGACGCCATCCTGCAGTGCACCCCCACCTTCGGCATGTACCAGGTGGCGGCACGCATCCAGGGCGCGCAGGTGCTCGAGGTGCCGCTCGAGCGGGAGCGCGGCTGGGAACTCGACGCCGCACGCCTGCTTGCGGCCTGGAATCCGCGCGTCAAGCTCGTGTATCTGTGCTCGCCGAACAATCCCACTGGCAACCGCCTGGACGCGTCCGAAGTCGACGCCGTCTGTCGCGCGCTCGACGGACGCGCGCTGGTGGTGGTGGACGAAGCCTACGTGGAGTGGTCGGCGGCGCCGAGCCTCACCGCCGCCATCGATCGCCACGCCACCCTGGTGGTGCTGCGCACCCTGTCGAAGGCCTACGCACTCGCGGGTGCTCGGGTCGGCGCCCTGCTCGCACGACCGGCGATCGTCGAACTCGCGCGCCGCGTGCTGCCGCCCTACGCGCTCGCGCAGCCCTCCGTGGACGCGGCGCTGCGCGCGCTCGATCCGGCACAGGCGTCCGCGACGCGCGCGCACATCGAGAGCACGCTCGCCGAGCGCGAGCGGCTGCGCGCCGCCCTCGCCGCCCATCCGGCGGTGGTGCGGGTGTGGCCGAGCGACGCCAACTTCCTCCTGGTGGCGTGCCGTGACGCGGCCGCGTTCCTCGCCGGCGCGCAGCGCGCCGGCATCCTGGTGCGGGACATGCGCGCCTACCCGCAACTCGGCGATGCCGTGCGGATCACCGTCGGCACGCCGATCCAGAACGACGCACTGCTGCGGAGCCTGTAACCCGTGAACCCCCGCCCGATCCTGTTCCTCGACCGCGACGGCACCCTCAACGAGGAGACCGCCGACGAGCAAATCGACAGCCTGGACAAGGTGCGGCTCATGCCCGGCGTGATCCCGGCGCTGCTCGACCTGAAGCGCGCCGGATACTCCTTCGTGGTGGTGAGCAACCAGGACGGCCTGGGCACCGCGAGCCTGCCGCGCGAGCGCTTCGACCCGACCCACGAGTTCATCGTCGAGCTGTTCGCCTCGCAGGGCATCACTTTCGAGGCGGTCTATTTCTGTCCGCACTTCCTGCACGAGAACTGCGCCTGCCGCAAGCCGCGGCTCGGCATGATCGAGGACTTCCTGCGCGCGCATCCGATCGACCGGACGCGCAGCTACATGATCGGCGACCGCGACACCGACATCGAATTCGCGCGCAATCTCGGCATCGAAGGTCTGCGGGTGCGGCTGAATGGCGCCACGGAGGAAAGTTGGCCGGCGATCGCCGCGCGCATCCTCGCCACCGGCCGGCGCGGGCGCGTCGAACGGGTGACGCGCGAGACGCAGGTGACGGTCGACGTGGACCTGTCGCGCCCCGGACCGATCGAGGTATCCACCGGGCTCGGCTTCTTCGATCACATGCTCGAACAGATCGCCAAGCACGGCGGCTTCGCCCTCACGCTCGGCTGCCGCGGCGACCTCTCCGTCGACGAGCACCACACGGTGGAGGACTGCGCGCTCGCCCTCGGCCAGGCGCTGCGCGAGGCGCTCGGCGGGAAGCTCGGCATCGGCCGCTACGGCTTCGTGCTGCCGATGGACGAGGCCGAGGCCGCGGTGTCGCTCGACCTGTCCGGCCGCCCGTACTTCGTGTGGGAGGGGCGCTTCGGCCGCGAACGGGTCGGCGACCTTCCCACCGAACTCGTGCCGCACTTCTTCCGCTCGCTCGCCGAGGCGCTCGGCGCCGCGCTGCACCTGCGGGTGCACGGCGAGAACGCTCACCACATGATCGAATCCTGCTTCAAGGCGGTCGGCCGCTGCCTGCGCCAGGCGGTGCGCACCGAGGGCGGCGACCTGCCCTCCACCAAGGGCACACTGTGACCAGCTCCTCGGGAACCGCGACCGCGGACACCGACGCGGTGATCGTCGAGAGCGGCGGCGCCAACGTGGCATCGCTCGGCTTCGCGCTCGAACGCCTCGGCGCGCGCGTCACCGTCTCGGCCGATCCGGGCCGCATCGCCGCCGCCACGCACGTGCTGCTGCCCGGCGTGGGCGCCGCGGCCGACGCCATGCGCCGGCTGCGGGCGCGCGGCCTCGACCGGCTGCTGCCCGAACTCACGCAACCGGTGCTCGGCATCTGCCTCGGCATGCAACTCCTGTTCGACGGGTCCGAGGAAGGCGCCGGCGGCGCGACCACCTGCCTCGGCATCCTTCCCGGCCGGGTCGAGCGCCTGCGGCCCGCGGGCGATCTGCCGGTTCCGCACATGGGCTGGAACCAGGTGGCGTCGCTGCGCGATGCCCCCCTGCTGCGCGATCTCGGCGCGCTACCGTACGCATATTTCGTGCACAGCTATGCGGCGCCGCCCGGCCCCGCCACCGACGCGGTCTGCGACTACGGCGGCAGGTTCAGCGCCTGCGTCAGCGCGGGCAACTTCCACGGGGTGCAATTCCACCCCGAGCGCTCGGCCGCCGTCAGCGCGCGGCTGCTCGGCAATTTCCTGAAACTGCGCACGCAGCCGGAACGCGCATGCGCCTGATCCCGGCCATGGACCTGAAGGACGGCCGCTGCGTACGGCTGTTGCGCGGCGAATTCTCCGCCGAGACGCGCTACCCGGAGGAGCCGCTCGCCCTCGCCGCGCACTACCGCTCGCTCGGCGCCGACTGGCTGCACGTCGTCGACCTCGACGGCGCGCGCGACGGCCGCGGCGCCAATCGCGCGCTGATCGGCGCGCTCGCCGGCGCGGCGCGGCTCGCGCTGCAGGTGGGCGGCGGCGTGCGCGACCGCGAGACGGTGCGCGAGCTGCTCGACCTGGGCGCGGCGCGCGTGGTGGTGGGAAGCCTGGCACTGCGCGCCCCGCGCGATGTGGCCGGTTGGCTGACGACCTTCGGCCCCGAGCGCGTCGTGCTCGCATTCGACGTGCGTCTCGACGAGGCGCAGGTGCCGCGCGTCGCCACCGACGGCTGGACGCGACAGAGCACCGTGTCGCTTTGGGAGGCGCTGGCGCCCTACGCCGGACTCGGCCTCGCGCACGTGCTGTGCACCGACGTGGACCGCGACGGCACGCTCGGCGGCGCCAACGTCGCCCTGTACGCCGAGGCGGTGCGGCGCGAGCCGCGCATCGCCTGGCAGGCCTCCGGCGGCGTGCGCGACGCGGCCGACCTGCACGCGCTCGCCGCGACCGGCGCCGCCGCCGCGGTGAGCGGCAAGGCGCTGCTCGAGAGACGCATCACCCGCGAGGAGTTGCAGCCATTCTTGCCAAACGCATAGTGCCCTGCCTGGACGTGCGCGACGGCGAGGTGGTCAAGGGCGTGCGCTTTCGCGATCACCGCGTGGTCGGCGGCATCCTCGAGCTGGCGGCGCGCTATCGCGACGCGGGCGCCGACGAGCTCGTGTTCTACGACATCACGGCGAGCCCGCAGGGACGCACCGTCGATCGCACCTGGATCGCGCGCGTGGCGCGGGTGCTCGACATCCCGTTCTGCGTGGCCGGCGGCATCCGTTCGGTGGCCGACGCCGAGGCCGTGCTCGGCGCGGGCGCCGAGAAGGTGTCGGTCAATTCGCCCGCGCTCGAGGACCCGGAGCTGATCGACCGCCTGAGCGAGCGCTTCGGCTCACAGTGCGTGGTGGTCGGGATCGACAGCCAGACGGTCGGCGAGGATTATCGGGTGCAGCAGTACACCGGTGACGTGCGGCGAACGCGCGACGGCGGCCGGCGGACTCTCGAGTGGGTGCTCGAGGCGCAGGCGCGCGGCGCGGGCGAGATCGTGCTCAACTGCATGGCGAGCGACGGCGTGCGCCGCGGCTACGACATCGAGCAACTCGCCGCCGTGCGGCGCGTCTGCCGGGTGCCGCTGGTGGCGTCGGGAGGCGCCGGCGACATGCAACACTTCGCGCAGGTATTCACCCTCGCCGGCGTGGACGCGGCGCTCGCGGCGAGCGTGTTCCACTCCGGCGAGATTAAGATCGGTGCGCTCAAGCGCGAGCTGCGCGCCAACGGCATCGAGGTGCGACCATGATCGATGCGACCCGGGTGGATTGGGACAAGGCCGACGGACTGGTGCCGGCGATCGTGCAGCACGCGGACAGCGGTGCGGTGCTGATGCTCGGCTACATGAACCGCGAGGCGCTGGAGGCGACGCGCGCGAGCGGCCTGGTGACCTTCTGGAGCCGCCGGCGAGCGCGACTGTGGACCAAGGGCGAGACCTCCGGCAACGGCCTCGCCGTGCAGGACGTGGCGCTCGACTGCGACGGCGACACGCTGCTGGTGCTCGCGCGCCCCGCGGGCCCGGTGTGCCACACGGGCACACCGACCTGCTTCGGCGCCGAGCCGCCGCGCGCGGCGAGTGCGTCGCTCGCCTTCCTCGCCACCCTGGAGCGGGTGATCGAGCGGCGCATGGCCGAGCGTCCGGAGGGCAGCTACACGGCGAAGCTGCTGGCCGACGGGCCGCGACGGCTGGCGCAGAAGGTCGGCGAGGAAGGCCTGGAACTCGCGCTCGCCGCAGTGGCTCAGAGCGACGCCGACGTCACCGCGGAGGCGGCAGACCTGCTCTACCACACGCTTCTTCTGCTGAAGGCGCGCGGCCTGTCGCTCGCCGCCGTGGTCGCGGAGCTCGAGGCGCGGCACCGGAGCCGATCCGGCACCGCCTGAACCCGGCCAGGTCCGGCGTCGCGGCCGGGCGCGCTTCACGGTCGCCGCAGGCGCGCCAGCGCGTGCCAGGCAATGCCCAGCCAGACCACGTTCAGCCCCACGGACGGCCAGGCGCCGTTCCAGCCGCTGTTGACGATGAAACCGAGCGCACCGGCCACGTTCATCCACTGATAAGTGCGCGAGCGCGGTTCGAGCTTGCCCAGGGAGAGCAGCGCGTAGGCCGCGAGGATCAACGCCGCGGCCAGCCAGCCGGCCACCTCGATCCAGATCTTGAGCTTCATGCCGCGGCCGCGTGGTGCGCGGACGCGGCCGGCAGCCGGCGCGCGAACTCGCGCCGAACCAGCCACAGGCTCGCCACGGCCTGCAGGGTCATGCTGGCGACCGACGTGTACCAGAGCTCGGCGAGCGTGAAATCCGGCCGCGACGCAAGCCAGAGCGCCGGCAGGGCGAAGCTCACGATGCGGCCCGCCGAACTCAACACCGCCGGCATGGTGTTGCCGAGTCCCTGGAACACGGCCGAACACGCGAACACGCACCCGGAGGCGACGAAATTGAGCGCGATGGTGCGCAGGAACTGCGTGCCCACCTCGAGCGCCGCGCCGTGCCCAGCGAACACCGCGACGAACACCCCGCCGCGCCAGCGGCACAGCAGAGTGAGCGGCACCATGATGAGCGTGGTCACCAGCACCGCGGTCGCGAAGGTGCGTCGCACCCGCGCCGGGTGCCCGGCGGCGTAGTTCTGGCCGACGATGGGCCCCGCCGCGAACGCCACCGCCATCGCCGGCAGGAACAGGCTCTGCATGACGCGCATGCCGACCCCGAATCCCGCCTGCGCCTCGGCGCCGAACCGGCGCACGATCCAGTAGATCAGGCCCATGTAAACGAACATGAGCGCGAACTCGCCGCCGGCGGGCAGACCGACGCCGAGGATGCGGCGCCAAGCCGCGAAGTCGGGGCGCAGCGCGCGGGCGTCGAAGCGCACGAAGCTCTCGAGCTTCAAGAAGTAATAGGCGAGCATGCCGGTACCGACCGCGATCGCGCCCGAGCTCGCCAGGCCCGCGCCGGCGACGCCGAGCGCGTGCCCCGTGCCCCAGCCGGCGATCAGCACGGGCGCGAGCAGCGCATTCAGCAGCACGGTGAACGCCTGTACCAGCATGGTCGGCTTGACGATGCCCGTGCCGCGCAGCGCAGCCCCCATCACCGCCACCGGAAATTGCAGCGCCAGGTTGGGCAGGAACCAGTCGAGGTAGCGGATGCCGGCCGCGGTGACGGCCGGATCCGCACCGAGCGTGCCCATGTACAGGCGCGCGAACGGATAACCGGCCGCGAGCGTGGCCACGGCGAGGAGCGCGGCGAGCAGTGCGCCCTGGTTGAACACGCGCCCGGCCTCGGCGCGATCCTTGCGCCCGGCGGCGTGCGCGATCAGCGCCATGGTGCCGATGTTGAGAACCTGGGTCGCCGCGAACACGACGAAGGTGACGTTGCCCGCGGCGCTCACACCGGCGAGCGACACCGGACCCAAGCCGGAGACGAAATACAGGTCGACCAGAAAATACAGCGTCTGGAACACCATGCCGGCAGCGATGGGCAGCGCCATGGCCGCGAGGTGCCGGCCGATCGACCCTTGCGTCAAGTCCTTCACGCGTCACGCTCCGTGCGGCGCGAGGCGCCGGTTCGCAGCCGCGATGCTACGGCATTTGCGGCCGGCGCGCGCGTTCAGGCCGACGTGCGCGCCGGACGCAGCGCCGCCGCGTCGCGCGCCAGCGCCTCGATCGCGGCCCAGTCGCGTGCCTGCACCCGCTCGCGCGGCGCCACCCACGAGCCGCCGACGCAGAGCACGTTGGCAAGCGCGAGGTAGTCCGGCGCGGTGCTTCGACTGATTCCGCCGGTGGGACAGAAGCGCGCGTCCGGGAACGGCCCGGCGAGCGCCTTGAGCATCTCGACGCCGCCCGCCTGCTGCGCCGGGAACAGCTTGAACACCTCGAAGCCGGCGGCGCGGCCGGCGATCAGCTCGGTCGGCGTCATCACGCCGGGGAGCAGTGGGAAGCGTGCGCCGCGCGCGGCCGAGGCGAGTTCCGGGGTCAGGCCCGGCGAGACGCCGAAGCGCGCGCCGACGCGATCCGCGGCCGCGAAGTCGGCCGGCCGGGTGAGCGTGCCCACGCCCACCACGGCCTCGGGCACGGCGGCGCGGATGGCGCTCACGGCGGCGAGCGCGGCCTCGGTGCGCAGCGTGATCTCGAGCACCGGCAGTCCGCCGGCGACCAGGGCCCGCGCCAGCGGCACGGCGTCCTCCAGTCGCTCGATGGTGAGCACCGGCACCACCGGCGCCAGCGCGAGGATGTCGCGGATCTTCATTCAGGTCGCTCCTTGCCGGCTCGTGCCCCGGCGGTTCACAGCAGCGTCAGCGCTCCCGCCTCGGCGGCGCGCGCCGCGCCGCGCAGCGTCGCGAACAGCTCGCGGCCGCAACCGTGCGCCGCCGCCCGCGGATCGTGCGCGGCGGGTTGGCGCTGCGACCAGATGCCTTCCGGCACGCGCGCCTCGAGCACCCCGGTGTGGCAGTCGATGCGGACCGGATCGCCGTCGCGCACGCGCGCGAGCGGCCCGCCGCAAGCGCACTCGGGCGTGACGTGGATGGCGGCCGGCACGCTGCCGGAGGCGCCCGACATGCGCCCGTCCGTAACCAGGCCGACCTTGAAGCCGCGCGACTGCAGCGAGGCGAGCGCCGGGGTGAGCTGGTGCAACTCCGGCATGCCGTTGGCCCGTGGGCCCTGGAAGCGCACCACCACGACGACGTCGCGCGCGAGCGTGCCCGACCGGAAGGCCTCCAGCACGCCCTCCTGGTCGTCGAATACCGCGGCCGGCGCCTCGATGACGTGGTGTTCCGGCGCCATCGCCGAGGTCTTGATCACCGCGCGGCCGAGATTGCCGGTGAGCAGCCGCAGGCCACCGTGGTCGCTGAACGGGGCGGCGACGCCACGCAGCACGTCGGGATCGCCGCTCACGGCCGGAGCGTCGCGCCAGGCGAGGCGTCCCGCATCGAGCCAGGGTTCGCGGGTGTAGGCGCGCAGACCCGCTCCCACCACCGTGCTCACGTCATCGTGCAACAGGCCGGCATCCAGCAGTTCGCGGATCAGGAAGGCGCAGCCGCCGGCGGCCTGGAAGCGGTTCACGTCGGCGGCGCCGTTCGGGTAGATGCGTGCGAGCAAAGGCACCACGGCCGACAGGTCGTTGAAGTCGTCCCAGTTGAGCGCGATCCCGGCGCAGTGCGCCATGGCGATCAGGTGCAGCGTGTGGTTGGTCGAGCCGCCCGTGGCGAGCAAGCCCACCACGGCGTTGACGAAGGCGCGCTCGTCGGCGATCCCGGCGAGCGGCCGGTACTCGGCGCCGAGTGCCGTGCTGGCGGCGGCGCGGGCGGTGGCGGCCGCGGTCAACGCGTCCCGCAACGGCGTGTTCGGCGGGACGAAGGCCGCCCCCGGCAGGTGCAGTCCCATGACTTCCATGAGCAACTGATTGCTGTTCGCCGTGCCGTAGAAGGTGCAGGTGCCCGGCGCGTGATAGCTCGCCGCCTCGCTCTCCAGCAGCGCATCGCGGCCGACCTTGCCCTCGGCGTACAGCTGCCGGACACGCGCCTTTTCCTTGTTGGGCACACCCGAGGGCATGGGGCCGGCCGGCACGAACACCACCGGCAGCTGCCCGAACGAGAGCGCACCCATCAGCAGGCCGGGCACGATCTTGTCGCAGACGCCGAGGCAGAGCACCGCGTCGAACATCGCGTGCGCGAGCGCGACGCCGGTGGCCATGGCGATGACGTCACGGCTGAACAGCGACAGTTCCATCCCCGGCTGCCCCTGGGTCACGCCGTCGCACATCGCCGGCACGCCACCGGCGAACTGGGCCACCGCGCCCGCCTCGCGCGCGGCGCGCTTGATGATGGCCGGGTAGCGCTCGAAGGGCTGGTGCGCGGAGAGCATGTCGTTGTAGGCCGAGACGATGGCGACGTTCGGCCAGCGCAACGCCTTGAGCGCCGCCTTGTCGGACGCGTCCGCGGCCGCGAAGCCGTGCGCGAGATTGGTGCACGACAGCCGCGCGCGCTGCGTGCCGCGCTCGCGCGCCTCGCGCATGCGCTCGAGGTACTGCTCACGGCTGCCGCGGCTGCGCTCGCGGACCCGCTCGCTGACCTCGCGCACCCGTACGTGAAGCTGCCTCGAACTCTGCTCCATGACTCATTCTGCCACAGGCCCGGCCCCTATCTGCAACCGATTGCAAGTGCTAGTCTCGCGCATATTTCCCGATGACGGGTGCACGAGGAGTCGCGGCATGGCGGTACTGCCCCCTTTCGACATGGTGCTGTTCGGCGGAACGGGCGACCTCGTGACGCGCAAGCTCCTGCCCGCGCTCTATCGGCGCTGCGCGGCGGGCCAGGTGCCGTCGGATGCCCGCATCATCGGTGTCGCCCGAACGGCGCTGTCGCGGGCGAAGTACCTCGAGCGCGCCGAAGTCGCGTGCCGGGAGTTCCTGGGCGGTGAATTCGACCCGCAGCACTGGGCGACCTTCGCGAGCCTCCTCGACTACGTGAAGGTGGACGCAGCAGCGACCGCCGACTACGCCGATCTCGCCGCCGCGCTCGCGGGGCGCGAGTCGCGGGTGCGCGTCTTTTTCTTCTCGACCTCATCGGACCTGTTCGCCGTGATCTGCGACAACCTCGCGCGGCAGAATCTGGTCACGCCCGAATCGAGGGTGGTGCTCGAGAAGCCGCTCGGTCACGACACGGTATCGGCCGACCGCATCAACGCCGCGGTGGCATCCGTGTTCCGCGAGCGGCAGATCTATCGCATCGACCACTACCTAGGCAAAGAGGCGGTGCAGAACCTCATGGCGCTGCGCTTCGGCAACGCCCTGTTCGAGCCGCTGTGGCGGCGCGGGCTGGTGCGCCACGTGCAGATCACCGTCGCCGAGGAGCTGGGCGTCGAGCGCCGCGGCTCGTTCTACGACAAGACCGGCGCGCTGCGCGACATGGTGCAGAACCACCTCCTGCAGCTGCTGTGCATTCTCGCGATGGAGCCGCCGGCCACCAGCGATCCCGACGCGGTACGCGACGAGAAGCTCAAGGTGCTGCGCGCGCTGCGCCCGATCCACGGCGAGGCGGTGCTGCAAAAGACGGTGCGCGGCCAGTACAAGGCGGGCGCCGTGCGCGGCGTGCCGGTGCCCGGTTATCTCGAGGAGGCGGACATCGCGCCCGACAGCACCACCGAGACCTTCGTGGCGCTCAAGGTGGAGATCGACTCGTGGCGCTGGGCCGGCGTGCCTTTCTACCTGCGCACCGGCAAGCGGCTGCAGGATCGCCTCACCGAGGTGGTGGTGACGTTCGCCGAGGTGCCGCACCCGATCTTCGAGCACCCGCCGGCGGCGCACACCGCCAACGAGCTGGTGATCCGGCTGCAGCCCGACGAGTGCATCACCATGACCATTCTCGCCAAGAACCCCGGCGAGGGCATGCGCCTGAAGCCCGTGAGCCTCGCGCTGGACTTGGGCGAGACCTTCAAGGAACGCAGTCTCGACGCCTACGAGCGTCTGCTCATGGACACCGTGAAGGGCAATCTGACCTTGTTCATGCGCCGCGACGAACTGGACGCTGCGTGGCGCTGGATCGATCCCATCATCGCCGGCTGGGAACAGTGCGACGACCGGCCGAAGATCTACACCGCCGGCACCTGGGGTCCCGCCGCCTCGAGCGCACTCATCGGCCGCGACGGCTTCGGCTGGCGCGGCGAGGAATAGCCTGCCGCGCAGCCGCGCGCCGCGGGCGTGCGGTCAGACCGACGGCAGCAGGAAGCGCAGCGTGCGTCGCAGCGGCTCGGCGGCGCCCCAGAGCAGCTGATCGCCGACCGTGAAGGCGCTGAGGTACTCCCCGCCCATGGCGAGTTTGCGCAGCCGCCCTACGGGTATGGCGAGCGTGCCGCTCACCGCCGCGGGACTGAGCTCGCGGATGGTCGCCTCACGCTCGTTGGGCACCACGCGTACCCACGGATTGCTGGCGGCGATGAGGCGCTCGACCTCGCCCAGCGGCACGTCGCGCGTGAGCTTCACGGTGAGCGCCTGCGAGTGGCAGCGCATGGCGCCGACCCGCACGCAGATGCTCTCCACCGGCACGGGCGACGCCTCCCGCCCGAGGATCTTGTTGGTCTCGGCGCCGCCCTTCCATTCCTCGCGGCTGCGGCCGTCGCCGAGGTCCTTGTCGATCCAGGGTATGAGACTCGCGGCGAGCGGCACGCCGAACGCCTGGGTGGGGAAGTCCGCAGCGTGCAGCGCAGCGCTGACCGCCCGGTCGATGGCGAGGATGGAAGATGCCGGATCGGCGAGACCGGACGCCGCGGCCCGGTGCAGCGCGCCCATCTGGTCGAGCAATTCGCGCATGTTCTGCGCACCCGCTCCCGACGCCGACTGGTAAGTCATCGCCGTGATCCACTCCACCAAACCCGCGCGCAGCAGTCCGCCGATCGCCATCAACATGAGCGACACGGTGCAATTGCCGCCGATGAAATCCTTCACGCCGCGCTCGACCGCCGCCTGCATCACCGGCAGGTTGACCGGATCCAGCACGATCACGGCGTCCTTTTGCATGCGCAGCGTGGAGGCGGCGTCGATCCAATAGCCGCGCCAACCCGCGGCGCGCAGCCGCGCGTGCACGGCGCTGGTGTAGTCGCCCCCCTGGCAGCTCAACAGGATGGGCAGGCGCGCGAGCGCGTCGATGTCATGCGCATCGCGCACCGGACCGATCGCGCGGCCGATCGCCGGCGCCGCGGCGCCGGCCTGGGAGGTGCTGAAGAACACCGGCTCGACGAGGTCGAAATCCTTCTCGGCGAGCATGCGCTCCAGCAGCACGGAACCGACCATGCCACGCCAGCCGACGATGCCGATGGGGATCATTCCAGCAGAAACTCCCGCGCCGGGGGGCGACGGTTGTAATTCGAACCCATACTGTAACCGTAGGCGCCACAAGTGGCGATCAGCACGACGTCACCCTCGGCGGTGGGAGGCAGCCAGCGATCGGCGCCGAACTGGTCCGCGGTCTCGCAGATCGGACCGACCACGGTGACGCGCTCGGTGGCGGGGGCTTCCAGACGGGTGAGGTTCCGGATCTCGTGGTGCGCGCCGTAGAGCGCCGGTCGGATGAGCGAATTCATGCCGGTTGCGACGCCGACGTAGTGCACGTCACCCTTGGTCTTCAGCTGCGTCACGCGCGCGAGCAGAACGCCCGCCTCCGCCACCAGATAGCGGCCGGGTTCCATCCACACCTCGCGGCCCGGGAACTCGCGCTTCAGCGCCGCGACGCCGCGATCGAGCGCGGCGAGATCGAAGTGCCGTCCGCCCGCCTGGTCGGGCACGCCGAGGCCTCCACCCAGGTCGAGCACGCGCGCCTCCGGGAAGCGGCGCGCGAGCCCGGCGAGCAGCGCGCCGGTCTCGGTCCAGTTGTGCACGTCGAAGATGCCGCTGCCGGCGTGGGCGTGCAGGCCGACCACACGCGCACCGACGTCGCGAATCAAGCGCTCGAGCGTGTCGAGCTCGCTCACGGGGATGCCGAACTTCGAGTGGGCGCCGGCGGTGCGCACGTGATCGTGGTGACCGCGACCGATGCCGGGATCGATGCGCAGGAACAATTCCCGGCCGCGAAACAGGTCCGGCCAGGCGGCGAGCGGGTGCAGATTGTCGAGAGTCACGTGCACGCCGCGGGCGAGCGCGGCGGCGTATTCGCGCCGCGGCGCGAAGTTCGGCGTGAACAGCACGTCCGCGGGCGCGAGGCCGGGCACCTCGGCGAAGGCCCAGTCGAGCTCGCCCTCGGAAACGCACTCGATCATCAATCCGGCGGCGTGAAAGCGGCGCAGGATCCCGGCGTGCCAGTTGGCCTTCATCGCGTACGCCCAGCGGTCGACCGCGCCGACGCCGCGCACCGCGGCCACCGCCGCGTCGAGCGTCGCGGCGTCGTAGACGAACGCCGCCTCCTCGCGCTCGGCGATGGCGATGAGCTGCGCCCGCTTGTCCGGGTGCTCCCACCAGGCCGCGGGCGCGCGCCGCGCGTCGCGCTCGGCGCCGAACAATTCCTCCCAGGTGGGCCCCAGCACCTTGTCCGAGCCGATGCGCTGGATGAGCCGCTGGTGCAGCTCCTGCACCAGCCGGTCGCCCTGGGTCTCGTCGATGACGAAGGTGAAATTGAGGTCGTTGGCCGCCTGGCTGACGAGGTAGATCTTCTGATCCTGGAACAGCTCGAAGGCGGCGCCCAGTTCGTGCAGGATACCGCGGATGTTGTGGCCGAGCAGGCTCAAGCTCGCACACGGGCCGAAGATCTCGACCCGGCACAGCGCGCCGAGCGCCGCCCGCAGCCGCGCGAGCACCGCCTCGTCGAGCGTGTTGGCGGCCGGATCGAGGGACACGGTGACGTTGGTCTCGGACGTGGAGACGAGGTCGACCGACAGCCCCTGATCCTTGAACACCTGGAAGGCGTCGGCGAGGAAGCCGACCTGATGCCACATTCCCGGGCTCTCCATCGACACCAGAGTGATGCCCTTCTTGATGGCGATCGCCTTGACTCGCGCGGCGCTGTCGGCGACGTCCGCGGAGACGATCGTGCCCTCGAGGCCCGGCGCCTGGGTGGCGTAGACGTGCAGCGGAATGCCGTACTGGCGCACCGGCAACACGCAGCGCGGGTGCAGCACCTTGGCGCCGTTGCTGGCGATCTCCTGCGCCTCGTCGTAGTGCAGGGCGCGCAGCAACCGCGCGCCCGGCACCGCGCGCGGATTGGCGCTGAACAGCCCCGGCACGTCGGTCCAGATCTCCAGGCGCGCGGCGGCGAGCTTGGCGGCGAAGTAGGCGCCGGAGGTGTCCGAACCGCCGCGCCCCAGCAGCACGGTGTCGCCCTGCTCGTTGGCGGCGATGAACCCCTGCGTGATGATCACGCCGTCGATGGCTTGCCAGGCCGCGGCGAGGGCCGCGTCCGGCGCGAAGTCGCAGGTCGCGGACAGCACGCCCGCCTTGTCGTTGACGCCCGAACGACGCTCGGCCTTGAGCACCTGGCGCGCATCGACCCAGGTGGTGGCGATACCCTGGGCAGCGAGGAAACTCTCGCCGAGCGACGTTGCCAGCAGCTCGCCGCTCGCCATGACGGCCGCGCGAGTGCGGTCATCGACGGCGCCCCGCTGCGCGATGGCCTCGGCGTGGCGGCGCAGATCGGCGAAGAACGCACCGAAGCGCTCGCCGAGCGCAATCTTGAGGTCACCGGCGAGCGCCCGGTGCCGCGCCTCGATCTCGGCGAGCTTGTCCGCATGCCGGCCTGCCAGCGCCGCGCCGATCAGGCCTTCGAGCCGATCGGTGATGCCGGACAGCGCCGAGTGCACCACCACGCAGCGCAAACCGGCGCCGAGGCGCGCGCGCACGATGGCGGCAATGTTCTGCCAGTTGGAAGCGGAGGAAACGCTGGTACCGCCGAACTTGAGCACCACCCAGCGCGGCGTCGAAGCGGCGGTTGCGGCGTGCTCCACGGACGCCGAGGCGCCGGCCCTGGCTGCCGGCGTGACGCTCACGCCCTGCTACTCGTCTTCGAAAACGTCGCGCAGCTCTTTTTCGAGCTGCCGGTCCGCCAACACGTCCTCGACCCGGCTCCACGCGGCCTTGCCACGCTTCGGGGCTGCGGCCGCCTTGGGGCGCCGCTCGGGGCGCTCCAGCAGAGGATCGAAGTCATGGCTGTCCTCGGCCTCGCCCAGGAACTCGTCGTCGAGGTCGAAGTGGTCGTCTTCGCGTTCGCTCATTTTCGTAAACAAAAGCTCTGGAAATCAAAGGGATCGCACCGTCGGGGCCGGTTGCGGCCTGCGCACTATAGCGGATTCGCCGGGCTGTTCAACCCGGCAGGTGGCGGCGCAACATTCCACGCCGGCTCCCGCCGCGGTGCACAAGCCGCGCCGAGCCCCGAACTGCCGCTGCGATCCTCAAGTACCGGTGCGCGCGCCACCGACCGCGCTCGGCAGCGCGCCCGCCGCCACCGCACGATTGACCGCCGACAGCACGGCGAGGATCGAGGCCGTGATGATGTTGGCGTGCATGCCGGCACCGAACAGAGTGCGCCGTGAACGGGTCGTGATCTCGATGAAAGCGACCGCCTTGGCACCGCTGCCCTCGCCTCGCGAGTGCTCTTCATAAGAGAGCACGTCGAATGGCAGACCGATGGCGTTCACCAGCGCATCGATCGGCCCTGCGCCCTGGCCGCGCCAGGTCTCGAGATGTCCGTCGCGCTCGACCTGTACCAGCAACTGTTCGCTATCAGCCCCGTCGGTGGACGCCGCGAGCTGGTGCGAGCGGTATTGGAAAGGCGCCCGTGGCGACAGATATTCCCGATTGAACAGATCCCATAATTCCTTTGCAGACAATTCTTTACCGGTGATATCTGCTGCAGATTGTACGACCTGGCTGAACTCGATCTGCAGCCGCCGCGGCAACACCAGTTGATACTCCCGCTCGAGCAGGAACGCGACGCCTCCTTTACCGGACTGGCTATTGACCCGGATGATGGAGTCATAGGAGCGGCCAAGATCGGACGGATCGATGGGCAAATAGGGCACTTCCCACACCTCCTCCGGCTTGCGGGCCGCCAGACCCTTCTTGATCGCGTCCTGGTGCGAGCCGGAAAAGGCGGTGAATACCAAATCACCGACGTACGGATGCCGCGGATGGATGGGTAGTTGATTGCACCCCTCCGCACAGCGCGCCACCTCGTTGATGTTGGCGAAATCCAATTTTGGATCAATGCCTTGCGTATACATATTCAAGGCAAGTGTCACCACATCGACATTGCCGGTGCGCTCGCCGTTGCCGAACAGCGTGCCCTCCACCCGATCCGCGCCGGCCATCATGGCGAGCTCCGCCGCGGCCACGGCCGTACCGCGGTCGTTGTGCGGGTGCACGCTCAGCACGATGGAGTCGCGCCGGGCGACGTGGCGCAGAAACCACTCCACCTGGTCGGCGAACACGTTGGGGGTCGCCATTTCCACGGTGGCCGGTAGATTGATGATGGACTTGCGCTCCGGGGTCGGCTCCCAGACCGCATTGACCGCATCGCAGATCTCCACCGCGAAGTCGAGTTCGGTGCCGGTGAAGCTCTCGGGACTGTATTGGAACACCCAATCGGTGCCGGGTCTGCGCTCGGCCTGCTCGCGCACGCACTCGGCGCCGCGCACAGCGATGTCCACGATACCCGCCCGGTCGAGCCGGAATACTACCCGCCGCTGCACCACCGACGTGGAGTTGTAGACGTGCACGATCGCCCGCCGCGCGCCTTGCAGCGACTCGTAAGTCCGCGCGATGAGTTCCGGCCGCGCCTGGGTGAGCACCTGGATGGTGACGTCCTCCGGGATCAGATCCTGCTCGATGATCTGGCGTACGAAATCGAAGTCGGTCTGCGAGGCGGCGGGAAAGCCCACCTCGATCTCCTTGAAGCCGATCCGCACCAGCATGTCGAACATGCGCCGCTTGCGCGCCGGGTCCATCGGCTCGATGAGCGCCTGGTTGCCGTCGCGCAGATCGACGCTGCACCAGGTGGGCGGCGCGGCGATCACCCGGCTCGGCCAGGTGCGATCGCCGAGGGCGATGGGCGCAAACGCGCGGTATTTCACTCCAGGGCTATTCTGCATGATGCGGTCTCTACGTTCGCTTGAAGGGGCCGACTCGATCCGGCACCTCCCCGGCGGGAGATCGGATTCGAGATACTGTTCGGTCTTGTGGGCGCCGACCGATGGCGCGTGGGTGTGTTGCGCCTAGCGGCGCAGCAGCAGTCGCAGTCGAAGCACGCGGGCCGCGAAGGCGGCGGCAGGATGTGCGGGCTCACGCGACGAGCGGTTCATCGTTCGAATCTAGCACCGCGGACGGCGGCCGCGCAACCGCCCCGCCCGTGCGGTCCGCCACCGCAACTCAAAAAGGGGATGAGCGTCGCCGAGCAGACTCAGGG
This sequence comes from Gammaproteobacteria bacterium, assembly GCA_027459765.1. Lineage (GTDB taxonomy): Bacteria > Pseudomonadota > Gammaproteobacteria > Steroidobacterales > Steroidobacteraceae > Bog-1198. The sequence goes on along the minus strand of DAIDHD010000077.1, from coordinate 8,790 downwards.
GTAGGCGCGGCGCTTCCAGGTGGCGCCGGCACCGCGCCAGTGATCGACGGCCGAGCCGATGGTGGCCGCCATGTAGAAGGCGGCGATGCCCGGCAACGCGAGCGCCCACAGCGGACTCACGCGATAGCGGGCGAGCGTGGGCAGGTAACTGCCCGCCGCCAACACGCAGGCACCCACCGCGGCCCAGCGCGCCCCGCCGTGGCCGGCCAGCGCCACGGCAACCGGGGCCCACCACACCAGCGCGAGCCCGGCGACGGTGAGCAGCAGCAGCACGGCCGAGTAGTCGAGCTGGGTGAACGCCGTGCGCGCGATCATGCGCCACAGGTCGCCCGCGCCCGGATACGGCCGGATGGAGGCGGCAAGGCCGGAGTGCCCGAGATACACCGCGCCGCCGCGCTTCACGGCACGCGCGAGCGTGACGTCGTCGATGAGCGCGCCGCGTATGGCGGCGATGCCGCCGATGCGCTCCAGTGCCTCGCGGCGGATCAGCACCGTGCCGCCCGCGGCCGCGGCGACCCGCGAGCCCGGGTCGTTCACCCGTGCGAAGGGGTACAGCATCTGGAAGAAATACACGAATGCCGGCACCAGCGCCCGTTCGGCGAGGCTCGTGCAATTGAGCCGCACCATTTCGCTCACCAGGTCGACCGCCGGCTCCTCCAGGCGGGCCACCAGGCTCGCCAGGTGGCGAGGATCGTGGACGATGTCGGCGTCGGTGCAAAGAATCACCGGCGCGCCGCCGGCCGCGACGCCTTGCGACAACGCCCAGAGCTTGCCCGACCAACCCGGCGGCTTGGGCGGCGCGGTGAGCACCGTGAGGCGCGGCGCACTGCCCGCCGCCTGCGCCGTGCCGTCGCTCGAGCCGTCGTCCACCAGGATGACCCGGAACTCGCCGGGATAGTCCTGGGCCAGCAGCGAGGCGATCACCGCTGCGATGGTGGCGGCCTCGTCGCGCGCCGGCACCACGACGTCGACCGCCGGCGCCGCACGCGGGCGCGACGGCGCGAGTTCGGGTCCCGAGCGCCAGAAGCGTCCGTGCCCGAACACCAGATACAGCCAGATGGCGAGACAAAGGTAGCCGAGCATCGCGATGGATACCGCGCGCCGCCGCGTCCCCGGCTCAGATCCAGCCGGCGAGATGCCGGCGCACCACCGCCGCGAGCAACTCGCCGTGGCGCGGTTCGTCGTTGAGCGCCGGCACCAGCGAGAAGCTCTCGCCGCCCAGTTCCCGGAACTCGTCGCGATACTCGATCCCGCACTCCTCGATGGTCTCCAGACAGTCGACCGCGAACGAGGGCGACACCATGGTGAGCTTGCGCACGCCGCGCTCGGCGAGCGCCTTCAGCATGTCGGAGGCGTAGGGCTGCAGCCACTTCACGGGCCCGAATCGCGACTGGTAGCAGTGCGACCACTCACCCTCCGCGAGGCCGAGACGCGCCACGATGAGCCGCGTGGTCTTCTCGGCGTGCGCCTGGTAGGGGTCGCCCTCGGTCACGTACACCTCCGGTATGCCGTGGTAGGACAGCAGCAGGTGCGTGCGCTCGCCCTGCTCGCGCCAGTGCCGCTCGATGCGTTCGGCCACCGCGTCGATGTACCCGGGATCGTCGTGATAGTCGTTCACGAAACGCGTCTCGGGCAGCCAGCGCCAGCGGCGCAGCACGCGCGTGACGGCGTCGAACACCGACCCCGTGGTCGAGGAGCAGTACTGCGGGTACAGCGGCAGCACCAGCAGCCGCCGGCAGTTCTGCGCGGCGAGTTCGCGGATCGCCGCCGCCACGCTCGGCCGGCCGTAGGTCATGGCGATAGCGACTCGCAGCCGATCGTCGCCGCCTGCGCGCAGCGACTCCTCGATGCGCTTGGCGAGCCGCCGCGAGTACACCACCAGCGGCGAACCGCCCTGAACCCAGATCTTGCGGTAATTGCGCACCGTGCGGATCGGCCGGAACGGCAGGATGAAGCCGAACAGAACCGGCAGCCAGACGAACCGCGAGGTGTCGATGACGCGGCGATCGGAAAGGAATTGGCGCAGGTAGTTCTGCACCGAGAAATACGACGGCGAATCGGGGGAACCCAGGTTCACGACCAGGACTCCGACGCGCTCGGGCGTCGCCGCCGGCGCCTTGGCGACGGCGCGGTAAAAAGCCATGCTGCCCTTCCTGTTACGGCGGTAAACGGCCAGTATACTGCCTGCGCGGGGCCAGCCCCCACCACCTCGTAGATGCCTCGACATGATCTGGCTCAGCCCAAGTGAACGCGACGCCCTTGCCTTGAGCCTCGGCATCGCGCTGCGCAGCGTCGCCGCGAGCCTGCCGTTCGCCGTGGCGCTCGCCTGGCTGTTGACACGCCGGCGCTTCCCGGGCCGCACCCTGCTCGACGCCCTGGTGCACCTGCCGCTGGTGCTGCCGCCGGTGGTGGTGGGCTACCTGCTGCTGCTCACGTTCGGCGCGCGCGGCCCGCTCGGCGCGGCGCTCGCGCGCTGCTGCGGGATTGAACTCGTGTTCACGCGCGCAGGCGCCGCGCTCGCCACCGCGGTGATGTCCTTCCCGCTGCTCGTACGCACCGTACGACTGTCGCTGGAGAACGTCGATCGCGGGCTCGAGGACGCGGCGCGCACCCTCGGTGCGGGTCCCGTGGACCGATTCGCGAGCGTCACGCTGCCGCTCATCCTGCCCGGCGTGCTCGCCGGCGCCGTGACCGCCTTCTCCGCGGCGCTCGGCGAGTTCGGCGCGGTCATCACCTTCGTGTCGAACATTCCCGGCGAGACGCGCACCCTGCCGCTGGCGCTGTACACGGCGCTGCAATCCCCGGGCGGCGAGGCGGAGGCGGCGCGCCTCGCCACGCTGTCGATCGCGCTCGGCCTGGCGGGTCTGCTCGTCTCGGAAGGGCTCGCGCGCTGGATGCGCCGCCGGTTCGAGCGCTGATGATCAACGTAACGGTTCGCAAGCGCCGCGGGGACTTCGCGCTGGAGGCGAGCTTCGAACTGGCCGCACCGGGCGTGGTGGCCCTGTTCGGACGCTCAGGATGCGGCAAGACCACGTTGATCGAACTGATCGCCGGGCTCACGCGCGCCGACCAGGGGCGCATCGAGGTGGACGGCCATGTGCTGGTGGACACCGACGCCGGCGTGCACGTGCCCGCCGAGCGGCGTCGCATCGGCTACGTGTTCCAGGAAGCGCGCCTGTTCCCGCACCTCTCGGTGGCCGGCAACCTGCGCTACGCCCTGTCGCGCGCCAAGGCGCCGCCGTTCATCGGCTGGGACCAGGTGATCGGGCTGCTCGACCTCGGCAAGCTGCTCGCAAGGGGTCCGCGACAGCTCTCCGGCGGCGAACGGCAGCGCGTCGCGATCGGCCGCGCACTGTTGTCCCAGCCGCGGCTGCTGCTGCTCGACGAGCCGCTCGCCTCCCTCGACGCCGCCCGCCGCGAGGAGGTGCTGCCGTACCTCGAACAGCTGCGCGACGCGCTCGCTCTGCCGATGGTGTACGTGAGCCACCAATTCGAGGAGATCCTGCGGCTGGCGACGCACGTGGTGCTGCTTCAGGACGGGCGCACCGTGGCGCAGGGCGACATCGGCGCCATGAGCCTGGACGCGCGCGTGCGGCGCATCGTCGGTCCGGATGCGGTGGGCGCCGTGGTCGACGGCGAAGTCGCCGCCACGCCCGGCGCCGCCCACCCCGACGCCGCCGGCGACCTGCGCTGCGTGCGGGTCGGACGCGGCGAGCTGTCGGTGCCGGCCCCGGACTTGCGGCCCGGGGCCCGGGTGCGCGTACAGCTGCTCGCCCGCGACGTGATCGTCTCGACCGAGGCGCCGCGAGGCTTGAGCGTGCGCAATGCCCTGCCCGGCGTGGTGGTGTCCGTGACCGCGGACGAGGCGGCCTCCGACCTGATCGGGATCGACGTGGGCGGCGTCATCGTGCTCGCCCGCATCACCAGCGCCGCCACCCGGGACCTCGGGCTCGCTCCCGGCACGCCCGTCTGGGCGCTGGTCAAATCGGTGTCTCTGCGCGGCCACGCCTTTCAGGCGCCGGCCCGCGTCCCCAGGTGAAGGATGCCGACGATGTGATCGTCGGGGCGCAGGCCGAGCGCGGCCTTGACGCCGGCATCGTAGGCCGGCACGCCCGTCTTCCACATCACGCCGTAGCCCAGGTCATGCGCCGCCAGGAACAAGTTCTGCGTGGCCGCGGCGGTCGCGACCACCTGTTCGATCTCCGGAATCCTGCTGTTTTCGCGCTGCACCAGGCAGGCCACGACCACCAGGGTCGGCGAGCGCAGTTGCTTGGCGCGCTCGGCCGCCAACTGTTCCTCGCCGACTTCGGGGTTCAGCGCCCGCCGTGCCGCCGCGGCGGCGTCGGCGAAGCGCTCGCGCGCGACGCCCTCGAGCACCAGGAAGCGCCAGGGCCGCAGCCGGCCGTGGTCGGGCGCACGCGCCGCGGCGGCCAGAATGCGCTCGAGGTGCGCAGGACTCGGCCCCGGTGCAACCACCCGGGCGGCCGAGGATCTCGATTCGATGGCAGCGAACAAATCCATCTGTCGGAAACCTCCACAAATTAAACGGCGCCGCCGATGACGGCGTGACGATGCGATTGGGCTATCATCGGGCGCCCGCGCGCGGTGGCGCGTCCGGCCCGTCGCACGGGCAGGCGCAAACCGCCCGCGCGCATCATAGCGTCAACTCTGTTCCAAGGAGCCTTGCATGAAACGATTTGCTTTGGCCTCGGTGGCCGCGCTGGCTGGCGCGAGCGCCCTGGCCGCCCCGGTGACCTACGTGCTCGATCCGCACCACACCTATCCGAGCTTCGCCGCCGACCACTTCGGCGGCCTGTCGGTGTGGCGCGGCAAGTTCGACGAGAGCAGCGGCAAGGTGGTCTACGACAAGGCCGCACACACCGGCTCGATCGAAGTCACCGTCAACATGAGCTCGATCGACTTCGGCATGGCGAAGATGAACGAGCATGCGAAGTCGGCCGAGATCTTCGACGCCGCCAAGTACCCGACGGCGGTCTACCGCGGCAAGTTCACGCGCTGGAACGGCGATGCCCCGACCGAGGCGCAGGGCACCTTGACCATGCACGGCGTCACCAAGCCGCTCACGCTCAAGATCGACTCCTTCAAGTGCATGATGAGCCCGATGACCAAGAAGGAGGTCTGCGGCGCGGACGCCACCGCCGAGCTCAACCGCGACGACTTCGGCGTCGACTACGGCAAGGCGTACGGCTTCAAGATGGGCGTCGAGCTGCAGATCCAGGTCGAGGGCAGTCCCGCTGCCTGAAGCGCGCCGAAGCGCTGACTAAGTCGAGGGGGTTCTCGCGCTCCGCGCGGCGCGGAGCGCGAGAACCCGGCGGTCCGATCAGAACGGGTTGTAGCGCTTCTTGGGCGAGAAATTCATGTAGCTGACGGCGACTCCCTGGCGCCAGCCGACGCCGAAGCGCACCGGCGCGAGCGCGATGCCGTCACGTTGCACGTAGTTCACGCCGAACCCGCCGACGAAGTAGAGGCTGCCCTCCACGCCCGGAAACCGCTTGAACAGCGCCTGGGTGTTCGGCAGGTCGTAGACGAGGATGAAGGTCTTCACCGCGTTGCCGCCGATGTCGAAGCCGAGCGACGGACCCTGCCAGTAGACGGTGCTCGCGGGAGCACCCTTGAAGACGAGCTCGCCGTGCCCGTAGCGCACGCCCACGGCGATCGCACCACCCGCCTCCTCGCCCTTGATGATCGCGACCGGATGCCCCTTTTCCTTGAGCACCTTCGCCAGCACGTCGGCGAGGTCCTTCGCGCCGGTGGCGAAGAAGTCGTTCGCCTGCTTGACGACTTCATCGTCGCTGTAGGTCTCGTGGGTGGGCGTCGAATCGGCCGAGCGCACCGGGTGGCCCAGCAGGACGAGACCGCTCACCAGGACGATCGAGCGCAGGAAAGTGTGCTTCATCGGGAAATCTCCTCATCGGCTGCGAGGACATTGGTGGGACGGCTGGGGCTCGAACCCAGGACCAAAGCCTTAAAAGGGCCTTGCTCTACCAACTGAGCTACCGTCCCGACGCGAGCCGCGAATGATAGCCGAAGCGGCGCCCCAGTTCACGCGCGCGACCCCGCGCTGCGGACGGGATCAAAAGGCGTACACGAGGTTGACCGTCTCGAGGCTGTCGAGGCGCTTCGCACCCGGCGGCGGGTTGCTGTTGTCCTGCAGGTTGTACCCCAGGCTGAGCGCGAGCTTCGCCGAGATCTTCACCGCCAGGGCGAGATCGTTGCTCACGAACGTGTTGGTCGAGCCGGACTCGACCAGGAGTTTGTCGGTCAGTGTGGTCGTGCTGGTGAGGGTGTGCGAGAAATTGACGCCAACGGTGCCGATGGCGTCGCTCTGCGGCGCGGAAAACAGACGCGCGATCACCACCGTGCCCGTGGGATCACGGACCAGCTGCTCCGGCCGCAGGCGCTTGTAACCGGCGCCGACCTGCAGATCGAGCTGGGTGGCGGCGCTGTCGATCACCTTGTAGCCGAGTCCGGTGTCGAGGCTCTCCTGATAGATGAAGCCGCTGAACAGGTCGTGCTGATAGCGCAGCGCCCCGAAGACGTAGGCCGGTTTCGATATGGCGTAGTTCGTCTGCCAGGCCGCATCCCAGCGCTCCGCCGAGGTCACGCCGGCGCTCTGCCCGTAGAGCCCGCCGAGATGCGCCACGTGCTTCCAGACGTCCTCGGTGTAGGACATGTCGAGCGCCGCGTTGGCCGACTTCGCCACGGAATTGCCCTGCGAGGACGTGTAGCCCGCCTGGCCCTTGCCGGTCCACACGCCCTGCGGCGGCGGATCGTCGGCGCGCGCCGGGGAGGAGGCCATTGCCGCGAGCAGCGCGGCGCACGCGAGGGGGAAACGAATGTCGATGTTCATGAAGTCCTTGTCGTCGTGAAGAAAGAACGGACCGCCGACAGGCCGCGGTCAGACGTAACGGGTGGGATCGGCCACGCCGGCCGCCGCGAACCCCGCGGCGCGCAACCGGCAGGCATCACAGCGACCGCAGGCACGGCCGGCGTCATCGGCCTGGTAGCACGACACGGTGGCGCCGAAGTCGACCCCCAGCCGCAGACCCAGGCGCACGATGTCGGCCTTGGACAGATCGATCAACGGGGCGTGGATGCTGAACGGCCGCGACTCGACGCCCGCCTTGGTGGCGACGTTGGCGAGCGCAGTGAAGGCTGCGATGAACGCGGGACGACAGTCGGGATACCCGGAATAGTCCACCGCGTTGACGCCGACGAAGATGTCGCTGGCGCCGACCACCTCGGCCCAGCCGAGAGCCAGGGCGAGCAGCAAGGTGTTGCGCGCCGGCACGTAGGTCACCGGGATGCCGTCGGTGGGCGCCTCGGGCACGGCGAGCGCGGCATCCGTGAGCGCCGAGCCGCCGATACCGGCGAGATCCACGCTCATGATCCGATGCTCGTGCGCGCCGAGCTGCGCGGCGACGCGCGCCGCCGCCGCGAGCTCCGCGCTGTGCCGCTGACCATAGTGAACGCTCAGCGCATAGGTGGTGAATCCGCGCTCGCGGGCCACCGCGAGCGTCGTGGCGGAGTCGAGTCCGCCCGACAGCAGTACGATCGCGGCGCTCATTTTCCGGGAGTCTCTCCCCAGAGGATCTTGTGCAACTGCAACTGGAAGCGCACGGGCAGACGCTCCTCGAGTATCCAATCCGCGAGCGCGGTGGGCGCAAGCTTCCCGTAGCTCGGCGAGAACAGCACCTGGCAGCGCCCCGCCAGCTCGTGTTCGGCGAGAAATTCGCGACTCCAATCGAAGTCGGCGCGCGAGCCGATGACGAACTTCAACTGATCGCGCGCGGTCAGGTGCGGAAAATTCTCGATGCGGTTGCGCGCCGCCTCGCCCGACTCCGGCGTCTTGACGTCGACCACGCGGGACACGCGCGCGTCCACGCCGGCAATGTCGAGGGCCCCGCTCGTCTCCAGGGAGACCGCGTAGCCCGCATCGCACAGCCGTTCGAGCAGTTGCAGGCAATTCGGCTGCGCCAAAGGCTCGCCGCCGGTGACGCAGACGTGGCGCGCGCCGTAGCCGCGCACGCGCGCGAGGATCTCCGGCAGCTCCAGCCACTCGCCGGCGTGAAAGGCGTACTCCGTGTCGCAGTACGTACAGCGCAACGGACAGCCGGTGAGGCGCACGAACACGCTGGGGAAGCCGACCGCGTCGGCCTCACCCTGCAGCGAGTGGAAGATCTCGTTGATCCGCAGTCGGGGCACGCGCGAGGGCGCCGCGGTCGGCGAGCCTGTGGCGGGAGTCTCCTGCACCTCGAGGGACATCAGTGGCTCTCGGCCGTCATCTTGTCGAGTCTCTGGCGTGCCAGATTCGCCGCCGGCGTATCCGGGTAGGACGACGCCACGCGGGTCAGCACCTCGCGCGCCGGTCCGTAGGCCTTCAGCTCGTAGTCGCAGTAGCCGACCTTGAGCATCGCGTCCGGCACCTTGCGGGACTGCGGATACTGATCGATCACCTTCTGGAACGCCGCGCGCGCGTCGCCGAACTCGCGGTTCACGTAGCGTGCCTCGCCGAGCCAGTACTGCGCGTTGTCGGCGAGGTCGCTGCCCGCGTAATCGGCGAGGAACTTGCGAAACGCGGCGGCCGCCTCGGTGTACTGGCCTTGCTTCAATAGGGTGAATGCCGCCTGATAGGCGGCGCGATCGCCGCCGGCGGCAGCCGAATCGCCGCCCGTCGCGGCGCCGGCGCCCGCAGCGCCGGACGGGTTCGCGGCGGCGCCGGACGCGCCGGCGGCAGCGGCCGTCGCGGCCGCGCCCACCGCAGGCCCC
>DAIDHD010000066.1 GCA_027459765.1 Gammaproteobacteria bacterium | reverse complement strand
GGGCCGTCGGGCACCCGCGGCGTCAGTGGCGACTACGGGCCTGTGCCAGGCTGCGCTTGCCCTCGACCCACTGCCAACCGATCAGGGCCGGCAGACCGAACAACAGTTCGCGCATGCGCTTAGCCAGGGACAGGGCGAGCGCGGCGTCGCTCGGCAGCCCGAGGAGATGGCCGAGGCCCAAGAGTCCCGCCTCCTGAACACCGAGTCCGAGCGGTACGACGAACACGAAATGCCGTGCGGCCTGGGTGAGACTCTCCAGCACCAGCGCCGTCCCGAAATCGACCGGCGCACCGAGCCAGCGCAGCGCGAGCCAGGTTTCCAGGCACCCGGCCACCAGACCGACGAACTGCCAGGCCACGGCCAGCGCGAGCGCCCGGTGGCGGCTCAGCGAGCGGCGAATGGCGGCATCCAGTTCCGCGCCCCGGCCCACCGCGGCGGCGGCGCTCGGTCCGAGCACGTGCACCGCGAAGCGCTGCAAGCGCTCGAACAACGCACCGTGCCGCACCACCACGGCGATCAGTCCGATCACGGGCAGCCCGGCCGCCAGGCCGAGCAGCACCGTGGGCGTGACCCGGCCGGCGGTGGTCGCGCGCACGAGGAGCAGCACGCCCAGCACCACGAACAGGTACTGGCTCACGAGCGTGAGCAGCACCTCGACCACGATGCCCGCCGCCGCCACGATGCCGTCCACGCCGGTCAGTACGAGGAGCCTGATCCCCACCACCTCGCCGCCGACGTTCGCGACCGGCAACAGGCGATTGACCGCCTCGCGCACGGCGGCGATCCGCAGCAGCATGGAGAACCGCGCCCGGCCCGGCATCAGCTCCTGCCAGCCGAGCACGTCGAGCACCAATGGCAGCACGTGCAGCGGCACCAGCCAGAGCAGCACCAGCCCCGCCCGGGAGAGCACGCCGACCACGTTCGCGAATCCTTCGCGGGCCAAGAGACCGATCGCGACGGCGGCGCCGAGCGCGAGCGCGACGCGCATCGCGATCTTCACGCGGCGTTCGATCCACGGCACGCCGCGGCCGCGTCCAGATAACCGCCGAGACGCGCACCGCACCTCGCGATCGCGGTGCGTACCGCTTCGCTCACCAGACCCGCGAGTTCCTCCGCGTGCCGGTAACCGGGCATGGACTCACCCACCGCACTGCCGGACTCCGTGGCCGGGTGCAGATAGATCTCGGTGACGCCGGGCGGCAGGCGCGCGAGCACCTCGAGCAGGCGCGCCTCGATCATCGCGCCGGAACACGCGATCCCGAAGATGCGGTCGTTGTGGAACAGGCCGGCGGCGCGCACGCGCCGCTTGACCAGCGTCACCCAGGGCTTGAGCAGCGCCGCGCTCGCCGGCGCCGCCCACGGCGCTCCGCCGCGCGTCGCGAACCAGAGCGGCTCCTCCGGTACTCGCACCGCGCGCAGGCCGAACTCGCGGCCGATCCTCAGCGCCATCTCGAGCAGGCTCGGATGCAGGTGAAAGTGCTTGTGCACGTTGACGTGGTCGAGTGCGAGTCCGGTGCGGGCATACGCCTCGTACTGCGCGCGGATCTCGGCGGCGAGCTGGCGCCGCACCGCAGGCAGCGCGAAATAGCGCAACCCGCGATTGAACATCCGCCCGTCCATGTGCCCGGTGGCGTCGGCCAGCGCGGGAATCAGGCGCGGTTCGAGCACCGCCGCGCCGTCCGCCAGCACGAGGTGCAGGCCCACCCGCAACGACGGCAGGCGGCGGGCGCGCCGCACCGCATCCGCCGCCGCCGGCGCGGCGACCATCAGACTGGCCGCGCTCAGGGTGCCGGCGCGGTGGGCGAGCTCGACGGCGTCGTTGACGCTTTCCTTGAGTCCGAAGTCGTCGGCCGTGACGATGAGGAACTTCAGCGGGTCAGGCCTCGCGCGCGCGCAGGAAGCGGAAGAACTCCACGCCTTCGCGCAGACGCCGCTTGGTCATCTCCCAGCTGGTCATCATCTCGGCGGTGAGCTCGGCGATCTTGCGCGGCCGGAAGTAGAACCGGCGGTAGAACGTCTCGACCGCGTCGTAGATCTGGGTGGACGAAAGACCGGGGTAGCTCAGGGGCGCGAGCTGCACGCCGGCGGGATTGACGAGGTTCAGCTGATCGTTGGCGACCAGCCAGCCGCTCTTCACCGCCTGGTCGTAGAGCTCCGTGCCGGGATAGGGCGCCGCCAGCGACACTTGGATGGTGTGCGGGTTGATGTCCACGGCGAACTCGATGGTCTCGCGGATGGTCTCGGCGGTCTCGCCCGGCAGGCCGAGGATGAACGTGCCGTGTATGGCGATGCCGAGCTTGCGGCAATCGGCGGTGAAGCGCCGCGCGATGTCCGTGCGCAACCCCTTGCGGATGTTGTGCAGGATCTGGTCGTTGCCGGACTCGTAGCCGACCAGCAGCAGCCGCAGGCCGTTGTCACGCATCACCTTGAGCGTCTCGTAGGGCACGTTGGCCTTGGCGTTGCAGGACCAGGTCACGCCGAGCTTGCCGAGACCGCGCGCGATTTCCTCCGCGCGGGGCCTGAAATCGGTGAAGGTGTCGTCGTCGAAGAACACCTCCTTGACCTCGGGCATGTTCTCCTTGATCCAGCGCACCTCGTCGATGACGTTCTGCGGGCTGCGCACCCGGTACTTGTGCCCGCCCACGGTCTGCGGCCACAGGCAGAACGTGCACTTCGAGCGGCAGCCGCGGCCGGTGTAGATCGAGACGTAGGGGTGCTTCAAGTAGCCGATGAAGTAGTTCTCGATCTTCAGGTCGCGCTTGTAGATCGGCGCCACCCACGGCAACGCATCCATGTCCTCGATCATGGCGCGCGGCGGATTGTGCTTCACGGCTCCGTCGGCAGCGCGAAAACTCAGGCCCGCGATCGAATCGAGCGGCCGGCCTTCGGCCACTTCCTTGCAGGTGTAGTCGAATTCCTCGCGCGCGACGAAATCGATCGCCTTGGAGGCCTCGAGCGAACCCGCGGGATCCACCGCCACCTTCGCTCCCACCATGCCGATCAGCAGTCGCGGATTCGCCTCCTTCAGGAGTTCTGCGACGTGCGCGTCCTTGGGAAAGGAGGGGGTGCTGGTGTGCATGATCACCAGGTCGTACTGGCTCGCGAGCGGCAGCACGTCGTCCATGGTCAAACCGTCCGCCGGCGCATCGACGAGCTTGCTCTCCGGCACCATGGCGGCCGGCTGCGCCAGCCAGGTCGGGTACCAGAAGGAGCGGATCTCGCGCTTGGCCTGATAGCGCGCACCGGCGCCGCCATCGAAACCGTCGAATGACGGGGGGTGCAGAAACAGCGTCTTCATGGTGCCTTGGTCCTCACGACAAGTTGCGCCGACCCGTCGCGTGCCACGCGATAGCGGTCGTTGCGCCAGTGCACGCGGCGCGTGCTGAAACTGAACGCCCAGAGCCCGATGCTCAAGATGTCTCTCAGGGGCAACAGCAGCCATTGGGATGCGGCGGCCTGCTTGCTCCGAGCCCAATAATGTAGCACGAATCGCGCCGCCGCCGTGACCGCCAGCAGGATGGGCGTTGCGCCGGCGCCACGCGCGAGGGCGGCGCCGAGCGCGGCCACGGGCACGCCCAAGGTCACGAAGGACAGCGCGAAGCCCGCCGGGCGCACCACGCGGATGGTACGCAGCCAGCGCAGTTCGTGGCGCAGGAGCGCGCCGAGGGTCGGCTCGTCGACCCGTGTCTCGACCACCGCGGTCGACAGCACCGTGGCCAGGCCGCGCCGGCGGGTCAGCTCGCCGAGCCGGTAATCGTCCGCCAGCTGTTCGGCGATCGCCTCGAATCCACCGATGGCGGCGAGCGTCTCGCGCCGCAAGGCGATGGTCGCGCCGAAGGCGAAGTCGCGCGAGCCGAATGCGGCGGCGACGTACACCGACGGCATGAACCACTCGTTGATGAACAGGGCGCCCAGCGTCGACCACAAGCCCGGACGCGGCGTGCCGCGATAGGCGCAGGTGACGATCCCCACCGACGGGTCGGCGAGCGGTGCGGTCACGGTCGCCAGATAGTCGGGTGCCACCGCGACGTCGCTGTCCGCGAGCACCAGCCAGCCGTGGCCGGCCGCGCCCATCATGTTGATGAGGTTGCTGACCTTGCGGCTGGCGCCGTGCTGACGCGGGTCGACCACGAGCTGCAGCCTCAGCCGGGGATATTCCGCCTGCAGACGCCGCACCACGGCGATGGCCGGGTCGGCGGGATCCGCCACGCCGAACACGATCTCGAAGCGCTCGTAGCGCTGATCGCAGAATGACTTGAGACAGGAGTACAGGTCCGGCTCGGCGCCGCAAAGGGGCTTGAGCACGGTCACCGCCGGCGGCTCGTCGATTGTGGGCGCGGCGCGCGCGCCGGCCCGGCGCTTGAAGGCCAGAGCGGCGACCGCCTGGTAGCCGGCCGCGCAGCCGGCGAGGAGATTGCCGGCCGCAGCGGCGGCGACGCTGAGATTCATTGCGGAAATTTACCCAAGCGCTAGACGAGCCGCTATGATGGAGGGATTTTTGCGGATCGTAGCATGGAAGTGACGGGCAGCCCCACAATCCGCGACGCCGACGCCGACGCCGACGCCGACGCGCTGATCCTCGTCGATAGCGCCGACCGATCGGTGGGCTCAATGAGTAAGGCGCGCTGCCACGAGGGCAGCGGCGTGCTGCACCGGGCATTCTCGGTCTTCATTCTCAACGAGGCCGGGGAGGTCTTGTTGCAGCAGCGCGCGGCCGGCAAGCGCCTTTGGCCGCGCTATTGGTCGAACAGCTGTTGCAGCCACCCGCGGCTGGGCGAAAGCCTGGAGGAGGCCACCCGGCGGCGGTTGCGCGAGGAACTGAACTTGGTCTGCGAACTCCAATTCGTCTACAAGTTCGAATACCGCGCGCAGTACGACGCGACCGGCGCGGAGCACGAGCTGTGTTCCGTGTACGTCGGCCGAACGGCCGAGGAGGCGCGTCCGAACGTCGCCGAGATCGAGGCGCTGCGTTGGGTGGCGCCGGTGACGCTGCAGCGCGAAATGGCGGATCCGGATGCCGCCCGGTTCACGCCGTGGTTCGTGCTGGAATGGCGGCGGCTGTGGGAGGAACATCGCCCGCTGCTGCTGGACGGCCGCCCGAGCAGTAGACCTGTCGATTAATTTAGGTTCATCGTTCCAACGCCACGGTAGTATCGAAACAATGTCCATATCACTCCTGCAGTCCTACCGGGTGGCCCGGTATCTCGCCGGCCGCAAGCTGCGTGGCATCAAGCGCTATCCGCTGGTGCTCATGCTCGAGCCGCTGTTCCAGTGCAACCTCGCGTGCGCCGGTTGCGGCAAGATCGACTATCCGAAGGAAATCCTGCAGAAGCGCATGAGCGTCGAGGACGCGCTGCGCGCCGTCGACGAGTGCGGCGCTCCCATGGTCTCGATTCCCGGCGGCGAGCCGTTGATCCACAAGGAGATGCCGCAGATCGTCGCGGGCATCGTGGCGCGCAAGAAATTCGTGTACCTGTGCACCAACGCGATCTTGCTTTCGAAGCACATCGACGAGTACCAGCCGTCGCCGTACCTGACCTTCTCCGTGCACCTCGACGGCAACCGCCACAGGCACGACGAGTCGGTGTGCCAGGAAGGCGTTTACGACAAGGCCGTCGCGGCCATCCGCCTCGCGCGTTCGAAGGGATTCCGGGTCACCATCAACTGCACCCTGTTCAACGGCGAGGATCCGCAGGAAGTGGCGGAGTTCTTCGACACCGCCATGAGCCTGGGCATCGCGGGCATCACGGTCTCGCCCGGCTACAGCTACAGCCACGCGCCGCGACAGGACGTGTTCCTCGGGCGCAGCGCCAGCAAGCAGTTGTTCCGCGAGATTTTCCGCCGGCGCCGGCGGCCCTCGGGCACGCGCTGGTCATTCAACCATTCCTCGCTGTTCCTCGACTTCCTGGCCGGCAACCAGACCTATCAGTGCACGCCGTGGAGCATGCCGACCTACAACATCTTCGGCTGGCAGCGCCCGTGCTACCTGCTGTCCGACCAGGGCTACGCGCCGACCTTCAAGTCGCTCATGGAGGACACGCCCTGGGACATGTACGGCGTAGGCCGGAATCCGGCCTGCGACAACTGCATGGCCCACTGCGGCTTCGAGGGCACCGCCGTGGACGACGCGTTCGCCCACCCGCTGAAGGCGCTGGCCGTGTCGCTGCGCGGACCGAAGGTCGACGGCCCCATGGCGCCCGAGGTGCCGTTCCTCTATCCCGAGGAGGCACGGCGTCCGCAGGTTGCGACGGTGCCGCTCGCCGACATCAAGCGCGCGACGCCGCGGCGCGAGGCCACCGAACTCGCCGCCGAGTCGCGCTGATCCTCGCCGCGACCGCCGCCACCGCCCACGGGGCAAGGGAACCGACGCCGTGAACGAGCGAGTCGAGCGCGAGCACACGGACGGCGCCGCGGATTTCGGCGCCGTGTTCGAGTCCTGGCGCGAGCACATGGAACGCGCGCTCGCCGCGCGACTGCCCGACGCCGCGACGGTGCCGGAGCGCCTCCACGAGGCCATGCGCTACAGCGTGCTCGGTGGCGGCAAGCGGATCCGCCCGGCATTGCTGTTCGCCACCGCGCGCACCCTGGGCCTTCAGGCCGCCGAGGTGGAGGCGGCCGCCTGCGCCATCGAACTCATCCACGTCTACTCGCTGGTTCACGACGACCTTCCGGCGATGGACGACGACGACCTGCGCCGCGGCCGGCCGACCTGCCACAAGGCATTCGACGAGCCCACCGCCATCCTGGTCGGCGATGCGCTGCAGCCGCTCGCTTTCCAGCTGTTGGCGCGCGATCCGGCGCTGCCCGCGGCGCCTGCGATCAGGCTGCGCCTCATCGACATCCTGAGCGAGGCGAGCGGGTCGCTCGGCATGGCCGGCGGCCAGGCCATCGATCTGGCGGCGGAAGGGCAGCGCCTGACCATCGAGCAGGTGGAGGATCTGCACGCGCGCAAGACGGGTGCGCTGATCCGCGCCAGCGTGCTCATGGCGGCCGAGTGCGTGCCCGACCTGCCGCGTCCGCAGTACGAGGCGCTGGCCCGGTTCGCTGCGGCCATCGGGCTCGCCTTTCAGATCCAGGACGACCTCCTCGACGTGCTCGGCGACACGGCCACGCTCGGCAAGCCCGCGGGCGCCGACCGGGAGCACGCCAAACCGACGCACCCGGTGATCATCGGCATCGAAGAGTCGCAAATCAGGGTGCGGATGCTGCATGATCAGGCGCTGGATGCGCTGGCGGTGTTCGGCGAGCGTGCCGAGCCGCTGCGCGCGCTGGCCAATTGGTTGCTGTCGCGGCGGTATTGACCAGCTGCTGCGACGCCGCAAGGCGGTGCCTCATGGAATCACCTCGGCGGATGCTGGGCGTGCTCGTGCTGAGCTTCGCCTGGGTGCAGGCCATCGCCGCGCCCTCCGCCGCAGGGCCGGCGCCGGTACCGGCCGTGCGCATGGCGACCCTGGGCGCCGGCGACGAACTCGGCGCGACCGAGGAGGCCGTGGTCCGCGGCGCGCTCGACGCGCGCTTTCGTGAGTTGAGCTCCGGGCCGGCGCGCCTTGCGCCCGGCATTCACTGGCTGCGCCTCGAGGTTCCTGCCGTCGACTCGAGCGCACGGATTCCGGTGCTCGGCATTTCGGTGCCGCTCGGCTCGAGCGTCGCTCTCTACGCTGGCGCTGAACCGCTGCCGCTCGCCGAGACCCTGCCGGCGTTCCGCGGCCGTGGCGAGGCGATGTTCCTGTTGCCGTCGCGGGCGCCGCTGCCACCGCTCTACGCGCGCGTCAGCGCCTCGAAGGCCGGAGATCCGGTCGGGGTACGTCTCACCACTCTCGACGATGCCTCGGCCCGCGCGGCCGAGCACCTGCGCATGATCGCGCTCGCCTTCGGTGCCCTCGTGGCCATGTCCCTGGCTGCGTTGCTGATCTGGTTCGTGCTCGCGGATCGGCTGTTCCTGCAGTATGCCGCCTTGTTCTTCCTGCAGTCGCTGTACATCGTCTATCTCTCGGGCCAGGGCTTCCGCTGGCCCGTGCTGTCGCTGGCGGCGCCGCTCGGATCTCACGCCTG
>DAIDHD010000061.1 GCA_027459765.1 Gammaproteobacteria bacterium | reverse complement strand
AGAGCACGCTCATGTTGGTGAGCCCGCTCACCAGCTGGTAGGTGCCCGTGACGACATTGCCGGTGGTCAGGGTGCATTGGAGTTGCCCGTTCACCACCTGGAAGGTGTTGACGTACAGCGTGGGCACGGTAAGGCTGCCGGTGGTGTTGGAGCCGCCGCTGCAGTTGATGATGCGGTCGCTCTGCACGGTGCCGTAGCGTACCGAGATGGAATCGCCGGGCGCCGCGCCGGAGTAGGTGCCCGTGAGGGTCTGCAGCGCCGCGAACGCGCCGGCGGCCGGGAACACGGTCGCCGCCGAATTGTTGGTCGGATCGGGGAAATAGCCCGTCGATTGCACCACGTCGGTGATCAGCGAGAGCGCGATGCGCTCGCTGTCCTGCAGTACCGAGAGCTGATTCTGGTCGCTGAACGCCCGCTTGTTGCTCTGTACGATGATGAGCAGCGCGCCGAGCAGGAACAGACCGATCAGCAGCGCGATCAGGATCTCGATGAGCGTGAAGCCGTGCTGGCGCGTGCGCTGCATGATGGTCACGGCTCCACGTACAGCACGTAAGTCGGCGTGAACGTCGCCGTGCTGGTGGCCTGCTGCGATTGGCTGTTGATGGAGACGGCCTTTTCGGTCCAGGTCACCGAGATGGTGCAGTTCATCGGAATCGCCACCGGACAGTTGATCGTCGTCACCGGGTTGGAATTGACGAGCTGGCCGTTGAGCGCCCGCGCCCAGGTGTGCAGATCGTAGGCGGCCAGAGTCTGCGGCGCGCACGGTGTGTTGCCGCTGCCGAACTGGCAGTAGTTCGTGGTGGTGGCGAGTCCGTTGAGCGTCGCATCGCTCAAGGTGGTGCCGGTGATCGTGAGGGTCGGCGGCGCCGCGCCCGCGGCCCAGTAGGCGCGGTTGGCGTGCATGCTCGCGGCGAGGCCGGCCGCCTGCAGCGCCACCAGCGAGCGCACGCTCGCAGAGGCCGTGCTCGCGTAGGCGAGCGCCTGGATCTTGGCGATCCCCAGCAGGCCGATGGCGGTGATCACGAGTGCGACCATGACTTCGATCAGCGTGAAGCCGCGGCCGTACCGTCGGCGGGTGATGGACGCGATCATGAACAGGTCAATCCGTTGAAGGTGGTGCCGGCGAGCTGCGTGGTCATCTGGCCGATGAGGGTGACGGCGAGACAGCGCGTCCACACGCTCGTGTTGGTGGCGTCGTGCAGCGCGATCACTGTGCCGTTGGCGATCCCGGTGGCGTAGCCCTCGCGATTGAAGATGATGGTGGAGACGTTATTCGAGGCGTTGAAGGTGTCGGTGCTGGTGAACGGTGTCTGCACCCGCAACAGCACTTCGCTGCCGTCCACCCGGTTGTTGTTGTTCACGTCCGCCCATACGATCCAGCCCGAATTCCAGGTAGTGGAGTTCGCGCAGGTCGCCTGGTCGTTGGAAACGCACACGGTGATGCTGCGGCCTTCCTTGATGGCTTCGCTGCGCGCGAACTGCAGGTCGCCGAGAAGGCCGTTGACTTCGCCGGCGATGCGATTCGAATTGGTGACGTAGCGAAACGAGGGGATGCCGATGGTCAGCAGGATCGCGGCGATGGCCATGGTCATCAGCAGCTCGAGTAGCGTGAAGCCGCTGTCCTGCGCCGGGGCGCAACGACGGCCGCATGGCTCGTGAACGAGGGTGCTTCGGTTCATGAACGAGGAGCTTAGGAGCCCACGCTGACGGCGGGCTGACACTGCGCCCGCCAGGCGTGGTTTTGCGACCTGGGTCACGGCGCAGGGCGACCGCCCTGCGCCGTCAGGACTTGGGGAAGTCCACCCGCACTCGTGTGCCGCGACCGTCGGCGCCGTCCTCCAGGTGCACGCTCCCCCCGTACAGGCTGGCGATGTCCTCGACGATGGCAAGCCCCAAGCCGCTGCCGTGGCCGGGCGATCCCGGCACGCGATAGAACCGCTGCCGCACCCGGGCCCGTTCCGCGGGCGGGATGCCCGGCCCGGTGTCCTCCACGCTCAGGAAGGGCTGCCCGTCGCGCTCACCCGTGGCGACGGTGACGCTGCCACCCGACGGCGTGTACTTCAGGGCATTGTCCACCAGATTGGCGAGTAGATCGTCCAGCAGCGCCGGATCCGCGCGCAGCATGGCGGGGGCTACGTCGACTCCCAGGTCGATGTTTTGCTGGATGGCTCGATCGAAGAATTTCGACACCACTTCGGCGACGATAGCGTCTAGTTGCACCTTTTCGCGCTTGCTCGACAGGTTCGCCGAGGGGTCGGCGCGGGCCAGCGACAGAAGCTGGTTGGCGGCGTGCGCCAGTTGCCGCGTGCCCTCCTTGAGAGTCGCGAGCCGTGCGGCGAGCGGTGCCGCCGCCGGTTCGGCCGCCAGCAGGTCGAGCTGCGCCTGGATGCCCGTGATCGGCGTACGAAGCTGGTGGGCCGCGTTCGCGATGAATTGCCGCTGGGCCTGCGCCGAGGTGCGCAGTGCCTGGAACAGCCGGTTCAAGGTCACCACCACCGGCGCCAGTTCCCGCGGCACGGTGCGCTCGTCGATGGGTCGCAGGTCGAGCGGTGAGCGCTGTGCGATGTCATCGCGCAGCGCCTTGATCGGCCGCAAGCCGAGCAGGATGCCGAGCCACACCAGCACCAGGGTGAGATCCAGCTGCACGAAGTCCCACAGCAGCGTGTTCACCAGCCCGACGCGGGTGGCGGGTTCGGCGGCGGGGCGCAGATCGGCCACGGTGATCAGCACCACGCCGGCGGCGGTGTCGAAGCGGGTGCTCAGCGTGCGCAAGGTGCGCTCACCGACGCGCGAGATGCCGAACTGCTGGCTGGTGGCGCCGTCGAGCGCGACCGCCGGGATGCGCGCGTCGCCGGCGATCAGTCGACCGTGCGGATCGCGCACGCAGTAGAGCACGTCGTCGGCGTTCGGCAGCCAGGAGGCCGCCGCGCGTGTGTCGAGCACGACCCGGCCGCCGTCGGCGCCGAGGTGCCCCATCAGGCCCGCGCTCGCGTCTTTGAGGCGCCGGTCGCTCGAGATCACCCCGGGGGCGACGCCGGTGAAGTAGTGCACCACCGCGCCGCCGAGCGCGAGCAGCATCAACGGCACCGCAAGCCAGAGCACCAGGCGGCGGCCGATCGAGGCGTTCACGCGGATTTCGCTTCGTCGAGGCGGTAGCCCAAGCCGCGCAGGCTGCGGATCGCCACGGCGTCGCCGAGCTTGGCGCGCAGCCGCGAAACGTGCGCTTCCACGGCGTTCGGCGTGAGCTCCTGGTCCGGCTGGGCGAGCGCCTGCTGCACCCGTTCCTTGGGCACGACCTGGCCGACCCGCCGCAACAGGCAGTCGAGCAGCGCCCACTCGCGCGCCGTCAGGGTGACCTCGGCCTCGTCGACCCACAGGCGCTTGCCGGCGAGATCGGCACGCAGCCGATGCAAGCGGATGACGCCGTCGAGAGTGCCGCCGGAGCGGCGCAGCAGCGCCCGGCAGCGCGCCACGAGCTCGGCCGGTTCGAAGGGCTTGGCGAGGAAATCGTCGGCGCCGAGATCGAGCGCCGCCACCTTGTCGTTGAGCGTGCAGCGCGCGGTGAGCACCAGGGTCGGCAGCGCCGCGCCGGCCGTGCGCAATCGGCGCACGAAGGTCAGGCCGTCGGCGCCGGGGAGTCCCACGTCGATCACCGCGAGTGCGAACTGTTCCGCCGCGAGCGCCTCGCGTGCCGCCTCGGCGCTCTTCACCCGGTGCGCGGCGAAGCGCGCGCCGGCGAGGCTGCGCAGGATCGCGTCGGCCACGATGTCGTCGTCTTCAACCACCAGGAGTCGCACGGGCCGTACTCTACCGTGGATGGCGCGTCACTGCGCCGCGGCGCGCTCAGCGCTCGCCGATGGCGCGCTCCGCGGGGTCCTCGCCGTCTTCCCGGTCGGCGACGCGGCCGACCCGCTTGGGCGGATTGAGCGCGCGCAGCCTCTCCTCGAAGGTCTTGGCGAAAGTCTCGCTGAACACGTGCGGGAAGCCCTCCGGCGGTCGCTGGGCGAGGCCGACGAACATCTCCGCGTACAGTTCCCAGTATTTGGCCTTGTTCTGCGCGCCGAACACGCCGCGCTTGGTGGCGCGGTCGAAACGCAGTTCGAGCTCCTTCGGGTCGACGCGCGTGAGGAATTCGTCGAACGCGGCGCGCATCGCCGCCACCGTGGCGCCCTGGTGCGCCTTCAAGTCGCGGAAGCCGTCGCGGATCGTCTCCACCCCGCCGCTGCGCTGCGAACGGGTGGTGAGCAACCGCACCAGCGCCTCGTCGACGCCATGCGCCACGCTGAGCGGCGAATCCGGCGCGTCGGCGGCCGGCGGCGGCATGCGAAAGCGATTGCGGAATTCCTTGCGCACCTGGTTCAAGTCCATGAGGCCGAGCACCGTTTCGCGCAGCAGCTGTCCGGCGAGCTGCAGCGTCACGGCGCGGTTCTCGCCGAGGCTGCGCGGGTCGATGCCGGCCCCGCGGCAGAAGGCCGCGAGTCCCGCGTCCACGTCGGGGTCGGCCGGCGCCGCGGCACGCGCCATGGCCTGGGAGAGGCTCGGCGAACTCGCCAAGAGGTTCGGCGAGCTCGCGGCGAGGTTCGGTGAGCTCGCGGCGAGCGCGGGCAGGCTCGCCGACGGCGAGTTATCGAGTTTCAGCGGCCGCGTCATCATGTGCCACGGCGTGGCGGGTTCCGCTTCCGGCCCGATCGCCTGACCGTACGCGCCCCGCGGCCGGATGCCGGAATCCGCGCTCACCGCCGCGACGGGTTCCGGGTCGGATTCGTCGAGCCGGTCGCTGTACTCGAGCAGCTCGTTCAGGTCGAGATCGGCGCCGAGGTCGTCGGCGGTCGACTTGCGCACCGCCGAGGACACCGCCTTGCCGTCGTAGGCGACGATGGCGCTTTCGTCGGGCGGAAAGTCGTTGCTCTTGTCGATGCTGACCAGCAGCTCGTACTCGCCGATGCGGATCGAATCCCCGTCCTTGAGCACGTAGTCGTGGTACTTGCCGAGCGGCACCTGTGCGCCGTTGACGTAGGTGCCGTTGGAACTCGTGTCCACCAGCACGTAGGCGCCGGCGCGAAAGTCGATGCGGGCATGCTTTCCCGACAGATAGCGTTCCGGGTCGGGTAGAATCCACTCGTTGTCGGTCGCGCGGCCGATGGTGCCGCCGTGCACCCCGAATACCTTGGTGGCGCGCGCCCCGAGGCGCGCCCCGTGCTCGCTGACGACGCTCAGGCGCAAGGTCATGAAGGATCTCTCCGGCGGGTCCGACGCATGGCGGTAAGTACCCGTATATTATGGTGAAATGCTAGCAACCCGAGGCCTCCCAGGAATGGCTGCGAGTCACATTTTCAAAGTTCTGTTCGTGAATCAGGGCAAGGTGTACGAGATCTACGCCCGCAAGGTCAGCCACGGCGGCCTGTTCGGATTCATCGAGGTGGAGGAATTGGTGTTCGGCAGTCGCTCGACGGTGGTCGTCGATCCGACCGAAGAGAAGATCAAGGCCGAATTCCACGAGGTCAAGCGCACCTACCTGCCGCTGCAATCCATCCTGCGGATCGACGAGGTCAAGAAGCAGGGTGTCAGCAAGATCGTCGCCCTGGAGGGCGGCAACGTGGCTCAGTTCCCGGTGACCCTGATGAATCCGGGCGGCGGAGACTCCTCGGCACGCAAGTAGCGCGTCTCCGTAACGGCGCGCGCCCTTGGTAGAATGCGGCATGTTCAGTCTGCTCGGCGCGCCCGCGCTCTCTCAGTTTCGCCTCGATAAGCTCCTCGCCGCCCTCACCGCCCGCGACCCCCGGGCCACCGGCCTCTCGGCGCGGTTCGTGCACTTCGTCGACTCGTCCGCACGGCTCGACGAGGGCGAACTCGCGCTGCTCGGCCGGCTGCTCACCTACGGCCCGAGCGAAGCGCCGCCGCCCGAGCGCGGCCAGCCCGTGCTGGTCGCGCCGCGGGTGGGTACGGTGTCGCCGTGGTCCAGCAAGGCCACCGACATCGCCCGGGTGTGCGGTCTGGAGCGCGTGCGCCGGCTTGAGCGCGGCACCGTGTACTTCATCGAGACGCGGGCGCCGCTGTCCGCGGCCGAACTCACGGCGCTGGCGGCCGACCTGCACGATCGCATGACCGAGTCGGTGTGGGTCGACACCCTGCTGCCCGAGGCGTTGTTTCAGCAGTCCCCGGCGCGGCCTCTGCGGCGCGTTGCCCTCGGGCCCGACGGCCAGGCCGCGCTCGCCCGCGCCAACGCCGACTGGGGCCTCGCGCTCTCGGCGGACGAGATCGACTACCTGGTGGCCGCCTTCGGCGCACTGGGTCGCGATCCCACCGACGTCGAACTGATGATGTTCGCGCAGGCCAACTCCGAACACTGCCGCCACAAGATCTTCAACGCCGAGTTCCACATCGACGGCGAACCGCAACCGAAGTCGCTGTTCGCGATGATTCGCGCCACCTACGCCGCCAACTCGCGTGGCGTGCTCTCGGCGTATCGCGACAACGCGGCCGTGATCGAAGGGGCGCACGCGCAGCGCTTCTTCCCCGATCCGGGCAGCGGCCGCTACGGCGGCGTGCAAGAGCCGGTCGACATGCTCATGAAGGTGGAGACTCACAACCACCCGACCGCCATCTCGCCGTTTCCCGGCGCTTCGACCGGCTCGGGCGGCGAGATTCGCGACGAGGGCGCGACCGGCATCGGCGCGAAGCCGAAGGCGGGCCTGACCGGTTTCTCGGTCTCGAACCTGAGGATCCCGGGTTTCGAGCAGCCCTGGGAGCGCGAATTCGGCAAGCCCGACCGGATCGCCTCGGCGCTCGACATCATGATCGCAGCGCCGCTCGGCGCGGCGGCCTTCAACAACGAGTTCGGGCGGCCGAGCACCTGCGGCTACTTTCGCGTTTTCGAGCAGATCGAGCCGGGCGCGATGCCGCGCGCTCGCGGCTACCACAAGCCCATCATGATCGCGGGCGGGCTCGGCAACGTACGCCGCACGCACGTCGAGAAGCGCGACGTGGTGGTGGGCGCGCCGCTGGTGGTGCTCGGCGGGCCGGCGATGCTGATCGGCCTGGGCGGCGGTGCGGCCTCGTCGGTGGGCAGCGGTGCGAGCGCCTCCGACCTCGACTTCGCCTCGGTACAGCGCGGCAACCCGGAGATGCAGCGGCGGGCCCAGGAGGTCATCGACCGTTGCTGGGCGCTCGGCGAGGACAACCCCATCCTCCTGATCCACGACGTCGGTGCGGGCGGTCTGTCGAATGCACTGCCGGAGGCGATCGCGCACAGCGAGCGTGGCGGGCGTATCGACCTCACCCGGGTGCCGAGCGCCGACGCCGCGCTGTCGCCGATGGAACTGTGGTGCAACGAGTCCCAGGAGCGCTACGTGCTCGCGCTCGCGCCCGGGACGCTCGAGCGCTTCGCCGACATCTGCGCCCGCGAGCGCTGCCCGTTCGCGGTGGTCGGCGAGACCACCGACGACGGCGTGCTGCGGGTGACGGACGGGGAGGGCGCCCCGACCCCGGTGGACATGCCGCTCGAGGTGCTGCTCGGCAAGCCGCCGCGCATGCTGCGGCGCGTGTCGAGCCGGCGCCGCGAGCGGCAACCCTTGAGCACCGCCGGCATCGATCTCGCGGGCTCGCTCGAGCGCTTGCTGAAGCTGCCCACCATCGCCGACAAGTCGTTCCTGATCACCATTGGCGATCGCAGCGTCGGCGGGCTCATCAGCCGCGACCAGATGGTCGGCCCGTGGCAGGTCCCGGTCGCCGACGTGGCGGTCAGCCTGAGCGATTACCAGGGCTACACCGGCGAGGCCATGGCGATGGGCGAGCGCGCCCCGGTGGCGGTGCTCGACCCGCCCGCGTCGGGCCGTTTGGCGGTCGCCGAGGCGATCACCAACATCGCCGCGGCGGACGTGCGCGCGCTCACCGACGTGCGCCTGTCGGCCAACTGGATGGCCGCCTGCGGCGAGCCCGGCGAGGACGCGGACCTGTACGCCACGGTGCGCGCGGTGGGCGAAGAGCTGTGCGCGGCGCTCGGCATCACCATCCCGGTCGGCAAGGATTCGCTGTCCATGAAGACCACCTGGCGCGACGCTCGCGGCGAGCGCAGCGTGCTCGCACCGGTCTCGCTGATCGTGTCGGCCTTCGCGCCCGTGACCGATGCGCGCCGCACGCTCACCCCGCAGCTCGTGCTCGACCGGCCGACCCGGCTCGTGCTGGTCGATCTCGCCGCGGGCCGGCAGCGGCTCGGCGGGTCCTGCTTCGCGCAGGTACACGGTCTGGCCGGCGGCGAGCCGGCGGACCTCGATTCGCCGGCGCTGCTCGCCGGCTTCTTCGCCGCGATCCGCGAGCTCAAGGACGCAGGCCTCGTGCTTGCCTATCACGATCGTTCCGACGGCGGACTCCTGGTGACGCTGCTCGAAATGGCGTTCGCCAGTCACTGCGGTCTCGACGTGGACCTCGGTGCCGCCGACCCGATCGCCGCCTGTTTCGCCGAGGAGCTCGGCGCTGTGTTGCAGTTGGCGGCCGAACGCATCGACGAGGCGCGCGCCGTGCTCGCGCGGCACGGCTTTACCGCCGCACACGTGCGCGACGTTGGCGCGCCGCTGCCGGGCGCCACCGCCCGCGTCCGCGTGCGCGGCGCCGGTGGCGAGCTCCTCAACGCCTCGCGCGTCGACCTGCACCGCACCTGGAGCGAGACCAGCCACCGCATGCAGGCCCTGCGCGACCACCCGCAGTGCGCCAGCGAGGACTACGCGCGCCTGCTCGACGCCGAGGATCCGGGCCTGCACGCGCGCTTGAGCTACGATCCGGCCGAGGACGTGGCGGCGCCGTTCATCGCCACCGGCGCGCGTCCCGCGGTCGCCATCCTGCGCGAGCAGGGCGTGAACAGCCAGACCGAGATGGCGGCGGCGTTCACGCGTGCCGGCTTCGACGCCTACGACGTGCACATGACCGATCTGCTCGGCGGGCGCACGCGCCTCGGCCGCTTCCACGGTCTGGTCGCCTGCGGCGGGTTCTCCTACGGCGACGTGCTCGGCGCCGGCGAGGGCTGGGCCAAGTCGATCCTGTTCAACGAGCGCGCGCGCGCGGAGTTCGCCGGCTTCTTCGATCGTCCCGACACCTTCACGCTCGGCGTGTGCAATGGCTGCCAGATGCTCGCCGCGCTCAAGGAACTGGTGCCCGGCGCCGCCAACTGGCCGCGTTTCGTGCGCAATCGCTCCGAACAGTACGAGGCGCGCCTCACCCTGGTGCGGGTCCCGGAATCGCGGTCGCTGTTCTTCGCCGGCATGCACGGTTCGGTGCTGCCCATCGTGGTGGCCCACGGCGAGGGGCGGGCGGAGTTCGCCGCCGAGGCGCAGCGCCGTGCGCTCGACGGCAGTGGCGAGCGGGTGCTCGAATACGTCGATCACCGCGAGCGGCCGACCGAACTTTATCCGTTCAACCCCAACGGCTCGCCGGGCGGTCTCGCCGGCGTGTGCAGCGCCGACGGCCGCGTGACCGCGGTGATGCCGCATCCGGAGCGGGTGTTTCGTACGGTGCAGAACTCCTGGGCCGATGCGCGCTGGGGCGAGGACGGCGGCTGGATGCGGATCTTCCGCAACGCGCGGGTGCGGCTCGGCTGACCCCCAACGCGCTCAGCGCGCGGCCTGGATCGGTGTCACCCGCCTGCGCGCCGCCAGCGCCTGCTTGAGGCGCGCCTTGCGCACGAACGCCTGGTACAGAAGGTCCTGCATCACCTCGGCCAGCACGCCGGCGCGCCCGGCGTCCAACGGCGGCAGGTTCGGCCAGGGGTCCGCATCGCTGCCGAACAGCACCGCACGCACCGCGACGAAGGTGTTCTCGTCCAGTTCGGCGAGTGCGCGCGTCTCGTGCAGGATGTCGAAGAGTTGCAGCTTGCCGCGCTCGCCGAGCGCGTGGTAGAGGGCTTGTGCGGTACGCCGGCACAGCGCTGCGAACGCCGTGTAAAGACCCGCCGCGTGACAGGCAAGCGCCTCCCTGAAGAGGGCCTGCGCTTCCTGCGGCAGATACGCCGCCACGTCCAGGGCCGTACTCGCGTGACAGTGCGGGCACTCGAGTGCGCCGCCGGGGTCGCCCGAGTACGTCGTGCCGTGCGCCGCGATGTCGATGGCCATGGTCACCTCTCCCAACCCGGCGCGCGCCCCGGCGTGGGGCGCCGCGCTCAGCCGGTCAGCGGCTTGTAGCGGATCCGGTGCGGTTGCACGGCATCCTCGCCCTTGCGCCGCTTGTAGTCTTCCACGTACTCCTGATAGTTGCCCTCGAACCAGACCACCTGCGAGTCGCCCTCGAAAGCGAGGATGTGAGTCGCGATGCGGTCGAGGAACCAGCGGTCGTGCGAGATCACCACGGCGCAGCCCGGGAAGGCGCCAAGCGCCTCCTCCAGCGCACGCAAGGTCTCGACGTCCAGGTCGTTGGTGGGCTCGTCGAGCAGCAGCACGTTGCCGCCCGACTTCAGGACCTTGGCGAGGTGCACCCGGTTGCGTTCGCCGCCCGACAGTTCGCCGATGAATTGCTGCTGCTGCACGCCCTTGAAGTTGAAGCGACCGACGTAGCTGCGCGAGGAGGTCTCGTAATTGCCCACCTTGATCACGTCGAGGCCGCCGGAGATCTCCTGCCAGACGGTGTTCTTGTCGTTGAGCGCCTGGCGCGACTGATCGACGTAGGCGAGCTTGACAGAGGGTCCGACGCGAATCTCCCCCGAATCCGGCTTCTCGGCACCGGTCAGCATGCGGAACAAGGTGGTCTTGCCGGCGCCGTTCGGACCGATGATGCCGACGATGCCGCCGGCGGGCAGGTTGAAGCTCAGATCCTCGATGAGCAGCCGATCGCCGAACCCTTTGCGCAGGTGCTGGCACTCGATCACGAGATCCCCGAGCCGGTCGCCGGGCGGGATGTAGATCTCGTTGGTCTCGTTGCGCTTCTGGAATTCCTGCGACGCGAGTTCCTCGTAGCGCTGCAGGCGCGCCTTGGACTTTGCCTGGCGCGCCTTCGGGTTCGCCCGCACCCACTCCAGTTCGCGCTGCAGGGTCTTGGCGAGCGCGTCCTGCTGGCGCTGCTCCTGCTGCAGACGCTGCTCCTTCTGTTCCAGCCAGGAGGAGTAGTTGCCGTGCCAGGGGATGCCGTGGCCGCGATCGAGCTCGAGGATCCACTCGGCGGCGTTGTCGAGGAAGTAGCGGTCGTGGGTGACCGCGACCACGGTGCCCGGATACTGCTCGAGGAAACGCTCCAGCCAGGCCACCGACTCGGCATCCAGGTGGTTGGTGGGCTCGTCGAGCAGCAGCATGTCGGGCTTGGAGAGCAGCAGCCGGCAGAGCGCCACGCGGCGCTTCTCGCCGCCGGAGAGCTTGCCGATCACGGCGTCCCAGGGCGGCAGGCGCAGCGCGTCGGCGGCTATTTCCAGCTTGCGCTCCAGTTCCCAGCCGCCGACCGCGTCGATCTGATCTTGCAGTTTCGCCTGCTCTTCCATGAGCTTGGTCATCTCGTCGTCGGACATGGGTTCGGCGAAGCGGTCGCTGACCGCGTTGAAGCGGTCGATCAGGCGCTGCACGTCGCCGACGCCCTCGCCCACGATCTGGCGCACGGTGCTGGCGTCGTCGAGCTGCGGCTCCTGCGGCAGATAGCCGATCTTGATGCCCGGCTGCGGACGGGCCTCGCCTTCGATTTCCTGGTCCACGCCGGCCATGATGCGCAGCAGGGTCGACTTGCCCGAGCCGTTGAGGCCGAGCACGCCGATCTTGGCGCCGGGGAAGAAACTCAAGGAAATGTCGCGCAGGATCACGCGCTTGGGCGGCACGACTTTGCCGACCCGGTTCATGGTGTAAATGAACTGAGCCATCGGGGACCTTAAGCTTGAGGTGTTCGTAGGAGGAGCATTCGCTCGGGCGAATTCGAAATTATCCGTGACCGCCACGGGGTTGTCACGGCCGGGCGGCGGGGCGCCCGGGGCCGGCCCGGCCTCCCCCGGGCGCCCGAGGGAGCGTGTTCGAGATGCTTGACGCGCCACGGCGTGCACGCGCCAAGTCTTGGGGAACGCCGGGCCGCGGGCTAGAATGCAAGGCTGGTCAACCGGAGGCTTGAGATGTTCACTGCGAAGATGACGATTGCCGGATTCGATCCCGAACTTGCCAAGGCCATGGCCGACGAGCGCAAGCGCCAGGAAGACCACATCGAACTGATCGCCTCGGAGAACTACGCCAGCCCCCGGGTGCTCGAGGCGCAGGGCTCGGTGCTGACCAACAAGTACGCCGAAGGCTATCCGGGCAAGCGCTACTACGGCGGCTGCGAGTACGTCGACGTCGCCGAGCAGCTCGCGATCGACCGCGCCAAGCAGCTCTTCGGCGCCGATTACGCCAACGTCCAGCCGCACTCCGGCTCGCAGGCGAACGCCGCCGTCTACCTCGCGCTGCTCAATCCCGGCGACACCATCCTCGGCATGAGCCTCGACCACGGCGGCCACCTCACGCACGGCGCCAAGGTGAATTTCTCCGGCAAGATCTTCAAGGCGGTGCAGTACGGCATCAAGCCGGACACTGGCGAGATCGACTACGACCAGGTCGAGCGTCTGGCGCAGGAGCACAAGCCGAAGCTCATCATCGCCGGTTTCTCGGCCTACTCGCGCACCATCGACTGGGCGCGCTTTCGCCAGATCGCGGACTCGGTGGGCGCGTTCTTCCACGTCGACATGGCGCACGTCGCGGGCCTGGTCGCGACCGGCCATTACCCGAACCCGATACCGCACGCCGACGTCGTCACCACCACCACCCACAAGACGCTGCGCGGGCCGCGTGGCGGCCTCATCCTCGCCCGGCCGAACGCCGATCTGCACAAGAAATTCAACTCGCTGGTGTTCCCGGGCACGCAGGGCGGTCCACTGATGCACGTCATCGCCGCCAAGGCGGTCGCCTTCTACGAGGCGCTGCAGCCGGAGTTCAAGCAGTACTCGGCGCAGGTGCTCGCCAATGCGCGCGCCATGACCCGGGTGCTGCAGAAGCGCGGCTACAAGATCGTCTCCGGCGGCACCGACAATCACCTGTTCCTGGTCGACCTGATCGACAAGAACATCACCGGCAAGGACGCGGACGCCGCGCTCGGGCGGGCGCACATGACGGTCAACAAGAACGCGGTGCCCAACGATCCTCGTCCGCCGATGGTGACCAGCGGTCTGCGCATCGGCACGCCGGCCGTGACCACGCGCGGCTTCAAGGAGGCGGAAGTCGAACGGCTCGCCGGCTGGATCGCGGACGTGCTCGATCACATGGGCGATGAAGCCGCGGTGGCGCGCGCGCGCGCCCAGGTCGAGGAGATCTGCCGCCAGTTCCCCGTCTATGGCTAGACGGGCCGAGGCCGGGCGGCCCGCCAGGGCCGCCCCGGAAGGGGCCCATGCACTGTCCGTTTTGCGGCCACAGCGAGACTAAGGTCATCGACTCGCGGCTCGCCGGCGAGGGTCGCCAGATCCGCCGGCGCCGCGAGTGTCTCGCCTGCGCGGAGCGGTTCACCACCTTCGAGACCGCCGAATTGCTGCTGCCGGTGGTGGTCAAGGGCGACCGCAGCCGCGAGCCCTTCGACGAGAACAAGCTGCTCGCCGGCATGCAGAAGGCGCTCGAAAAGCGCCCCGTGGCACGCGAAGCGGTCGATGCGGCGGTGGCGCGCATCTGCCACAAGCTGCGCAGCCTCGGCGAGCGCGAAGTCGCCTCGCGCACCGTCGGCGAGTTCGTGATGGAGGAGCTGCGCCAGCTCGACGAGGTCGCATACGTGAGATTCGCCTCCGTTTATCGCAGCTTCCAGGACATCGAAGCGTTTCGTACCGAGATCGATCAGCTGCGCCGCCAGCACCGCCGGCGCGGCGGCAACGAGGATCAGCTACCGCTGCTGCCCGGCGACGACAAGAGCGACGCGCCGTGACCGCCTGCGGCACCTCGCCCGCCGATCGCGACGCGGATGCGCCGCCGATGGCGCGCGCGCTCGAACTGGCGCATCGCGGCCTCTACACCACCGATCCGAATCCGCGCGTCGGCTGCGTGCTCGTCAAGCACGGCCGCGTGATCGCCGAGGGCTGGCACGAACGTGCCGGCGAGGGCCACGCCGAGGCCCGCGCACTGGCCGCCGCCGGCGCCGAGGCGCGCGGCGCCACCGCCTACGTGACGCTCGAGCCCTGCAGCCACCACGGACGCACGCCGCCGTGCGCCGACGCGCTGATCGCCGCCGGCGTGGCCCGGGTCGTGTGCGCCGTGGTCGACCCGAATCCGCGCGTGGCCGGCGCCGGGATCGAGCGCTTGCGCAGCGCCGGCGTGGCGGTGAGCGTCGGCGCGGGCGCGGCCGAGAGCCGTGCTCTGAATCCCGGCTTCTTCACGCGCTTCGAACGCGGCCGTCCGTTCGTGCGCCTGAAGCTCGCCATGAGCCTGGATGCCCGCACCGCGCCGCCCGGCGGCGCGCCGCTGTGGATCACCGGCGAGGAGGCGCGCGCCGACGTGCAGCGGCTGCGGGCGCGCAGCTCGGCGGTGCTCACCGGCGCGGGCACGGTGCGCAGCGACGATCCGCGCCTCGACGTGCGTCTCGACTACGGCCCGCGGGTGCGACAGCCGCTGCGGGTGCTGCTCGATCCTGAGCTATCATGTGCGGCCGGGGCGCGCATGCTCGCGGCTCCGGGAGCGCTGGTCTACGGCGCCGCGGATGCGGTGTCGTCCGCCGGCACCACGGTCGAGGTCGAGCGGGTGGCGCGCGGGCCCCGCGGCCTGGACCTCGCGGCGGTGCTCGGCTCCCTCGCGCGGCGCGAGGTGAATGAACTGCTGGTGGAGTGCGGGGCGCGCCTCGCGGCGTCCTTCCTCGAGGCGGGACTCGTCGACGAGTGGGTGCTGTACGTGGCGCCGTTCCTGCTGGGGGCGGACGGTGCGCCGCTCGTGGCGCTGACGGGCGCGCTGGCCGCCGCCCTGCCGCGCTTCCAGATCCGCGACACGCGGCTCTACGGCGAGGATCTGCGCCTCGTGCTCGCGCCCAGGATGCCGGTGCTTGAGGCCGATGGCGCGGCGGGCGGAACCGGCCACGCCGCCAACGAATGAGTCAGGAGTTCGGGATGTTCACGGGAATCGTCGTCGCCAAGGGTCGGGTCGTGTCGTGCACGCAGCGCGGCGGGGACGTACGCATCGCCGTCGATGCCGCCGGGATAGACCCCGCGCGGCTCGGCATCGGCGACAGCATTTGCGTGCAGGGCGTGTGCCTGACGGTCACCGGCCGCGAGGGCGCGGTGTTCGAGGCGGACGTGTCGCGCGAGACCTTGTCGAAGACCACGCTCGGCGCGCTGCGCCCGGGCGCGTACGTGAATCTCGAGCCGAGTCTGCGCGTCGGCGACGCGCTCGGCGGCCACTGGGTGACGGGCCACGTCGACGCCGTCGGCACCGCCACGTCGATCAGCGAGGACGCGCGCTCCTGGCGGATCGAGTTCGAGCTGCCGCCGCACCTCGCGCGGTTCGTGGCGGCCAAGGGCTCGATCACCATCGACGGGGTGAGTCTCACGGTCAACGGCGTCGCGGGCGCGCGCTTCGACGTCAACATCATCCCGCACACCCGTGCGGTCACCACCCTGGGCGAACTCGCGGCGGGTGGCACCGTCAACGTCGAGATCGACGTGGTCGCCCGCTATCTCGAACGCCTGGCCACAGCGCGACCGGAGTGAACGCCTCGATGTCCGGAATGAACACCATCGACGAGATCCTCGAGGACCTCCGCCAGGGCAAGATGGCGGTGATCATGGACGACGAGGACCGCGAGAACGAGGGCGACCTCATCATGGCGGCCGAGTGCGTGCGCCCTCAGGACGTGAATTTCATGGCGCGCTACGGCCGCGGCCTCATCTGTCTGACGCTCACGCGCGAGCGCTGCCGGCAACTGCGGCTGCCGTTGATGGTGAGCGACACGGACAGTGCACATCGCACCAATTTCACCCTCTCGATCGAGGCGGCCGAGGGCGTCACCACCGGCATATCGGCGCACGATCGCGCGCACACCATCCGCACCGCCGTGACGCCACAGGCGCGCCCCGAGGATCTGCGCCAACCCGGACACATCTTCCCGCTGATGGCGCAACCCGGCGGGGTGCTCACCCGTGCGGGACACACCGAGGCGGGCTGCGATCTGGCGCGCCTCGCCGGCTTCTCGTCCGCGGCCGTGATCGTGGAGATCCTCAACGACGACGGCACCATGGCGCGTCGGCCGGACCTGGAGCGCTTCGCCGCGCAGCACGGACTCAAGATCGGCACCATCGCCGATCTCATCCGCTACCGGCTGAAGAACGAGCGCTCGGTGGAACGCATCGAGGAGCGGCAGGTGGACACCGAACTCGGCTCCTGGCGGCTGTACTTCTACGAGGACCACGTCAATCGCAACGTGCACCTCGCGCTCGTCAAGGGGGACCTCGGCGGCGAGGTGCCGCCGCTCGTGCGCGTGCACCTGCTCGACACCCTGCGCGACGTGGTCGGGGTGCGCAGCGAGCACCTCGGCTGGCCGCTGCAGTCGGCCATGCGGCGCATCGCGAGCGAACCCTCGGGCGTGGTGGTCATGCTGCGCACGGAGGTCAGCCCGCGCGAATTCATGGACAGCGTGCGCCAGCTCGACTCGCGCTCGTCCGCCGCCCGCACGCCCGGCGCCACGGTGGTGCGCACCTACGGCATCGGCGCGCAGATTCTCAAGGATCTGGGCCTCAAGCGCATGCGGGTGTTGAGCGCGCCGAAGCAGCTGCAGGGCCTGTCGGCCTACGATCTGGAAGTCACCGAGTACGTCAGCGGCGGCGAATGAACGTCGGCGCGTATACTTGCAGCGCCGGGCCCTTGCGCAGCGGGCGGTGCGGCGCTTTCATCAGGAGAGAGGATCTTGGCCAGCGACCTGCCTAAGTGCATCGAAGGTGAGCTAGTGGCGCGCGACCTGCGCTTCGTGTTCGTCGCCGCGCGTTTCAACGACTTCGTGGTCGAGCCGCTGGTGCGCGGCGCGCTCGATGCCTTGAAGCGTCACGGCGCCACCGAGAAGCAGATCGATGTCGTGCGTGTGCCCGGCGCCTACGACATCCCCGTGGCGGCGCGCAAACTGGCGCTGTCGCGACGCTACGACGCGCTGATCGCGCTCGGTGCCGTGGTGCGCGGCCAGACCCCGCACTTCGACTACGTCGCCGGGGAGTGCGCCTCGGGTCTGTCGCGGATCGCCCTGGAAACCGGCGTGCCGGTCGCCTTCGGCGTGCTCACCACCGAGACCATGGAACAGGCCATCGACCGGGCCGGCGGCAAGGCCGGCAACAAGGGCGCGGACGCCGCGCTCGCCGCGCTCGAGATGGCGAACCTGCTGCGCCGGCTGGAACCTTGACGGCGCCGATGACCGACGGACCGATAGACGACGCCGATGCGCCCGCGCAGCCGCGGCGCGAGAGCGCCGCGCGCCGTGCGCGCAGCCTTGCGCGCCGCCTCGCGCTACAGGCGCTGTATCAGCTGCAGATCAATCCGCGGCCCATCGCGGACGTGCGGCGCGAGTTCGCCGTCGACCCCGAGGCCGAGCGTGTGGATCGCGACTACTTCGAGGCTCTGCTCGGCGAGGCGGTCGCGCACCGCGAGGCGCTCGATGCGCGTCTTGCGACTTTCAGCGAGATCGCGCCGCCGGATCTCGATCCGGTGGAACACGCGGTGCTGTGGCTGGGCCTGGTCGAGCTCGAGCTGCACATGGAACTGCCCTACCGTGTCGCGCTCGCCGAGGCCGTGCAGCTCGCGCGACAGTTCGGCGCCACCGACGGACACAAGTTCGTCAACGCCGTGCTCGACCGCGCGGCGCGCCAGTTGCGGCCGCACGAATATGGGCAGCCGCCGCTCTAGGAGCCTGCGTGCCGAGATCGCCGATGCTCGGTGAATTCGATCTGATCGAGCGCTTCTTCGCCCGTTCGCGGACCGCCGCCGGGGCCGGCGTGATCCTCGGGGTCGGCGACGACGCGGCGCTGCTCGATCTGCCGGCCGGCACGCACCTCGCGGCGGCGGTGGACACCCTGGTGTGCGGGAGACACTTTCCCGGCGACATGCCCGCACACGCCATCGGCTACCGTGCGCTCGCCGTCAATTTGAGCGACCTCGCCGCCATGGGTGCGACCCCTGCATGGGCGACGCTTGCGCTGACGCTGCCGCACGCCGAGGAGGCCTGGCTCGAGCCATTCGCGCGCGGCTTCTACGAACTGGCCGATACCTGCGGCGTGACCCTGGTCGGCGGCGACACGACCGCCGGCCCCCTCACCGTGAGCGTGCAGATCCTCGGCTACGTGGCGCGGGGCACGGCGCTGCGCCGCAGCGGCGCGCGCCCGGGTGACTGCGTGGTGGTGACGGGCACGCTTGGCGACGCTGCGGCGGGCCTGGCGGTGGCGCAGGGACGTCTGCCGCCGTCCGCGGCGGCGCAGGTGCTGCGGCGACGCTTCGAGTACCCGGAGCCGCGGGTGGCCTTTGGCCAGGCGGCGCGGGGCATCGCGTCCGCGGCCATGGATCTCTCCGATGGGCTCGGCGGAGACCTGGCGAAGCTCACCGCCGCGAGCATGGTCGGCGCGCAGGTCGCCGTCGATCGGCTGCCTTTGTCGGCGGCACTACGCACGCTCGGCGACGAGGCGCAGCGGCGCCGCTGGGCGCTCTGTGGTGGCGACGACTATGAATTGCTGCTCACCGTGCCGCCGCAGCAGCTCGATCGATTGCGTGATGCGGCTCACGCCACCGGCACGACGCTCACGGTGGTCGGCGAGATTCGCGCGCAGCCGGGCGTGCTCTGGACCCTGAACGGCGCGCCCTACGCCGAGCCCGCCGGCGGCTACGACCACTTTGGCGGACCCTCGACCGAAGTCACAGTTTAATTTTCCCCACCGGGATTATGCTGCAGGCCAACGAATACGGCGCATCGCCGTCGAGCGCTCCTGCGAGAACCGTGAACAACCAGCGCCCCACATCGCTCCTGAAGACGCCCGGCGGCCGCCCGGCGCACCCCGAGAAGATCGGCAAGTACGTGATCATCAACGAGGTCGGGCGGGGCAGCACCGGCGTGGTGTACCTCTCCCACGATCCCTACTACGGCCGCGACGTGGCGATCAAGGTGTACAACATCGACGCGAGCGGCGACGAGAGCCGCAAGCGCATCGCCCGCAAGATGTTCCTCTCCGAGGCGCACATGGTCGGCATGCTGCAGCATCCGAACATCCTGCCCATCTACGATGCGGGCGAGGAGAACGGGCACTGTTACATCGTCACGGAGCACGTGCACGGCGCGCGCACGCTGGCCGCGTACTGTCGTCCCGACAATCTGCTGCGAATCGACGACGTGGTCGAGATCATCTACAAGGCCGCGCGCGCACTGCATTACGCGCACAGCCGCGGAGTGATCCACCGCGACATCAAGCCGAGCAACATCATGCTCACGCTGGACAGCGACGTGCGCATCATCGATTTCGGCATCGCCCTGGTCGCCGATTCGGAGATCTCGCGCATCGAGGGCATCGCGGGCAGCCCGTCGTACATGTCGCCCGAGCAGGTGCAGTCGATCGAACTCACCAATCGTTCCGACCTGTATTCGCTGGGCGCGGTGATGTACGAGCTGCTGACGGGAACCCGTCCGTTCCGTGCCGGCAACCTGCAGAAGCTTCTGCACCAGATCGTGTTCGCGACCCCGCCGCCGATCCATACCCTGCGCCCCGAGATCCCCGAGGAATTGGAGAACGTCGCGGCGATGGCGCTGCAGAAGGACCCGGAGAAGCGCTACCGAACCGGGCTCGACTTCGCCGCGGAACTGACCCGGGTCCACCAAAAGCTGCGTGCGCAATACAACCGCATCGACCAGCAGGAACAGTTCGGCCTGCTGCGCAAGCTCAAGTTCTTCCACGACTTCTCGCACGGCGAGATCTGGGAGGTGCTGCGCGCCAGCAGCTGGCAGGACTACGCCGACGCCGAGGAGATCGTCAAGGAAGGCGAAATGGACGATCGGTTCTACATCATCGTGCAGGGACGCGTGGCGGTGCAGCGCCTGGGCCGGCCGTTGGGCTATCTGGAGGCGGGCGACTGCTTCGGCGAGACCAGCTACGTGCGCGGTGCGAAGCGCACGGCGACCATCGTGGCGGCCGGACCCGTGACCGTGATGAAGGTCAGCTCGACGTTGCTGGAACAGGTCTCGGCCGAGTGCCAGCTTCGATTCAACCAAGTCTTCCTGCGCAGTCTCATCAGCCGGCTGCAGCACGCCGAGCGCGGGACCTGAGGCCGGGCGCGCGTCAGCGCGCAGCTGCGCGGCCGGGGCGCCGCGAACGCCACCAGGCCGTGATCCGCGTCGTCAGCGCGGGCGCGTCGAGCCCCGCGTCGGCGAGGTTGCTGTCGCGCGATCCGTGCGGTATCGGATCATCCGGCAGGCCCACGTGCAGTATCTCGATCGGCCCGTCCCGGCGCGCGAGCACTTCGCCGACCGCGCTGCCCGCGCCACCGGCGATCACGTTCTCCTCGAGGGTCACGAAATGGCGGTGGCGTGCCGTCAGCCGCTCGATGAGTTCTTCGTCCAGGGGCTTCACGAAGCGCATGTCCACCACCGTAGCGTCCAACTCGTCGCCGATCGCGGCCGCGGCGGCATGCAGGCTGCCGAAGGCGAGCAGCACGAGCCCCGAGTTGCCTTCGCGGGTGACGCGCCCCTTGCCGACCGGCAGCGCCAGCATTTCCGACTGAACCGTCACGCCCGGCCCGGCTCCGCGTGGATAGCGCACGGCAGCCGGTCCGTCGAGCGTCGTCGCCGTGTAGAGCATCTGCCGGCACTCGTTCGCGTCGCTGGGCACCATGATGGTCAGGTTCGGAATGCAGCGCATGAACGACAGGTCGTAGGCGCCCTGATGCGTGGCGCCATCGCCGCCGACCAGTCCCGCGCGGTCGACGGCGAACACCACGGGCAGATTTTGCAGCGCTACGTCGTGGATGAGCTGGTCGTAGCCACGTTGCAGGAACGAGGAGTAGATGGCCACCACGGGACGTGCTCCCTCGCAGGCGAGTCCCGCGGCGAATGTGACCGCGTGCTGCTCGGCGATGCCGACGTCGAAATAGCGCTCCGGAAAGCGCTTGGCGTACTCCACCAATCCCGAGCCCTCGCGCATCGCCGGCGTGACGATCACGATGCGGGGATCGAGCGCGGCGATGTCGCAGGCCCACTGGCCGAAGATCTGGCTGTAGGTCGGTCCGGCGCTCTTTTCCTTGTAGATGGTGGCGCTGACCGGGTCGAACGGGCCGGGTCCGTGCCACTTGATCGGATCGGCCTCGGCGGGCGCATAACCCTTGCCCTTGCGGGTGACCACGTGCAGCAGGCGCGGACCTTTCAGATCGCGCATGTTCTCGAGGGTCCCGAGCAGGGCGTCCAGATCGTGCCCGTCGATCGGCCCGATGTAGTTCAAGCCCATTTCCTCGAAGACCGTGCCGGGCAGGATCATGCCCTTGACGTGCTCCTCGGAACGGCGCGCGAGCTCCCACACCGTGGGCATCTGCCGCAGCACTTTCTTGCCACCCTCGCGCAGGCTCGCATAGATCTTGCCCGACAGGAGCTTGGCGAAATAATTCGACATGGCGCCCACGTTCGCCGAGATCGACATGTCGTTGTCGTTCAGCACCACCAGCAGATCGACATCGAGACTACCGGCGTGGTTCAGCGCCTCGAAGGCCATGCCGGCGGTCATGGCGCCATCGCCGATCACCGCCACCACCCGGCGCCGCTCGCCGCGCGCCGCCGCACCGATGGCCATGCCGAGCGCGGCGCTGATGGAGGTGCTCGAGTGACCGACGCCGAAGGTGTCGTACTCGCTTTCGGAGCGGCACGGGAAGGGCGCGAGCCCGTGGTGCTGCTTGATGGTGTGCAGGCGGTCGCGCCGCCCGGTGAGGACCTTGTGTGGATAGGCCTGGTGACCGACGTCCCAGACCAGCCGGTCGTGCGGCGTCTCGAAGATCGCGTGCAGGGCGACGGTGAGCTCGACCGTGCCGAGGCCCGCGGCGAAGTGCCCGCCCATGCGGCTCACCGTTTGCACCAGGAAGCGGCGCAATTCCTCCGCCACCTGGGGTAGCGAGGCGCGCGGCAGTGAACGCAGGTCGGCGGGGCTCTCGATCCGCGACAGCAGGGGGTATTCGCCGGCGAGCGTCATGGACGTCTCACGGGTCCGGGCGCGGCCGCCGGATCACTCCGCCGCCGAATCCTCGGACGCGTCGAATTCCTGGGCCGCCGCGTCGCTGGACTTCTTCATGAGAATGTCCACCTTGTGCTCGGCCTCCTTCAAGGCCGTCTGGCAGGTCCGCGTGAGCGCCACGCCGCGCTCGAAGGCGGCCAGGGATTCCTCCAGCGGAAGGTCACCTTTCTCCAGGCGCTCGACCACCGATTCGAGCTCGCGCATGGCGGCCTCGAAGTCGAGCGGCGGTGAGTCCTTGTCCGTTTTGCGTGCAGCCATGATGCGGACGAACGGTACACAGGCACCCGATCAGGGTCAAATCCGGGCAGGCCGTGACGCGCATCTCAGCCACCCCCTCGCCTCCGTCGGGATTTTCAGTAACATCGGGGCCGGAGGTTTCCCGATGCGCCCCGCCGCCAAACCCCTTGCCGTGACGTTCGCCGCCTTCGCCGCCGGTGCCTTGCTCGGCGCCTGCAGTCCGCGCCGCATACCGCCCTTGACCACCTCCGAACTGCTCGAGGACCGGGTGATGCTGGACGGCGTGCTCATGAAGTGCGATGCCCACCCGGCCGAATCCCGGGACGACGTCGAATGCCAGAACGCGCGCGCCGCGATCGCGCAGCTCGTGAAGGACCCGGATCCCGCGGTGGTCGCCAAGCGCACCGCCGAGTTCGAGCGCGCGCGTGCCGAGCGACGGCGCGAACTCGACCGGATTCGGGCCGAGCAGGAGGCGAAGGCCAAGGTCGATCCCTACACCATGCCGGTGGTGCCACCCGAGGGCGCCGCAAGCACGGCGGCATCCGCCGCCACGACGTCGACGACCGCTGCGCCGGCGACGCCCGCTGCCGCGCCATCGCCGGACGGGGGTACGCATCCGCCTGACGGTGGAGCGGCCGCCACGCCGGCGGCGGAGCCGGCGTCGGCGCCGAAGCCGGTGCCACCGACTTGAAACCGGGGCAGGGCGGACACACACTGACCGCATGATGTTCTTTCGCAAGCGCGCGGTCATGCCGACCCGCGAGGAATCCTTGCCCGGCCGCTCCAAGCCGCTCACGGTGCCGGAGCATCACTTCGTCAACGGTCAGCGTATCGTGCCGCCCTTCCCCGAGGGCACTCGCCTGGCGCTGTTCGGCCTCGGCTGCTTCTGGGGCGCCGAGCGCAAGTTTTGGCAGGTTTCGGGCATATACGCGACCGCGGTCGGCTATGCCGCCGGCTATACGCCCAACCCGACCTACGAGGAGGTTTGCACCGGATACACCGGTCACAACGAGGTCGTACGGGTGATCTACGACCCGAGCGTCACCGCGTACGAGACATTGCTCAAGACCTTCTGGGAGTCCCACGATCCCACCCAGGGCATGCGCCAGGGCAACGACGTCGGCACGCAGTACCGTTCGGGCATCTACGTGTACGACGAGGCGCAGCGTGTCGCGGCGATGCGTTCGCGAGACGCTTACCAGGCCGCGCTCAGCGCCAACGGCCACGGTCAGATCACCACCGAGATCCTGGACGCGCCCACCTTCTACTACGCCGAGGACTACCACCAGCAGTACCTCGCCAAGAACCCCGACGGCTATTGCGGCATCGGCGGTTGCGGCGTGCCGTTCAAGCTCGCGGAGTTGCCGGTGGGGGAGAAGGCGTAGGCGGAACTACAGCGAGGGTTCCGGCAGGAAGTCACGCGGTTAGCGGCGTTCCTGATCGAGACCCTGCTGTCGTTCTGCAGGAAAAGGCGGGCTGGTTTCGACGCTGAAGTCTACCCTAATTCTACCGGTGATCTGGTCTTAGGAAAGTCCGCGGCGAAGGATTCGTGTGTTGCTGATCGGGCACGATTCAGATCCATTGCTGCCGGAATCGTGGATCGCTGCTTCCGGTCCGGCTGGCCAATCTCAGATTATTCGCACCATTCCTCTCCACGGCGCATGACTGGCTCACAACCCGGGTGAGGAATCGGAAGCGGGTCGCCTTGATGCCAAATCCCTAGACGCCGCATGATTTCTGGCATCTCAGAGTCAGAAACTGAAAGTGGATTGCCATCTCCGTAGACGGTCGAACTTCGGTAAGCCAGGATACGAGCATATCGTCCCGATGGTCCTTGTCGAAAAACTTCAACTCGATAGC
Source organism: Gammaproteobacteria bacterium (assembly GCA_027459765.1). Lineage (GTDB taxonomy): Bacteria > Pseudomonadota > Gammaproteobacteria > Steroidobacterales > Steroidobacteraceae > Bog-1198. Next base: position 9,407 of record DAIDHD010000061.1, on the reverse strand, counting down.
AACAACCAGAGGGCTCGTCCACGATTACGTCACCGCGAAGTGGACCGTCCTTGACGAATCTAGTCTGTTGGTTATTGTTGCTGCCAGTGACGTTGGAGAACACAGACTTGAATTCATTTGCTTGTCTGTAATATGCGAACAGTTCCGTATAAATGGAATGACCCCCGTCGCCTCCGTGCGCCGATCCGGCCTTTACAAGCAGAAGTGGCAAAGTGCTGTTTTCGCCTCGGAACACTACCTCGGCTGCATAGAGCTCGATGGGAGTGGAGAACCAACTCATATCGCCGCTCGGTGTTGTGTATGTGCAATGCGGGCTCAAGTCGTTGACGAAACACCGCGCCAGCGGGCCGCCGTTAACTGGTTCTTCGCTTGCTCCGTCAACGTGAGACCCCGGTAATACCGCAGCCACAAAGGTCCAGTGGCTTTTAGTTTCAAAGGCGCGGGTGAGATCGAGATGCTGGACGATATCCGCATTCTTCTCGTGCAATGTGGGTAGAGACGAAATTACGCTTCGATCAATGTCTGTGGCGGAGACTTGTCCGGCAGATCCGTCTGCCGATGATTGAAGGGAAGTAGCGCCGAATAGCATCATCGACAGCACCGATAGCCGTCCCGGGCTTCGTGAACCGACCATGTATTCACCTATGGGCAGACTAAGCCCGCTCGTCGCCCTCAATCGGCGGTGCCTTAGGCGCTCTACGAAGATATCGCACCAAATCCTTAGGCTTTGCCGTTCCGGCGCGCTGACGAAGAAACTCGCTGGCAGTACGCAGCGTGCCGACCTTCTCTGCCACCGCCGAGGCGATGAACTGATTCAACGAAACGCCATCGATCTTGGCGAGTTCAGCGGCCGCCTCCTTGACCGAGTTCGGGAGTTTCAAAGGGTACGTGCTCTTGCTCATTTTGAAATCTCCTTGAGAAAGGCTCCAGGGGTCAAAGTCCTGACACCGAAACGTGCTGTAGCTGACTGAAAATCACCGACGTTGTGGGTAACGAGCGCGTCAGCCCGGCCATTCACTGCTGCTTCGAGCATCAACTCGTCCGCTGGATCCCGAAGTTGCGGGCGCCACAAGAAATCCAGCTCGACGGGCTCTGCTGCGCTGGCGAATGCCGCGAGGAATCCTTCGACATCCTCCGGACTCATGCCTGTCGCCAACCTATGCTCAGATCGCAGCAGCACTGCCTCGTACTCAAGGAATGCAGCCGTTGTAACGAGAGGTATGCAGCGCCGCTCGGCTACCGCGTACAGCACTCTGCCACTGGCTCCAAGCTGGCTCCGAAGTCCTGCCACCAGGACGGATGTATCGAGCACCACCCGCATGACTAAATCATATGTGACATCCTATAGGATGTCTATCAACCCAGTTTCTCTGACTGGAAATGCTGATCGTAGGTCCACCGCCGGAACGACTTCGACGTCGACCGGAAGCCGACCGACCGATCCCCGGCGGCGACATAACTGTTTGGTTTCCGTGACAAGTCCACCTTAAGCGCCGACTAACACCAGCAGTACCTCGCCAAGAACCCCGACGGCTATTGCGGCATCGGCGGTTGCGGCGTGCCTTTCAAGCTCGCGGAGTTGCCGGTGGGGGAGAAGGCGTAGTCGGCGCCACGCCGACGGTCCCGGCAGAAGGTCGCGCAGTCAGTTGCCCCGACGAAGGCAACGAGATGGATTGCCTTGGGTAAGACACCCTGGCTTCGGCGCTCACGCCCACCGGAACTTGTCGTCGAGCGGGAGAGTTCTCAGGCGGGTTGCGCCCGGGCGCGATCCAGCAGATCCGATCCGTTCCAGCGACCGATCGTTCTTAGCACGCGAAAGCGCGTGAAGGACGTGCGATCCAGGGTCTTTTCGCGCTTGAACCGGTCTATCTCCTCGCGATGAGTGCCTCGGCCGTACATCGTCTGGACCATCGCTGAATCACTGGTCCAGAGCGACATCGTTATCGCGTCATCCGTCGGAGTCGGCGAGAAATATTCGCTCGCGATCCGGCCTGGCGCACTGGGTAGCGCCCCACGTACGCGGTCGGAGTATTCACGAAAGTTGACGAGCCTGGTGCGGTCAAAGTTCGGACCGAGATCGAACCCGCCCGTGGTGATGACGAACAAGGGTCCACCGGGGTCGGCCGCCTCCGTTGCGTAGCGAAGTTCCGCATTCGAGCCAAGGTTGTGGTTCCAGAGGCCGCGGAACGCGATGGGCAGCAGCAACGCGTGCCAACTCTCGGTCGGCGGCGGGAAGGATGAAAGATATCCTTCGGGCCGTTCGAGATTCGACTCGGCCGACTCCCGATCGCCGAACAGGCCAAGGCCACACCACACATTCGTCGGTGGGCGATTGCCGTCGGTGTCGAGCGGACCGCCGGTCACGGCGAACCGCCACCACGAGCATCCCGGTAGTCGATCGGGGACGGTCAGCGGATCGTGCGGGACCACTTCCGGAAAGCGGACCCAGTGGACCGTGACGTAGCGAATGGTTTTGGCGGTCATGGTGTTCCCGAGAGCGGTTGCGCCGTGAAGACCGGGATGGCCGATCCGTCGATCAAGGCTCCATGTTTACAGTTGAGACGAGTTGCCGCAAGAATGCGGTCTTGGTGCTCCAGCGCGCGACATGTCGAATGGCGGCGGTTGCGGAGCCCGGACCACTGGGGAGTCGAGCGATGGCATTGCTATTTCGGCAGCTTTTCGATCCCGTCTCATCGACCTATACCTACCTGCTCGCCGATCCGGTTGCCCGTGAGGCCGTGCTGATCGATCCGGTATTCGAGCACGTGCGCCGCGATGCCGCGCTTCTGCAGGAACTCGGACTCACGTTGCACGCGACCCTCGAGACCCACGCGCACGCGGATCACGTCACCGGTGCGTGGCTATTGAAGCAGCGCTTCGGCAGTCTGATCGCCATCGCCGCTGCGGCGGGTGCCGAGAATGCCGATCGGCTCCTGAGGCAGGGAGATCGAGTCGTGTTCGGTGCGAGATCTTTGTCGGTGCGCGAGACACCGGGTCACACCAACGGCTGCCTGACCTATGTGCTGGACGACGAGAGTATGGCCTTCACCGGCGATGCGCTTCTGATCCGCGGCTGCGGTCGTACGGACTTTCAGCAAGGCAGCGCCGCGAGGCTTTACCGCTCGATCCAGGATCAGATCTTTACGCTGCCGGCCGCATGTCTGCTCTATCCGGGGCACGATTATCGCGGACTCACCGTCACCAGCGTCGCCGAAGAGCGGCGCTACAACCCCCGCGTCGGTGGGAACGCCAGCGAAGCGGATTTCGTCGGGTTCATGAACAACCTCGGACTGCCGCATCCGAAGCTGCTGGACGTTGCGGTACCGGCCAATCTGCAGTGTGGACGGCCCGCGGGGGATTCCGCCGTGCCGGACGAATCGACCTGGGCGCCGCTTCGCTACACCTTCGGCGGTGTGTGGGAGATCGAGCCGTTGTCGCTGGCCGAGCGGCTGTCGGAGGCTCAGGTGATCGACGTGCGCGAACCCTCGGAGTTCGACGATGCGCTCGGTCATATCGCCGGTGCGCGGCTGATTCCGCTGTCGGAACTGCGAGCGCGAATCGACGAAATCGACCGGGGCCGGCCGGTGGTGGCCGTGTGCCGCTCCGGCGCGCGCTCCGCGCAGGCGAGTCTCATTCTGCAGAAGGCGGGCGCGGTGCACGTGGCCAACCTCGCGGGCGGCATGCTTCGATGGCGGTCCGAGGGCCTGCCCGTGGACGGCGAACGGCATTGATCGACGGTCCTGCGCCGCCTGGCTGATCAGATCATGAGGGGGCGGACGTCGCCCAGGATGGGGAATTGCCCAGGGGATGGTATGCAACTGACACAGGCTCTACACCGCGCCGTCGCGCTCCGTCCCGACGGCATCGCCACAATCTGCGGCGACCGCCGCCAGACCTTCACGCAATTCCGCGATCGTGTTGCACGCTTCGCTGGCGCGCTGCGCGCACTCGGCGTCGGCGCCGGCGATCGCGTGGGCATCCTATCCCTCAACAGCGATCGCTACATCGAGGCGTACATGGCCATACCGTGGGCCGGCGCCGCGTTCAATCCGATCAATACGCGCTGGAGCAGCGGGGAGATCGCCTACTCGCTCGACGACTGCGATACCCGGGTGCTCTTGGTCGATGATGCCTTCGCGCCCCTGTCGGTCGAGCTGAAAGCCAAGAGCCGCAGCCTCGCCACGCTCATCCATATCGGTGATCAGCCGACGCCCGATGGAATGCGGTCCTACGAGACGCTGATTGCCACTCACGATCCGGTGCCCGACGCTCGCCGTCGTGGCAAGGATCTTCTCGGGGTGTTCTATACCGGAGGAACCACCGGGCATCCGAAGGGCGTGATGCTCTCGCACGAGGCCATCGTGTACAACGGCCTCGTTCTCGTGAACGAAGGCGCGGCCCGGGCGGGCGACATCGCGCTACACGCAGCGCCGATGTTCCACATCGGCGACTTCTGCCTGTTCAACGCGCAATGGCTCGTGGGTGGCACACAGGTCGCATTGCCGGGCTTCACGCCATTTGCGACGCTCGAGGCGCTACAACGCGAGCGAGTCACGGTGACGGTGCTGATTCCCACGATGATGCAGATGGTCGTGGATCATCCGGAAGCCTCGAGGTTCGACCTTGGGTCGCTGCGCATGCTGGCTTACGGCGGGTCGCCGATCAACGAGGCGCTGCTCGACCGCGCGCAGGCGCTTTTGCCCGCAGCGCAGTTCATGCAAGTCTACGGCATGACCGAGCTGGCGCCGACGACCTCGGTGCTGTCGCCAGAAATGCACTCGCGGGAGGGCCGTGCGACCGGCCGGGTGCGCTCGGGCGGGCTGCCCTGCACCGGGGTCATGGTGCGTATCGTGGCGCCCGATGGCGAGGACGTGCCGCCGGGCGAGGTCGGTGAAATCATCGTGCGCAGTCCGAGCGTGATGCTGGGCTACTGGGGCAAGAGCGAGGAGACCGCGGCGGTACTCGATCGGGCCCCGAACGCGGGCTGGATGCACACCGGCGACGGCGGACGCATCGACGAGGCAGGCTTCCTCTACGTCGTCGACCGCGTCAAGGACATGATCGTGTCCGGCGGGGAGAACGTCTATTCCGTCGAGGTCGAGCAGGCGGTGGCGAAGCACCCAGCCGTGGCCGCGTGCGCCGTGATCGGCGTGCCCGACCCGCTGTGGGGTGAGCGGGTGCACGCGGTGGTCGTCCTTAAGTCGGGCGAAGATGCGACCGCCCAGGATATCCGCGAGCACTGCAAGACCCTGATCGGCGGCTACAAATGCCCGCGAAGCATCGAGTTCGTCGCCGCCTTGCCGATGAGCGGGGCGGGCAAGGTATTGAAGCGTGTGCTGCGCGAGCCCTATTGGAAGGATAAGGATCGGCACGTTTCCTGAGGACGGCGGCACGGGCGGATCGGCTGCGCGTCCTCGCGGCGTCAGTTCGATTCGCTGGCGTCGATTTCCCTTGCAAGGTCAGAGATGCACGACTGAGCCATGGGCAGCGCCTTGAGCTCGAGTAAGACTCGCTGCGGATCCTGCGTTGATGAAACGCGCCCGGCCAAGGGTCGATAATCCCGCACGCCGATCCCGAGTTGCTTCATGGCGGTCTTGGCGAGAGCCGAAAATCGCAAGATCTCGGCATTGTCGCGGCGCAGAGTCTCCACGGCCTCCAGGAGCCGGTTGCGCTCCAGATCGGTTAGCGTTCCGCCGGAGTGGCTCAACGCCGCCAGCGCCGCTCCGTCTCTGAATTCACGCTCGTTCGCGCTTTCCAGCACGGGCATCAGGGAATAGAAGCGCGACATGGCGTCGACGCGATCGACCGGCATTTGAGTCAAGATGCCCGAGGACAGTGCGGCCTGGAACGCGGTGCTGTCCCAGGTGTGGCGGGGTGTCGAGAATCCATCCACCGATGCAAGGATCCGGGAACGCTCCGCGTTTTCCTCCACGGCGCGACGTATCTCGTCCAATGAGGCATTGATGCATCGGGACAGCGCAATCCGCTGCAGCGCTTGGGGCCCGTCGTCGCCGGAGATCTCCTGCCGCATCTCTTCGGTCACCAGGCTTATCTTGTGGCGCGATTCGAGCCGACTGAGCGTTTGTTCGCCCGCCAGCGCGATCGTGATGCCGAGTATGACCACGCCGACCTCGCTGAGGAATTCCCGCAGGTTGTGCGCCGGTTTCGGCTTGTGAATTTCCATGGGAAGGGCACCGGATCGAGGATGGATTTTTTAGCCTAGCAAGTTTGTTGCGCGACCGTCATTGGATTGGCGCCGGCAGTCCCGCCTTGCGGCAATACGCGGCGAAGCGCGGATCGGTCTTGAAGCGCGCGAAGAGCGGGTCGTACAGGACTTGTATCAGACCGCTGTCGCGACTTTGCCAGGCGCGGTCGAGCCATTGGAAGGTCGCATCGGCGTCGCCGCGCAGGGCGTAGATCTGGGCGATCTGATAGGCGGCCACGTTTCCCTGGGTGTCGACCACGGCGCGAAGCGCCGCATCTGCAGCCTTGCGATCGGCGCCGACCTGGAGGGCCATTGCGATCGCGATGTCACGCCAATCGTGATCGGTTTCCTGCTCGGCGACCGCGAGTGCCGCCGCCGCCTGGCCGCGGAGAATCAGCACGATGGCGAGATTCTCGTGCAGATCGCCGCCACCGGGCTGCAAGGCGACAGCCTTGCGCATCATCTGCTCGGCCTCGTCGAGGCGGTTCAACCCCAGGTAGTACGTGCCGAGCCACACGTACCAGTTCGCCCGCAAGGGTTCGGAAGTCAGTGCGCGTTGCGTGAGTTCAATGGCGGCCTGAAGGTCTCCCAGCGCCGCCCGCAGCATGCCCAGAGACTCCTGTGCCAGCGGACTTCGCGGCGCCAGCGCGAGCGCCTGCCGGAACTCCGCCTCCGCGCCGCGCCAGTCGAGCCTGGAAACCTGAAGCAGATAGCCCTGTGCGATGTGCGCGGCCGCCAACTGGGGCGCCAGTTCGAGTGCTCGTTGTGCCGCGTCGTGAGCCTTGCCAAAGGCTGCCTGCTGGGCGGCGGCATCGCCCAGGAATGCACCCGCGAAATTGGCCCACACGTACGCGAGTTCGCTCCAGGCCAGCGCATAGGTGGGATCCAGCTGCGTCGCGCGGGTGTAGGCGTCGATTGCCTTGCGATTATCGTCTTCGGTGGTGAGGTAGAAGCGACCGCGCAGCAGTTCGTTGTACGCCTCGAGATTGCCGCTCGGCGGGCGTTCGTCCTGGGCCGAGGCGGAGGCAGACGGCAGGAGCTTGGCCTTGAGTGCCTGCGCCACCGCCCGGGTGATCTCGTCCTGCAGGGCGAACAGGTCCTTGTACGGACGATCGTATTTCTCCGACCAGACGGTCGTGCCGTCGGCGGTATTGATCAGCTCGGCGCTCACGCGTACCTGGTCGGCCGAGCGCTGCACGCTGCCCTCCAGCAGCCGGGTCACGCCCAGCTTCTCGCCGATGCTTTGCGCGCTTTCCTTAGAGTCGCGGAACATGAAGGAGGAGGTCTTGCCGATGACCTTCAGTTGCGGGATCTGGGCCAGCGCTGAAATCAGGCTCTCGGACAGTCCGTCGGAAAAGTACTGCTGCTCCGGATCTCGGCTGAGATTGGCGAGCGGCAGCACCGCGATCGAATCGTTGCTCGCGGGACGATGATCCGTGCCGTGCGCGTGATGCAGGGTTGCGTATCCGACCGCCAGGGCCGCCAGCATGCCGACGACCGTGATGAGCAGCCCCGCGCTGCGCCGTGCCCGGCCGCGGGGAGCCATCGCCGTACGGTTGTGCGCGGTGTCCTTTGCCAGCGGCACACGTTCTCCCGTAGATGTGTCCGGCGATCCCGGCGACAGGAGCTGTCCGATACGGTGCACGAACTCCGCTGGTGTGTGTCCGTCCGGCAGTCGGGTCCACTGCACCCGCTTGAAGGCGTCGGGCACCCGCGCCGTGCGCTCGTTGGTCGCGTCGATCGACACCGGCACCAGAAAGGCGCGATCGTCCGCCATGTCCAGGCTGCGGTCGACCGCGAGCTTCCATTCGCGCCGAAAGTAACCCTCGTCGCGCGCCTGGGTGCGTGCCGAAACGACGGCCACGAACAGCCGACAATCGTGGATTTGCTGCCGGATCTTGAGGTCCCAGGCGTCCCCGCCGCGCAGCTCGTTGCGGTCGAACCAGACTTCGATGCCGGCCGCAGCGAGCGCCGTCGCGATGCGCTGCGCCGCCTCCGCATCCTCGGAGGCGTAACTCAGGAACACGGCACGAGAGGCGTCGGTCGTGGGCATGGCGCTCGGGTTTGTCTTTGTCGCGGAGCTGTAACCGCTGTTTTACCGAGCGTCCATACTCCTGCGCGGGGATGTTATCGCAGGCTTCGGCGGGGCGCGAAGAGTTCTTCCATTCCGTGCTCCGGCAGTCGCGCGCTGCCAGCATCGATCGGCTCCTGTGAAAAGCGGCCGCATTTGCCGGATAATCGGTCGTCATGAACATCGAGCTCACCCCGATGGAGGCACGGGTCATCGGTTGCCTGATCGAGAAACAGATCACGACACCCGACCAGTATCCGCTCTCTCTGAACGCGCTGGTCAACGCCTGCAACCAGAAGAGCAACCGCGACCCGGTCATGTCCGTGAGCGAAGCGCAAGTGCAGGCGACGCTCGATCAACTCAACAAGAAGCACTTCGTGCTGGAGAAGTCCGGCTTCGGCAGCCGCGTTCCCAAGTACCAGCACCGGTTCTGCAATACCGAGTTCGGGCCGCTCAAGTTCACGCCGCAAGAGCTCGCCATCGTGTGTGAACTGCTGGTGCGCGGGCCACAGACGCCCGGGGAACTGCGCAGTCGAGCCGCCCGCATGGCGGAATTCACGGATGCGGCGCAGGTCGAGGCGGCGCTCGAGAGTCTCGGCAATCGCGCCGACGGTCCCTTCGTCGTGCGGCTGCCGCGCGAACCGGGCCGTCGCGAATCGCGATATGCCCACCTATTCAGCGGAGCAATTGCGGTCGTCCCGGATCCGGAGGAGGCCAATCCGCATGCGTCGGCAGGCGCGGAGCCCTCGGTGGCCGCGGCGCCGGCGCCGTCGCGCCTGGAGAGACTGGAGGACGAGGTGCGCCAGTTGCGGGAAGAACTACGCGCGCTCGCGGCGCGCTTGCCGCCATCGTCGTGACGTCACGGATCGCACGCTGCGCCTGCGGCGCACTCCAAGTCGCGCTGACGCGGGAGCCCGACTTCGTCGTCGCCTGCCATTGTCTGGAATGCCAGCGGCGTACAGGATCGGTCTTTGGGGTGGGCGCCTACTATCCGCGCGCAGGCGTCGTCCCGAGCGGTCCCTTTCAGACCTATAGTCGCCCGGGCTCCAGCGGCAATGCGCTGCATTTTCACTTCTGCGGATCCTGTGGCAGCACGGTCTTCTGGGAATTGGATTTGCGGCCCGGTCACAT
>DAIDHD010000036.1 GCA_027459765.1 Gammaproteobacteria bacterium | reverse complement strand
CGCCAGGCTAGCGACGCGCCCCCGCGCTGGCGTATGCGGCGAGCGCGCGCCGGCCGACCTTCACCGTGTCGAACTCACGCTCCAGGCGACGCATGCCGTGCTGCATCCGTCCGAGCGCCTCGTCGTTGAGGACGCGGATCTGCTCGAGCAGCGCGGCGGCGCGGGAATCGAGACGGCGGCCGTCGGCGCGCACGGATGCTAACAACGCGCGGCGCTCGGCGTCGAGTTCGAGCACGCGTCCCGCCTCGCCGGCGTCGGCGGCGGCGAGGATGCCGCGCGACACCTCCACGGCACGCGCGAGAGTCGTCGCAACCGCCTCCGCAGCAATCGCCGCTTCGCCGCTCACCAGCCGTCCTTCGCGATCTGGTCCCAGCCGCTCTTCACGGTGCGCAACAGATCGGCCGCCTCGCGCAGGGCCTCGACGTCGTTGTTGGCATTGGCGACGGTGAGACGCGCCAGCACGTATTGATACAGGTTGTGCAGGTTCTCGGCCACCGCGCCGCCACGCTCGCGGTCCAGACACTCGTCGAGGTGCCCGATCAGTAACACCGCCTTGTTGATGGCGTCGCACTTCTTGGTGACTTCGGCGAGCGGCAGGTTGTCGCGGATACGCGCCATGCACCCTTGAGCGATGGCGAGGTGCGACAGCACGCCGTCGTAGGCCACCTGGACCAGCCGCGTGGGGCTGGCCGCGGCAACCACGCCCTGGCCACGGACCGCGCGATAATGTGCTGCTGCATTCGAACCGTACATCGATGCCTCCGAAAAGCGATCAGCCGCCCGTCTTCGTCGACGTGGTGCCGCTGCTCAACGAGCTGCTGGACTGAGAGTTTTGAACGTTGCCCTGGTTGAACTCGGCAGTCAGATACGTCTGCATCTGCTTCAGGGCCGCCACCGCCGTGTCCATCGCGTTGTACTGCGCCGTCAAGGTCGCCGAATAGGTGGCGAGCTGCGCATTGAGCGCCGTCTGTTCCTTGGACAGGTTGGTCAGCCCGGTCTGCAGTCCCTGGTCGATGGAATCGAGCAGGCCGCCGGTCTGGGTGTAGTTGTTGACGAGATTGTTGATCTGGTTCGCGAGACCCTGAGGACCGCTCAGGTAGCTCTCGATGCCGCTCAAGTTGGCGCTCAGCGCGCTCGTGAGCTGGTTCGAATTGGTGTCGTAAGTGCCCTGGGCGTTGGCCGTGATCCCCAGGTTCGACAGCGACTGAACGCCGTTACCCGATTGCAGCTTGCCGAGGATGTTCTCGAGCTGGTTCTGGAACGACTGCAGGGTCGCGTTGCCGTTGAGCGGCCCCGCCGTGTTGGTGGTCGGATCGTAGCCCGTGAGCGTCTGGATGCTGGTGAGCACGCCGTTCAACGCCGTAACGAAGGTGCCGATCGAGGTCTGAGCCGCGGTCGGGTCGGGCGCGATGGTGAGCGTCGTCGACGTGCCGGTGGCGCTCTGGCCGACCAGGTTCAATGTCACGCCGCTGATCGCCCCGGTCACCGTGTTCGAAGCACTGGTGGCCGGGTAGTTGTTCACGGAAAAATTCGCGTCCTGAGCCGCCTGTGTCTGGGTGAGCGCCGTCGTTCCTGCCGCCGGATCGTAGACCAGGCTGGCGAGTCCGCCGTCACCCCCCGACTGCGTCACCGTGATCGCATTCGCGGCGCCGGTGACCGTGCCCGAGATCACCAGCCGCGCACCCGCGGTCGTGGTCAGCACGCTCGCACTCACACCGGGATTGCCGCTCGCCGAATTGATCGCCGCGGCGATGCCGGACAAAGTGTTATCCGTCGAATCGATGTTGACGTTCAGGGCTTGGCTACCGACGTTGATGGTCAACGTACCCGTGCCGACGGCGGTGGTAGCGCTCGAGAAGGGGCTGGAAGTCAGGATGGCCGGCGTGGCGAGATTCTGCACCTGCAGCGTGTACTGGCCGGCCACCGCCTGCGGCGACGCCGTGGCGGTAGCTACGGTCTTGTCGGCCACCGTCGCCGTGAAACTCGCCAGCGAGCCCGCCGACTGCAGCGGCGTCAGCGCCGCCTGCAGCGTCTCGAGCGCGCTCTTGAAGGTGCCGTACGCCGAGAGCTGCGTGCTGAGCAGGTTCTGCTGCGTGGTGATCTGGTTCTGCTGGCCGGCACCGTAGGCGGTGGTGAGCGCGGACACGATGGCACCGATGTTGAGCCCTGAGCCGATGCCCTGCGAGGTGACCAGTGCCGAGGCGGCGCCCGCGGAGCTCGAACTGGTCGACGAGGTCGGCGGGGGCGCACTCGTGCTGGTCGCGGAGGAAATGTTGGAACTCATCGACCCACCCTCTGAAGCAATGCGCGGCGGCTGAATTTCATGACACGCGCGTCGACGAAAAAACTATCGGCGGAGCCGCGCGAGACTTGAGTACCCTCAAGCAAGAGTCGTACCAGCCGCTGTGGCTTCAGCGACGGGCTGCCGCTCAGGCGTGCTGATTGACGAAGATGCCCAGAGCGCCGAGGCTGCGCGCCAGCGCCGGAAACTCCTCGGCGGACAGTTCGGCGATGACCTTGCCGTTGGCCGGGTTCACTTCCTGGATCACCGGCGTGCCGGCGGAGCGGTCGACGCGATACTGAGTCGGTCGGCCCGAATCGTTCAAAGCCTTGTTGAGCTGTGCGACCGCCGCGTCGAGCGTCGCCGCGGATTCCGCGGGCTGACGCGACGGGTTCGGCGCGGGCGGCGTGGGTCGAGGCGGCGGCGAGGATCGTTCTCCGGACTGCACCGGGGGCACGGCGGGTTCGCCGTGGCGCGGAACGCCCGGGGCGGGCGGCGCCGTCGAAGAGCCATGGACCGCCACCGTGGGCGCGTGCGGCAAGGCGTTGCCGCTGCGCGGCACGTTCGTGCCGGTCGGTTCCGCCTGCCTGGGGGCTGGCCGAACCGTCGGCGTCACGATGACGACCTGCGTCGGCTCCTGAGGTCCCGTAGTCGTGTTGCTGGCCATGACATCACCCTCGCGGTAGCGGCCGCACGCGGGCGACCGACCTCGGTGCCGTCATTGCACCCAACTTAAGCCGCACGTCCCAGGCACTCGACGTGCCCGGGACGCGCGGGTTCCAACCTCTAGCCTCCGGCCGAGATCACGGCAGGAGCTTCAAGATCAGCTGCGGCTCGCTGTTCGCCTGCGCGAGCACCGAGATACCCGCCTGTTCCAGCACCTGGTTCTTCGTCAGGTTCGCGGTCTCCTGGGCGAAGTTCGCGTTCACGATGGTGCTGTTCGACTGCGTCAGGTTCTGCGCCGTCGTGGTCAGGTTCTGCACCGTCGAAGCGAAGCGGTTCTGCACCGCGCCGAGCTGGCTCTGGAACTGGCTCACCGTGGTCAGCGCCGAGTCCACCGCCTCGATGGTGGAGTTCGCGCCGTTGACGGTCAGTACGTTCTGCCCCTGGAGGGTGCCGGCCGCGGTCAACGTCTGCCCGGCGGAGTTGTATCCGAGCGCGGTCAGGTCGGTCGTCGTACCACCCAGCGTAATGTTCTGGCCGGCGGAGAGACTCACTTGGCCGTAGAACGCTTTGGCTGCAAACGAAGTCGCCGCGGTCTCGGTGGTCGCAGTGCCGATATCGGTGGCCGTGGTCGCATTGTACCCCTGGATGGAGGTGATACCGCCAGTGTTGGCGCCGGGGGTCGTGCCGCTCGCAGGAGTAAAGGTCTGCGCGAGCTGGATGTTACTACCATCGGCCGCCGTCAGAATGATGTGTCCGCTAGCGCCGGCGGCAGCCGTGATTCCACCGTCCTGCGTCGAGAAGCTGTTGATCGCCGTGATCAGGTCGCTGGCCTGAACCGTGGCACTTCCGGTGCTGTTGGAGTACACGGTGACGCCGTTAACTGCCAACGCGTATGCGCCGGGTGCGGCTCCCGTGCCGGTGCCCGCAGCCCCGATCCCGACGTTGGTGAAGCTCACGTCCTGGCTGTTCGTGGCGGTGGCCGAGAGTCCAGAAACACCCGCAGCGTTGATCGCGGCCGCCTGCGCGTACGCAGAGCCGGCGTCCTGGTACTTGTAAGCGCTAGCGCCCGTGCCCGCCGACGCATTGGTGGTGTACGAAGAGCTGGCGCCAATCGTCACCGCGGAGCTGTTGCCGACCGCGATGGTCAAGCCGCCGCCCGTCGCGCTACCAGAGACCTGGCTCAAATTGGACGCGACCGCACCAATCTGGTTCGCACCGACGCCCTGGGCGAGGTTCACCGAAATCGTGTTGCCGACGTTCGCGCCCACCTGGTAGTTAGTGACTCCCGCGCCGCCGCTCAGCACCGACAGACCATTGAAGGTCGTCTGGCTAGCGATACGGCTGATTTCTGCGATCTGCTGCTGCACCTGCTGGTCGAGCGCAGCGCGGTCGGAGGCGCTGTTCGAACCGTTCGCCGCTTCGACGGCGAGGGTGCGGATGCTCTGCAGGTTGTTGACGATCGTGGTGAGCGCGCCGCCCGTGGTCTGCGCCTCCGAGATCGCGTTGTTGGCGTTGTTGATCGCCTGGTTGATGCCGTTGATCTGCGTGGTGAAGCGCTGGCTGATCGCCAGGCCCGCCGCGTCGTCGGCGGCGCTGTTGATGCGCAGACCCGACGACAGGCGGGTCAACGCCTGCGACAGGCCGGCCTGCGACGTCGACAGGTTGTTCTGGGCAACCAGCGAGTCGATGTTGGTATTGAGCGTAAGTGCCATGTTCCGAACTCCTGAAAAGTTGTTCCACCGGCCCGAATCGGGCCCTGTTCGACCGTTTCGCCAGTCACCCGTCTCGAAGACGGACCGGTGACCACTTCAGGGTGTTTATCGGTTGGGCGCCGGGGTTCTTTAGCCCCCTGCGCTTTCCCGCGACGTGCTTTTCGATAGGATTTGCGTCACGGTTCCGCGAATTCGATGCGACGCGGCGGCGCGGGAGGCTCCGTCCCCGGTGTTCGGCCGGTCCTGGGCATTTTGAAGTACACTTCGCGCCCTGTTTTCCCCCTCGGCGTCGCCCCTCACGTGAAATCGGTCCAGCGCAAGAGCCCCAAGGTGGGCTTCGTCAGTCTCGGTTGCCCGAAAGCCCTCGTCGATTCGGAGCGGATCCTGACCCGCCTGCGCGCCGAAGGGTACGAGGTAGTGCCGACGTACCGGGCCGCGGATCTCGTGGTGGTGAACACCTGCGGTTTCATCGACTCCGCCGTGGACGAGTCGCTGGAGGCGATCGGCGAAGCGCTGGCAGAGAACGGCAAGGTCATCGTCACCGGCTGCCTGGGTGCGCGGCCGGAAGAGATCCGCGCACGACACCCGCAAGTGCTGTCCATCACCGGGCCGCAGCGGTACGAAGAAGTGGTGGCTGCGGTCCACGAACACCTGCCGCCCCGGCACGAACCCTTCGTCGATCTCATTCCGCCGCAGGGCGTGAAGCTCACGCCGAGGCATTACGCCTATCTGAAGATCTCCGAGGGCTGTAATCACCACTGCACCTTCTGCATCATTCCCTCGATGCGCGGCCGGCTCGTGAGCCGGCCCGTCGCGGACGTGCTGCGCGAGGCGGAGTCACTCGCGCGCGCCGGGGTGCAGGAGATCCTCGTGGTGTCACAGGACACCAGCGCCTATGGCAGCGATTTGAAATACGCATCCGGGAGTTGGCGTGAGCGCGAGTGGCGCGCGAGCTTCCACGATCTGGCGGCGGCGCTCGGGGAACTGGGCATCTGGATTCGGCTGCACTACGTCTACCCCTATCCGCACGTCGACGACGTGATTCCGCTCATGGCCGAGGGCAAGGTGCTGCCCTACCTCGACGTGCCCTTCCAGCACGCGAGCCCGCGGGTGCTGAAGCTCATGAAGCGCCCGGCCGCCGCGGAGAACACCTTGGAGCGCATCGCGGCCTGGCGCCGAATCGCACCGGACATCACGCTGCGCAGTACTTTCATCGTGGGATTTCCGGGCGAGACCGAGCGCGACTTCGAGGACTTACTCGACTGGCTGCGCGCGGCGCAGTTGGATCGTGTGGGTTGCTTCGAATACTCGCCGGTGGCGGGCGCGGCCGCCAACGACCTGCCCGAAGCGCCGGTGCCCGACGAGATCAAGCGCGAGCGCCGCGAGCGGTTCATGCAACTCGCCGCCGAATTGAGCGCGAAGCGGCTCGCCACCCGGGTGGGGCGCACCCTGGAAGTGCTAGTGGATGGCATCGACGGCGACGTTGCCATCGCACGGTCCCAGGGTGATGCACCGGAGATCGACGGCGTGGTGCGCGTCCACGGCGGCGGGTCGCTCAAGGCCGGCCAGCGCGTCCTCGTTCACGTCACGGGCGCGGACGATTACGACCTCGATGCGGAGCCGGCGCACTGACCCCGTTCTGATGGACGGTGGTGTAAGCTGCCGCCCACACGCCATCGCCACCGGAGAACCGACCTGTGCAAATCGCGGCAGACAAAGTAGTCTCGATCCACTACACGCTGAAGGATGACGCCGGTACGGTGCTCGACTCCTCGGCTGGCGGTGAGCCGCTCGCCTACATTCAGGGGCACGGCAACCTGATACCGGGGCTCGAGCGGGCGCTCGAGGGCAAGTCCGGCGGCGACAAGCTCGACGTATCGATCGCACCGGAAGACGGCTACGGCAAGCACGACACCGAACTCGTGCAACGAGTGCCGCGTCGCGCCCTGCAGGGCGCGGGCGAGATCCGCAAGGGCATGCAATTTCAGGCACAGACGCCGCAAGGCGTGCGCGTGTTCACCGTGACCGCCGTGGTCGGCGACATGGTGACGCTGGACGGCAACCACCCCCTGGCCGATCAGAACCTGCACTTCTCGGTCGAAGTCGTGGACGTGCGCGAGGCGACCACCGAGGAGCTCGAGCACGGCCATGTGCACGGCCCCGGCGGGCATCACCACTAGCGCAACGCGCTACAGATACTTGAACAGCGACAGCCCCGAAGTGAGCGTGAACGCCTGCATCGACGCACTCAGCGTGGTCTGTTCGTTGGTCAGGGTGGTGACCGCCTGCGGATAGTTGAGGCTCTGCAGCCCGGAGATCGACTGCTGCAGCTGCGTTTGTTGCGTGCTCGCGATCGACTGGGCGGTGGTGATGGTGTTCAGCCGTCCGCCCACCGTGGCCTGCACCGCCGAGAAGTGACTCAGGGCCTGGTCGATGTTGTTGAGCGATCCGGCGATGGCATTGCCAAGCGCCGTGGAGTTCACCGTGCCTCCCGCCACCCCCTTGAGCGCGTCGACCAGGTTCTGCACGGTCGTGAACACGCTCTGTTTGGTGCTCGGCGCCACCGCGAACGAATCGCCGGTGGCCGGCTGGCCGCTCAAGGTGACCTGCACCCCTGAGAACGAGATCGACTGTCCGGCGGTGTAGGTTCCCGAGGACACCACCGCATTGGTCGCATCCAGCACCTGGTACGCGTTGGCGGCGGTGAATTTGATGGTGTAGGTGCCGCCGGTGTAGGCCGTGGGATTGGTGACCGAGCTCGCGCCGATCAGTCCCGTGCCGGTGTTCGCGGCATTCGCGGTGACCGTGAAGCTCCCGTTGCCGTTGGGGATCTGGTTGAACACCGCGTCGCCGGAGTCGCCGGTGGCGACCGACTGGCCGGCGCCGATGGCGAGCTGCCGTTGCCCCTGGTCACCCGCATAGCTCGCACCGGTGGCATTCAGGGTGAATGGCTGCGTCTGCGAGGCATAGCCGGCGAAGATGTACTCGCCGTTGCCGTTCTGGGTGTTGGCGATCCCGAGCAGCGACTGTTGTATCTGGCTGGCCTGGCTCGCAATCGACTGCAGGTCCTGGGCGGACACGGTGCCGGAGTTGGCCTCGAGCGCCAGGCTTCGCAGCGAATTGAGCTGGTTCTGCAGCTGCGAGAGCGCATTGCCCTCGATGTTGAGGTTGGTCTGCGCCGCGTTTCCGTTGCTGCTGTACTGCTGGCTCTGCGACAGCAGCTGGTTGTAGCCATTGACCAGCCCCGCGCCGATCGGATTGTCGGCCGGCATGCTGAACGCAAGGCCGCTGGACAGCGAGTTCTGCGTCTGCGTCAGGTTCGACTGCAGCGAATCGATGTTGTTCAGGAACTGGAGCTGGGCGGAGTTTTCTGTGACACGCATGACTTGAGCATCCTTCAAGCGGATCGGACCGCCGTCAGCAGCGTTTGAAACAGCGAGGAGCCGATCTGCAGCGCCTTGGCGGCGGCGTCGTAGGCCTGCTGCCACTGCAGGAGACTCGCCGCCTCCTCGTTGAGATTGACGCCGGAAACCGACTGCATCGCGTTCTGCGCCTGGGTGTTCACCGCCGTCTGTGCGGTCTGCGCGGTGGTGAGCTGCTGGGTCTGGCTGCCGATGGCGGTGATCGCGTCGCTGACCGCGGCGTTGACGCTGACCTGGCCGTTATCGAGCACTCCCGCGTTCTGTTGCCCGGCCACCGCCAGCGCATTGCGGTTGTCGCCGCTGCCGCCCACGTTGCTCGCCACCGTGAAGCTGTCGCCGGTCGCCGGGGTGCCGCTGATCGCCACCTGCCAGCCGTTCAGCGTGATGTTGCTGCCGCTCGTATAGGCATAGCTGCCGGCCCCGTTCACGGAATACGTGGTCGGGCTGGTGAACTGGATGGTGGTCGTCGCCAAAAGGTTGGGATTCGTGCCGTCGAGCACCGTGCCCGCACTGATGGTGGCGCTACCCGTATTGGCGCTGCCCGCCGAGGTCTGGATGGCGCTCGCGGCGGCGATCTGGGTCGGGTCGCCGAGCGCCACCGCGAAGCTGCCCGCCGCCGCGCCGGTGGGCTGGATCAGGAACTGGTCGCCGGAGGCGGGCGTGCCCGACAACACGATGGAAAGCCCTGCGGCCTGTAGCGGGCTCGCGGCGGTGCCGGCGCCGGTAAGCGCCACGTTCGCCCCGGTGGTCGCGTCCGTCAGCGTGTAGGCGCCGGCGCGGTAGGCGAGCACGTAATTGTCGGTGGTCAGCTGGCCCAGGTTCGCCACGCCGACGCTCGCCGTGACGGCGCTCGTGTTCCGGGTGGACGCGCTCGCCTGCGGCCCGCTGACCGAGAACAGCGCCGCGCCGAGCTGGCCGTTGAGGTCGAGCCCCTTGCCCTGCTGCGAATTGACCGTCTGTGCCACCGCCAATGCGATCTGGCCGAGCTGGTTCTGCGCCGGATCGATGACCTGCGAGCGCGCCGCAAGCAGTCCGCCGAGATCGCCGGAGGTGAGGTTGCCGGAAATGGAGTTGCCGTTGGAGGCGCTGGTGGAGATGTCGAGCTGTGACGGGTCGAAGGCGCTCGGGATGGTGGTGAGCTGGGTGGTCTGACCCTGCAGCACCAGCGGCTGACCGTTGCCGATGAACACGTCGACCGTGTTGTTGGTGTTGGTGGTGGTGCTCACGCCGACCAGCTTCGAAAGGTTGGTGATGAGCTGGTCGCGCTGGTCGAGCAGTTCGTTCGGCGGCTGGCCCCCGGCCTGTGCCGTGCCCACCGCGATCTGTGAATTGAGCTGCGAGATCGACGTCGCGATCGAATTGATCTGCTGCACGTCGAGGGTGATCTGGGTATTGATGCTCGAATTGAGCGACGCGATCTGGCCACTCGTGCTCTGGAAGCTGGTGGCGAGCGTCTGAGCCTGCCCGAGCAGGGCCTGGCGCGCACCGGTCGAGGTCGGGTTGGCCGCCACCGTCGACCAGGCGTTGTAAAAGCCCTGCAGCGCGGTGCTCACGCCGCCCGCGGTGGTGCCGAAGATGTTGTTGATCTGGTTGGCGTAGCCCTGCAGCGCGTTGATCTGCCCCAGGGAGCTCTGCGACGCATTGAGCTGGTTGAAGGTCGTCTGGCTGTACGCGCGGCTGACGCCGTTGACGACCACGCCGCTGCCGATGAGCGCCGTGCCGTTGCTCTGCGGCGGGCCGGCGGCGAGGTTGATGCTCTCCCGGTCGTAGCCGGGCGTGCTCGCGTTGGCGACGTTGTTGCTCGTCACCGAGATCGCGTTCTGGAACGCCTGCAGCGCCGAGACACTGATGCCGAAGATGTCAGACATTGGGTTTCCTGCGATTCACGCGCCGCGGCGAGTCCCACACGTCCGCGTTATCGGCCGCCCGTCGCATTTTCTTAACGCGACGCCAACCGGGCCCCGAGCGCCGACTGCAACGTGCCGCCGTCGAGGATGTGATTTAACTTAACGGCATAGTTCGGGTCGGTGGCGTAGCCGGCGCGCGCCAGGCCGGCGGCATAGGCGCGCGGGTCCTGCCCGGCCGCCAGCGCCTCGCGGTAACGCGGCGCGCCGGCGAGCAGGTTGGCGAAGTCCGCCACGCTCTCCTCGACCGAGCCGTAGGCGCGGAACGCGGTGCGTTGCCGCACGGCGACCCCGCCACTCATCTCCACCGTGTCCGCCACCGCCCGCGCTCCGGTCCACTCGGGACCTGCCTTGACGCCGAACAGGTTGTAGCTCGGCGACCCGTCCGCCGTGCGCGGCAGGCGCTGTCCCCACCCCGTCTCGAGCGCCGCCTGCGCGAGCAGCCCCAGCGGATGCACGCCGAGGCGCGCGGCGGCACGCTGCACCGCCGGCAGCACCCGCGCCACGAACTGCGCCGGTGTGGTACCGAGACTCGCGCTGCCCGGGCGCGGAGCCGCCGCCGGTCCCGCTGCGCCAGCCGCGCGCGCCACGGCGGCCGCAGCCCCCTGCGCGTGGCCAAGCTGGCGGCGGATGACCGCACCTAGTCCGAGGTCGGTGCGCGCGGCGATGCTGAGCGCCACCTGCTTGTCGAACATGTCCTGGTACATGCCCATCGCCTGGCTGTCGTTCGGGTCCCCCGCCGAGGCGTCGCGCATGCTCTTCAGCATCATCTGCAGGAACAGCGCTTCGACCTGCCCCGCGAGAGCGTCCAGTGCCTTGGGCGAATTCGGATCCTTCTTCAGGGTCTCGAGCGCATTCACGTCGGTGTATGTGCTCGCCGCCGCCGTGTCGGCGGCCACCGCCGGCGCATCCACGGCGGTCGCTGCCGCGCCCGAATTCAGTACCGGTAGATAGGGATTCATTCGCTTACCGCCGTGACGATGCCGTTCAGATGACCACCAACTCGGCCTGCAGCGCACCGGCTTCCTTCAGTGCCTCGAGGATGGCCACCAGATCGCTGGGCGCTGCGCCGATCTGGTTCACCGCACGCACGATCTGATCGAGGTCGACGCCGGGTCGGAACACGAACATGCGCCTGTTGCCCTCGTCCACGTTGATGTTCGAGTTGCGCACCACGGTGGTCTGACCCTGCGAGAACGGACCCGGCTGGCTGACCGCCTGCTCCTCCTTGATGGTCACGGACAGCGAGCCGTGCGAGACGGCCGCCGGCGTGACGATCACGTGGCTGCTGATCACCACGGTGCCGGTGCGGGAATTGATGATCACCCGCGCCGGCGCGGTGGCCGGGTCCACCTGCAGGTTCTCCAGCGTGGAAATGAAGGCCACGCGCTGGGTCATGTCGATGGGCGCGCGCACCCGCACCGAGCCGCCGTCGACGATCGAGGCGACGTCCGGCCCGAAGCTCTGGTTCACGCTCTGCATCAGCCGCGTCGCGGTGGTGAAGTCGGCGTCGTTGAGGTTGAGGACGATGGAGTCGTTTTGGCCGAGCTGGGTCGGCACGCTGCGTTCCACCGTCGCGCCGTTGGGGATGCGGCCGGAGCTCGGCACGTTCACGGTCAGCTTCGAACCGTCGTTGCCCTCCACGCCGAAGCCGCTGACGATCAGATTGCCCTGCGCGATGGCGTAGATCTGGCCGTCCAGGCCGTGCAGCGGCGTCACCAGCAACGAACCGCCGCGCAGACTGCGGGCGTTGGCGATCGAGTTCACGGTCACGTCGATGGTCTGGCCCGGCTTCACGAACGCCGGCATCACCGCGTGCACGGCGACCGCCGCCACGTTCTTGAGCTGCGGGATGACGTTCGCCGGCACCGTGACGCCGAGCTGCGCCAGCATGTTGTTGAGCGACTGCACCGTGAACGGCGCCTGGCTGGTCTGGTCGCCCGAGCTGTCGAGGCCGACCACCAGCCCGTAGCCGACGAGCTGATTGGTACGCACGCCCTGTACCTGGGCGAGGTCCTTGATGCGCTCGGCACGCGCGGCGCCGGCCGCCAGCACGCCGACCAGTGCGAGGCCGGCGGCGAACGCGAGCGCGCGGCGTGCGCGCGGGATTTCGAGGTGACGCGGGTTCATGGTGTGGTTGCCCGTCAGTAGGGCGCGTAGCCCGAATTGAAGAAGCGTGCCAGCCAGCCCATGCTGTTCGACGAATTGATCACGCCGCGGCCGGAGTACGCGATGCGCGCGTCGGCGACCCGGTCGGAGGTCACCGAGTTGTCGCTGGCGATGTCCGCCGGACGCACCACGCCCGAGATGCGCACCGTCTCGTCGCCCTGGTTGAGCCGCAGCGTCTTGTCGCCCTGCACGATGAGGTTGCCGTTGGCGCGCACTGCGACGACCGTCACGGTGATGCTGCCGGCGAGGCTGTTGCTCTGCGTGCTGGTGCCCTCGCCGTCGAAGCTGCTGGCGCCGTTCATGCCCACGGTGCCGATCGGCACGCCGTGCGTTACGAAGGTGTGCCCGAACAGCGTCGGCCCGGTGTCGTTGACGGTGGTGGTCTTCTGGGTCTTGGTGACCGCATTCTTGCTCGCGTTGGTCGATTCGACCAGACGCACCGTGACCACGTCGCCCACGCGACGTGCCTTCAGGTCGGCGAACAGCTCCATCTGCTGCCCCGCCTGGTAGATCGCACCGTCGGTCCTCGGCACGGGCGGCGGCAGCTCCCGCACCACCACCGGCTCGGGCGGCGGGCGACGCGCCGGCAACATTCCACAGCCGGCGGCGGCGAGCCCAGCCACGGTGAACGCCGCCGCGACGAGTGTCCGGCGTGCCGCTGCAACGCGCGCGCTCCGATTCGCAGTGATGATCATGCCGTTCATGCGAGGTTCTGCGTCAGGTACTGCAGCATCTGGTCGGTGGTGCTGATGGCCTTCGAATTCATCTCGTAGGAGCGCTGACACTCGATCATCGACACGAGCTCGGTGACCGAGTTGACGTTCGAGGTCTCGAGCGAGCCCTGCTGGATGGTGCCGAGGCCGTTGGTGCCGGCCGTGCCGACCTGGGGCGCACCGCTCGCGGCCGACTCGACCAGGAGGTTGTTGCCGGTCGGCTGCAGGCCCTCGACGTTGATGAAGTCGGCGAGCTGGATCTGGCCGACCTGCGTGCCCTTGGGGTTGGCCTGCGACGTCACCGTCACGACGCCGTCGTTGCCCACGGTGACGGTCTGCGAGCCGGCGGGAATGTTGATGGCCGGCAGCAGCGGATAGCCCGACGAGGTCACCACGTTGCCCTGGTTGTCGAGCGTGAAGGCGCCGTCGCGGGTATAGGCGATGGTGCCGTCGGGCATGGTGATCTGGAAGAAGCCGCGGCCGGTGACCGCGAGGTCGAGGCTGCCGTTGGTCTGCGTCACGCTGCCCTGGGTGTAGTCCTTCTCGGTGGCCACGATGCGTACGCCCGTGCCGAGCGTGAGGCCGGTCGAGTACTGGGTGTTCTGCGTGCTCTGCGCGCCGACCTGGCGCACGTTCTGGTACATCAGGTCCTGAAAGGCGGCTCGGCCGGCCTTGAAGCCGGTGGTGTTGGTGTTGGCGAGATTGTTCGCGATCACCGCCATGCGCGTGTTCTGTGCGTCGAGACCGGTCTTGGCGGCCCAGAGGGCGAGATTCATGTTGGCGCTGTCCTGTGTTCGGTTTGCTGGGTTCGTCCGCGGGCGACGCTCACGAGGTGAGCATCATGCGCTGCGCGGCCTGTTCGTTCTGGTCGGTGGAATTGATGCTCTTGATCTGGAACTCGTACAGTCGCTGCAGCTCGATCATGTTGATGAGCGACTGCGCGGGATTGACGTTGCTCGACTCGAGCATCCCCGAGGTCACGCTCACCGCGTCGTCGGTCTTGGCCTTGCCGCCCGCCTTCAGGCGCAGCAGCCCGTCGTCGCCCTTCTGCAGGTCGGCCGTCTTCGGATTCACGAGCTTGATGCGATCGACCTGGGTCACGGCCATGGGCGCCGAGCCCTGCGGCACCACGGACACGGTGCCGTCGCTGCCGATGGTCACCTGCGTGGACGGCGGCAGCACGATGGGCCCGGCCTCCGACAGCACCGGCAGACCGCTCGCCGTGGTGAGCGCGCCGTCCGGCTGCACCCGCAGGTCGCCGGCACGGGTGTAGGCCTCCTTGCCGTCGAGGCCGCGCACCGCGATGAATCCCTTGCCGTTGACCGCCACGTCGAGCTCGCGGCCGGTGCTCTCCATCGTGCCCTGCGAGAAGTCGGTACCGGCGTCGCCGGCCACCGAGTTGACGCGGGTGGGATAGCCCGGCCCGTAGATCGGCAGGCTCGCGAACGACACCTCGTCGCCCCGGTAGCCGATGGTGCTCAGGTTCGCGATGTTGTGGTTGTTGACCGCCTGCGCCTGCATGATCTGCTTGGCGCCCGTCATCGCGACGTAAAGTCCTCTGTCCACTGCCGTCGTCTCCGCTCAGTGCGTCATTAGTGGGCGATGTTGTTGACGGTCTGCGATTCCTGGTTCGCCACCGTGATCACCTGCGCGTTCGCATCGAAGGCGCGCTGCGCCGTGATCATGTTGACCAGCTGCGTCGTCAGATCGACGTTCGAGCTCTCCAGGGATCCGGACTGGATCGTGCCGAAGCCGGCCGATCCGGCGGTGCCGGAGATCACCGTGCCGGAACTGAAGGTCTCGGACCAATTGGTGTTGCCGAGCTGCTTGAGCCCCTGCGGGTTCGGGAAATTCGCCATGGCGAGCTGCCCGAGCGTGGTCGAACGGCCGTTGGTGTACACCGCCGAGACCACGCCGGCCGGGTCGATCGCGACCGTCGAGAGCTGGCCGGTCGCATAGCCGTTCTGGGTGATGGAGGTCACCGCGAACTGACCGCCGTACTGGGTGGTCTGCGCGAAATTGAAAGACAGGTTCATCGGATTCGCGCCGTCCGGCGGATTGAAGCCGTTGAAAGCCAGCACGCCGCCTACCGGGGTTTGCACGGTGCCGCCGGCGTTGAACGTTAGCTGCTGCGCGCCGCCGACCTGGGTGCCGTTGACGGTGGTGTAGACATTCCACTGGCCGGGCGTCGCGGTCTGCGCGAAGTATAGGGTCGCCGAGTACGACTGCCCGAGCGAGTCGTATACGGTGGTCGAGGTCGACTGGTTGTAGGTCGCCGAATTGGTCGGATCGAAGGGCGTGACCGTGGGCGGCGTCGAACTCGCCGGGAGGTTGAGGATCACGGTGCCGCTGCTGGTCGGCGCCGGCGCGCTCTCGGCGGTCTGCAGATTGAGATTCTGCAGCGCGCCGGTGTTGAAGCCGCCGTTCTGCGACGGCGGGTACACCTGCAGCGCCTGGCCAGTGGCGTTGACCACGTTGCCGTTCTTGTCCTCGGCGAACTGGCCGTTGCGCGAGTACACGTAGCCGTTGGCGTCCTTCAGGGTGAAGAAGCCGTCGCCGCTGATCGCGAGGTCGAGGTTCGAGGAGGTCGTGCTGATGTTGCCCTGGGTGAACTGCTGCGCGGAGGTGGCCAACCGCACGCCTTCGCCGGTCACCGAGTTGTTGAGGTTCACCGCACCGGACGCGTACACGTCGGCGAACTCGGCGCGCGATTCCTTGAAGCCGATGGTGTCGGCGTTGGCGATGTTGTTGGAGGTGATGTCGAGGTCCGAGCTCGCGGCGGTGAGGCCGGAGAGCGCGATGCTGAATGAGGACATGGTCCGTGACTCCTGCGATTCGTGCGAAAGGGGTTAATTCGAAATCTGTTGGACGCTCGAGAACGGCACGCTGCCGATGCCGGCGACGTTGACCGTCAGGCCGCTCGATCCGGCGCCCATGCTCACGCTCTCGATGGTGCCGTTGACGAGCGTCGTGGCCGCCGTGGCCGCGCCGCCGGCGCCGACGTACTGCGCGACGATCGAGTACTGCCCCGGCGGGGCCTGACCGCCGCTGCTGGTGGCGCCGTTCCATGTGAAATTGGCGAGACCGGCCGGCTGCGCGCCGAGGCTGACCGTGTCGACCAGCGCGCCGCTCGCGTCGGTGATGCCCACCACCACGTTCGAGGTGGTCTGCGGAACCTGCACGGCGCCCGACACCGTGCCGCCCGAGCTCAAGGTCGCGGTGCCGCTCGCCACCAGCGCCTGGTGACCGAGCAGGGAGGAGGCCTGCAGCGCCTGGTTGGAACTCAACGAGCCGGTCAGCGAGCCGAACGACGTGTTGAGCTGATTGATGCCCTGAACCTCGGAGAGCTGCGCGAGCTGGGTGAGGAAGGCGTTGCTGTCGATCGGGCTCGTCGGGTCCTGGTTCTTCAGCTGCGCCAGCATGAGCGTCAAGAAGTCGGTGCCGCCGAGCGACGTGGAGGAGTGCAGAGCGTTCGCGCCGGAGGCCGACCCGCTCGACCCGCCGGCCGAGCCCGCGGGGACGACGTTGCCGGCGGCCGTGGTCGCGCCGGTGCTGGATCCGGAGCCGTTGATCGCGTTGAGGATGTTGGCGCCGTTGGCGGCGGTGTGGTTGACGATCATGTCGACTCCCGGTTAGTGGCCCATCGCGATCGTCTTCAGGAGCAGATCGCGCGCCGTGTTGATCGCCTCGACGTTGGTGGCGAAGCTTCGATTTGCGGAGATCATGTTGGTCATCTCCTCGATGGCATTGACGTTGGAGGCGTACACGTAGCCATCCTTGTTCGCGGCCGGGTTGTCGGGCTGATAGCGCGCGAGCGGCGGCGTCTGGCTCTCCACCACGCCGAGCACGCGCACGCCCACCGCCGCGCCGGAATCCTCCGCGCCGATCCCGGCGGTGTTCATCAGCGACTGGAACACCGGGTGGCGCGCGCGGTAGATCCGCGTCGGATCGCCGTTGACGCTCTCGGCATTGGCGAGATTGCTGGCCGTCGTGTTGAGACGGATGGTCTCGGCGTTGAGTGCGCTGCCGGAGACGTTGAAGACGTTGAAGAGCGACATGGTCTGATTACTCTCTTTGTTGGTGTCGTGCCCGGCGCCTACTGGCCGTTGATGGCGAGCGTGAGCTCGGCGATCTGGGTGTTGATGAAGCCGAGGCTCGCCTGGTAGCGCACATTGGTCTCGGCGAACGCCGACTGTTCCACCGGCATCTCGACGGTGTTGCCGTCGAGCGAGGCCTGGTAGGGATTGCGATACAGGAGGTCGGCGGCGGCCGACGGCTCGGTGTCGAAGGTGATGTGCGCGGCCTTCGTCACGGCCAGCGGCAACGCGCCCTGGGGCGACCCGCCGAGCACCGCATCCGCGCCGCCGAGCACGGCGGCGAAGTCCAGGTCACGCGCCTTGTAGTTCGGCGTGTCGGCATTGGCGATGTTGGTGGCGATCACGCCCACCCGCCGCCCGTGCAGCAGCAGCGCCTGTTCGTGGATGCCGAAGATGTTCTGAAACATGGCTGAGATTCCGTGCGTGACCATCCGTCGCCAGGGATGAAGCAAGCGCCGTGCCAAGCGCGGCGACGGCCGTCGCAAGGGGGGCTCGCCGCCGAATCTGCGACGCAGTGCGCGTTTTTCGCGCTCGGCAATCTCGAGCGGGCCTGGCGCCCCTGAGCGGCCGGCCGGCAACGACCGGCCGGCCGCCGGCGGAGCGGCAAGAACTTGCCACCCATCGCCGCCGCGGCCTGCCAGACCGCAACGCCGCTGCCTGGCACGGTGTTTGCAACAGTCCTCTCGACATGAACTCCAAAACGCCAAAAATTTGTCGGTCGCTCTCGATACTCTTGCTCCTGACCGTGCGCTGCGCCGGCGCCGCTGCCTCGGACTCGAGCGTGGGCGACCGCCAGGACGTGGCCGCACTCGAGGCTGCCGCACGGACCACCGCCGCAAGCGCACTCCCGCCGCTCGGCGCGCACCAGCGCTTCAAGGTAGGTCCCGTGCGCACCGACCTCGATTTGCCACGCTGCGCCACGCCGCTCGCGCCGGCGGTTTCAGGCGGCACGCACATGAAGGACCGGGTGGTGGTGGAAATACGCTGCGCCGCGCCCACCTCCTGGCACGTATTCGTGCCGGTGCGGGTGGTGGGCTTCTCGACCGCGGTGGTCGCGGCACACTCCATCGTCATGGGCACCGTGCTCGGACCGGCGGACGTACGCGTCGAGGAACACGAAATGGCGGAATTGCCCGCCGGATTCATCGACGCACCGTCGGTGGTGGTGGGTCTGTCGGCCGCCCGCCCCATCGCCGCCGGGGCCGTGATCACCAACCAGGAACTGAACGCGCCCAAGGCGATCGTCCGCGGCCAGTCGGTGACCCTGGTGGCGGACGTCGGCGGGATGAGCGTGCGCATGGCGGGACGGGCGCTCGGCGACGGTTATGTCAACCAGCGCGTCCGAGTGCAGAATCTCTCCTCCGGCAAGGTGGTCGAGGGCATCGCCCGCGGCCAGGACACCGTGGAAATTTCCTTTTGAGGCCCCCTAAAGTGACGCGCGTCACAGTCGATAACCGGAGCAACGACGGCCGGCAGGCGCTGCCGACCGGCTAAAGTTGATCCAAAACCTGACGATAAGGGGGTCAAGGCCGCTGGCCCGCCCCGAGGAGAGAGTTCGGTGTCCGCCAAGATCAATGGATATTCGTCCACCAATCCGGTGGTTCCCGTCAGCCAGGGAGCCGGTGCCGGCGCGCTTACGGCCGACAAGCCGCAGGCAGAGTCGACGCCCGCCCCGGCGTCGAACGCGCAGGGCGACCAGGTCACCCTCACCCATTCCGCGCGCTCGCTGCAGCAACTCGAGGCCGCGGTCGCCAAGGCGCCGGTGGTCGACGCCGCCAAGGTCGCGGCCGTGAAGCAGGCGGTGAGTTCCGGCACCTACAAGGTCAATGCCCGTAGCGTCGCCGACAAGCTCATTCAGGCTGATCGCCTGCTGAAGTGATCCCATGAACGCCGACGCCTCCCGCCGTCTCGAGGAGCTGCTCGATCGAGAGATCGACGCCGCCCACGTGCTCGAGACCACGCTCGCGGCCGAACGCAGCGCGCTGACCGGCGCGGAGCCTGCGGCGGTGGAGCGGCTGGCCGCGGAGAAGATCCGGCTGTTCGCCGAACTCGAGGCGCTGGAAAACGAGCGCCGCGCGCTGTGGCAGCCCACGGCGGAGCACGCGCCGCCGCCGCGCGCCGTGGCGGAACGCTGGACGGCCCTGCTCGCCGCGATGGCAGCGTGCCGGACCGCCAACGATCTGAACGGACACATCATTCACGCCCGCCAGCACCAGGTGCGCCAGTTGCTCGATGCGGTCCGCGGCGTGAAGTCGCTCACCTACGGCCCCCGAGGACAGACGCACGCCGCGGCGCCACGCGCGCTCGCGCGGGTCTGACGCAAGATGCTGGTCCTGAGCCGCCGCGCCGACGAATCCATCGTCATCCAGCCCGCCGACGGCGTCGACGGCAGCATGACCATGGCGCAGCTGTTCGCCAACGGACCGATCCAGATCACCCTGCTCGGCGGCACGGGCCGGCGCGTCAAGGTGGGAATCGAGGCGCCGGAACAGCTCGCGATCCGCCGCAAGGACGTCGACTGACACCCCCGCGCACGCCCTGCGCGCGCCGTCACCGCGAAGTTTTGACATAAACCCGGCGTCGAAGCTGCGCGGCTTCGCGAACCGTGGTCGCGTGTGCATAATGGCGTGAAGCGTCAATCGGCACGAAGCATCTCTCGGCACGTCGAGGAAATCCGGATGGAGCGACGACTGCACACCCGCCATCGCGCACGCACCACGGTCTACGTGGTCCTGCCCGGACGGCGCAGCCGGATCTGCAAGGCGAAGAACCTGAGCGCCAATGGCGTGTTCGTCGAGACCGAGAACTTGGGCCTGCGCAAGGGCCAGCACGTCCAACTCGCCTTCGCCATCAACCTCGGCGCGGTCACGAAGATCCACCGCCGCTCCGCCATCGTGGCGCACGTCACCCGCGGCGGCACCGGACTCATGATGGAGCAGTTCGCGGGCCGCTGAGCCCGCCCGCGCGACCAACCCGGCGCGTCACCAACCCGGCGCGTCAACAAGCCGGCGCGCGACCGCCGCGTGCGCGCTCGTCCGCGGCGCGACCGTCGCGCCGTCCCACCGGCCGGCGCCTTCAGTAGACTACGCGCCCCATGGCCCCCTTCGATCCCCCGCAAGACGAGGCGATCCGCGTACGCGGCGCGCGCCAGAACAACCTCAAGGGGCTGGACATAGACCTGCCCCTGAACGAACTCATCGTGGTCACCGGCGTGAGCGGATCCGGCAAGTCCTCGCTGGTGTTCGACACGGTGTACGCAGAGGGTCAGCGGCGCTACGTCGAGACCTTCTCGCCGTACGCGCGCCAGTTCCTCGACCGCATGGACAAGCCGGCGGTGGACCGCATCGAGGGCATCCCGCCGGCCATCGCCATCGACCAGACGAACCCGGTGCGCACCTCGCGCTCCACCGTCGGTACGATGACCGAGCTCAACGATCACTTGAAGCTGCTGTTCGCGCGCGCGGCAGTGCTCCACTGCCGTGGCTGCGGCCAGCCGGTGCGGTGCGACACCGCGGCCGGCATCCGCGAACAGATCGCCGCCCGCGCGGCGGCGGCCGGCGACCCGCGACTGCTGATCACCTTCCCGGTACCCATTCCGGCCAACTTCGGTGAAGCCGAGATCACGGCGCTGCTGGCGACGCAGGGCTATACCCGCATCCACGAGCGCCGCGGCGAGGTTCTGCAGGTGATCCAGGACCGCCTGCGCCACTCGAGCGCCGACCCGGCGCGCCTCGGCGACGCGATCGAGGCCGCGCTGCGGGTCGGCCGCGGGCGTCTCGACGTGTACCCGCTGAGCGCGGACGGGGAACCGCTGCCGCCGTGGCGATTCTCCACCGAGTTGCACTGCGCCCAGTGCGACATCCCCTACAAGGCGGCCACGCCGAACACCTTCAGCTTCAATTCGCCGCTCGGCGCGTGCGACACCTGCCGTGGCTTCGGTCGCGTGATCGGCGTCGATTACGGCCTGGTGATACCCGACGAATCCCTCACCCTGGCCGGCGGCGCGATCAAGCCCTGGCAGACCGATGCCTACCGCGAGTGCCAGCAGGATCTCGTCAAGTTCGCCCGCAAGCGCGGCATTGCGCTCGACGTGCCCTGGCGCGACCTCGATCCCGCGCAGCGCGCCTGGGTCATCGAGGGTGAGGGCGAGTGGACCAAGAACGTCTGGTACGGCGTGCGCCGGTTCTTCGCCTGGCTGGAGACCAAGGCGTACAAGATGCACATCCGGGTGCTGCTGTCGCGCTACCGCTCCTATACCGAGTGCGCCGAGTGCGGCGGCACTCGCCTCAAGGCGGACGCGCTCCTGTGGCGTCTGGGCTCGCCCGGGCGCACGCTGCGCGAGCTCATGCTCATGCCCATCGACCGCTGCCGGGCCTTCTTCGACGCGCTCGAGCTGCCGAAGCCGCTCGACGAGGCCGCCGCGCTGGTGGTCGGGGAGATTCGCGCACGCCTCGGCTATCTGGCGGACGTGGGTCTCGGCTACCTCAATCTCGACCGCCAGTCGCGCACGCTCTCCGGCGGCGAGGTACAGCGGATCAATCTCACCACCGCGCTCGGTACGTCGCTGGTGAACACCCTGTTCGTGCTCGACGAGCCGTCCATCGGACTGCATCCGCGCGACGTGGAACGGATCGTGGGTGTGATGCGCCGGCTGCGCGACGCGGGCAACACACTGCTCGTGGTCGAACACGACCCGCTCATCATGCAGGCGGCGGACCGGCTGCTCGACATCGGTCCGGGCCCGGGCGAACACGGCGGCGAGATCGTCTTCTACGGTCCCGCCGCGGCCCTCGCCGCCTCCCGTGGTTCGCTCACCGCCGACTATCTGTTCGGCAGGCGGCGTGTCTCGACGGGTGCGTCGCAGGCGCCCGCGGTCACGGCGGACACGCCGACGCTGGTGATCGAGGGCGCCAGCGAGCACAACCTCAAAGGCATCGACGTTGCCATCCCGCTCGGGCGGCTGGTGTGCGTCACCGGGGTCAGCGGCTCCGGCAAGTCAACGCTGGTGCACGACGTGCTGTATCCGGCGCTGCTGCGCGCCAAGGGCAAACCCACCGAGAGTCCCGGGCGCCACCGCGCGCTGCGCGGTGCGGAGCTGGTCTCGCAGGTCGTGATGGTCGATCAGAGCCGCATCGGCCGCACGACGCGCTCCAACCCCGCGAGCTACGTGGGGGCGTTCGACGCCATACGGGCACGCTTCGCGCGGCTTGCCCTGGCGCGCGAGCGCAAATACACGCTCGGCACCTTCAGCTTCAACGCCGGCAACGGCCGCTGCCCCGGCTGCGGCGGCAACGGCTTCGAGCACGTGGAGATGCAGTTCCTCTCCGACGTCTACCTGCGCTGCCCCGATTGCAACGGGCGGCGCTACCGCGCCGAGATCCTCGAGGTGAAGCTGCCGCGTGCCGGCGGCGCGCCGCTGTCGATCGCGGACGTGCTCGATCTCACGGTGAGCGAAGCACTGCAGGTGTTCGCGGACGATCCCGAGGTGTGCCTGCGCCTCGAACCGCTCGCCGACGTCGGCCTGGAGTATCTGCGTCTCGGACAACCCGTGCCGACCCTCTCGGGCGGCGAGGCCCAGCGCCTGAAGCTCGCCGGGCACCTCGCGGAATACGCGGTGCGCAGCGCGCCCGCCGCGGCCGCCGGTGCCGCGCGCGGCGGCTCGCTGTTCCTGTTCGACGAGCCCACCACGGGCCTGCACTTCGACGACGTCGCCAAGCTGCTGCGGGCCTTTCGCCGGCTGGTGGACGCCGGACACTCGCTGCTCGTGATCGAGCACAATCTCGACGTGGTGCGCGCCGCCGACTGGGTCGTCGATCTCGGCCCGGAAGGCGGCGACGCGGGCGGCGAGTTGGTCTGCTCGGGCACCCCGGCGGATCTGATCCGGCATCCGCGCTCGCACACGGGCCGTGCCCTGGCCGCGGCCGATCTGACCCCGGCTTTTGGCGCCGCCGTCGCGGACGCCGAGGAGCGACCGCACCCACCGCCGCCCGCCATCGACATCCGTGGCGCCCGCGAGCACAACTTGAAGGACGTCGACGTCGCGCTGCGCCGCAATGCGTTCACCGTGATCACCGGCGTCTCCGGCAGCGGCAAGAGCACCCTCGCCTTCGACATCCTGTTCGCCGAGGGACAGCGGCGCTACCTCGAGTCCCTGAACGCGTACGCACGCCAGTTCGTGCAGCCCGCCTCGCGCCCGGACGTGGACGCGATCTTCGGCATTCCGCCCACGGTCGCGATCGAACAGCGCACCAGCCGGGGCGGGCACAAGAGCACGGTGGCGACGCTCACCGAGATCTATCACTTCCTGCGCCTCATGTACGTGAAGCTCGGGGTGCAGCACTGCCCCGCCTGCCGCACGCCCATCGAGCCGCAGTCGCCGGACGCGATCGCCGCCCGCCTGCTCGCCGACTACCGTGGCCGCCGCATCATGCTGCTCGCGCCGCTGGTGGTCGCGCGCAAGGGACTGTACACCGAGCTCGCGAAGTGGGCCCGCGGCAAGGGGATCACCGAATTGCGGGTGGACGGCCAGTGGCTGCCGACGGCCAAGTGGCCGCGCCTCGACCGCTTCGTCGAGCACGACATCGAGGCGCCCGCGGGCGAGTTCACCGTGGGACCGGCGGCGGAAGCGGAACTTCGCACCGCGCTCGCCCGCGGGCTCGAACTCGGCAAGGGCGTGGTGCACGCGCTCGTGGGACGCGGTGCGCCGGTGGTGTTCTCCGTCAAGCGCGCCTGCCCCTCCTGCGGCACCGGATTCCCGGAACTCGATCCGCGGCTGTTCTCGTTCAATTCGCGCCACGGCTGGTGCCCGGCCTGCCAGGGAACCGGACGCACGCTCGCCGCCGATGCCCACGCCGGCGAGGAGGGCGCGGAAACCTTCGGCGCGGACGGCGAGAGCGGAGAGGACGCCGCCGCCTGTGGCGAGTGCGGCGGCGAACGGCTCAATCCCGTGGCGCGGCACGTGCTGTTCCGGGAGACGTCGATCTCGGCGCTCACGCGCCTGTCGGTGAGCGAGTTCGCGCGGCGCAGCGCAGGCTTCGCACTGCGTGGCCGCGAGCTCGCCATCGCCCGCGACCTGCTGGCCGAGATCGAGGCGCGCATCCGCTTTCTCGAGGACGTCGGACTCGGCTACCTCGCGCTCGACCGTGCCGCACCGACGCTGTCCGGGGGCGAGGCGCAACGCATCCGCCTCGCCGCCCAGCTCGGCTCCAACCTGCAGGGCGTCTGCTACGTGCTCGACGAGCCGACGATCGGGCTGCATCCTCGCGACAATCTCGCATTGCTCGACACGCTCGAGCGGCTGCGCGCCAAGGGCAACACGCTGGTGGTGGTCGAGCACGACGAGGACACGATTCGACGCGCCGACCACGTGATCGATCTGGGGCCGGGTGCCGGCTCGCGCGGCGGTCGGCTGATCGCCGAGGGCACGGCGGCCGAACTCGCGCGCGATCCGCATTCCGTCACCGGGCGCTGCCTGGCCGCGCCGCTCACTCACTCGCGCGCCGCGCGCCGCCCCGTCACCACGGCGACACCCTCCATCCACATCGACGGCGCCCGGGTCAACAACCTGCGCGGCGTGCACGCGCGCATCCCGCTCGGGCGGCTCACCGTGGTCACCGGCGTGTCCGGATCCGGCAAGTCCTCGCTGGCGCGCAACGTGCTGCTGCCGAACCTGGCGCGCCTCACGAGCGGCGGTCGCCGGGCGCGCGGCACACCCGCCTTCGAGGGCTGCGACGCGCTGCGCGGCCACGAGAGCGTGACACGGGTGCTGGAGGTGGATCAGACCCCGATCGGCAAGACGCCGCGCTCCTGTCCGGCCACCTACATCGGCTTCTGGGATTCGATTCGCAGGCTGTTCGCAGAGACCACCGAGGCGCGCATGCGCGGCTTCGGCGCCGGCAGATTCTCGTTCAACACCGCGGGCGGTCGCTGCGAGACCTGCGAGGGCCAGGGGCAGCGGCGCATCGAGATGAGCTTCCTGCCCGACGTGCAGGTGCCGTGCGAAGCCTGTGGCGGCCGGCGCTTCAATCCCGAAACGCTGTCCATTCCGTTCAAGGGCCGGAACGTCGGCGAGATACTCGCCATGAGCGTCGAGGACGCGGTGGAATTCTTCGCCGCCCAGCGCGGCATACGCCATCCCCTCAACCTGCTCGCCGACGTCGGGCTCGGCTACCTGCAGCTCGGTCAGCCGAGCCCGACCCTGTCGGGCGGCGAGAGCCAGCGCATCAAGCTGGTCACCGAACTCAGCAAGGTGCGTACCGACGCCCTCGGCGTGGACACGGCGCGCCGCGAGGGACAGCACACGCTGTACGTGCTCGACGAGCCGACGGTGGGGCTGCACATGGCGGACGTCGAGCGCCTGATCCGCGTGCTGCACCGCCTGGTCGACGCGGGCAACACGGTGGTGGTCATCGAGCACAATCTGGACGTCATGGCGCAGGCGGACTGGCTGGTCGATCTGGGACCGGAAGGCGGCACCGGCGGCGGACGCATCGTCGCCCAGGGACCGCCGCAACGCCTCGTGGCGAAGCCCGGCCGCAGCCATACGGCGCGCATCCTCGCCGGCTTCCTCGCCGAGCGCGGAGTGCCGTGAGTCCGGGCGCGGTGCTGCGCCTGGCCGGATTCGGAGTCGCTCTCCTGGCGCTGATCGCGAGCGCGGCCTGGGGCGCACTCGCGCTCGGCTTCAAGGCCGGCGAATCGACGCGGCGGCGGCGGCTGTGCGCGGCCGCGTGGTGCTCGTTCGCGCTCGGCGCCCTGGCGATCGTACTGGCCGGTCGCGCCGGCGCCGGCCTCGCGCTTTACGCCGTCGGCTTCGCCTCACTGCTGGCCTGGTGGCGGCGCCTCGCGCCCTGCGGCACGCATCGCTGGGCGGACGACGTGGCGCGGCTCGCCTGCGGCGCCGCCGAGGGCGATCGCGTGACCCTGTTCGCCGTGCGCGACTTCCGCTGGCTGTCGCCGCGCGAGTACGAGGCACGCTGGGAGGAGCGCAGCTACTCGCTCGAGCGCCTGCGCAGCCTCGACATGATCCTCTCGTACTGGCGCGGGCCGGCCATCGCGCACGCGCAGTTCTCGTTCGGATTCGATGATGGGGAACAGGTCGTCTTCTCGGTGGAGGTCCGCCGCCGCCAGGGGGAGGAGTTCTCGGAGATCGGCGGCTTCTTCAAGCAGTTCGAGCTGTGCATCATCGCCGCGCAGGAGCGCGATTCGGTGTTCCTGCGCACCAACGTGCGCCGCGAGGAGGCGTACCTGTACCGCGTGAGCCTGCCGCCGAACGCGCTGCGCTCGCTCTTCCTCGCCTATGTCGACGAGGCCAACCGGCTGGAGCGCGAGCCGCGCTTCTACCACACGATCGGCGGCAACTGCACCACGCTCGTGTACCTCATGATGCAGCGGATCGTCGGCCGCCTGCCGCTCGACCTGCGGCTGCTGTTTTCAGGTTACCTGCCGCAGTACGTATATCGGCTGGGCGCCCTCGACGGCCGCTACCCGTTCGCGCAGCTGCACGCCGCGGGCCGCATCACCGAGCGCGCCCGGGCCTCCGGCGGCGCGGCCTTCTCGGCCGACATCCGCCGCGGCGTGCCCGGCATCGAAGCGCCGCCGCCGTCGCGACCCGGCGCTCCGGTAGGATAGGATTAAAAGCGGCGCCTTCCCGGCGCGGCACGAGAGAAGAAAGCATGTCCAGCGATTCCGCGATCCGCCGCGACGTCGGCGCGATCGCCCTCATGTTCACGGGTCTGGGATCCATCATCGGCTCCGGATGGCTGTTCGGCGCCTGGCGCGCCGCGCAGCTCGCGGGTCCCGGGGCCGTCTGGGCCTGGGTCATCGGCGCCGTGGTGATCCTGTTCGTCGCGCTCACCTACGCGGAGCTCGGCGCCATGTTCCCGGAATCGGGCGGCGCCGTGCGCTACGGCCACTACTCGCACGGCTCGCTGGTCGGCTTCATCGCCGGCTGGGCGGCGTGGATCGCGATCGTCTCGGTGATCCCGGTCGAGGCGGAAGCCTCGGTGCAGTACATGAGCTCATGGCCCTGGGAGTGGACCCATGGCCTGTACCAGCACGCCGCCAACGGCCAGGGCGTGCTCGCGCCCCTGGGCCTGGTGCTCGCGGCGGTGCTGGTGGTGGTCTATTTCCTGTTCAACTTCTGGAGCGTGAAGGTATTCGCCGGCACCAACAGCGCCATCACCTTCTTCAAGCTGATCGTGCCCGCCGGCACCGCGATCGCGTTGATGGCGACCGAGTTCCACCGCGAGAACTTCCACCTCGGGGTGGGGGGCGGCGCCCACGTGCTCGATCCGGCGTCGATCCTCACCGCGGTCGCCACCAGCGGCATCGTGTTCAGCTACAACGGCTTCCAGAGCCCGGTGAATCTCGCCGGCGAAGCGCGCAATCCCGGTCGCAGCATACCGATCGCGATCTTCGGCTCGATCGCGCTGAGCACCGCGGTCTACCTGATGCTGCAGATCGCCTTCCTCGGCGCAGTGTCGCCCGACCGTCTCGCCGGCGGCTGGTCGGCGCTCGAGTACAGCTCGCCGTTCGCACAGCTCGCGCTGGCACTGAACCTCAACTGGCTCGCGCTCCTGCTGTACGCCGACGCCTTCGTGAGCCCGAGCGGCACCGGGACCACCTACACCGCCACCACCGCGCGCATGATCTACGCCATGCAGCGCAATGGCACCGCCCCCGCGGCGTTCGGCCGGATCCACCCGCGCTACGGCATCCCGCGGCCCGCGATGTGGTTCAACCTGGCGGTGTCCTTCGTGTTCCTGTTCTTCTTCCGCGGCTGGGGCAAGCTCGCGGCGGTGATCTCGGTGGCCACCATCATCACCTACCTCATCGTCCCGGTGAGCGTCCTGGTCCTGCGGCGTACCGCGCCCGGTGTGCACAGGCCGCTGCGAATTCCCGGGCTCGAGGTGTTCGCGCCCGTCGCGTTCGTGCTGGCGACCCTGATGCTCTACTGGGCGCGCTGGCCGTACACCGGCGAGATCATGCTGCTGCTGGTGCTGCCGATACCGGTGTACCTGTATTTCCAGGCCCAGGCGGGCTTTCGCGAATTCGGCCGCGCGCTGCGCGGCGCCTGGTGGCTCATTGCCTACCTGGCGGCGATCGTGACGCTGTCCTGGGCGGGCAGCAAGGAGTTCGCGGGTCGCGGCTACATTCCCTATGGCTGGGACCAGCTCTGCGTCGCCATCGCGGCGCTCGGATTCTGTTACTGGGGCGTCCGGGCCGGCTGGCGCACCCCGGCGATCGAGGAAGTGGAAGCCCGCGCCGATTCGCGGGCCCCCGACGTCACTTCCAGTGGTAGTTGAAGGTCGCGCCGACCTGCCGCGGCGGCGCCGGGAAGCCGATCACCGAGCCGCCGTCGTTGAAGATCTCGCGGAAGTAGAACTTGTCGGTGACGTTCTTGGCCCACAGTGACAGGCTCCAGACGTCGTCGGCCGAACCGAGGGTGAGCCGCGGATCGATCAGCACGTAGGCGGGCACGAACTGCAGCTGCGTGTTCTGCACGTAAGTGAAGGTGCCGCCACGCCAGTTGACGTCGACCGCGGCCGTCAGACCCATGCCGTTCGGCAGATGCCACTTGTACGAGGTGGTCTGGTCCAGCTCCAGATTCGGTGCGTTGCCGAGCCGATTGCCGACGCTCACGCCGCCGACGTCCGACTGCAGAACGCGCGTGTCGAGCAATCCGAGGCCGAGATCGACCTTGAGCGCGTCGATCGGCAGCCAGCTGAGCTCGAGCTCGCCGCCCTGCAACTTGGACTTGGCGACGTTGAAGATTCGAAACTCCGGAAAGCCCTGCGCATTGGGTATCACCCCGAATGCCTGCAGGTCCCGATAGTCGTAGTGGAACACCGCGCCGTTCAGGCGCAGCCGGTCGGCCAGCCACGACGTCTTCACGCCCATCTCGTAGGCGTTGATGAACTCGGGGTTGTACGGCGCCTTGGCGCCGGGATCGGTCACGTAGAACCCGGTGACGCCGCCGGACTTGTAGCCGCGCGAGTAGCTCGCGTAGATCATCGCATCGCCGATGCGATAGTCGAGACCCGCCTTGCCCGTGGGCTCGTGGTACTTGAGCACCGTGTCGACCACGCAGGGGCACTGATCGAATGCGAGCGCCGGGTCCGACTGCGCGACCAGCGTGCCGCCGACGTAGTGCTTCTCCTCCTCCGTGTAGCGCAGGCCCAGGGTGAGACGCAGCGCGTCCGTCAGCTTGAACTCGTTGTGGGTGAACAGAGCGTAGCTCGACGTGTTCTGCACGTAGCGCTCGTTGAACACGTAGCCGTAGTAGATCGGGTTGTCGATCTCGTTGTACTGGTCGTTCTCGCGCAACCGGTCGTGCCCGGCGAACAGGCCCACGATCCAGTTCCACCAGTGATCGCCGTTCGAGGTCAGGCGCATCTCCTCGGAGTACTGGAATAGATGACCGGGATAGTAGTTCCAGCCGACGGGATACGGAACGGAGCCGTAGTCCTCGGTCCGCGCGTACTCCAGGTCCTCGAGTCCGGTGATCGCCTTCAGCGTCGCGAAGCCGAAGTCGCTGTCCACCGTCACGGTGAGGCCGTTGGACAAATTGTCGATGTAGGGCTGCGGATTGAGGGTGTGGAAGCCGTGGAAGATGCTGGGGTTGGCCGAATACGCGGTCTGCTGGATCTGCGCCCCGCTCGGATAGCCCGGCGGCGCATTCACGACCCCGGACGCGTCGGCGATGTACTTGTAGTACCAGTCGTCCGACTTGTCGATGCCGCCGTGGTAGTTCACCAGCACGTGGGTGAGGCCGAGGTCCCAGAGCAGTTGCGCGCGCCAGTTGGCGCGCCGGCTCTGGCCCCAGTTCTGTCCGGTGGTGTCGTTGACGAAGAAGCCCTTCCACTGGCGCTCGCCGGACACCGACAGGCGTCCCGAGAGACCTTCGCCGAGCGGACCATTGACGTAGCCCTCGACGCGGGCGAGGTCCCACTCGCCCGCCGTCACCGAGGCGGCGGCGTCGAACGTCGAGGTCGGCTTGTTGGTGATGAAGCTGACGGCGCCCGCCGTGGTGTTGCGGCCGTAGAGCGTGCCCTGCGGTCCCTTGAGCACCTCCACCCGTTCCATGTCCATGGTCTGGAAGCCGAGCTCGGAATTGTTGACGAGGTAGACCTCGTCCAGATACACGCCCACCGGCTGCGTGCCGTTGGTGGCGAAGTCGTTGAGACTCAGGCCCCGCAACGCGAAGATCGGCGCGGTGTTGCCGACCGCATTCTTGGTGGTGAGGTTCGGCGTGATCATGCCGAGATCCACCGGCTGCACGGTGCCCGACTCCTCGAGCTTGGCGCCGGTGAAGGCGTCCACCGCCACCGGCACGTTCTGCAGGTTCTCGCTGCGCTTCTGCGCAGTGACGACGATCTCCTCGAGAGCCTCCTGGGCGAGACCGGCGCGCGCGTACAGCGCGGCCGCGACGAGCGCGCAACAAAGCGCGCGGTGGCGAGCAATCATGCGCATCCCCCAAACGTGCCACCCGTCGCCGGCGCCGGCCGTACGCAGGTGGTTAATTGGTTTAACTCCCGCTCCGAGTAGATCGAATTTCCGGCAGCTTGGCAAGCGTCCGCCGCCGGACTTCGCACCCGGCGCAGTCCGGGCGTGACGGGGGGGGCGGGACGGGCCGCGGGCGGCTGCTATAGTGCCGGCGTCAAATTCCTCGAGCACAGGAGCGCGAACGATGCGGGTATGGCGTGAAATGGTGCACGGCGGGTGCGTGGCGATACTCGGATTCGGATGGCTCTTGGCGGGCGGCGGGGCCGCCGCGGCCGACGCCACCGCGCCGGTGGCGGGATCCACGGGCCTGCGCTCCGGCATCGACCTGCGTTACGTGGATCCCGCGATCAGGCCCCAGGACGACCTCTACCGGCACGTCAACGGCAAGTGGCTGGCCGAGACCCAGATCCCGGCCGACAAGGGCTACTACGACATGTTCGAGTACCTCGCGGACCGCACCGAGCAGCAGCTCCACGGCATCGTCGACGCACTCCGCGGCGCCGCGGCGACGAGCGACCCCGACGGCCGGAAGATCGCCGACCTCTACGCGAGCTTCATGGACGAAGCCACCGTCGAGCGGCGCGGCCTCGCGCCGCTGGCGGCGGAGTTCGGGCGTATCGAGGCGGTGCATTCGGCGAGCCAGGTTCCCGCGTTGATCGCCCGACTGCAGCGGATCGGCGTGCCAGTTCCATTCACCCCGCAGGTCCACCAGGACGCCAAGGATTCCTCGAAATACGTCTTCGACCTGGGCCAGGACGGTCTGGGAATGCCGGATCGCGACTATTACCTGAGCGACGCGGCCGAACTCGCGAAGATACGCGCCGCCTATGCGGCGCACGTCGAGCGCATGCTCACGCTCGCGCACGAACCGCGACCGCACGCCGAGGCGCGGCAGATCGTCGCCCTGGAGCGGGCGCTCGCCGAGTCGCAGTGGACCAAGGTCGAACTGCGCGATCCGGTCAAGGCGTACAACAAGTACGAGTTCGACCGCCTCGCACAGCTCGCGCCGCACTTCGACTGGAACGCCTATCTGGCGGCCGCCGGCGTCACCGGCAAGACCGACTACGTGATCGTCGGTCAGCCCAGCTACATCACCGCCTTTGCCAAGTTGCTGGCGACGACGCCTCTGCCGACCTGGCGGGCCTATTTCCGCTGGCACCTCCTGAACAGCTACGCGCCCTACCTCGGCAAGACCTACGAAGACGAGCACTTCGCCTTCTACGGCAC
This sequence comes from Gammaproteobacteria bacterium, assembly GCA_027459765.1. Taxonomy (GTDB): domain Bacteria; phylum Pseudomonadota; class Gammaproteobacteria; order Steroidobacterales; family Steroidobacteraceae; genus Bog-1198. The sequence goes on along the minus strand of DAIDHD010000036.1, from coordinate 42,100 downwards.
GGCGTTGCAGGGCATCCAGCGCAACCGCGAGCGCTGGAAGCGCGGCCTCGCGCTGGTCGACGCCTCGATCGGCGAGGGCCTCGGGCGCCTGTACGTCGCCGAGTACTTCCCGGCGAGCTCCAAGACCCGCATGGAACAACTCGTGCAGAACCTGCTGGCCGCCTATCGCGCCGACATCGAGACGCTCGACTGGATGGGCCCCGAGACCCGTCGGCACGCGCAGGAGAAGCTCGCCAAGATCCAGGTCAAGATCGGCTACCCGTCGCACTGGCGGGATTACGGCAGCCTCGTGATCACGCGCGACGACCTGTTCGGCAACGTCGCGCGGGCGCGCGAGTTCGAATACCAGCGCAACGTCGACAAGCTCGGCCGGCCGCTCGACCGCAGCGAGTGGGGCATGACGCCGCAGGAAATCAACGCGTATTACAACCCGGAGCTCAACGAGATCGTCTTCCCGGCGGCGATTCTGCAGCCGCCGTTCTTCGACGCCTCCGCGGACGACGCGGTGAACTACGGCGGCATAGGCGCGGTCATCGGCCACGAGATCAGCCACGGCTTCGACGACCAGGGCAGCCAGTACGACGGCGACGGCAACCTGCTCGCGCCGCCGGGCTGGTTCACGCAGGCCGATCTCGATCGCTTCAAGCAAAAGGCGCACGCGCTGGTGGCGCAGTACGCAGCGTACTCGCCGCTGGCCGGCTATCCGATCAACGGCGAACTTACCCTCGGCGAGAACATCGCCGACAACTCCGGGCTGGCGATCGCGTTCAAGGCCTACCGGCTGTCGCTGGGCGGGCACGAGGCACCGGTCATCGACGGCCTGACGGGCGCGCAGCGCTTCTTCTGCGGCTTCGCCCAGGTGTGGCGCGGCAAGATGCGCGACAACATGCTCATCATGGAATTGAAGACCGACCCGCACTCGCCGGACGAGATCCGCGGCCTGGTGCCGGAGCGCAATCAGGCCGCGTTCTACGACGCCTTCGGCGTCAAGCCCGGAGACAAGATGTATCTGCCGCCGGAGAGCCGCGTCACCATGTGGTGAGGCCGGCCGGCCGCGGCGCGACACCCGCGCCGCGGCCCTCGGCGAAAGGCCCCGATGCGGCAAGTCCCGATGCGGACGCCGCACCCGCCCTGTCACTCTTGCCCCCACCATGGGCGAGAACCCGGCGCCACCTCTGCTGTTCGCGCCCAGCGAGTCCGCGGCGCTCGCGGCCGGCATCGCGGTGCGCGCCGGTCTGTCGCTCGCCCCGCTCGAGGAGCGCGCCTTCGAGGACGGCGAGTTCAAGCTGCGGCCCGCATGCTCGGTGCGCGGTCGGCGCGTCTTCGTGGCACAAACCTTGGCGTCGGGCGGCGGCGCCGACAGCGCCCGCCGCCTGGTGCGGCTGCTGTTCCTGCTGCACGTGTTGCGCGACGGTGGTGCACACGGCCTCACCGCGGTGATTCCCTACCTCGCCTACGCGCGCAAGGAACGCCGTACCCAGCCACGCGATCCGGTCACCACCCGTTACGTCGCCCAGCAGCTGGAAGCGGCCGGCATGACGCATGCCATGCTCCTCGACGCGCATGATCCGGCGTCCGTCGACAACGCGCTGCGGGTACCGCTGGACCACCTCTCCGCGCTGCCGTCGTTCGCAGCGCAGATAGCCGCGCGCGCGGGTACCGCGCAAGTGGCCGTGGCGTCGCCCGACGTCGGCGGGATCAAGCGCGCCCAGCGGCTGCGTGAGTTGCTGCAAGGGCGCCTGGGGCGGCCGGTACGGCTGATCTTCATCGAGAAACGCCGCGCGCTCGGGGTGGTGTCCGGCGGAACGGTCATCGGTGATCCGCGCGACTGTACCGTGGTGATCGTGGACGACCTGTGTGCGACCGGCGGGACGCTGGTACGGGCGGCGGCGGCGCTGGCCGCCGGTGGCGCTGCCGCCGTGCTGGCCGCCGTCACGCACGCGCCGCTGGCCGCCGGCCTCGAGCGCCTGCGCGGCTGCGCCGACATACAGCACCTGCTCGTCACCGACAGCGTCGGCACGGCATTGCGCGTGGAGTCCGACGCGGGCGTCACGGTGCTGCCCGTGGCGACCGTGCTCGGCGAGGCCGTTGGGCGGATCGCGCGTCGCGAGCCGCTGGCGCCGCTGCTCGACCAGGCACCGTGATCGCCGCCGCGCGCACGGGTGGTCGCGAGCCGGTCAGGCGCGCAACCGCCTCGAATCGGCGTTGCGCCTCGGCGAGCAGCCGGCGGCTGCGCAGCAACCAACCGCGCGGGGCCAGAGTCGGATCGGCGAGGTGTTGCGCCGCAAGTCGGGCGCGCAACAGCGCCGCCCGCCCCGCGTACAGTTGCACCAGCGTATCGCACACCGCATCGCCGCTGCGCCGGCGATAGACCGCCAGCAGGCGCCCCGCGCCTGCCGCATCATTCAGGCGTTCGATCTCCATCAACAGGTTGGCGAGGTCCGCCACGGGATCGAGCCGCCGCAACTCGCGATCGAACTCCAGGCAGTCGATGACACACGCAGGTTCGCCCGTGTAGACGTGCTCGGCACGCAAGTCGCCGTGCGTGTCGCGAAGGCGGCCCGCGCGCAGGCCGAGCGCGCCGGCGCAGGCGCGCAGCGCCTCGAGCGCCGTCCGGCCGGTGCTGCGCACCCGGCGCGCATCCGCCGCAGGCAGCGTCCGCTCGAGTATGCGCAGGTCGGCGCGCACGCCACGGCGCAGACGCGCCCGATACGCCTCGGCCCGCATCGGCCGCCGCGGTGCAGCGGCGTAGAAGCGGACCAGCAAGGCGGCCAACCGCCGGATCTCGGCCGCCCGCAGCCCTCGCCGCGCCGCCACTCGATCGAGCATGCGCGCGTCGTCGAGACGGCGCATCCGCACCAGGTAGTCGACGGCACGTCCACGCCCCTGAAGACTCATGTGTCCCTCGCGATCGACGCCGAGGGCCGTGACCGACAGGTACACGGTGGGCGCGAGGCGCCGGTTGAGCCGCAACTCTCGTTCGCAGCCTAGCCGGCGGGCACGCGGCGCGCGGTAGTCGAAGCCCGGGCCGCGAACCGGCTTCTTGAGCTTGAAGACCTCGCGGTCGGTGAAGAACAGCCAGGCGAAATGTGTCTCGCGCACCTCGACGCGGCGGATGCCGCCGGTGTGGTGGGCCGGATCCGCGAGGAAGCGCAGCTTCTCTTCGGTCGCTGGCGGCGGACGACGGCCGGGCATGGGCAGCGAGCATACGCCAGGCCGCGTGCCGCACGCGTCTCCGCGCAAGTGCGTATGGCGGCGGCGCCGGGTGGCGCTCGAAAATCTCCGCGCATCGACCTGAAGCCGGCGGGCAGCGGGCGCCCGAACCTCGTGGACCAGACAGTGCCGGTACACAACGAAGATATCGCCGCCGCCTTCGAGGAGATGGCCGACCTGCTCAGCGTGCGCGGCGACAACGCCTTTCGGATCCGCGCCTATCGCCGCGCGGCCCAATCCATTCGCGGCCAAGGCCAGCCGCTGCGCGACCTGCGCGAGCGCGAACGGCTGCGCGCGCTGCCCGGCATCGGCGCGGACCTGGCCGGCAAGATCGGTGAACTCCTCGACACCGGACACCTCGAGGCGCTCGATCGACTGCGCACGCAGATTCCCACCGGGGTACGCGGTCTGCTCGCCTTGCCGGGCCTCGGCCCGGTGCGGGGTGCGCAGCCTGCTCAACGATCTCGGGGTCCGGGATCTCGATGAGCTGCGGCGGGCGCTGGCCGAAGGACGCGTCGCCCGTCTACGCGGCTTCGGTCCGGTGATTCGCGCCAAGCTCGCGCGCGCGCTCGCCGGCGACGGGCAGCCCGACGTCGCAGGCGCCGCGAGCCCGCCCGGCCGGCGTCTACCCCTGGCGCTGGCGGCGCAGTACGCCGAGCCGCTGGTCTCCTACCTGCGCGCACTGCCCGAGGTGCGTCGCGTGGAGGTGGCCGGCAGCTTCCGGCGCGGCCGCGACCAGGTCGGGGATCTCGACGTCCTGGTGTGCGCCAGCCGCGGCGCCGCCGTGATCGCCGCGCTGAAGCGCTACGAGGATGTCGAACGGATCACGTCGGCCGGTTCCACCCGCGCGTCGGCGGTGCTGCACGCCGGTCTCGCGGTGGACCTGCGCGTGGTGTCGGCGGCGAGCTTTGGCGCCGCGTGGCACTACCTCACCGGCTGCAAGGAACACAACATCCGCCTGCGCCGGCGCGCTCTTGAGCGCGGCTTGAAACTGAGCGAGTACGGACTGTTCCGCGGCGCGCGGCGCATCGCCGGGGCGAGCGAGGAAGAGGTCTACGGAGCGCTCGGACTGCCGTGGATCCCCCCGGAGCTTCGCGAGGACCGTGGCGAAATCGAGGCGGCGGAATCGCGAACGCTGCCGCGCCTGGTGGAGGTGACCGACCTGCGGGGCGATCTGCACGTGCACACGGACGCCTCGGACGGCGCGGACTCGCTGCCGCGCATGGTCGAGGCCGCGCGGGCACGCGGCCTGCACTACGTGGCAATCACGGATCACTCGCGGCACGTCGGCGTCACTCACGGCCTCGACGCGGGCCGCCTGTCGCGCCAGATCGACGCGATCGACCGGCTCAACGACGCCTCGCCGGGAATCGCGGTGCTGAAGGGCGCCGAGGTCGACATCCTGGAGGACGGCCGGCTCGCGCTACCGGATGCCGTCCTCGCTCGGCTCGACCTGGTCCTGATCGCCGTGCACACCCAGCTCGACCTGCCGCTGCGCCGGCAGACCGATCGGATACTACGCGCCCTGGAGCGCCCGCACGTCTCGGTGCTGGCGCACCCGTTCGGCAGGCTGCTCGGCGAACGCGCCGAATCGCAGCTCGATTTCGAGCGGGTCCTCGACGCCGTCCACGAGCGCGGCTGCTTTCTCGAGATCAACTCCCAGCCTGCGCGGCTCGACCTCGACGACGTGCACGCCCGTGCGGCGCGCGATCGCGGAGTGCTGCTCAGCATCGCGAGCGACGCGCACGCCGCCGGCCAGTTCGACCTGCTGCCGTGGGGCGTTCGTCAGGCCCGGCGAGGCTGGCTGGAGGCCCGGCACGTGCTCAATGCGAAGCCGCTGTCGGCGTTGCGCCGGCTGCTCAAGTCCTGAGATAGCTGGCGCCGTTGAGGTCGAGGATGCTGCCCGTCATGGCGGGCGGCGCATCCAGTGCGCAGTACACGGCGGCGTTGGCGATCTCGTCGGCGCCGTTCACGCGTCCTAGCGGGTGCTGTTCGAGCACCGCCTGGGCGCCCGGGCCGTGCAGGTGATCCTTGGCCATGTCCGTGTCGACCCACCCGGGAGCAAGGCAGTACACGTGGATGGCGTTCGGTGCCAGCGCCTTGGCGAGCGACTGGGACAGCGCGTTGAGCCCCGCCTTGGTGGCTCCGTAGGCCGGTGCCTCCGGTTCGCCGCGAAAGGCCCCGCGCGATGACACGTTGACGATGCGTCCGCGGCCGAACGCGGCGTCCTTCAAGGGCCGCGCGGCCATCGAACGAGCGGCGAACCAGGACAGGTTAGCGGGACCGACCAGATTCACGTCCACCGTGAGCCGCCACAGCGCCTGCCAGTCATCCAGCGAGGTGCCGAGGGGCGGGTGCGCCAGGAACACTCCCGCATTGTTGACGAGCACGTCGATGGGACCGAAGCGCGCCTCGGCATCGGCCCAGGCCGCAGCCGTCGATGCCGGATCGGCGAGGTCCGCGTCGACGAGTCCGTGGCCCTCGCCCGCCAGGCTGGCGAGCACCGCCTCGGCAGCGTCGCGGCGCTCGCGATAGTGCACGGCCACGACCACGCCGCGCGCAGCCAGTGCGCGCGCGACGGCCGCGCCGATGCCGCGCGACGCCCCGGTGACGAACGCTACGCGGCGCACCGCGGAGGCGCCGCTCACGACTTCACCGTCCCGGCCGCGCCGCCACGCCGGCGCCTCGAGGAAGCGCCGTTCGCGGCGCCCGCCTCGCGACTGGTCTCGCCGCGAAGCTGTGCGCTGGCGCCGGTGGATATCGCGCCGAGCTTGGCCTCGATGGCCGCGCCGTCGGGACGAGCGCCCGGCGAATAACCCTCGAGCGCGGCGCGCATCGCCGCGAGGTGTTCGGGCGTCGTGCCGCAGCAGCCGCCGATGATGCGGGCGCCCGCGTCGCGCGCCAGGCGGGCGTAATCGGCCATCAGCTCGGGTGTGCCGTCGAAGCGGATGGCGCCGTCGACGTAACGCGGGATGCCGCAATTCGCCTTCGCGACCAGCACCGTCGCGCCCGGCGCGGCGTTCGCGACGCCCACCACCGAGGCCACCACTTCGGCGGCGCCCACGCCGCAATTGCTGCCGCAGGCCGCGAGGTGATTGCGCTCCGCCAGACGCGCGAGGTCCGCGGGAGTGATGCCCATCATGGTGCGGCCGTTGGTGTCGAAGCTCAGGGTGGCGACGACCGGCAGCCCGGTGGAGCGCGCGCCGGCGATGGCCGCCTCGGTCTCCTCCACCGACGACATGGTCTCGATCCACAACACGTCGGCGCCGCCGCGCGCGAGCGCGGCTGCCTGTTCGGCGAACGCGGCTTGCGCCTGCGCGGCGCTCAAGCTGCCGAGCGGCTCGAGGATCTCGCCGGTGGGGCCCATGCTGCCGGCGACCAGCACGGGACGGCCGGCGCGATCCGCCTCGCCACGGGCGATGCGGGCGGCCGCTTCGTTGAGTTCGCCGACGCGGTCCTCCGCACGGTGCAACTTCAGGCGATGGCGCGTGCCGCCGAAGCTGTTGGTGAGCACGATGTCGGCGCCCGCCTCGATGAAGCGGCGGTGCAGGTCCGCGATGCGCTCGGGATGCTCCACGTTCCACAATTCCGGCGCATCGCCGGAAACGAGTCCGCGGTCGAAGAGATTGCTGCCCATCGCGCCATCGGCGAGCAACCACTCGCGGTTCGCGAGCAGTGACGTCAGTCGATCGTTCATGTCCATCGCTCGGTGAATGTCTGGTTCGGATGACCGCCTGTCGGCCGGGGGCGCACGAGGGCGGGGGCGCAGGGTAGCACGAGCACGCCGCCGGAGTGACGCGCCGCCGGGTCCTCCCGACCCCTCGCCGGCCCTCATGCGCGATGTACATATGCTTAGACGCAATGGGTTTTTCTGGCCGCCGGCGCACTGCGCGTACCTTTGGCGGCATGACTGGCAACGCGCAACTCAAAGATCCGGTGCCGCCCGGGCCCGACGCGGCCCCCGACACCTGGGCCTTGTCCCCCCTGCCACCGGCGCTCGCGGCCGAGGCTCGAGGCCTGGTCGACCGCCTGGACGCGCGGCAGCGCTGGTGGCTCGCGGGCTACCTCGCGGGCGCCGCGGTGCGCGAGCCCGCGCTCGCCGCCGCCGACCGTCCGGCGGGCGCCGACTCGCCGGACCCGGCGGTCACGGTGCTGTTCGGCACGCACACCGGCAATTCCGAAAGGCTCGCCCGCGCGCTCGCCGAGCGGCTCACGGAGCGCGGCGTTCGCCACACGCTGCTCGACATGCTCGAGTGCCGCAAGAGCCACCTGGCGGGGGCGCGCACGCTGCTCGCCGTGGTGAGCACCCACGGCGACGGCGATCCGCCGGAACGCGCGCAGCCCCTGTTCGAATTGCTCGAGGGACGCAAGGCGCCGCGGCTCGAGCACCTCAAGTTCTCCGTGCTCGCGCTGGGGGACTCGAGCTACGAGAAGTTCTGCGAGGCCGGCCGCCGGCTGGACGCTCGCCTGGAGGCGCTCGGCGCAACCCGCGTGCACGCGCGAGTCGAGTGCGACGTCGATTTCGACGCGGCCGCGCGCGCGTGGATCGACTCGGTGCTGGAAGGGCTGGAACCGGCGACTGCGCCGGTGCGCCTCGACGGCGGCGGTGAACGCCGTCATTCGGTCGCGAACGCCTACACCCGCAAGAATCCGTTTCCGGCGCCGGTGCTCGCCAACCAGAGCCTGACCGGGCGCGGATCGACCAAGGACGTGCGCCACCTCGAGCTGTCCATCGAAGGCGCCAATCTGCACTACGAGCCCGGAGACGCGATCGGCGTGGTGGCCGTGAATCGCGAGGCGGACGTCGCGGCGGTGCTCGAACGCCTGCCCTTCGATCCCGACGCCAGCGTCGGTCTCGGCGGCCAGGCGCCGCTGCCGCTGCGGGCGGCGCTGCGCGAGCGGCTCGAAATCGGCCCGGTGACGCCGGCATTCCTGGAGCGCTACGCCGCGGCAACCGGCGCCGACGCCCTGGCACGCGCCGACCGCGAGGCACTGGCCCGCTACGCGCGCGAGCGGCACCTGGTCGACGTACTCGCCGCGCATCCGCCGCACGGACTCGATCCGCTCGCCTTCGCGAGCCTGTTGCGACCGCTCGCGCCGCGGCTGTACTCGATCGCGTCCAGCCAGCGTGAGACGCCCGACGAGGTGCACCTCACGGTCGCCGTGGTGGCCTACCGGACGCTCGATCGGGACCGCCGCGGGCTGGTCTCCGGTCAATTGGCGCTCGCCGGCACCGGCGAGCCCGGCGCAGCGGAGGAGCGTCTGCCGATCTACCTGCACCGCAACCCCGGGTTCCGCTTGCCCGCCGACCCGGCCGCTTCGATCGTCATGATCGGCCCGGGCACCGGCATCGCACCGTTCCGTGCGTTCATCGCCGAGCGGGCGGCGCTCGGGGCGACCGGCAGGCACTGGCTGTTCTTCGGCGACCGTTCGTTCGAGAACGACTTCCTGTACCAGACGGAGTTGCTCGCGTGGCGCAAGCGCGGCGTGTTGTCGCGGCTCGACGTGGCGTTCTCGCGCGACCAGGAGGAGAAGATCTACGTGCAGCACCACATGCGCGCGCAGGGCGCCGAGTTGTGGCGCTGGCTCGAAGGCGGCGCGCACCTGTACGTGTGCGGCGACGCACAGCACATGGCGCCGGACGTGCACGCGGCGCTGCTTGCGATCGTCGAGCGGCACGGCGGCAAATCCGCCGACGCGGCCGCGGAGTACCTGCTCGAATTGCAGCGCGCGCGCCGGTACCAGCGGGACGTCTACTGATGGCGGAACCGACGCGCCGGGCGGACCTGTCCCGTCCGCTCGAGGAATTGCATCCGAACGAACGCCTGAAGTTCGACAGCCGATTCCTGCGCGGCACGCTGGAAGAGAGCATCGCCGATCCGGTGACCGGTGCCGTCCGCGACCCCGACACGCAACTCACCAAGTTCTTCGGCATCTACCAGCAGGACGATCGCGACCTGCGCGAGGAACGGCGGCGCTCGCGGCTCGAACCGCGCTACCAGTTCATGGCACGGGTGCGCATGCCGGGCGGCGTGTGCACGCCGGCGCAGTGGCTCGCCCTCGACGCACTGTCGCAGGAAACCGCGGACGGCACGTTGCGCCTGACGACCCGCCAGACCTTCCAGTTCCACGGCATTCGCAAGCGCCACCTCAAGCGGCACGTGCGCGGGATCGTCGGCTGCGGCCTCGACACGCTGGCCGCGTGCGGCGACGTGAACCGCAACGTGATCGCGGCGGCGAACCCGCTGCTCTCGCAGGTGCACGCCGCCGCCTCCCGGCTGGCGCGCGACATCGGCGCCCACCTGCTGCCGCGGACCGGCGCCTACCGCGAGATATTCCTCGGCGAGCCCGCCGCGGCGGGCGACGACGAGGAACCCCTCTACGGCCGCACCTACCTGCCGCGCAAGTTCAAGATCGCCATCGCCGTTCCGCCCCACAACGACGTCGACGTGTTCGCGCACGACCTCGGCTTCATCGCGGTGATCGAGGACGGTACGCTCGTGGGCTACGACGTCACCGTCGGCGGCGGCATGGGCATGACGCACAACGTGCCGGCCACGTTCCCGCGCGTCGCCGACGTCGTGGGGTTCTGCGTCCCCGAGGACGCCGTCGCGATCGCGGAGCACACGGTTGCGATCCAGCGCGATTACGGCGACCGCAAGGATCGCGCGCACGCGCGCTTCAAGTACACGATCGAGGACCGCGGGCTCGCGTGGTTCCGCGACGAGCTCGCCGCCCGGCTCGGCAAACCGCTCGCGCCGGCGCGGCCGTTCGCCTTCCTTTCCACCGGCGATCCGGCGGGATGGCACCCTGGCGCGGACGGGCGCTGGCACTACGCGCTGTACGTGGAGAACGGGCGCATCAAGGATCTCCCCGGACGGCGGTTGGCCGCGGGACTGCGCGCCATCGCCACCGTCCACGACGGCATCTTCGCGCTCACGACCAACCAGAACGTGATCGTCGCCGGCGTCGCGGCCGAGCGCCGCCCGCTGATCGAGTCGCTGCTGCGCGAGCACGGCCTCGCCGAGGGCCAACTCACCGGCCTGCGGCAGAACTCGATGGCGTGCGTCGCGCTGCCCACCTGTGCGCTCGCGATGGCCGAGAGCGAGCGCTATCTGCCGTCGCTGCTCGACCGGCTCGATGCGCTGATCGAACGCGCGGGTCTTGCCGGCGACCGCATCAGCATCCGCATGAGCGGCTGCCCCAACGGCTGCTCGCGGCCGTATCTGGCGGAGATCGCCCTGGTCGGGCGTGCGCCGGGGCAGTACAACCTGTATCTCGGCGCCTCCGGCCGTGGTGATCGTCTCGGCACCCTCTATCGCGAGAACGTCGACGAGTCCCGGATCCTCGAGGCCCTCGAACCGCTGCTGTCGCGCTACGCGGCCGAGCGCGCCGCGGGCGAGTCGTTCGGGGACTTCACCGTGCGCGTCGGAGTGGTGCCGGCCATGACCCATTCGCGCGACTTCCAACGCCTGCGAGCGGGCTGACGGCGAGGTGCGAGGGGCGGCGGGTTCGCGCTAGAGTGGCGGCCCGGCGGATCCGAGCGTCTCCACGTCCATGTGCCTCATCCTCCTCGTCTGGCGCGTGCACCCGCGCTACCCGTGCGTCATCGCCGCCAATCGCGACGAGTTCCACCACCGCGCCGCGGCGCCCGCCGCCTGGTGGCCGGACCGAGGGAATCTGCTCGCCGGACGCGACCGCTCCGCCGGCGGCACCTGGCTCGGGGTGGCGCGCGACGGCCGGTTCGCGGCACTGACCAACTATCGCGGCTCCCTGCCGCTCGCGCCGGCGGCGCCGAGCCGCGGTGGTCTCGTGGTGGAGACGCTGGAGCGCGGCGAGTCGGTCGCCGAGACCCTGGCACGGCTCGCGCTCGAGGGGCCGCGCTACAACGGCTTCAACCTCGTGTTCTCCGACGGCGAGCGTCTCGGCATCCATGAATCCGAACGCGGCGCGGGGCGCGAGCTCGGCCCCGGCATCTACGGGCTGTCGAACCACCTGCTCGACTCGCCCTGGCCCAAGGTGCTCAAGGCCAAATCCCGCCTGCGCGCGGCGCTCGACGATCTCGAGGACCCGTCGCCGCTGCTCGACCTGCTGCGTGACGACGAACCCGCGCCGGATGGCGAGCTGCCGCGCTCGGGGCTGGGACTCGAGTGGGACCGGCTGCTGTCGAGCGCGTTCGTGCGCTCGGCCGAGTACGGCACCCGCTGCTCGACGACCGTGCTCATGGACGACCGCGGCGGGGTGCGCTTCGACGAGTGGACCTGGGACTCCTCCGGGCTCGAGACCGGGCGGGTGAGTCAGCGATTCACCCGTACGCTGCTATCCTCGCGCTCCTGATGGCCAACGGCTTCGAAACCCTCGTCCCGGGCGCTCGCGTGCGGGCGCTCGTCTGGATTGCGCTCGCGCTCGCGCTCGTGCCGGCCATCGCGCTGCGCGGTTACTGGACGCCCGACGAGCCCCGCGAGGCCGACATCGCCTGGCGCATGAGCGTGCAGGACCTGAAATCCGTGCCTTCCCTGGCCGGCGCGGCATTCTGCGAGAAGCCGCCGTTGGCCTATTGGCTGGCGGGCGCCGCGGTGGCCGCGTTCGGCACCGAGGCGTGGGCCGCCCGCCTGCCGAACCTGCTGTACGCGCTCGTCACCGCACTGGCCGTCGGCGCGCTCGCGCGGCGAGCGGCGGGACCGCTCGCCGGGCTCGTCGCCGCAGCGGCCATCTCGACGTTGCTGCTCGCGTTCCAGGTGACCATCTGGCTGGCGACGGACGCGCCGCTGCTGGCGGCGACGTCGGTGGCGCTGCTCGGTCTGTATCGCGGCTGGTACGCGCGCGAGGCACGCGAGCGGCTGCTCGGCTACACGCTGATGCACGCGGGCATGTGCGCGGCGTTCATGAGCAAGAGCGCCGCCGGCTGGATGGTGCCCGCGCTCGCATTCGTCGCGCTGGTGCTGGCGGAACGCCGCCTCGGCGAACTGCGGCGCCCCGCGCTCTGGGCGGGACTGCCGCTGCAGGCCGCGGTGATCCTCGCCTGGATCCATTTCGTCGCGGTCGGACCCGACGGCGCGGCACACCTGCAGGTGTTCTTCTGGAACAACCTGGTCGGACGCTTCACGCACGTCGATGCGCCCGCCGCTCTGCAATACGCGACCGGCCACCGCAATACGCCCGGCAAGTATCTGCTCGAGCTGCCGGTATACCTTTGGCCCTGGACCCTGCTCGCCGCCGCCGCGGTGCGCCGCGCCTGGCGCGACCGCCGTTCGGCGAGCCGCGGCGAAGCCGACGCCGTGCGCTTCGCCGCGGCGGTGTTCCTGCCGACGCTCGCGTTGCTGTCGTTCGCGGCGACCGCGCGCAACGTCTACCTCGCGCCCGCCCTGCCCGGCGTTGCCCTGTTGCTCGGCTGGTGGGCGCAGCGCATCCGCGGCGATGCGGATGCGCTGGATCGCATGGCCCTGAAGGCCACGGCGGTTCTGCTGCTGATCGCCGCGGGCGTGCTGGCGGCGGCGGTCGCCGTGGTCGGCATCGAGCGCGGACCCGGTCTCGGATTCCGGCCCGACTACCTGCTGCCGGCGGGCTTCGGCGTGCTGCTCGCCGTGGTGCTGGCGGTGCGCGCGCTCGCGGCTACCGGCGCCCGCGCGACCACGGCGGCGCTGCTCTCATTGCTGCTCGCGTACGCCGCCCTGCTCGCCGGACCCGCCGCACAGGTGTACCGCGGGGTGAACGCCTGGCAGGATCTCGGCGCCATCGGCCGCGCGCTGCGCGTCGATCTCGGCGCCGCACCGCTCGTGTTGCTCGCTCCCGACGAGACCACCCTGGCCCTGGTGGATCTGTACGCGCGGCCGGCACCCGCCTCAATCGCCGGACCCGTCGACGAGCGCGCGCTCGCGGCGCTCGCACGGCGGCTGCGCGACGCGCCCGGCGCGATGGTGTTCGCACAATTGCCAGGGCGGGCGCCGAGTCCCGTGGCGGCGCGCTGGCTGCCCCGCTTGCGGCCTGCGCCCGATCCGGCTTGGCCCGAGGCCGCGGGGCTGCGCGTCGTGAAACGCTACGAACTGCCGAACGGTCGGCGTTACGCGCTGCTCGCCGCCGGCTCGCCGGCGGCGAGTTGGCGGTAGAGCGACTCGTAGCGTTGCACCTGGCGCGACCAGGAAAAGTCCTCGCGCATCGCATTCGCGACCAGGCGGCGCCACAGGGCCGGATCGGCGAACCACTGGAGCGCCGTGTCCAGCGCCCAGCGCACGGCCGGCGCGTCGTAGTCGTTGAACACCACGCCGGTACCCTCGCCGGTGACCGGATCGAAGTGCCGCACCGAATCGGCGAGGCCGCCGGTTCGCCGCACCACCGGGATGGTGCCGTAGCGCAGGCTGTACATCTGGTTCAAGCCGCAGGGTTCGTAGCGGGACGGCATCAGGAACACGTCGCTGGCCGCCTCGATGCGATGCGCCAGGGCTTCGTCGTGTCCGGAGTTGAAGACCACACGGGCGGGGAAGCGCCGCGCGAGGTCCGAGAGCAGCGCCGAGTAGCGGGCATCGCCGCTGCCCAGCGCCACCAGGCCGCAGTCGCGCTCCGCCAGGAAGTCCGGCAGGACCTGCGCCAGAAGATCGAAGCCCTTCTGTTCGGCGAGGCGCGACACCATGCCGATCAGCGGCTGAGAGTCCGGCACTCGCAGGCCGAATTCGCCGAGCAAGCGGCGCCGGTTCGCCGCCTTGCCCGCGAGGTCGTCGGGGTCGTAGTGGGCCTCGAGATACGGATCGTGGCGGGGGTCCCACTCGCGGTAATCGACGCCGTTGAGAATGCCCACCACGGGTTCGCCACGCAGCCGCAAGGTGCGTTGCATGCCCATCCCGAGGTCCGTGTCGCAGATCTCGCGGGCGTAGGTGGGACTCACGGTGGACACCCGGTCGGCGTAGCGCAGTCCGGTGCGCAGCGCGCTCACGAACCCGTCGGCGAAGTCGGCGTCGTCCAGCAGGCGGCGGTCGCCGACGCCGATGTCGGCGTACGCGCCGGCGGGCATCACGCCCTGATAACCGATGTTGTGAATCGTCAAGAGCGAGCGGCTGCGCGCCAGCGCCTCGTCGCCCCGGTAGGTCGACTTGAGGTACAGCGGCAGGAAGCCGGTGTGCCAGTCGTTGCAGTGGAAGACGTCGGGATGGAAGCCGATCCGCCGGCAGGTCTCCAGCACCGCGCGGGTGAACAGGATGAAGCGCCGGTGTTCGTCGGGGTCGGTGGTGTAGAAAGTATCCCGGTCGAACAGCGCGGGACAGTCGACGAAGTACATCCTAGCCGAGGTGCCCGGGTAGGATCCGACGCGCACGGTGTAGCGATATACGGTGCCGCCGATCTGGATGTCGGCCTCCCCGGCGCCGGCGACGGCCTCGAGCCCCGACAGAGAGTTTCGCATCGCGCCGTAGAGCGGCATGAAGCCGCGCACGTCGTGGCCACGGACGGCGAGTTCGCCGATCAGCGCCCCGACCACGTCGGCGAGCCCTCCCGTCTTGGCGTACGGGACGATCTCCGAACTCAACATGCACACCGACGTTCGCGCCACCCGTCGCAGTGTAGCAAAGCGCGAGCGCGTGGCGGTCTCGAATAACCTTGGCGCGTTCGCGCAGAGTGTGGCACGCTCGCTCGAGCGAGGCGGGGTTTGGCATGGACGCTCGGCGCGAAGCGGGCGATTCCGGAACGCAGGATGGCTTCCAAGACCACGGTACCCAAGAACACTGGACGGTACGTCAGCCGTCTGACGAGCGGGACACTCGCGGTGATCATGGCCGGCGGGCGCGGCGAGCGCCTGAAGGCGCTCACGGAGCACCGCTGCAAGCCGGCGACGCCGTTCGGCGGCAAGTTCCGCATCATCGATTTCGTGCTCTCCAACTGCGTCAACTCCGGCATACGCCAGATCGCGGTGCTCACGCAGTACAAGTCCCAATCGCTGATCCAGCACATCCAGCGCGGCTGGAGCTACCTGCGCGGCGAGATGGGCGAGTTCGTGGAGATCATCCCGGCGCAGCAGCAGATCGGCAGCCACTGGTACCGGGGCACGGCGGACTCGGTGTTCCAGAACCTCGAGTTCGTCCGCTCGCACCACCCGATGCACGTGCTGATCCTGGCCGGCGACCACATCTACAAGATGGATTACGGCCCGATGATCGCCTACCACGAGCAGAACGAGGCGGACATCACCGTCGGCGTGGTGGACGTTCCGATCGAGCGCGCGCGCGAGTTCGGCATCCTCACCACGGACGACACCAACCGGGTGGTCAAGTTCGCCGAAAAGCCGGAGAACCCGGATCCGATACCGGGCCAGCCAGGCTTCGCGCGCGCCTCGATGGGCATCTACGTGATCGGCGCCGACCGGCTCGAGAAGCTGCTGACCGACGACGCCCTCAGCGAGACCAGCAGCCACGACTTCGGCAAGAACATCATCCCGCCCTCGATCGGCCGCATGCGCGTGTTCGCCTACCCGTTCCAGGACGTGGAGACCCGCGCCCAGAGCTACTGGCGCGACGTGGGCAACGTCGACGCCCTCTACGAAGCCAACATGGAGCTGGTCGCTCTCGACCCGGAACTCAACATCTACGATCAGCTCTGGCCGATCTGGACCTACCAGTCGCAACAGCCGCCGGCGAAATTCGTCCTCGACGAGGACGGCAGGCGCGGCATGGCCGTCAACTCGATGGTGGCGGGCGGATGCATAGTCTCCGGGTCCTACGTGAACCGGTCGCTGCTCTCGCAGGAAGTGCGCGTCGAGGAGGGCAGCGTCGTCGACAGCTCGGTGCTCCTGCCTCGGGTGACGGTGGGCAGGAACTGCCGGATCCGCCGCGCGATCCTCGACGAAGACTGCGTCGTGCCGGAAGGAACGCTCATCGGCCACGACCTGGAGCTCGACCGCGAGCGATTCTTCGTCACCAAGCGCGGCGTCGTGCTGGTGACGGCGAGCATGCTGCGGCGGCTCGGTTCGGCCCGGCCTTAAGGGACCGGCGCGGGTCCGCCGCCGGACGGCGCGCGCAGCTGCAGGCGGCGCCACGCTGCGATCACGGCCTCGGTCGTGATGCCGAGCATGCTGGGCTCGCCCCCGACCTCCCCGCTCAGCAGTTCCACCTGCGCATTGGCCCGGCCGCGCGGACGGTACAACGTCGGCGAGGCCCGGCCGAAAAGCACCACGAGCGGGCAGCCGAGCGCCGCCGCCGCGTGCGCGGGCCCGGAATCGACGGTCACCAGTCCGGCGCCGCGCTCGAGCAAGGCGAGCAGGCGCGGGATCGGCAGGTCGTCGGCGACGTTGTAGCACCGTTCGACGCCGGCGAGAGCCGCAATCTGCGCATTCAGGCTCCACTCCGGACCGGTGCCGAGCAACAACAGAGCGTGCCGCGGACAGCGCTCGCGCATCGCGCGCAGCACCTCGGCCCAGCGCTCGGCCGGCCAGTACTTGTGGTTCACGGCGAGCCGCTTCAGGCCGCGGCGCATGGTGCGCTTGTTGCCCATCTGCACCAGCATGAGCGGTGCGTCGCCGAGGCCGCGCCGCTCGAGCCAGCGCAGGAGATCGGCGCGCTGCGCGTCGCCGACCACGAGTGCGGCTCCCGCCACCGCGTCGGCTTGCGCCGAGCCCTCTGCCGCAGGCGCCGGTGCAGCGGCCGGATCGACGCGCGCCAGCCGCGCCCACTGCTCGGTGGCGTGTTCGCCCGCGCGCAGTGGGTGATCGCGCACGTCCACGATCCACTGCGCATCGATTCCGGCGCGCTCGAGCAAAGGCCGGGCGGCGTCGTTGGCGTCGCAGTACCAGACCGGCCCGTGACCGCGCGCGCGCAGACCCGCCACCGCGCGCCACTGATCGGGGCTGACGAGATAGGGCGCCTTGCGGCTGCGGAGCGCGAAGATCTCGCCGACTCCGGGCTGGCCGCGCAGCAGCGGTTCGCTCCACGCGCCCGAGGTGAGCACGTCGACCGGCCGTTGCCAGCGGTCGTTGAGCACGCGGATGAGCGCGGTGAGCAGCACCATGTCGCCGAACGCCCCGCAGCGGACGACGAGTGGCGCGGCGAGCGCGTTAGGGGAGTGATGCACGGGTCTTCGATTCTCGGCCGACGCGAACGGTGGTGAGTATAATCCAGGCTTCCGAACCCCTACCGGTCGCAATTCTCCATGCCGGCGCGCTACGCCATACAGATCCTGCTGCTCTCCGCCGTGTGGGGCGTGTCCTTCCTGATGATGCGGATTGCGGTTCCCGTGTTTCCGCCGGCGTGGATCTCGATGCTGCGCTGTGCGCTGGGCGCCGGCCTGCTGTACGGGGTGCTGGTCGCGACCCGTCGGCAATTGCCGCCGCGCTCGCGCCTGCCCTGGCTGCTGCTGGTCGCGGCGCTCAACAACGCCCTGCCGTTCACGTTCTTCGCCTGGGGCGAACGCACCGTGCCGAGCAACATCGCCGCGGTGCTCAACGCGACCACGCCGATCTGGAGCCTGCTGCTGACCTTCGGGATGAACCGCTCGTCGGCGAGTCCCACCATGATCGCGGGCGTGCTGCTGTCGTTCGGCGGCGTGCTGGCGGTGGTGGTGTCGCACGCGGGTGCGGCGGCGAACGGGATGTCCGGCGAGTCGCTGTTCGGGATCGCGATCATCGCGGTCGCGGCGCTGTGTTACGCGATCGCGACGGTGATCGCCAAATCCAGGCTGCGGGGACTCGAGCCGCTCGGTCTGGCCACCGCCCAACTCACCCTCGCGACGCTGATGCTGCTGCCGGTCGCGCTCGGCGGCGAGCACCCGGCACCGTTGCGGCTGGACGCCGTCGGCGCCATCGCCGTGCTCGGCTTCGCCGGCAGCGGTATCGCCTACCTGCTCTACTATCGGCTGCTCGCGCACGTCAGCCCGACGCAGGTGGTCGCCGTGACGTATCTGCTGCCCATCTGGGGCCTGTTCTGGGGCGCCTGCGCCGGCGAGGCCATCGGTCTCGCGGCGATCGTCGGCGTGGCGATCACCATCTGCGGGCTCGTGCTCATGAACCTGCGGCGCGAACCCGCGCCGGCGCCGCTGGCAGCAAGGCCCGAACGGGCGGGCTGAGAACTCGCACGGTCCGCAGACATCAGGGGAGGAACCATCGGATGACTGCCATTCGCTTCGCGCATGCCTGCACGCTGACGCTCGCTGCGCTGTTGGGCCTGACCGTCGCCGGCCGGGCCGCCGTGCCGGCGGGCACGACCGCCTCCGCGCCGTCACCGCTGGGGGATTGGAAGACCATCGACGACAAGACCGGACGGCCGCGAGCCATCGTCCGCGTCTACGAACAGGGCGGACGTCTGTTCGCGAAGATTGAGCGGAGCTTCACGCCCGGCGCACAGGACCGGGTGTGCGGCGTGTGCAAGGACGAGCGCAAGAACCAGCCGATCATCGGCCTGGTGATCATCCGCAACATGCGATTCGAGGACGGCGAGTACACCGGCGGCGACATCCTCGACCCGGAGTCGGGCACGGTGTACAGCTGCAAGCTGCGCCTCGACCCGAGCGGCTCGCACCTGATCGTGCGCGGTTACCTGGGCTTCTCCTGGATTGGCCGCTCGCAGACCTGGGAACGTCAGCCGCCGGGGTGAGACCAGTCGATGGCCGCGAGCTCGGCTCCGGCCAGACGCACGCGCAGCGCCGCCGCGATCGTGGGTGCTATGCGCCGCATGTCGATGTCGCCTAGATCGAGCCCGGCGGGCACGCCCGGTCCCGCGATCAGGAAGGTCGCGCGCATGGCCGGATCGTCCGGCGGATATCCGTGCATGCCGGCGTTGGCCGGCGCGGTCACCAGCGGTCCGTCGAGGGCGAGGCCGGTCTCGTAGCCCTCGCGGAACGCGACCAGATACGTCGCACCCGGGAATCCCCCGGAGCGTGCGAGTTCGTCGGCGTCGAGCACGCGGGCGATGCCGTTGGCCGGATCGGCCGCCAGTCGCGCCAACAGGCTAGCGACCCGGGCTCGCGTGGCCGAATCCTCGGGGTGCGCCAGCATCACCGCGGCACTGCCGCCCGCGGGCCACGGCGTCGCGTCCCAGTCGACGATCTTGCCGGACGGGTCGGTGCGCACGAGACCCGCCTCGTGGAAGGCCGCGAGCAGGTTCACGTCGTGCTCGACGCGCGCGAAGCCGTGATCGGAAACCACGCACACCAGCGCGCGCCCCGGCGCCGCGCGCAGCGCCGCGGCGCGCAGCCGCCCCACCACCGCGTCGAGGCGCTCGAGAGTCGCATTGGCCGCGGCACTGAAGGGGCCCGAGTGGTGCTGCGCCGTGTCCAGCCCGGTGAGGTACACGGTCATGAAATCGGGGTGCTTCGACTCGAGCAGACGCATGGCGTATTGCGCCCGAATCTCGTCATCCGCCACCGTCTCCTGCATGCCGCCCGGATAAGGCGCGAGGCCGGCGCCCAGCGCACGATCCAGGCCCGGCGTCGACAGCGCCCGCTGCAGCTTCAGGTCATCGTCCGTACCCCGCCGCCAGATCTGCGGCAGGTTCCAGGTGATGTGCGCCCCCACGCTCACCGGCCAGTAGACGTTGGCCGTGGTCAACCCCGCGGCGGTCGCGGCGTCCCACAGAGTCGGAACACGCACGTCCTCGGCATACCAGTACCAGCCGCGATCGTTGCGATCCAGCGGATCGAAGGTCGTGTTGGCGTAGACACCGTGCCGCGCCGGCGCCGCGCCGGTGAGCAGGCTCACGTGGCTGGGATAGGTCAGCGACGGCAACACGCCGCGTACCGAACGGGCGTGGGCTCCCTCGACGAGGAAGCGGCGCAGATTGGGCAACGCGAGACCGTGGTCGGCCGCATCGAGCACGGCCTCGGGCTTCAGGCCGTCGATCGAGATCATCAGCACGAATGGCCGCTGCACGGGCGCGGCAACGGCCGCGGACGCCACCGTCGCCACCAGCACCGCGACGGTGGCGGCGACGGCGACCGCGATGGCCGCGGCCGCCCGCCGCGGCCGGATCCCGGCCGCGCTCGAGCGGGGCTTGCGGCACGCCGCCGAAGCCGCAGGGGTCAAGAAACGACACTCCGGTACAGGACGAGGAACTCCTCGGCGGCGCGATGCACGTTGCGCTGCCAGTCGT
This sequence comes from Gammaproteobacteria bacterium, assembly GCA_027459765.1. GTDB lineage: Bacteria > Pseudomonadota > Gammaproteobacteria > Steroidobacterales > Steroidobacteraceae > Bog-1198. The sequence goes on along the minus strand of DAIDHD010000036.1, from coordinate 21,827 downwards.
CGGCCGCCGCGTGATCCGCGCCGTCGGTGACGTACTTGGCGCAGCCGAAGCGCGCACCCGCCAGGGCGCACGCCTTGGCGAGCGCAAAAGCCTCCATGTCCACCACGTCGCAGGGCAGTTCCGGCGCGCCGGTCACGAACGAGTCGCCGCTGCCGCACACCGCGGCCGGTAGTTGCGGGAAGAGCACGTCGAATTCCAGCGCCGCGGGCGAGTCGTCGAAGGGCGTCACGCCGAGATCGAATCCGAGTCCGCGCACGTCCATGTCCCGCTGCACGAAACGATGGCAGGCGAGCAGCGCGCCGGCGGCATGTACGCGGCTGCCGGCGGAGCCGAAGTTCAGCACCAAGGGGGCCGGGCGGCCGGCGTGCGCGCGACGGTCGAGCTCGCGGGCGAGCGCGATTGCGGCGTTGACCTTGCCCACCCCGGTGTACAGCACGGGCACTCCCGCCGCTTCGAACACGCCGTCCGACTCCGCGCGCAGCGCCATGACCACCAGCGTGTCCGCAGCCGTCACGGCGGGCTCAGTAGTGGATCACGGCTCGGCCCGGCAGGCCCTGCCAGACGAACTCGCGCACCAGGTGCAGGTCGATCAGCACGCCGAGCGCGCGCACCGAATAGCCGGCGCGCACGCACAGGTCGGCGGCGGCGCGCAGCGTGCCGCCGGTCGCCAGCACGTCGTCGACGAGCAGCAAACGCCCGGACCCCGGCTTCATCTCGAGCACGCCGGAACCGTATTCCAGGTCGTAGGCGAGGTTGACCACGTCGGGGGGAAGCTTGCCCTGCTTGCGCACCGGCACGAAGCCCTTGCGCCGCGCGAGCGCGAGCGGCGCGCCGAGGATGAAACCACGCGATTCGATGCCGGCGACGGCGTCAATTTCCTGCCATTCCGCCGCCGAAAGCAGCGAGTCCAGCGCGCCGATGGTCGCCTCGAAGTGGTCGCGCAGCAGCGGCGAAATGTCGCGGAACAGGATCCCCGGCTGCGGGAAATCAGGGACGTCCGCGATCGCGCGCTTGAGCTCCTCGGCGGTCATCCGCGCGGCCCGGCGTTGCGGGTGGCTTCGATGAACGCGGCCACGTTGGCGTGCAACGCCTTCAGGTCTGCCTCGTGCACGTACACCATGTGCCCGGCGTTGTAGAAGTGCATTTCGATGTTCTTGCGCAGCTCGGCCGGAATGGGCATGTGCGCGAGCTCGTATTCGGCGGCGAAGAACGGCGTGGCGAGGTCGTAGTAGCCGCCGTTCATCATCACCTTGAGCGTCGGATTCTGCTTCATGGCCGCGGCGAGGTCGGGCATGACGTTGGTGGCAACGGCCACCCTCTGCGTAGCCCCCGGCGGCTTGTGCAGATAGTCCCAGAAGGGATCGAGGTCGATCTCCGGGTTGTAGGTCTTGCCCTGGCCGAACTTGAGCGTCGTGCGCACGTAGTCGTTGAAGGCCGAGACGTACGCCGAGGAAATGGCCGCCGACTGCGGATCGTACTCGGCCTCCTTGCTCATCGGATCGAGCGTCGGCCCCACGAAGCGCGTATCCAGCCTGCCCGTGGTGTAGTCGCTGCCGAGCAGCGTCTTCTCGAACTCGCCGCCGTTCACGCGCAGATCGGCGCGCAGGATGTAGTCCGTCGGCAGTCCCGTGTATTCGTGCAACTTCGCCGCGATCGCCGCCTTGCGCGCGGCGGGAAGGTTGCCGCCCTGCATGAGAGCGAGCGCGTAGTCGCCGGTGGCGAAGGCCTCCACCTCGGCGAGGAACGGCTCCAGCGCCGCGGGCTGCGCGGGCAGCTTGTGGTGATACCAGGCGGTGGCGGCGTAGGTCGGCAGCGCCGTGACGTACGGCAGGTCCACGCCCGGGTTGTACTGTGGCGCGTCGGCGCTGTCGTCGAAGCTCAGGATCTGCGACAGCAGGATGACGCCGTTCAGGTCCACCGACTTCTCGGTGGTGAGCACGTTCGCGAGCGCGGCCGAGCGTGTGGTGCCGTAGCTCTCGCCGAACAGGTATTTCGGCGAATTCCAGCGATTGTGCCGGGACAGGAATTCGACGATGAAATTGGCGAATGCATGCGCGTCCTGATCGACGCCCCAGAAGCTCTTCTCCTTGTCGGTACCGCGCAGGTGTCCGAAGCCGGTGCCGGGCGCGTCCACGAAGACGAGGTCGCTGGCGTCGATGAGGCTGTACTCGTTGTCGATCACGCGGTACGGCGCGGCGGCGGCGTGTGCCGCGTCAGCCGTCGCCACCCGCTTGGGCGCGAAAGCGCCCATGTGCAGCCAGATCGTCGAGGAGCCGGGGCCGCCGTTGTAGAGGAAGGTGATCGGTCGCCGCGGATCCTCCTTCTCGCCCTTGAAATAGGCGACGTAGGACATGCTCGCCTCGGCCGGCTGCGCGGCCGGGGCGCCGCCGTGCTCGTCGTGGCGCGGCGCCTCCTCGTCGAGCGGATCCTTCTGGTGCACCACCATGATTCCGGCCTCGGCCTGATAGGCGACCGGGCGTCCGGCGAGCACGACCGAACCGGCGGTCACCTGGCGTTCGTCGCGCAGCGCCCGTGCGTCGACGGTCGTCGCGGCGGACTGCGCGGGCTTGGCGTCGGTGCCTTCGGGGGTCGAAGCGGCGTTCGCGGCCGCGGCGGCCAGCAACAGGCCGCACAGCGTCGCGCGCACCTCACGGCGAGCATCACGTGTCATCGAATCTTCTCCCTGCGGTGCTTCGGGGGCGGAGCGCCGCGGCACGACCGCCGCAGCACGACGGTGCTCGTCGTTGGCGCACTCGCCGAAGCCGGCATCATAATACGCACCGGCCCTCCAGTGGCGGTGAGCGAACGGTGAACACTCTACGAACGATGCGGATCGCGACGGCCTCGGCCATGATGTTGGCGTGGCAGGCGGCCGGCGTCGCGCAGCCGGTCGCGTCCCAGGCCGCGCGGACGGCCGCGTCGGCGGCCCGGGCGGTGGCGGCTTCGGCGGACGCGCGTACCGCTGCACCGGCGGCGTCGGCGCCATCGGCGCCATCGGCGCCATCGGCGCCATCGGCGCCGACGGCGGATGCCGTGCCGCTGCGCCCCGAGCGCGTCATCGAAGTGCTCGACCAGACCATCGACTGGTATCGAACGCTCGCAATCCAGCAGCAGGCGGCAACCGAGCCGAGCGATCTGCTCATCGTCTACGGCAATCGACAGACGGCCAACCAGGTGGTCGCGCTGGCATTCGACGCGGCACGTGCGCAGGCGGAGCGACTCGGAACGACCGGCGATGCCGCGCCGGCGCCTTCGACCGCGAGTCTCTCGCCCACGGGTGCCGTGCAGCTGTTGCAGAAGCTGGGCGCACAGTCGGCCGAGGTGCAGACCGAGATCGATGCTGCGCGCCGCGCGCTCGCGTCGGGCGCGCCGCGCGACCGCGCCACCACCCGTGCCAAGATCGCCGAGCTGCAGGGCGAGCTCGACCTGATCGCGGCCAAGAAGAGCGCGCTCGGCAGTCTGGCGGATTTCCTGCACGGCGCTGCGGCACAGGGCGGCACGTCACTGAAGGCGCAGATCGACGCCATGGCGGTTGCGCTGTCGGCGAGCGGCGGCGCGGGCGGCGGCACGAACACGGGATCCGCCGGGGCCGCCGCGGCCGCCACACCGGCAGCGGCGCCGGCCGGCGCGGCGCCCGGTCTCGGCATCTGGGGGCTGACCGAGAACGTGCTCAAGCTGTCGCAGAAGCTCGCCGCCATCGACGCCATCGACAGGCGCACCGCGTCCCTGGCCGCCACGCTCGACGAGCTTCGCAAGCCGTTGATCGCGCACGCACGCGCCCTGTCCGCGCACGGCGACGAGCTCGCCACGCAGGCGGATTCGGCGGACGTCACCGGCCTCGGCGACGTGCGCGCACAGCTCGACAAGCTCGCGACGGAGATCAAGAGCACGGCGGCGATACTCCTGCCCATGAGCAAGGAGAGCTTCCTGCTGGCGCAATACCGGCGCAACCTCGCCGACTGGCACCGGCTGGTGGACGTGCAATCGCGCGAGGCGCTGCGCGCGCTCGCGGCCCGGGTCGCGATCCTGGCGGCAGCGCTCGCCGCGGCGTTCGCGCTCGCCGAGGTCTGGCGACGGGCGGTGGTGCGCTACGCGCAGGAATCCAGGCGCCGGCACCAGTTGCTGCTGCTGCGGCGATTCGTGCTGTGGTCGGCGGTGTCGATCATCGTCGCGGTGGCGTTCGCCAACGAACTCGGTTCGATCGCGACCTTCGCAGGATTGATCACCGCGGGTGTCGCCGTGGCGATGCAGAGCGTGCTCGTGTCCCTGGTCGGATACTTCTTTCTCATCGGCAAGTACGGCATCCGGGTGGGCGACCGCGTGCAGGTCGGCGACGTCACGGGCGAGGTCATCGAGGTCGGTCTGGTACGGCTGTACCTGATGGAGATCGGCGGTCACGGCGCGACCGGTGCGACCGGACGGGTGGTCGCGTTCCCCAATTCGATCGTCTTTTCGGCCACCGGCGGACTTTTCAAGCAGCTGGCGGGCGTCGGCGTCGCCTGGCACGAACTCACGCTGCCGGTGCCCGCGGGCGCGGACCACGAGGCGCTCAAGGCGCGCCTCGCGCGCGCCGCCGAGGCCGCGCTCGCGGACTACCGCGGCGAACTGCGGCGCCAGTCCCTCGAAATACAGCGTACTGCCGCGTCCGGGCGCGCGACGCCGTTCGAGCCGCAGGTGAGGCTGCAGTTCTCCTCGACGGGCGTCGAGGCCAAGGTGCGCTATCCCGTGTGCCTCGACTCCGCGGCGGAGATGGACGAGATCGTGTCGCGGCAGGTGCTGCAGGCGCTCGGAGAGTCCTCGTGATACTGCTCCTGGACGCCGGCAACACGCGCTTGAAGTGGGCATGGCTGTCGGATCGCGGGCTCGGCGAACAACACGCGGTCGCGCACCGCGGCGTCGCGGCCGAGCGCTGGCTGACCGAACTGCCGAGCGGCGAGCACCGGCACGCGACGGAGCGCGTACTGGTGTCGAACGTCGCCGGTGAGGACGTGCGGCGCGCGCTGACCGCCTGGAGCGAGGCCGCGCTGGGAGTGACGCCGGAATTTCCCCGTGCGTCGCCGCAACTCCTCGGCCTGGTGAACGCCTACCTGGAGCCGCGCCTGCTCGGAGTCGACCGTTGGCTCGCGCTGCTCGGTGCGTGGACCGAGCGGCGCACGGCCGCCTGCGTGGTCGACGCCGGCACCGCGACCAAGGTGGACGCCGTCGACGCTCACGGTCGGCATCTCGGCGGCGTCATCGCGCCGGGCATCGCCCTGATGCGCGACGCTCTGATGTCGAAGACCAGCGACATCGCGCGAGCGGCCGAGCTCGGTCCGGCCTCGCTCGCGGATCTTCTCGCGAACAACACCGTCGGCGCGGTTGCCGGCGGCGCACGGCTCGCGCTCGCGGGACTCGCCGAACGCGCCGTGGAGCTGGTCGAGTCGCAGCTCGGGGTACGGCCGGCACTGCTGCTCACCGGCGGCGACGCCGCCGAGATCGCGAGCGCCATGCGCTCGCCGCCGCAGATCGTTCCCGACCTGGTGCTGCGGGGCCTCGCGGCGCTCGCCCGCGACGACTCGCGACGGACCGGCTAGATCTCGACGTTGTCGATGAGCCGGGTGGCTCCGAGCCGCGCCGCGCCGAGCACCACGAGGCGGTCGCCGGCCGCAGGCGGACCGAGGTCGGCGCTGCGGCGGATGGCCACGTAGTCCGGCTGCCAACCGCGCTCGCGGAGAGCCTGTACGGCGCCCGCCTCCAACGCCGCGTGGTCCGCCCCTGCCGTGGCGAGCTCGGCGGCGACCCGCGCGAGTTCGGCGTGCAGCCGCGGAGCCTCGCGGCGCTGCGCCTCGTCGAGGTAGCCGTTGCGCGACGACAGCGCCAGGCCGTCGGCATCGCGAACCGTGGGCGCACCGACGATGTCGATCGGCAGGTCGAGCTGCGCCACCATGCCGCGGATCAGCAGCCACTGCTGGTAGTCCTTCTTGCCGAAAATCGCCACTCCGGGCTGGACCGCGTTGAACAGCTTCAGCACCACCGTGCAGACGCCGGTGAAGAAGCCGGGTCTGAAGCGCCCCTCCAGCACCTCGGCGAGGCCCGCCGGCGGGTGGACTCGATATGCCTGCGGCTGCGGGTAGAGCTCGGTCTCCGGCGGCGTGAAGGCGATGTCGCAGCCCGCGTCACGCAGCGCGCCGAGATCGCGCTCGAGCGTGCGCGGATATCTGTCGAAGTCCTCGTTGGGCGCGAATTGCAGCCGATTGACGAAGATACTGGTCACCACGGGTACGCCTCGCTGCCGGGCGCTCTCGACCAGCGAGAGGTGGCCGGCGTGCAGATTGCCCATGGTCGGCACGAAGGCGGGCGCCGGGCGCCCGCGAAGCACGTCCCGCAATTCGCGGATGCTGCTGACGATCTGCATGCCGACGGCTCGCTCAGTAACCGTGCAGCGACTCGTCCGGGAAGGCGCCGGCCTTGACGTCGCGTACGTACCGGCGCACCGCTTCCTCGAGGCTCGCCCCGCCGTCCATGAAATTGCGCACGAAGCGCGGCTTCCTGCCGGGGGTCAGGTCCAGCATGTCGTACAGCACCAGCACCTGCCCGTGGCAGCCGGCGCCCGCGCCGATGCCGATCACGGGAATGGGAAGGGCCGCAGAGAGCTCGCGTGCCACCGCCGAGGGAGTCAGCTCGATGATGAGCATGCGCGCCCCGGCCGCGACCAGTTCATCGGCCTCGCGCCGCATCCGCGCCGCCGAACTCTCCTCGCGGCCCTGCACGCGATAGCCGCCGAGGGCGTGCACGGTCTGCGGCGTGAAGCCGATGTGGCCGCAGACCGGAATGCCGCGCTCCGCGAGCGCGCGCACGGCGGGCACCGTCCAGCCGCCGCCCTCGAGCTTGACCATGTTCGCGCCGGCGCGCATCAGCCGCACGGCGCTCTCCACCGCCTGCGCGGTCGACTGCTGGTAGCTGCCGAAGGGCAGGTCGGCGATCACCCACGCGGTGCGATTGCCGCGCACCACGCACTCGGTGTGGTACGCCATCTGATCCAGGCCGACGGGAAGGGTGCTGGGATGCCCTTGCACCACCATGCCGAGCGAGTCGCCCACCAGCAGCACGTCGACGCCGGCGTCGTCGAGCAGCCGGGCGAAGGCCGCGTCGTAGCAGGTCAGCATGGCGATCTTCTCGCCGCCCGCCCGCATCTCGTCGAGCCGGTGCAAGGTCATTGTTTTTCGGCCGTTCATCCTCATATGGTACCCGTAACGGAGGTCACGAACACATGAGCGACACCCTTCACGTGGTGTGCGGCGGCTGCGATTCGGTGTTGCGACTGCCGGCGGACCGGCTCGCGGACGGGCCGCGTTGCCCGAAATGCCACCAGCCCGTCTTCACCGGCAAGCCCGTGGAACTCACGCAGAGCAGCTTCGGCCAGCACCTCGAGCACACCGGTATCCCGCTGGTGGTGGACTTCTGGGCGCCCTGGTGCGGACCGTGCATCGCCATGGCACCCCACTTCGAGGCCGCGGCGCGCGCGCTGGAGCCCCGCTATCGCTTCGCCAAGCTCAACACCGAGGACGAGCCGGAGCCCGCGCAGAGATTCGGCATCCGCAGCATACCCACGCTGATCGTCTTCAGGGGTGGCCGCGAGCTCGCGCGCCACTCCGGAGCCGTGGACTCTGGCACGCTGACCCGCTGGCTAGCGGGTGTGGTCGGTCAGGGCGACTGACGCCGCCGGCCGCGGGGAGACTGCGAGCAGCGCGACCAGGGTGACGGCGCCGCAGGCCGTGAGGTAGTAGCCGACCGAGGCGATGCCGAAGCTGGTCGCGAGCCGGGTGGCGAGATACGGCGCGAGCGACGCCCCGAGGATCCCCGCGAAATTGAAGGTCAGCGAGGTGCCGGTGTAGCGCACCGGCGTCGGGAAGAGTGCGGCGAGCGCGCTGCCGAGCGGACCGTAGGTGAGTCCCGTGAGCGCGAAGCCGAGCGCCAGGAACGCGAACACGCGCACGCCGTCGTGGGCGGCGAACAGCACCGGAAACACGAACCCGAACGCCATGATCGACGCGGTGGCGATCACGAGCATGCGCAAGCCGCCGATGCGGTCCGCGATGCGCGCCGACACGGGAATCGTGGCGCCGAAGAACAGCACGCCGATCATCTGCATCACCAGATAGTCGCCGCGCGCGAAGCCCAGCGCCGTGGTGGCCCAATTGAGGGCGAACACCGTCATCAGATAGAAGATCAGGAAGGTCGTGGTGCTGCCGAGCGTGCCGAGCACCAGCGCGCCGGTGTGGCGCGCGAACACGGTGGCGATCGGCACGCGCACGCGCTCGCCGCGGTCGACGCTGCGGCGAAAGGCCGGGGTCTCGACGAGTTGCAGGCGCACGTACAGGCCGACCAGCACCAGCGCGGCGCTGGCGAGGAACGGCAGCCGCCAGCCCCAGCCGGCGAATTGCGCCGGTGACAAGGCGCGGCTGATCCACAGGAACACGCCGGTGGAGCAGATGAACCCGAGCGGCGCGCCGAGTTGCGGATACATGCCGAACCAGCTCTCCCTGCCGGCCGGCGCGTTCTCCGTGGCGAGCAGCACCGCGCCGCCCCACTCGCCACCCAGCCCGAGCCCCTGACCGAAGCGGCACAGCGCGAGCAGCCCCGCGGCCCAGACGCCCGCGGTCGCATAGGTGGGCAGCAGGCCGATGGCCACCGTGGACAGACCCATGGTGAGCAAGGCGGTCACCAGCGTCGCCTTGCGGCCGATCCGGTCGCCGAAGTGCCCGAACAGCGCCGAACCGATCGGACGGGCGAAGAAGGCGAGCGCGAAGGTGGCCAGGGACTGCAGCGTGGCGGTGGCCGGGTCGCCCGCGGGAAAGAACAGCCGCGGGAACACCAGCACCGCCGCGGTGGCGTAGATGTAGAAATCGAAGAACTCGATGGTCGTGCCGGCCAGGCTCGCGATCAGAACGCGGGCGTTGCCGGACGCCTGTGGCTTGTGACTCCCCATGGGCAGGTGAGCCTATGGGGTAGCACCCGCTGCTGGCAACCCGTCGTGATAATCTCGGTCCCGGAGGCGGCCCATGAGAATTGACTCCGACCGATTCCGGGTGAAGCCCGGCCGGCGTCTCGACCTTGCGGATTGGCCGACGCGCGTCGAGCCGGTGTATCGCGGTGAGGCCCACTACCAGGAACTCCTGCACCACCACATCGCGGGCTTGAGCGCGCAGCAGGAACTGCTGTACGCGTCGCACAGCCACGCGGTGCTGCTCATATTCCAGGCGATGGACGCAGCCGGCAAGGACGGCGTCATCGCGCACGTGATGTCGGGCGTGAACCCCCAGGGCTGTCAGGTGTTCAGCTACAAGCACCCGAGCCCCACCGAACTTGCGCACGACTTCCTCTGGCGCACGACGCGCGATTTGCCGGAGCGCGGCAGGATCGGCATTTTCAACCGCTCCTACTACGAGGAGGTGCTGATCGCGCGTGTCCACCCCGAGATCCTGCGCAACGAGGGCGTGCCGAGCGGCGATCGCGCGGATCGGCACGTCTGGCGGGACCGTTACCGCTCGATTCTCGACCTGGAGAAACACCTGTCGCGAAACGGCACGCGCATTGTGAAGTTCTTCCTGCACCTGTCCAAGGAGGAACAACGGCGCCGCTTCCTGGATCGGATCGACAAGCCGAACAAGAATTGGAAATTCAGCGCCGCCGACATCGAGGAGCGCAAGTACTGGCGGCAATACATGCACGCCTACGAGAAGTGCCTCGCGGCGACCAGCACGCGCCACGCGCCCTGGTACGCCGTGCCCGCCGACGACAAGCCGAACGCGCGCCTCATCGTGTCGCGCATCGTGCTCGACACCCTGGAGAGTCTGAAGCTGGAATTTCCGCGCAGTTCGCCGCAGCGGCTGCGCGAACTGCGCGCCTTGCGACGCCGCCTGGCGCGCTGAAGTCCCGGCTGGCGTCCGGGGCGGCCTCAGCCCCCCGGCTCACGCTCCCGGAGCCGGTCGTCGCAGTAGATCAGCACCCAGTTGCCCGCGATGCTGAGGGCGAACAGCGCGAGCGAAGCGGGCACGACGTCGAGCACGGTGTGCAGGCCGAGCCAGTCGCCCGGGGCCTCGATCCACTGCACCACCGCCGCGAGGCGCCCGCTGGAGCCGTCGTGCACGCAACAGCCCGTCAACAGTCCGTGCAGCGCATCGTTCACGCCGATGTGAGTCCACTCTCCCTGCCGGAACCAGCGGTATACCTGCAGCGCGAGCAGACCGACGAACGCCGCCAGGCCGCCGTAGGCGACCAGCGCGCCGGCGAGGCGGCCGGCGCGCAGGCGCCACCGCGACCCGCTCACGGAGACGCCCCCGCGACGGGACAGCCGCTGACCGTGAGCCGCAGGATGCGTCCGGACTCGCCGCGCATGTCGGAGAGGTCGGAGAGATCCGCGAGATTGTCGGTGGGCTTGAGATCGACGTCGATCCAGTACACGTTCCCCGACCGCTTGCGATCGGCGATCAGCGGATTGAACCCGACCGCCTGCGCCTGCGCGACCCGGGCCTGGGCGCGTTTGGGTTCGCTGAACAGGCCGAGCGAGTAGACGGGCGCATCGCCGGGCCCTGGCATTTCCATCACGTCGTCGATCCCCCCTCGCTTGAGTTTGGCGAGCATCTGCTCGGCCGCGGCGCGATTTGCCGGCGCGGGCACGTACACCCACAGGCCCACCCACACTTCACCCTCGGCGACGCGTTGCCGGGGATCATACCCGCCCGTGCGCAGCGTGCTGGCGGCGTGCGCCGCTTCCGCAACGTCCCGGAACGGGCCGACGCTGACGCAGCGCTTGACGTTGCCGAGCAGCTCCGGTCCGGCGCCCTGGGTCGCCGCCGAGGCAGCGGCAGGCGGCGCCCCGGCGGCGGCGGGCGGCGGCGCGGTCGGAGCGGCAGTCGACACGGCAGGCGACGCGGCAGGCGACGCCGCGGCGTCGGCGGACGGCGGCGCAGTCGGCGCGGCGGCGATCGAAGCCGGCGCAGCGGACGGCGGCGGGGATGTCGCGCTCGCAGGCGCCTCCGAGGCCAGCGTGAGGGTCGCGGCTGACGGCTGCTCGACCGCTGCGCCCGGCTGTCCTCCGCCCGGACCGTGCGACCAGAGAAAATAGCCCACGTTGGCCAGCGCGAACAGCGCGGCGGCGAACTTCCACGCCGTCACCTTCCACCCCCCAGCGGTCGCAAGCTTGCCTCGCCGGCGACGTGGCGGCGCAGGCCGCCGGCGCTCTCGAGCAACAACGCGCCGTCGGCGTCGACGCCTCGGGCGACGCCTTCGAAGACCTGCGTACCGGCTTCCAACCGCACCGGGCGGCCGGCCAACGCGTCGTGGCGCGTCCACTCGTCGATGAACGCGGCCAATCCGTGGGCCTCGAACTGCGGCAGCGAGCGCAGCACTTCGTCGATGACCGTTCCGGCCACGGCGTTGCGCGACGGGACGGTGTCACAGGCGTCGGCGATCGCGCCCGCACACGCCCCGGCGTCGTCCAGCTGGCGGCGGGCCTCTTGCGGCAGGAACAGGTTCAGGCCGATGCCGACCACGAGGTGCGCCGGCCCGCAGGCCTCGGCGGTGAGTTCGACGAGTATGCCGCCGAGCTTGCGATCCGCGTGCCACACGTCGTTGGGCCACTTCAGGCGCACGCCTTCGGCGCCGCAACGCTCGAGCGCGCGCGCCACCGCCACGCCGACGGCGAGACTCAGCGCCGGTCCGACCCGCGCGGCGTCGGCGGACGCCCACGCGATCGACAACGCGATGCTCGCGCCGAACGGCGCGAGCCACGTGCGGCCGCGACGGCCGCGCCCCGCCGTCTGCAGTTCGCACAGGCACACCTTGGCGCGGCCGAACGCGGGCGGCGCCACCGCGGCCAGCCGGGAATTGGTCGAGTCGGCCACGAACGGCAACTCCAGGGATTCGATCCGCGCAGCCTGCTCGGGCGCGATCGCCGCGCGGATCGCGGCCTCCTGCAGCAACTCCACCGGGTGCGCCAGTCGATAGCCGCGACGCGTCGGCGCCGGGATGCCGATGCCGAGCGCGCGCAGCCGCGCCACGGCCTTCCAGATCGCGGCCCGGCTGGTTCCCAGCGTCTGCGCGAGGCGCTCACCCGAGTGCTCGCAGCCGTCGGCGAGCAACGCGAGCAGCGGCGGCGGGGCATTCACGCGACGCGCGAGCGGGACAGCCATGGCCGGCGGATGCGGTGCTCGGTACCGCGTCGCATGCGGTCGATGTTGCCGCGATGGGTGTAGATCACGAACGCGGCAGCCGCCGCGCAAAACGCGACCAGCGGCGCGTCGAACGGACGGTGCAGCGCCGCGGCGACCGTGAGGCACACGCCCGCGAGCATGCTCGCGAGCCCCACGTATCCGGTCAAGGCCAGCACCGCGAGCCAGGCGCCGAGCAACGGGACCAGCATCCACGGGCCGAGGGCGCCGACGACGCCGAGCACCGTGGCGACTCCCTTGCCGCCGCGGAAGCCGAACCACACGGGATAGACGTGGCCGACCACGACCGCGGCCGCGCATGCGACCCGCAGCCACTCGCGCGCCAACTGCGGGTCCGCCGCGACTCCCGGGATGGACACCGCCGGCAGCCAGGCCACCGCCAGCACGCCCTTGGCGACGTCGATGGCGAGCACGGCGGCGCCGAATGCCTTGCCCTGCGTACGCAGCGCGTTGGTGGCGCCGGCATTGCCGCTGCCCTGGGTGCGGATGTCGACGCCGCGCAGGCGGCCGAGCACGAGGCTGCCGAGCACCGTGCCGAGCAGGTAGGCGATGAGGGTCTTGAGTCCGAGTTCGAGCACCGGGGCGGATTATGCCACTCTCGCGCGGCGCGCCCGAGAGCGGCGCGCGCGTCAAGCGGCGGGCGCCGGCACCTCGGCGAGCATGCAGCGCACGCTGCCGCCGCCAAGCCGCTCGATGGTCGGCACGTCGAGCGCGAGCAAGCTGCCGTGGGCCTCGAGTCGGCGCCGGCGCGGCGAGTCGAGCACCTCCCACGCCGTGCGCGACAGCGCGATCACCGGCCCGGCGGGCGTCGCCAGTTCCAGCAGGTTCGCCGCGAAGCCCGCCATCTGCGCCGCGTCGATCACCAGCACCGCGTGCCCTCCCGCCTCGAGCCGCTCGCGTACCGTGGCGCGCTGCTCGGCCGAAGGGATCACCTCCTCGCACAGCACGGCGAATCGCGAACCCACGGCCAGCAACACGTTGGTGTGGTAGACCGGCGTGCCGGCCCCGTCGCGGGTATCGAAGGCGACGATCTGGTAGTCGAGCCGCCGCCCGAAGTCCTCGAGCGGCGCACGGTGGGTGCGTGGCGACAAGGCGGCGAACGCGATGCGCCGCACACGGTCGAGCACCAGGCTGCCGGTGCCCTCCAGGTAGCAACCCGCCGCTTCCGCACCGCTCAAGTCGACCACGCGGGTCGGCGTGAAGCCCGTGGCTGCGGCCGCACGCCGGACCACGTCGTCGCGACGCTCCGCACGCCGGTTCGGCGCCAGCATCGGATAGAGCACCACCGTGCCGTCCGCGTGAAAGCTCACCCAGTTGTTCGGAAACACCGCGTCGGGCTTGGCAGGCTCGGCCGTGTCTTCGACCACGACCACGCGCACCCCGGCGCGATCCAGTTCCCGCGCCGCCGCGTCGAATTCGGCGCGCGCGCGCTCGGCGAACGCTTCGCCGGCGACCGCGGCGCGCTGGAAAACGTTGCTGCCGGCCGTCTCGGCATTGAAGCCGAAGCTGGCCGGTCGGACCATGAGCACCGCGCCGCTGGCCTGCGAATCGCGCCGTGGGGCAGAAGTCTCCGCGTTCATCCGGCGGCAGTGTAACGCACGCGGCCCGGCGCCCGCCGACGCCGCCGGCACGCGCCGTTGACAGCGCGCGCCCAGTTCATCCAAGGTAGCTTTCTTGCCCTGGAGCGACCTCCTTGCCGCTGTCGATGATTCCTGCCCGTCGTGCGCTCAGCATCCTCCTGTCGGCCACGCTCGCCGCGAACGCCGTGGCTGCCACGCGGCGCGCGGACAAGGCGCCGGCGCCGCAGCCGGCTGCGCCGGCAAGCGGCTCCTTCAGCTACGACGCGCTGCTCGCGGAGGCCAAGCGGCGCGCGACGCAGGCCTACGTGGCGCCGCGCAGCAGCCTGCCCTCTCCGCTCGACAAGTTGAGCCCGCAACAATACCGCAGCATTCAATTCAATCCCGAGCACGGCATCTGGCGCGACGAGAAGGTGCCGTTCCGGCTCGAACTCCTGCGCGCCGAGCGCGGCGAACTCGGCCAAGGGGCGGCGCCGGTGATCGTGTCCACGGTGGAGAACGGCCGGGCCGTCAATCTGACCGCGACGCCGGCCATGTTCGAGATGGCGGCCAGCGTGCCGCCTCTCGGCAAGGTGAGCATCCCGCTGTCGGGATTCCGGCTGCGCAACCAGATCAACGAGAAGAACGTCTGGGACGAATTCCTGGTGTTCCCGGGCGCGAGTTACTTCCGCGCGGTGGCGAAGCACCTGCTGTACGGGCTGTCGGCGCGCGGACTCGCGATCAACACGGCCGAACCCATGGGCGAGGAGTTCCCGTCGTTCACCCACTTCTGGATCGAGCGGCCGGCGCCGCGCGCCAAGAGCATCGTGATCTACGCGCTGCTGGAGAGCGAGTCGACCACCGGCGCGTATCGGTTCACGGTCACGCCGGGTGACGAAACGGTGATGGACGTCGACATGACGCTGTTCCCGCGCGCCGAGATGCGCGTGGTCGGCATCGCGCCGCTGACCTCGATGTTCCTGTTCGACGAGACCAACCGCGGGCGGCTGGACGATTATCGGCCGGAGGTGCACGACTCGGACGGGCTGCAGATCACCTCGCAGAGCGACGAGCACATCCTCCGCCAGCTCGCCAACCCCACCAAGCTGCAGGTGTCGAGCTTCACCACGCTGCCGCCCAGAGGCTTCGGCCTGGTGCAACGCTCCCGCGAACAGGGCGACTTCCAGGACCTCGAGAATCACTACGAGCGGCGGCCGAGCGCGTGGGTGGAACCCCAGGGGGACTGGGGCCGCGGCGCGCTCGAGCTGGTGGAGATCCCCTCCGGGCGCGAGACCAACGACAACATCGTCGCCTTCTGGAGGCCCGCGGACCGGCTGCTCGCGGGCCACCCGGTTCACTACGCGTACCGCGTGACCTGGAGCGCCGAGCCGCCGCTGCCCAAGGGTTTCGGCAAGATCGTCGCCACGCGCTCCGGCGCCAGCCTGGACGGCAGGCGCAGGGTGTTCATTCTCGACGTGGTCGGCGCGGGCGAGAAGACCGACGGCTTGCGTCTCGACCTGTCGGCCTCCACCGGCAGGATCTCGAATGCCGCGCTGGTGCCCAACGGCGACATGCACGGCCTGCGCGTGAGCTTCGAGCTCGATCCGGGCGACGCCGAACTCGTCGAGCTGCGACTGCGGCTGCTGCGCGGTGACCGGCCGATCAGCGAGACCTGGCTTTACCGTTGGACGGCGCCATGAACACGGCCGTGCAGCTCGCCACGCGCGCGGCGCCCGGCGGCATGCCGCCGGCGGCGCCGCTCGCCATGCCGCCGCAGGACCTGCGTTCGGGGCCGCAGCGGCGCGCCGGCCCGGGCCAGGATGCCGCCGTGCTGTTCGCGCGCTACATCCTGATCTCGGTGACGCTCGGCGTGACCGCTTACGGCATCTATCAGATGCTGCAGGTGGTCCGCTTCGCGAACATGACCTTCCTGCAGGGCCTGATGATCGTATTCTTCGCGATCTCGCTGGCGTGGATCGCGTTCGCCGCCGGCTCGGTGGTGGCCGGCGCCTCCAAGCGCCGCGATCCGGTGCCGCGGGGCGGGATCGGCGAGGCGGCGCTCACCGCACTGGTGATGCCGATCTACAACGAGGACCCGCTGCGCACGACGACGGCGCTGCAGGCGATGGCCGAGTCGCTCGCCGACCGCGGCGCGCAGCACGCCTTCGAGGTCGTGGTGCTGTCGGACTCGACCGACGCCGACGCCTGGATCCGCGAGACCGAGGCGATCGCGCGCCTCAGGAAGGCGCTCGCCGGGATCATGCCGGTCTGGTACCGGCGCCGCTGGCGCAATGTCGCCCGCAAGTCCGGCAACCTGGAGGACTTCGTGACCGGCTGGGGCGCACGCTACGGGCAGATGGTGGTGCTCGACGCCGACAGCCTGATAGAACCCGACACGCTGGTGCGCATGGTCGAGGTGATGCACGCCGACCCGGACCTGGGTCTGGTCCAGTCGGCGCCGCAATTGATCGGCGCCCGCACCTTCTTCGGCCGGTTGCAGCAGTTCGCGGCCTGCGTCTACGGACCGGTCATCACCCGCGGCCTGGCGGCCTGGTCCGGCGACAGCTCGAACTACTGGGGCCACAACGCGGTGATCCGGGTGGCGGCATTCGCGGCCTGCTGCGGGTTGCCGGTGCTCGAGGGCCGCAAGCCGTTCGGCGGGCACGTGCTCTCGCACGACTTCGTCGAAGCGGCGCTCATGCGCCGCGGTGGCTGGAAGGTACGCATGCACACCGACTACGGCGGCTCCTGGGAGGAGTCGCCTCCGTCGCTCATCGACGTCGCGGTGCGCGATCGGCGCTGGGCGCAGGGCAATTTGCAGCACCTCAAGGTGCTGGGCGCGGCGGGGCTGAGCTTCACCAGCCGGCTGCACCTCGGCATCGGCATCATGAGCTATCTGTCCTCGCCGCTGTGGCTGCTGATGATCACCGTCGGCTTCGCCCTCGCGGTGCAGTCGCACCTGATCAGGCCGGAGTACTTCACCAGCGACTTCCAGTTGTTCCCGACCTGGCCGCGATTCGACGTGCGCCTGATGATGGCCCTGTTCTGGTTCAGCATGGTGGTGCTGATGGTGCCGAAGCTGCTGGGGCTGGTACGCGCGCTCGTTACGCCCGGCATACGGCGCCACTGCGGCGGCGCGGTGGGCGTCTGCGCGAGCTTCCTGCTGGAGACGGTGCTGTCCGCGCTGTATGCGCCGGTGCTCATGATGATCCAGAGCCGGCACGTGTTCGAGGTGTTCATGGGCCGTGATTCGGGCTGGAAGCCCCAGCGCCGCGACGACGGCGGAACCTCCTGGCGCGACGCCTGGCGCTATCACCGGCGGCACATGATCCTGAGCTGCGTGACCGCGGGAATCGTCTATTCGTTGTCGCCGCCCTTGTTGCTGTGGCTCTCGCCGGCGCTGCTCGGCCTGTTCCTGTCGGTGCCGCTGTCGCGGGCGAGCGGCAGTGCCGCGCTCGGCCGCGCGCTCGGGAAGGTCGGACTGCTGCGCACGCCGGCGGAGGTCGAGCCGCCGCTGCTGGTGCGGCGTCGGCAGGAACTGCTGCGCCAGGCCCGCACGCTGCCCGAGGACGGTCTGCGCCACCTCGCGCGCGACCACGAGGCGCGGCTGCGACACGTAACGGACAATCTGCGGCGCCCGGCGGATCCCCGCGGCCGCCCGGACCCGAATCACTTCACCGCCGCCCAGAAGCTCGCCGACGCGACCACGCTCGACGAGGCACTCGGGTGGCTGACCCCTGCCGAGCGGGTCGAGGTCGCCGCGGATGCGCGGCTGCTCGATACGCTGGCGTCACTGCCGGACCTGATCCGGCCCGCCGTCGTGATCTGAAGGATAGACCGATGCCCACGATCGACCGTCGAACCCTCCTCCTCTCCTCCCTCGCACTCGCCGGCCTGCGTGCCGCCGCCGCCGACGCCGCCGACGCCCGCGCGAAGCAGCCGGACGGCGCCGTCGGGATGCCCGCGGAGGGGGCGCCGTTCGACTTCGCCTGGCTGAAGGGCCACGCCCAGTGGCTGGCCGGCAACCCGTACCGGCCCGGGAATCAGCCGCTGCCGTCGGCCATGACGAGCCTCGGCTACGACCAGTACCAGTCGATCAGATTCCGCCCCGACAAGGCCCTGTGGCACGACGCCGGGCTCGAGTTTCGGCTGCAGTTCTTCCACGTGGGCCGGGGCTTCGTCGAGCCGGTGCGTCTGTACGAGGTCGTGGACGGCCGTACCCGAGAAATCCAGTACGATCCGTCGCTCTTCACCTGGGACGGCAGCGGCGTCAATCCCGCGGTCATGCGCGGACACCAGGGGTTCGCCGGATTCCGCATTCAGTTCGTCACCAACTGGCAGGCCGACGTGGCGGCATTTCTCGGCGCGAGCTATTTCCGCGCGGTGGGCGGCGACACCCGCCAGTACGGGCTGTCGGCGCGCGCGCTCGCGGTCGACACCGCCTTCCCCCGGCCCGAGGAGTTCCCGCGATTCACCGCGTTCTGGTTCGAACGGCCGGCCAAGGGCGCCACCAGCATGCGTCTGTACGCGCTGCTCGATTCTCCGAGCGTCGCGGGTGCGCTCGCCTTCGACATCTCGCCGGGCGGCACGCTGGTGATGGACGTCGACACCGCCTACTACCCGCGCAAGCCGATCGAGCGGCTCGGCATCGCGCCCCTCACCAGCATGTTCTTCTACGGCGAGAACGACCGTCGCGCGGCCAACGACTGGCGCCCGGAGATCCACGACTCCGACGGCCTCGCCATGTGGACCGGTGCCGGCGAGTGGATCTGGCGACCACTGGTCAACCCGCCGCAATTGCACCTCAACTCGTATTTCGACGCGGATCCGCGCGGCTTCGGACTCATGCAGCGGGATCGAGACTTCGATCACTACCAGGACGACGGCGTGTACTACGACCGCCGGCCGAGCCTGTGGGTCGAGCCGAAGCAGGGTCCCCACGGGGGCTGGGGCAAGGGGGCGGTGCAGCTGGTCGAGATACCGACCGTGGACGAGACCTTCGACAACATCGTCGCCTTCTGGAATCCGGCGGAGAAGCCCGAGCCGGGGCACGAGCTGCTCTACGCCTATAGGCTCTACTGGGGCACCGTCATTCCTTTCGGCCCGACGCTGGCGCACGTGCTCGCCACACGCACCGGCATAGGCGGCATCATCGGCGCACAGCGCGAGTACTTCTCCTGGCACTTCGCCGTGGATTTCACCGGCGGCGAACTCGGCGCGCTCGCCAAGGACGCGCCGGTCGAGGCCGTGGTGACGGCGTCGCGGGGCAGCATCGAACACCTCACCGCGCACTACGTCGAACAGTTCAACGGCTATCGCGCGCTGTTCGACCTGCGGCCGCCGGACGATTCCGTGGAACCGATCGACCTGCGGCTGTACTTGCGCGTCGGCGGCGTGCCGCTCACGGAGACCTGGCTCTACCAGTGGACGCCGCCGCCGGCGCGCGAGCGCGGCCTCACGCACGGCTGAGACGACGCCCCGGGAGGGCGCCTGCGCGACCCGCGTGCCGGTTCGGTCAGCCGACCTGCGCCAGCGCGACCACGTGTTCGCGACCGGAGACCACGACCCCCCCGGGCTTCTCCACCGTGACCGCGAATGCCTTGGCGGCGCGCACCGCGAGCGCCGCCCGTATCGGTATCACCACCTCGCCACCGCCCTTCGGCACGTCGAACACGCCGCCGTCGACCGGATAGCGCGAGTCGCGCCCGCCGTCGAAGATCCACAGCTGATACTGGTTCACGGACGGATCGTTGGAGGCCAGCCCGGAGAAGCGCAGATAGCCCTGCTGCGTGGCCGGATCCCAGACCACGTCGCCCGAGACGCCGGCACTGCCGGGATCGGCCGTCTTGCCGAACGCAGCTTTGAGAGTTCCGGCGCGCGCCAGCAGCGCCGCTCGCGCCTGCGCCGGCGTGTGCACCGGCAGGCGAGTCTCCTGCGCCAGCGGCGGCGTTGTCGCCGGCGCCGACGCCGGCTGCCGCAGCCAGCCGGCCACCGCCAGGATCAGGCAAGCCGCGGCCGCGAACCACCCGGCCGCCGCCGGCCATGGGCGGCGGGCGGGCGGGCCTGGCGGGCGCAGCGCGACCACGGTACGTGCATCCCGCTCGATGCGTTCCCGCAGGGACGCGGGCAGTGGCGGTGCGCCGCGCGCCGCGGTGAGCGCCACGGCGGCGGCGGCCAACTCGAGCGCCCGCTCTTGCTCGCTGAGCTCGCCGTCGTCGAGCACGTCGAGCTCGCGCTGCTCCGCGGTGGACAGCCCCTCGGTCACCCGCTTCACCAGCAGGTCGAGCAAGGCGTCGTCCGGAACCGGCGCAGACGGGTTCACGGCGCCCTCCCGCCGGCAGGCGCCACTTCCACCTTCATGAACTCGCGCACTTTGATGAGGCCTCGCCGCATGAACGACTTGACGGTTCCCAGCGGCATGCCGAGCCGGGCGGAGATCTCGGATTGGCTCAAGCCGTGCAGCAGTCCGAGTTCCAGCACGCGCCTCTGCTCGGGGCGCAATTCCGCGAGCGCGCGCGCCGCCTGCTCCGCTTCCAGCGACACGTGCGCCGCCGACTCCGCCTCCGGCGAGGCGACCGACTCGAGCACCTCCTCGGGCTCCATCGGCGGCTCGGAGGCATGCTTGCGCAGCCGGTCGATGAGGCGCCGGCGCGCGATCATGGCGATGAATACCTTGTCGGAGCCTTGAGCGGGATCGAATCGCGAGGCGCTGCGCCAAATGTCGAGGAAAATTTCCTGGGTCGCATCTTCCGCATCCGCGGGCGAGCGCGACAGACGCCTCGCCAGACTCCACACCAGCGCGCCGTACTGATCCATGCAGTCGCGCACGGCGCCAGGGTCGCCGGCGGCCACGCGCTCGAGCACGGACGGCCTCACGGGGTACCCTTCGATGGATTTCGTGAGCGGGGCAGCGTTGGATTCACCGGCGGATGGCTTCCAGAGTCAAGCGGCGAGCGGCGGCGCGATCTGCACCTGGTTCCGGCCCGATCGCTTCGCAGCATAAACGGCGGCGTCAGCCCTGGCCAGCAGGTGCTCGCCCCACAACCCGAGCGTGTCGCTGGAGGCAATGCCGATGCTGCAGGTGAGACGAATCGGCGTGCCGAATCCCTCGACGCGCACCGCCGACACCCGCTCGAGAATTCGCTCGGCGACGGGTCGGGCCGCGGCGCCGTCGGCGCCGCTCAAGATCACCACGAACTCTTCGCCGCCGTAGCGTCCCACGACGTCCGACTGGCGCAACTCCGCCTGGATGGGCTCGACGATGGCGCGCAGGCAGGCGTCGCCCGCGGCGTGTCCGTAGGAGTCGTTGATCTGCTTGAAGTGGTCGAGGTCTATGAACAGGAGCGCGATCGGCAGCCCTCGCGCTCGCGCCCGCACGCCGGCGGCGTCCAGACGCTCGATCAGCGAACGACGATTGAGCACGCCCGTCAACGGGTCAGTCTGCGCCTGTCGCTCCGCCGCCGTCAGGCGTTGCCGCTGCTGGCGTACCCGATCGGCGACGCCCAGGGCCACCAGCACCGCCGCCACCACCATGGACAGCGGCAGCCCGTAGTAGTTGAGCGCCGAACCGTCGAAGTCCGCGGCTTCGAACAGGAACCGCAGCGCCGCCGTCATCGTGAAGCCCTCGAGCAGACCCCAAGCCACCAGGAACCAGCCGGCGGCGCGATTGCCACCCCGCCAGGCGAGGAAGGCCACCACCACGGTGAACAGCGCCGAACCGAGGAACACGAGATTGCCCACCGCGTGCACCACGGCGCCCAGGCCGACCAGAGTGGCGAGATTGGCCACCGTGATGCCCACGAAGATCCACGCCAGCCAGCCGTAGACCGCGTAGATGCGCGGCGAAAAGTGCTCCAGGTCGGCGATCTCGCGCGTGAACAGGCAGGCCGCCGCACCGGACAGACCGATGGGCACGTTCCAGGCGTGAGATCCGAGCGGCGCCGCCAGCGACAGCACGGGCCAGCGGAAGCCCTGGCCCGAGAGATAGACGATGTACAGCGACTGCAGGAAGAACAAGGCGGCATACTGCAGGAACAGCCGATCCGCGAGCACGAACCAG
>DAIDHD010000020.1 GCA_027459765.1 Gammaproteobacteria bacterium | reverse complement strand
CGTCGCTGGTGGCGCCGTCGGCGGCCGTGGCCGAAACGACTCCGAGTCACTATCTCTTCGTGTGGGCGATGGAGGCCGGGGACTACAACGAAAACATGCCGATGCTCGAGAACGGCGCGCCGGACCTCGCGATGTGGCGCCGGGAGCGCGGCATCGGCCGGGACTTCCTCGCCGTGTTCGACGTGCGGCCCGGACCCTCCTTCGGAACCCTCGTAGCCACCCTGCCCGTGGGCGACGCCGCCATGGTGCATCACACGCATTACGAGCTGCCGCCGGATCACGTGCTGTACGCCAACGATTGGCTCGGCAATCACACCTACGTGTTCGACCTGCACGACGCCACCCACCCGCGGCTTACGCGCGATTTTCGCAATGTCGGCCAGTTCGGGTATCCGCACTCCTTCGCGCACCTCAAGAACGGCGACACGCTGGCGACGTTCCAATATTCGAAGGGCTACAACGCCGCGCCCGGCGGTCTCGTCGAGTTCGACGCCGCGGGCCGGGTCGTCAAGCAGGCCTCGGCGGCCGATGCGGCCGACAAGAACATCCGCCCCTACAGCATCGCCGTGGTCGAGTCGCTCGATCGCGTCGTCACCAGCAGCGCCGACATGATGGGCGCGCAGGAGAGTCACGTCGCGCAGGTCTGGCGGCTTTCGGACCTGAAGCTCCTCAAGACCATCACCCTGCCGAAGGAAACCGACTGGATCTACGACAAGGCCGTCGAATCATCCGAACCGCGCGTGCTCGCCGACGGCAAGACCGTGGTGGTGCCCACGTTCCGCTGCGGATTGTTCCTGCTCGAGGGCCTCGCCGGCGCGAACCCGACCGCCCGCCACGTCTACGATTTCGGCTATCGGACCTGCGAAGTACCGGTGGTCGTGGGCAGGTACCTGGTGCAGACCATGCAAAGCGGCCACGCCGTGGCGAGCCTGGATCTCGGCGACCCCACGCATCCGCGCGAGGTGAGCCGAATCATGATGGGACCGGACGAGTATCCGCACTGGATCGGCCTCGAACCGGGCGGCGATCGGCTGGCGATCACGGGCTACGGTTCGCTCGCCCACTCCGTACGCTTCGCGCGCGTCGATCGGGCCAGCGGCCGACTCACTCTCGAGCCGGAGCGCATCGACATGACACGGGCGTGGCCGAACGGCTGGCACGGCAGCGCCGTGCCTCACGGGGTGGTGTTCGACCGGCCGTGATCGCGCCGAGCGCGCGCGGCGCCGAACACGCAGCGCCGAGCGTGCAGCGCGGCGCGGTGGTAGCGCGGCGCGATGGTGGGGCGCGCGGCGTTACGGCGTCGGCAGCGTGTTCGGGATGTAGCGGCGCCGCTTCCAGTCGAACTCGAAATAATCGATGAGCTGGTTGCCCTTGGCGTAGGGTTCCTGGGGCCGGGGCACCTGATAGTAGTGTCCCACCACGCGCTCGGGGTCGATGGCCAGGCGCAGGAAGCCATGGTGATCGTCCGAGTAGCGCTCGAGCGTCACCGGATCGCCATCCTTGTCGTCGAACACCACCGGCGCGACCATCTTCTCGCCGTTCACCTTCATGATGGCGTGCAGATTGTGGTAGCCACCAGCGCCGGTGACGAGATAGGGAATCTGGGTACCGTCGGCGGCGTTCCTGGTGAGACGCTGGTAATTGTGCACGTGCCCGGCCAGCACCATGTCCGGGTGCCGCCCGGCCTGCGCGGCGCAGGACTCGATGATCTCCTTCATGTAGGTGCTCCCCGAGTGATGGTCGTCGGCCGAATACACCGGGTGGTGCAGCGCTACGAACAGGGGCAGATCCTTCGGCAGTGATCGAAGCTCCTCGACGAGCCAGTCGATCTGCGGCTCGCGGATGTCGCCGCCCGCCGGCACGTTGCTGTACAGCCCCACGATGGACACCCGTGGCGTGAGGAGCGTCCAGTACACGTTCGGTTGCACCATGGCGGTGCGCTGCGAATCACCGCTTTCCGGCATCTTCACCGCCCTCGGAGCACAGAAGTTGCGCACGAAGCCGTCCAGCGAGCTGGAGCCGTCGTCCATGAGATTCTCGCCGTCGTGGTTGCCGGGAACCGCGAAGATCGGACCCGGATAGAACTCGTAGGGCTCGTAGAACTGGGGGTAGTACTGGCTCACCTGGCCGTTGAAGTAGACGCAATCGCCGGTGACGTAGAGAAATGCCGGCCGATCCGCGAGCGCCGGAAAAGTCTTCAGGTCCGACTCCATCCCCTGCGCCACGAGTTCCTGCGGTACCGCGTACTTGATGCCGCCCATGTCGCCGTTGAGGTGGAACACCAGGCGCTTTGCCTTGACGATGGCCGCGTACTGCGCCGGCGGCAGGATGTCCTTGACGTCCAGCCGAAATGGCGCGCGCCCGGTCGGTGGTGGAAGCGGCCGATAGGCCGTGTCGCGCTCGGGCTTTAAGTGCACGGGAAACTTGCCGCCGTGCGAGGGTCGCGTACGCGCGAACACGTGCGGATGCTTACCGGGAACCACCTTGGTCATGCGAACCTCCGGACTGCGGGATCACACCTCCGGCTGCACTTCGCGAGGTCCGCGGCGTCGACACTCAGCGCCGCGGCGGCGGGGCGC
Source organism: Gammaproteobacteria bacterium (assembly GCA_027459765.1). GTDB lineage: Bacteria > Pseudomonadota > Gammaproteobacteria > Steroidobacterales > Steroidobacteraceae > Bog-1198. Next base: position 5,236 of record DAIDHD010000020.1, on the reverse strand, counting down.
TGCGCGCGGGCGGCGCGCGGAACAGTTGCCGGAACTGCTGCTGATGCTGCTGCACCATGCGCGAGGTCTGCTGCCAGTGCTGACGCTCGAGATTCTGATACGCGGCGTGGTCGTGCACGGGCTGGTTGACGAAGTTCTGGTGCTCCAGCTGCTGCTGGCGCGCGAGCGCCTGTCGCTCCTGCTCCTGGCGGGCGAACAATTCGTTGCGGCGCGCGGCGAAGTCCTGCGCCGCAGGGCTGCCACCGGCGCTCCACACCGAATTGCTCTGGCGCATGGGCATGTCGCCGGCGTGCACGTACGGATTGAAGTGCGGCGTGCGCGCCACGGGCGCCACCGTCGGGTGATAGACAGGACCCACGGGCCGCGCCGCGACGACGCCGCCACTGAAGTTGCGCGGCCGCTCGGTGGCGGCGATCGGCGGGCGACCTTCGTTGCGGCGTGCCGCCAGTTCGGGATTGCCACGCGCGATCATCTGGTGCTGCACCTGTTCGTGCGTCGGCGGCACGTGCGCTTCACGGGCGGCGGCGATTTCTGCGGCGTTCGGCATCATGCGGGTACCGGGGCCACCGGCGTAGCTGACGCGGTTGTTGGTGACGTTGACGATGTTGACGTTGTTGATCGTGGTCTGGTTGTAGACGTTGTGGACGATGTTGACGTTGACGTTGTTGACGGCGGTGTTGTACGCGAAGCGGTCGCCGTCCCAGCGCCCACCGAAATAGCCTTCGCCGACGTAGCCGAAGCCGTAGTTGATGCCGCCGTAGAACCCCACGTGCGGACCCCAGTATCCGGCGTGGAAGATATAGGCGCCCCCGGCGAGACCCCAGTAACCCGGCGTCCACAGCAGACCCACCGCGGGGGGCGCGACCCAGGTGCCGGGCACCCAGAAATAGCCCGCCGGTCCCCACTGCCAGAGCCCCGGCGTCCAGATGTATCCCGGTTCCGGACACGGCGGCTGCTCGTACACCGGAAGCGGCGGCGGCGGCTCGGTGATCTCCTCGGGTGCGTCGGTCGGTTCCTGGTAGTCCGCGGCCGTGTTGCCGGGGTACGAGTCGCCGGAATAGTTGTCGGGAACCGCCGCCTCGTCGGGCCAGCCGTAATAGCCGGGCTGTACCACACAGCCGGTGAGGGCGAGGCCAATTGCGAACGCCGAAGCACGGGTAACGAGCCGCATCATGTGAGCCACCTTGGGTTTCAGGGTGTGGTTCTTGGCACGATGCTACGGCAAACCGGTCTTTAGAGCGACGCCACGGCCTCCCGGAGCGAAGCGCTCCGGGAGGCCGTGCCGGCTACGGATGTCAGTGACGCTGGCGGTAAATCTGCTTGCTGCCCTTGTTGAGCCGCTTGTTCAGATTGCGCTGCTCGGCCTTGGTGATGTGGCCGCCGTGAGCCGCCGTGTCGCGGTTCAGACTGTTCTGCTCGCGGGCGATCTTGGCATCGTCGCGGGCCGCCTGCTTGGCGTTGATCTGACCGTCGGAGACGCCCCGATCGATGCGGGCCTGCTGGTTGTCGATGCGCTGTTGCACCTCGTTGATGCGCGGGTGACCCGGATCGGGCACCGCCGGCGCGGTCTGGGCGAAGGCCGCTCCGCCCATCGCGAGCGCGACCGTGAATCCGACGGTATTCAGCAACTTCTGGGTGCGGTTCATACTGTATCTCCTTGTGAAACGTGACTGAGTTCAAATAGTTGCAAGGCTCGACCGATGCTCCGACCGGTCATCGCGGCCTCTTAAGACACCAGAACGCGGCGCCCGGTCCGGCGTTGACCTGGCTCCTCGGCCTACTCGGCGCCCCCGGCACGACGCGGTCGGCCGACCCGATGGCGCAATGCCTCGACCAGCAACGTGAACGCCGGCGTGAGCTGGCGCCGGCTCGGATAGTAGAGGTGATAACCCGCAAATGGCGGGCACCAATCCACAAGTACGCGAATGAGCCGCCCTGCGGCAAGGTCGTCCCGCACCTGATCCTCCAGCACGTGCGCCACCCCGAGCCCGGCACGCGCCGCCTGCAGGATCAGTCCCAGGGTGTTGAAGGCGAGCTGGCCGTCGACCCGCACCTTGATCTCGCGCCCCGCGCGCTCGAACTCCCAGGCATAGAGCCCCCCCGAGGTGGGCAGGCGCAGGTTGATGCAGCGGTGGGCCGCCAGATCCTGCGGCTTTTGCGGCGGACGTGCCTTGGCGAAGTACGCGGGCGCCGCGACCGTCGCCATGCGCAGGTCCGGGCCGATGCGCACCGCCACCATGTCCTTGGCCACCTGCTCGCCCAGGCGCACGCCGGCGTCGAAGCGTTCCGCCACGAGGTCGGTGAGACCGTAGTCGGCGGTGATCTCGACCTTGATGTCCGGATACTGCGGCAGCAACCGCGCCAGCGCCGGCAGCAACACGGTCTCCGCGGCGTGGTCACCGGTGGTGATGCGGATCGATCCGGCGGGCTTTTCGCGCAGTTCGCTGAGCGCGGAGATCTCCGCCTCGATGTCGGCGAGCGCCGGCCGCAGCGTGCGCAGCAGCCGCTCCCCCGCCTCGGTGGGCGCGACACTGCGGGTGGTCCGCGCCAACAGGCGCAAGCCGAGCCGCGCCTCCAGCCGCCGCAGCGTGTGGCTCAACGAGGACTGGGTGATGCCGAGCAGGGCCGCGGCGCGCGTGAAGCTGCGCTGTTCCGCGACCACCGCGAAGGCGGCGAGATCACTGAGGTGTTCGCGTTGCATTCATGAATTCACGACATAGGTACTATGGCATTCTAGCGACTAGTCGCAAGCCCCGCGGAGCCTTAAGGTGTGCCGGGTTTGCCGACGTGCCCGCCACCCCCCGTCCGGGCCAGTCCGCCCGATCGGCATCGCGTCGCCCCCGAGGCGACCTGCGCTCGAGTCATCGTTCAACCGGAGAGAACGTCCATGTTCCAAGCCAAGGCCTATGCCGCCGTGAGCGCGACCGCGCCGCTCGCCCCGACCACCATCCAGCGCCGCGAGCCGACGCCTCACGACGTACGCATCGAGATCCTCTTCTGCGGTGTCTGCCACTCCGACCTGCACCAGGCCCGCAACGAGTGGAGCGGCTTTCCCACGGTGTTCCCCTGCGTCCCCGGCCATGAAATCGTCGGTCGCGTGACCGCCGTCGGGAGCGCGGTGACGAAATTCAAGGCGGGCGACACCGTGGCGGTCGGCTGCATGGTCGACTCGGACGGCACCTGTCCGGAGTGTGTGGCGGGACTGGAGCAGTTCTGCCCCGGCGTCACGCTCACCTACAACGCTGCGGACAAGCATTCGGGTGGCATCACCTATGGCGGCTACTCGGACGGCATCGTGGTCGATCAGCGCTTCGTGCTGAAGGTGCCGTCGAACCTGCCGCTCGCCGGCGCCGCGCCCCTGGTGTGCGCGGGCATCACCACCTACTCGCCGCTGCGCCACTGGGGCGTGACCCGCGGCAAGAAGGTCGGCATCGTCGGTCTCGGCGGCCTGGGGCACATGGGCGTGAAGTTCGCCCACGCCCTCGGCGCACACGTGGTGCTGTTCACCACCTCGGCGCGCAAGAAGGACGACGCGCTGCGCCTGGGCGCCGACGAAGTCGTGGTGTCGACCGATGCCAACGCCATGCAGAAGCACGCCGGCAGCTTCGACTTCATCCTGGACACCGTCTCGGCGACGCACGACTTGAACGCCTACTTGTCGCTCCTGCGCCGCGATGGCAACCTCACCCTGGTGGGCGCGCCGTCCGAGCCGCTCAAGATCGACGCCTTCCCGCTGATTTTCGGGCGTCACCGGCTGTCGGGTTCGCTCATCGGCGGCATCGCCGAGACCCAGGAGATGCTAGATTTCTGCGGCCAGCACGGCATCACCGCCGACGTCGAGGTGATCCGCATGCAGGACATCAACTCGGCCTTCGAGCGCCTGCTGAAGGCGGACGTGAAGTACCGCTTCGTCATCGACATGGCCTCGCTCAAGCAGTAACCCGCCCCAGGAAACCGAAGGACGCCGCCCATGCAGACCCGCAGACTCGGACAGGGACTCACCGTATCGGCACTGGGCCTCGGCTGCATGGGCATGAGCCACGGCTACGGCAGCCCACCCGACCGCCGCGCCATGATAGAACTGCTGCGCGCCGCGGTCGGGCGCGGCGTGACCTTCTTCGACACCGCCGAGGTGTACGGGCCGTACGTCAACGAAGAGCTGCTCGGCGAGGCGCTCGAGCCGCTGCGCGAGCGGGTGACCATCGCCACCAAGTTCGGATTCAAGATAGAGCGCGGTGATCCCGCGGGGGGCACGGACAGCCGACCGGAGCGGATTCGAGAGATGGTCGAGGAGTCGCTGAAGCGTCTGCGCACCGATCACATCGATCTTTTGTACCAGCACCGCGTCGACCCGCGGGTGCCCATCGAGGACGTCGCCGGCACCGTCAAGGAACTCATCCGTGCGGGCAAGGTGCGCCACTTCGGGCTGTCCGAGGCCGGCCCGGCGACCATCCGCCGCGCGCACGCGGTGCACCCGGTGACGGCGCTGCAGAGCGAATACTCGCTGTGGTGGCGCCAGCCGGAACAGGGCGTGCTGCCGGTGCTCGAGGAACTCGGCATCGGATTCGTGCCGTTCAGTCCGCTCGGACGGGGCTTTCTCACCGGGCAGATCGACGCCGGCACGTCCTTCGACCCCAAGGACTTTCGTATGTCCCTGCCGCGCTTCACGGCGGAGGCGCGGCGGGCGAATCAGACGCTGGTGGAACTCCTGAAGTCGCTCGCGGCGCGCAAGCGCATCACGCCGGCGCAACTCGCGCTCGCCTGGCTGCTCGCGCGCAAGTCCTGGATCGTGCCGATTCCCGGCACCACCAAGCTCGCGCGCCTCGACGAGAACCTGGGCGCCCTCGACGTGACCCTGACCAAGGCCGAGATCATGGAAATCGAGACGGCGGCGGCGGCGATCCCCATCCAGGGCGAGCGTTATCCGGAGGCGATGGCGCGGATGATCGATCGCTGACGGCGGGCGGGAAGCGAACACGATTCGCATTTCGCGCGCCATCAGGGTTATCGCGTATGCATCGGAGACCCGCCTAGTCGATATACATCCGCACGCCCCCTGCGGGGTATCGACCGGAATGCGCATGTCATCGACGGCTCGGGCCTCGGGTGGGAGGTTGGCGACGCTCTGCGCGCTGGCGCTGCTCGCCACCGCCGCGGGGGAACCCGTGCGCGCCGCCTGCCAATCCCCGCTGCCGTCGCCCGCCTTGCGGTCGCTCGACGACCGCGTCGACGTGGA